>JAIEQG010000140.1 GCA_019747905.1 Burkholderiales bacterium
GCGCGGCTGGTGGAGTTGCGCGCGGAGCTGCCGGGGACTTCGGTGAAGGCGGCGAAGTGCCCGTGAGTGGCGCTATGCGGAGGCAATCCGCCGCCCTCCGCCACCGTTCGCCCCCACCCCAACCCTCCCCCGGCAAAGCCGGGGGAGGGAGCCGCAGCTCCTTTCCCCCAACGACGTTGGGGGAAGGCGGGGATGGGGGCAGACCTACGCCGCAACCAGCGATCGCGTCGCCGGGTCGATCTCGATCACGCGTTGATGGTGCCGCGCCACTTCCGGCCGATGCGCGATGCTGACGATGGTGCTGTCCGGTAGGCGCTCGGCCAGCAACGTGTAGAGCGCTGCCTCCGCGGTCGGATCGAGATTCGATGTGGCCTCGTCGAGAAACAGCCACGCTGGTTTGTGCAGGAGTGCCCGCGCGATCGCGACGCGCTGCTGTTCGCCGCCGGAGAGCTGCTGGTTCCATTGCCCGGTTTCGTCGAGGCGGTCGTTGAGGTGCGCAAGACCCACGTCGGCCAGCGCTGAGCGCAACTGCGCATCGGTGAACCGTCCCGGCTCGGCCGGATAGGCTGCGGCCTCGCGCAGTGTGCCCATCGGAAAGTACGGCCGTTGCGGCAGGAACAGAGCATCGAAGATGCGCGGCACGCGAATGCGGCCGCGGCCGAAGGGCCAGATGCCGGCCAGCGCGCGGAACAGGGTGCTCTTCCCGGAACCGGACGGGCCACGCAGCAACACCCGCTCCTTCGGCATGATCGAGGCGGACGCGTTTGCTAGCAGCGTCCGACCACCGGGCAGTTCGAGCTCCACGCCGTTCAGTTCAAGGGAACTCGCGCCTGTGGTCTCCAACACGGTGCCCGGGCTCGTCCGCGCTTCCGCCTGCGCGCCCTGGATTGCGTTGTGGAATCCGGTGAGCCGATCCACCGTCGCCTTCCAGCCGGCGAACTCAGGATAGACGTTGATGAACCAGGATAGGGCGTTCTGGACGTAGCCGAACGCTTGCGCGGTTTGCGTAAGGTCGCCCAATTCCAGTTTGCCTGCAAAGTAGCGCGGCGCCGTCACGAGGTAGGGAAAGATGATCGCAGCCTGCCCGTAGCCGGTCGTGAAGGTGTTGATGAGTTTCTGGCGCTTCATGATGGCCCACCAGTTCTGTGCCAGCGCGGCGAAGCGCTGGGTGAACCCGCGGCGTTCGTCTTCCTCGCCGCGATACAGGGCGACGCTTTCCGTGTTCTCGCGAAACCGTGCAAGCCCGAAGCGGAAATCCGCCTCGAAGCGCTGCTGGTCGAAGCTGAGCGGTATGAGCTTGCGGCCTATGCGATGGGCGATCCAGGAGCCGACGATCGCATAGGCCACGGCGACCCAGACCATGTAGCCGTAGATCTCCCAGGTGCTCCCGTTCCATTCGAACTCGAGCGTGCCCGAGAGTCCCCACAGAATGCCCACGAACGACACCAGCGTGACGACAGAATCGATCAGACCGAGCAGCAACGACAACGTCTTCTCGACGAAGAGGTTGAGATCCTCCGCGATGCGTTGATCAGGATTGTCGGTGGCCTTGCCGGTGAGCTGCATGCGGTAGTAGGTCCGGTCCGCCAGCCATTCGTTCAGGTAGTAGCCGGTCAACCAGCGGCGCCACCGGATCTGCAGGGCCTGGCGCAGGTAGACCTGGTACACCGCCATGGCGATGTAGATGACTGCCAGCACCGTGAACTCCAGGATGAGCGGGACGAAGCGCGCGCCCTCGCGCTTCTGCAGCATGGTGTAGAACGCGTTGTTCCAGTAGCTGATGCGCACGTTCATGTACACCATGCCGAGAGTCAACGCGATGATCGCGACCAGCAGCAGGCGCGCCGAGTTCTTCTCCTCCGAAAACCAGTAGGGCTTGGCGAGCGTCCAGAGGTCGCGCAGGAAGCGTGAGATGCGATCAGCCATGGGAGTGCCTTCGTCGTGCCGGCGCGGGTTGCCGGGATCGGAGAGCTACGCGCCGCGGATGCGGGCGAGCAGGGAAGTGGTGGAGCCTTCGTGCCGGAAGGCGATCGAGTGGACGCTGCCTCCCCAGGATCGCACTTCCGCGGCACCGACGATCTTCTCGACCGGCCAGTCGCCACCCTTCACGAGAATGTCGGGTCGGCAGGCGAGGATCAGATCGAGGGGTGTGTCGGCTTCGAACCACGTGACCAGTGCGACCGACTCGAGGGCCGCGACCACCATGGCGCGGTCCTCGAGTGCGTTGAGCGGCCGGTCGTCGCCCTTGCCGAGCCGCTTGACCGACGCGTCCGAGTTGAGGCCGACGATCATGCTCGCGCCGAGCGCGCGGGCTTCCGCGAGGTAGGTGACGTGGCCGCGATGCAGCAGGTCGAAGACGCCGTTGGTGAAGACCAGCGGCCGTGGCAGCTTGCCGGCCCGTGTCGCGAGTTCGCCCGGCGCGCAGAACTTGGATTCGAACGCCGGTGCCTGCGCCATGTTCCTCAGGCGGCCTGCCGGTCGCCGGCGGGCGTTCGGATCAGCTCTTTGCGGTACCGATTGAGATCCTGTACCGACTCGAACGTACGGTCGAACAGGATCGAGAGATTCTTCAGGATCATGGTCACGACCTTGCCTTCCCACTCCCGGTCGAAGCGGATCTGTTCGTCGAGCCAGTGCTCGAGCCAATCGGGGTCGGGCAGCTTCGACTGGACGGTATCGTGCGGGAACAGGTCCTTGCTCACGTGCAGGTTGGTCGGATGCAGCGGCTTGCCGCTGCGCGAGGAGCTCGCCATCAACATGCCGATCTTCGCGAACGCCGCGCGGGCTTCAACGCCCAGCTGCGCGATGGCGCGCTTCATGTACTGGAGATATGCCCCGGCATGGCGCGCTTCGTCGCGCGAGATGATTTCATAGATCCGGCGGATGACCGGCTCGGTGTGCCATTGCGAGGCGCAACGATACCAGTGGTTCAAGCGGATCTCGCCGCAGAAATGCAGCATCAGGGTCTCGAGCGGTGGGGCGGGGTCGAACTGGAAGCGTACCGCGTGCAGTTCCGCCTCGCTCGGGGCGAGGTCGGGGCGAAAGCGCCTCAGGTACTCGATCAGGACCAGGGAGTGCTTCTGCTCCTCGAAGAACCATACGGACATGAACGCGGAGAAGTCGCTGTCGTGGATGTTGTCACGCAGGAACATCTCCGTGGCCGGCAGGGCCGACCATTCGGTGATGGCGTTCATCTTGATGGTCTGCGCCTGCTCGTCGGACAGCAGGTTGGCGTCGAAGTCGGCCCAGGGCACGTCGCGCGCCATGTTCCAGCGGACCGCTTCGAGCGATTTGTACAGTTCGGGGTAGAGCATCGCAGGTGTTTCCTGTGGCATGGTGCACACGCAAGGCGGGCGATTCTAGCAGGGGGTGCCGTGGTCAGACCGTTTCGAGGCTCGCGCCGATCCGCTCGGCGGTGCGGCGGATGGCGGCACGCTCGCTCGCATCGAGGCGGGCGACGTTCTGCGCCATGAGGCTCGTGCGCGGATTGCGGGCGAATTCGTTCGTGTGCCGGTCGAGAAAGCTCCAGTACAGAACCGTCATGGGGCAGGCGTCGGGGCCCGTACGCACCTCGGGCCGATAGCGGCAGCCGCGGCAGTAGTTGCTCATCCGCTTGATGTACGCGCCGGAGGCCACGTACGGCTTGCTCGTGAAGCGCCCGCCGTCGGCGAACAGTGCCATGCCCGCGGTGTTGGGCAGTTCGACCCACTCCACCGCATCGACATAGACGGCGAGATACCAGTCACAGACCTGGCGCGGTTCGATGCCGGCCAGCAGGGCAAAATTGCCGGTGACCATCAGCCGCTGGATATGGTGCGCGTAGCCGTGATCGAGAGTCTGGCCGATGGCCGCCCCCATGCAGTTCATGTGCGTGGCACCAGTCCAGTACCACCGGGGCAGTGCGCGCTCGTGGGCGAAATGGTTCTGCTCGGCAAGCTGGGGCATCCAGTGCCAGTAGACACCGCGGACGAACTCGCGCCAACCCAGGATCTGGCGGATGAAGCCTTCGACGCTGGCGAGCGGCAGCCGCTGTTCGCGCCACGCCTGCAAGGCCGCCTCGATCACTTCGCGCGGGTCGAGGAGCTTCAGGTTGAGGCTGGAGGACAGCAGCGAATGCCACAGGACGGGCTCGCCGCGCCACATCGCGTCCTGATGCCGGCCGAAGGCCGCGAGCCGCTCGGCGACGAACCGTGCGAGCGCTTCGAGGGCCTGGGCGCGCGTGACGGGCCAGGCGAATGCATCGAGGCGGCCGGGATGGTCCGGAAAGCGTCGCTCGACCAGCGCGATCACGGCGCGCGTGAGTGCATCCGGGCAGAAGCGGGGCGGCTCGGGCACAGCGACGGGCCCGCGCGCACCGAAACCGGCGCGGTTGTCGGTGTCGTAGTTCCAGCGGCCGCCCTCGGGACCCTGTTCCTGCATCAGGATGCCGGTCCGCTGGCGCATGTGGCGATAGAAGAACTCCATGCGCAAGGTCCGCCGGTCGCCGGCCCAGCGCCGGAATTCGTCGGTCCCCATCAGGAAGTGGGTATCCGGCAAAACGGCGAGAGCTACGCCGCGCGATCGGCAGACGTCCTGGATCGCCGCGAGCATGCGCCACTCGCCGGGCTCGCATACACGGAGCGAAACGGCGCCGAGGTCGGCGAGGCATGCGCCGAGGCGGGCTCCGAAATCGTCCGGGCCCGGTGTGTCGAGTTCAATGTACTGCACCCGGTATCCGGCTGCCCGGAGTTCCTCGGCGAAGTGTCGCATCGCCGACAGGAACAGGGCGATGCGGGCTTTGTGGCTCCAGACATGGGACGCCTCCCCGGCCGCTTCGATCATCACGACCGTATCGCGGCCGCGATCGAGCCGCGCCAGCGCAGGATTGTCGAACGTCAGCTGGTCGCCGAGGACGAGGGCTGTGGTCGCGGATTCCGCCACCCCATCCGCGCTTGGGGATCGACGGTCGCGCGGTGGCTTGCCCATGGCTGCGGCCGCTGGCGGTAAGTCAGTGCGCGCTGCGCCAGTCGGTCAGCAGGCCCGCGATCTGGTCGAGTGTTCGCACCTGAACGACGCCGTCGATGGATTTGCGCAGGCGCCGCATGCAGGCACCGCCGGCCCAGATGGCAGTCGTGCCGGGCAGGCTCGCCCGCAGGGTCTTCAGCCCTGAGGCGGCTTGCCGTTCGGGGAACGCGGCGCTGAACGAGAGCGCCACGACGTCCGCGCGATGCGCCTCGGCGGCACGCACGATCTCCTGGCCGGGAGTTTCCGTACCCAAGGGGATGCACGTGGCGCTGTCGCAGACCAGCAGCGCTTCCACCATGAGCAGGCCGAGACTGTGCTGTTCGGTCGGGAAGGACGTGAGCAGCACGCGTGGCGCCTGGCTCGCGGCCTGGGCGGTCGCGATCGCATTGCGCAGCACGCTCTGGATCTGCTCGGTGTAAAGGTGCTCCTCGAACACGGCGAACTCGCCGCGTCCCCAAGCATCGCCGACTGCGGCTGTCAGCGGCACGACGGTATCGAGCACGAAGCGCTGCAGGCCCTGCGTCATCAGCCTCAGGTTGAACAACTGCCGCAACTGCGGCAGGTGATGGTTGCCGATCAGCTCGAGCGCTTCGTCGATGTCGCCCGCAGATTCCGAGCGGTGGGCCGGTGTCCTGCCGAGTTCTTCGAGGGCCGGCAGGTCGAGGTTGATGATCTTGCCCGGTCGATGGCCGCGATCCATCAAGCGCCGGATCGCCCGCAGCTTGGCGATCTGATCGGGCGGGTAGATCCGTTCCCCGTGCTGGTCTCGTAAAGGCAGGGGGAAGCGGTAACGGCGCTCCCACATGCGCAGCACGTCCTTGGACAAACCGGTGTCGCGTTCTACCGCACCGATGCTCAGCATCAGCACCGGGTCGGCGCTGCCGGGCGCCGCCGCCTCCCTTCCAGACAGGGGGTCCACGGAGACTGGAGCGGCTTTCTCCAGCGACCTCAACGACATGGCACCATCGATATCATTTTGTCCAGGACAAGTGTTTGACAATAGCCCGATGGCTGCGTAGTGTAGGCGCCACGTCGGTATTTGACTAGGACAAATTCTCTACACCCGCCATGCACCGCACAACGTACTCCGTGAGGCGCGGGCGGCAGCCCGAACCGCAATTCCGGCCCTTCGAGCAGAACGCGAGCGCCGGGCAACCCGTCTTCAGGTCGCAGGCATGTCTCCCCTCACCCGCGTGCCACCCCCGCGCGGATCGCCTGCGACCTGAACCCTTTTCCCCGGCTCCGGCCGGTGCGGCCGGAGCTAGCCACCGAAACGACAGTCGGCCCGCCATCGAGGCAGCGCGCCGGTGAAACGCATCGCGGTGGTGGGGTCGGGAATCGCCGGGCTGTCGGCTGCATGGCTGCTGTCGAAGCGCTACGCCGTCACGCTGTTCGAGGCGGCCGGAACTCTCGGCGGTCATACCCACACGGTCGACGTGTCCGTGGACGGTGCGCGCTTTCCGGTGGATACGGGTTTCCTGGTATTCAACGATCGCACCTATCCGAATCTGTGTGCCCTGTTCGACCACCTGGGCATCGTGACGGCCCCGAGCGAAATGTCGTTCAGCGTTCGGGTGGACGAGGATCGCCTCGAATGGGCCGGCAGCAGCCTCGCCACGGTGTTCGCCCAGAAGCGCAATCTGGTGAAGCCGGAGTTCTGGCGCATGCTGCAGGACATCCTGCGCTTCAACCGCGAGTCGACGGCGGCCGTGGAACAGGGCTTGGGCGCCGGCGAGACCCTCGGCGAGTTCCTTGACCGCGGCGGCTACGGCCGCGCATTCCGCGAGTGGTACCTCCTGCCGATGAGTGCTGCCATCTGGTCGTGCCCGACCGGGAGCATGTTGGGTTTCCCGGCCGCGACCTTTCTGCGCTTCTGCCACAACCACGGCTTGCTCCAGGTCAACGGCCGGCCGAAGTGGCGCACCGTCGCGGGCGGTGGCCGCGAGTACGTGCGCCGGCTCGCTGCCGAAGTCGGGGAAGTCCGCCTCGAGACACCGGTGCTGGGCGTGCGGCGCGGCGGCGACCACGTCGAAGTGCGCACCGCGCACGGGTCGGAGCGATTCGATTCCGTCGTGCTTGGCTCCCACAGCGACCAGTCGCTCGCGATGCTCGAGGACGCCGATGCCGCGGAGCGCGACGTACTCGGCTCGGTGCGCTATCAGCACAACGGAGCCTGGCTCCACACGGACGAGACGCTGCTGCCGCGCGCTCGCGAGGCGTGGTCGGCATGGAACTACCTCACCGGTCCGGCGCGGCTGGACGGGCGGCCGGTATCGGTGAGCTACCTCATCAACAAGCTGCAACCGTTGCCCTGCAGGGTGCCGATGATCGTCACGTTGAATCCGGTGCACGAGCCACGGGCCGACCGCGTGATCCGTCGCATCGACTACTCTCACCCGGTCTTCGACGTGGCGGCGATCGAAGCGCAGCGGCGCCTGCCGGCATTGCAGGGAGGCCGCCGCACCTGGTACTGCGGCGCCTGGACCGGCTACGGTTTTCACGAGGATGGCCTGCGATCCGGTCTGGCGGTGGCCAACGCGCTGGGCGTCAAGGCACCATGGCAGATGGAAGCGAAGGTCGCTTGAGTCCGGACATCTATTTCGGTCGCGTCATGCACGCGCGGTTGCGCCCGCGGCGGAACGTGTTTTCCTACCGCGTGTTCTTCCTGCGCTTCTGTCTGAGCAGCATAGATGCTCTCGCGCGGCCGCTGTTCTCGGTCGACCGCTTCAACCTCTTCTCCTTTCATCGGCGCGACCATGGGCCCCGCGACGGCAGCGACCTCGAGGCGTGGATCCGTCGACTGCTCGCCGCGGAGGGTATCGACAGCGTGGACGGCGAGATCTGGTTGCAGGCCTTTCCGCGCGTCCTGGGTTATGTGTTCAATCCGGTGAGCTTCTGGCTCTGCCACGACCGCGAAGAACGGCTGCGGGCGGTGTTGTGCGAGGTCAACAACACGTTCGGCGAGCATCACAACTACCTGCTCGCGCATCCGGACGAAAGGCCGATCGAACCCGGTGACGTGCTGGCGGCGCGCAAGGTGTTCCACGTTTCGCCGTTCTGCGAGGTCGCCGGCGGCTACCGCTTCCAGTTCGACCTCGAGCCGGGCGCGACCAGGGTACGTATCGACTACGACGACGCAGCCGGTAAACTGCTCGTTACTTCGGTCTCGGGACGGGCGCGACCCCTGACTTCGGCACGCCTCGCGCAGGCGTTCGCGCTCTATCCCTGGATGACGGCGGCGGTGATCGCGCGCATCCACTGGCAGGCATTGCGGCTTTGGTTGAAGGGGGTGCGGTTCGTCTCCAAGCCTACGCCGCCCGTTCAGGAGACCACGCGATGAAACTGAACGACATGCCCGTCCCCCTGATTGCCGACTCGACACCACCACCGCGCGCCGCGCGGTTGATCCTGTCGATCCTCGCACGAATCAAGCTGGGGCAACTCGACCTCATCACACCGGACGGCCGTCTGCACGCTTTCATCGGGTCGAGCCCCGGACCGCAGGCGATGCTGCGCATCCACGACTGGCGCGTGTTCGACAGCGTGCTGCGGGCCGGTGACATCGGTTTCGCCGAGAGCTACATCACGGGACGCTGGGATACGCCGGATCTCGCCCGCCTGCTCGCCGTCGTCGCGATCAATCACACGGCGCTCCAGAAGGCGGTCTACGGCCGCTGGTGGGGGGCGCTCTTCTACCGTATCCGGCACCTGCTGCACGGCAATTCCCGCGGTCAGGCGAAGCGCAACGTCCAGGCCCACTACGACCTGGGCAACGCCTTCTACGCGCTCTGGCTGGATGGCACCATGACCTATTCGGCCGCGCAGTTCGAAGGGCGCCTGGACCGTCCGTTCGAGGAAGCGCAGGCCACCAAGTACGAACGCATCCTCGAGAATCTCGGTGTGAAGGCCGGCGACACGGTGCTCGAGATCGGCTGTGGTTGGGGCGGTTTCGCGGAGCATGCGGTGCGCTCGCGGGGTTGCCGGGTCCACGGCATCACGCTTTCGAAGGAACAACTCGCCTACGCGCGCGAGCGCCTCGAGCGTGCCGGCCTTGCGGATCGCGCCACCTTCGAATTGCGCGACTACCGCGCAGTGCGCGGCGAGTATGACCACGTCGTGTCCATCGAGATGTTCGAAGCCGTCGGCGAGAAGTACTGGCCGGTCTTCTTTCGCGTCGTGCGTGACCGGTTGAAGCCGGGGTGCCGCGCGCTGGTGCAGACCATCAGCATCGCCGACGAGTTGTTCCCGCGATATCGCACCGGCACCGACTTCATCCAGCAGTACATCTTTCCGGGTGGCATGCTGCCCTCGGAAGAGGTGTTCCGCGACCGCGCTTCCCAGCAGGGCCTGCTGGTGGGCGACACCTTCGCTTTCCGGCTCGACTACGCCGAGACGGTCCGCCGCTGGCGCCAGCGCTTCAACGCCCGCCTCGCGGAGTTGCACGCCCTCGGCTTCGACGAGAAGTTCGTGCGCACCTGGAACTTCTACCTGGCGTATTGCGAGGCCGGCTTTCGCGCCGGCACCATCGACGTGCTCCAGGTGGAGCTGAAGCGTGTCTAGGCTGCTCGTCGCTCTGGCGTTCCTGTGGGCGGTGCCGCCGGTGGTGCATGCCAATGCGATGCCGCTGCCCGCAGCCGTACAGGCCGAGCGCGGCGACCTGCGGGTGCTGGGGCACGGCAAGATGCGCTGGTTCGGGCTGCACCTGTACGACGCTGCGCTGTGGGTTGCTGGCAGCGAATGGCAGTGGGACCGCACCTTCGTGCTCGACATCCGGTATGCGCGTGCGTTCTCCGGTGAGAAGCTCGCGGCCGCGAGCGTCGACGAAATGCGCCGTCTGGGCTATCGCGACCCGCGCAAGCTCGAAGCCTGGCGCGAACGGATGCTGGCGGCCTTTCCCGACGTGAAGAGCGGCGATCGGATCTCGGGCGTCTATCGGCCTGGCGTCGGGGCCGAGTTCTTCCACGAGGGCCGTGCCACTGCGGTGGTCAACGATCCGGAATTCGCGCGCGCCTTCTTTTCGATCTGGCTCGACCCCGCCACCCGGGAACCGAAGTTGCGCGCGGCGCTGCTGGGACGATCTTGAACGCAAGCCCGCTGCCGCGGGCGCGCCTGGTGGCCTACGCGGCGCTCGCCGCGCCGCTCGCCATGGCGGCGCTGCCGGTATACGTCCACGTGCCCAAGCTGTACGGCGACGACCTCGGACTTTCCCTTGGCGTCGTCGGTGCGATCCTGCTCGCCGCGCGATTGCTCGACGCGCTGCAGGATCCGCTGCTCGGCTGGTGGAGCGATCGCGTGGCGGCTGGGTCGGGCGATCGCCGGCCGTTCATCGTCGCGGCCGTGCCGCTGCTGGCACTCGGACTCATCGGTCTGTTCCATCCACCGGGGCTTACCGGCTTGCCGTTGGCAGCCTGGCTTGCCGGCTGTCTCGGCATCGTCTACGTCGGGTTCAGCATGGGTGCCATCAGCTACTTCGCCATGGGTGCGGAGCTGTCGCCTGACTATCACGAGCGCACGCGCGTGACGGCGGCGCGCGGCGCGTTCGGGGTGGCCGGCGTGCTGGTCGCCGCAGCATTGCCCGATTGGCTCGCGACCCTGAACGGCGGCCCCGGCGGCCTGGGCGAGGGCTTGCGCCGCTTCAGCCTTCTGTATGTGCCGATCCTCCTTCTCGCCGCGGCTGCCACGTTGTTCGGTTCGCCGCGGGTGGGCGCGTTGCCGCCCGCGGCTGCATCCGCAGACCGAACGCTACTGCGATCGTTGCTTGCGCCACTGGCGAACAGCGGATTTCGCGGCTTGCTGCTCGTGTTCGTCGTGAGCGGCGTCGCTTCCGCCATTCCCGCCACGCTGATCTTGTTCTACGTGCAGGACGTACTCGAGCGGCCGGAGCAGAGCGGTGCATTCCTCGCACTCTATTTCCTGTTCGGCGCGGCCGGCATGCCGTTCTGGGTCGCCGCGTCGCGGCGCGTGGGCAAGAAGCACGCATGGCTGCTCGGCATGCTGATGAGCGTCACCGCGTTCGTCTGGGCGTTCCTGCTGGGTCCCGGGGATGCGTTCGGCTTCGGGATGGTGTGCGCGTTGTCGGGAATCGCGTATGGCGCCGAGCTGGCACTGCCGCCTTCGATCCTGGCCGACGTGGTCGACCGCGATCGCGCCGCCGGCACGCAGCGCCCCGACGGTGCGTACTTCGGGCTGTGGCAACTCACCGAGAAGCTCAATCTCGCCCTGGCTGCGGGACTGGCGCTGCCCGCCCTGGGCGCGCTGGGCTACCAGCCCGGTACGGTGCAGGCGGCAATGGGCCCGTTGTCCACCATGTATGCCGCGGTGCCCTGTGCGCTGAAACTGCTGGCGGTGGCGATCCTGTGGGTCGCGCCGATCGAACGCACCGCCGGTGCCACCACCGTCACCTCAGGAGCTACCCTGCCATGATTCGTCGACTGATCGTCTTTGTTGCCGCCTTGGTGGCGGGTTGCTCGTCCGTGAAGGTGGACGACTTCCGCGCGGAGCAACCCGCGCTCGATCTGCGCGAGTACTTCGACGGCCCGGTCGATGCCTGGGGCATCGTGCGCAACCGCGACGGGCGGATCTCCCAGCGATTCAAGGTGGCGATCAACGGCACGTGGAACGGCGACATCGGTACGCTCGACGAGCTCTTCACCTACTCCGACGGCAGGACCCAGCGGCGCGTCTGGACGTTGCGCAAGAACGGGAACCGCTACGTCGGCACTGCAGCCGACGTGGTTGGTGAAGCGCAGGGGGAGGTTGCCGGCAACGCGTTCCGCTTCGCCTACGTGCTCGATTTTCCCTACGGCGAATCCACCGTGCATCTCAATGTCGACGACTGGATGTATCGTGTGGACGAAACGGTGGTGCTGAACCGTTCCAGCATTACCAAGTTCGGCGTCGAGGTGGCACAGGTGATGATCAGCTTCCGCAAGAGAGGTTGAGCGCATGTCGCTCAACCCTCCCGTCGCCCACTGGACCGATCAGCGCGTCTGGGTGGTCGGTGCCTCCACCGGCATCGGGGCGGCGCTCGCGCGGGCCCTGTTGGCACGGGGTGCCCGCGTGGCCGTGTCGGCGCGCCGGGCGGAACCGCTCGATGAAATCGCGGCTGGAGCGCCGACGGGGCGCGCGCTCGCATTGGCGCTCGACGTGACCGACGCGCAGTCGGTGGCGGAGGCGCATCGCGCCCTCGTCACGGCCTGGGGGCGGTTGGACGTGGTCCTGATGGTGGCCGGGAACTACAAGCCCATGCGCGCCTGGGAGTTCGACCTGCACGCGGCCAGGGCGCTGGTGGACGTGAACGTGAACGGCGTGCTGAACGTGCTCGCCGTGGTGCTGCCCCATTTCATCGCGACCAACGAAGGCCACGTGGGCATCGTCGCGAGCGTGGCGGGATACAGCGGCCTGCCGCAGGCGCTGATCTACGGGCCCACGAAAGCGGCACTGCTGAACCTTGCCGAAGTCCTCTACCTGGACCTGGCACCGCGCGGCATCGGCGTCCACGTGGTGTGCCCCGGATTCGTGAAGACCCCGCTCACCGACGGCAACGAATTCCACATGCCCGCCCTGATATCCCCCGAGGAGGCCGCCGACCTGACGCTGCGCGGGTTCGAACGCGGCGAGTTCGAAACCCACTACCCGAAGCGGTTCACGCGCTGGCTGAAGATCCTGCGGCTCCTGCCCTACCGCCTGTACTTTCCGCTCATCCGCAGGATCACCGGGCTGTGACGACGCTTTCCGTCGACCGCATCGTCGGGTACTTCGAGTCCATGAGCCCGGACGGCCTCGATCGCCTCGCGCAAGTCTATGCCGAGGATGCCTCCTTCAAGGACCCCTTCAACGAGGTCACGGGCCTGCCGGCGATTCGCCGGATCTACGAACACATGTACGAGGCACTCATCGAGCCGCGCTTCCGGATCGTGAACCGCATCGTGGACGGCTCGCAGGCCATGTTCGAATGGGACTTCGAGTTCCGCATCCGCAGCTGGAAGCCGCACGAAACGTGGACCGTCCACGGCACGACCCACCTGCGCTTCGGCCCCGATGGCCGGATCGTCTATCACCGGGACTACTGGGACACCGCCGAGGAGCTGTACGCGAAGCTGCCCGTGATCGGCGTGCTCATGCGTTTCCTGCGACGGAAGATGGGGTGAAGGTGACATCCCCCCCGACAGGCCTGGCTGCCTCTCCTCCCGGGGGGCCGCGCCCGGCGCAGCTGGGGCGCGCAGCCCTTCGATGCGTCGTTGGAGGTAAGTGAGTTGGCGGGCTTCGTTGACCGCGCGCTGGTCTGGTTCCGTCGCGACCTGCGGGCCGAGGATCACGCGGCGCTGTATCACGCGCTGAAGGACGCTCGCGCGGTCTGGTGCGTGTTCGTGTTCGATACGGAGATTCTGGAGGCATTGCCGAGCCGGGCCGATCGCCGGGTCGAGTTCATCCGGCAAGCGGTGGTGGAGTTGCAGGCGGCGCTCGAGGCGCTTGGCGGCGGGCTCGTGGTGCTGCACGGCCGCGCCCGCGAACTCGTGCCGAGACTCGCCGTCGAGCTTGACGTCGACGCGGTGTATGCCAATCACGACTACGAGCCGCTGGCGATCGCCCGCGACGCCGGTGTCGAGCATCGTCTCGCGGAGACCGGCCGCAAGCTCGTGACGTTCAAGGATCAGTGCGTCTTCGAGCGGGACGAAGTGCTGACGCAGGCGGGCCGGCCGTTCACCGTCTTCACGCCCTACAAGAACGCTTGGCTCGCCAAGGTCGACGACTTCTACGTGAAGTCGTACCCGATTGCGCCCCGTACCTCCCAGCTCGTGTCGAACGCCGGTCATCCGGTCCCGACGTTGGACGAGCTCGGCTTCGAAGCCACCAACCTCGCTTCGCTCAAGCTGCCGCTGGGCGCGGCCGGTGCACGCAAGCTCTTCGACGAGTTCGTGGAGCGCATCGATGCCTATGCCGATCGTCGCGACTACCCGGCGGTGCGCGGCCCGTCGTACCTGTCGGTGCATCTTCGCTTCGGCACCATCTCGGTCCGGGAGTTGGCGCGCACTGCGCTCGCCATCGATTCGGCCGGGGCCCGCACGTGGTTGTCGGAACTGATCTGGCGCGACTTCTACTTCCAGATCCTGTGGCACCACCCGCACGTCGTGGAGCGCAGCTTCAAGCCGGAGTTCGAGGGCATGGTCTTTCCGAACCCGGACGACCACTTCGAGGCCTGGTGCGGGGCACGCACCGGCTATCCGCTCGTGGACGCGGCGATGCGGCAGATCGCTTCCTCCGGTTACATGCACAACCGCCTGCGCATGGTGGTAGCGTCATTTCTCGTGAAGGATCTCCACGTCGACTGGCGCCGCGGCGAACGGTACTTCGCCGACCATCTCAACGACTTCGACCTCGCAGCCAACAACGGCGGATGGCAATGGGCGGCGTCCACCGGCTGCGACGCGCAGCCGTACTTCCGCATCTTCAATCCGGTGACGCAATCGGAAAAGTTCGACGCGCAGGGCCGCTTCATTCGACTCTACCTGCCGGAGCTCGCGCGGGTACCGGATCGGTACATCCACGCACCGTGGACCATGCCGCCGCTGGACCAGGCGGCCGCAGGCGTCGTCGTCGGCCGCGACTATCCGGCGCCCATCGTCGACCACGCCTCCGCGCGAGCCATCACGCTCGACCTCTATGCGGTGGCGGCATCCGGGCGCCGCGCACGCGAGGCCGCAGGCATTGGATAATGCCGGATGCGGAGGTGGACAGCGGGCCGCCTCCTGTCAATCCCACGAGGCCCTCCATGGAAATCACGCCGCCGTACGCGTATACGGACATCGTCGTTCTCAACAAGGCGCACAAGCTCGTCCTGCCCGAAGCGCGCATCGTTCCCACCGTCTTCCACAGCCTCAACCCGATCCCGGTCAGTTTCGCGGAGTTCGTGCCGGCGAGCCGGGACTATCCGATCGTGTTCGTGTCGGGGGACGAGGGCAAGAGCTTCGTCGCCATGGCGGTGGTCGCGCTGGAGCGCGGGCAGAACCTGTTCGTGCTGTGGGACAAGACGTGGGATCGGCGCAGCTACGTCCCGGCCTACGTGCGCCGCTACCCCTACTGCATGACGCGCGTGACTCTCGGCGGCCAGGAACAGCAGGAGCGCGTCGTGTGCGTTGAACGGGCGGCGTTGAGCGAGGAAGGCCAGTCGCTGTTCGAAGCGAACGGCGAGCCGACGGCGAACTGGATGCAGACGCAGAAGTTCGTGTTCGAGTACGAGGCCGATATCGCGCGCACGGAACAGATGTGCCGGCAGCTCGCCGAGCTCGGACTGCTGGAGCCGTTCACGATGCAGGCGCAACCGACCGAGGGCCAGCCGTTCGCGCTGACCGGCATGTTCCGCGTGGCCGAGGCAAAGCTGGTGGAGCTGCCGCCGGAAACAGTGCAGACGCTGCTGCGCAACGGCGTGCTGGCGCGCATCCACCTGCATCTCGCGTCGATGGACAATTTCCAGGCGCTGCTCGATCGGCGAGCTGCGTTTCTGCGGAGGACGGCGGCGGGAGCGTGATGGCGGTTTCGCTTGCCATCCCCCGCCTTCCCCCGACGAAGTCGGGCGCTTCGCCGCCCCCATCCCCCGCCTTCCCCCGACGCAGTCGGGCGCTTCGCTGCCCCCATCCCCCGCCTTCCCCCGACGCAGTCGGGGGAAGGAGCTGCGTCCCCTCCCCCGGCTGCGCCGGGGATGGGTCAGGGTGGGGGCAGGTTCTAACGCGCTCCCGATTCTGATGTCCGAAAACGGCGAGCGCCCGGTCGTGGTCCGGCCGATAATGCGACCATGGAACTCGATGCCGACCGCTGCTATCGCGCGCTGCGTGCCCGCGACCCGCGCTTCGACGGACGCTTCTTCGTCGGCGTCACGTCCACCGGCATCTACTGCCGTCCGATCTGTCCGAGCCGCCCACCGAAACGCGAAAACTGCACCTTCCATCCGAGTGCAGCGGCGGCCGAGGCTGCCGACTTTCGCCCTTGCCTGCGGTGTCGGCCGGAACTGGCACCCGGCAATGCCAGCATCGATGCCGGTGCAAGGCTTGCGCAGCAGGCCGCGAGCCTGATCGAGGATGGAGTCGCCGACGGCGGCAGCATCGATGCTATGGCGGCCAGGCTCGGCATCACCGATCGGCATCTGCGACGCGTGTTCCAGGGCGAGTTCGGGGTTGCACCGGTCGCGTACGCGCAGACGCATCGGATGCTGCTCGCGAAGCGGCTCCTGACCGACACGCGCTTGAGCGTGACCGACGTGGCGATGGCAAGCGGGTTCAACAGCGTGCGCCGCTTCAACGCCCTGTTCCGCGAACGCTATCGCCTCAAGCCTACGGACTTGCGCAAAGCGACGGCCGTGCGCGAAGTCGCCGATCGCTTCCATTTCGAGCTCGCCTTCCGGCCGCCGTTCGACTGGCAGGCACTGCTCGATTTCTTCGCGGCGCGCACCATCGCCGGCGTCGACGAGGTCGTGGGAGATTCCTACCGTCGAACACTGCGGATCGCCGCGCGCGGGACGGAGCACACGGGTTGGCTCGAGGTGCGGCCGGTGGCGCGCAAGCACACGGTGCGCGTGGCGGTTGCCGCGACGTTCGCCGCGGTGCTGCCGGCCGTCCTGGCGCAGACCAAGCGCGTGTTCGATCTCGCGTGTGATCCAGGGCAGGTGCGTGCCGCGCTGGGCGAACTGGCCGACGCGAATCCGGGTTTGCGCTTGCCCGGCGCTTTCGATCCGTTCGAGCTCGCGGTGCGGGCGGTGCTCGGACAGCAGATCACCGTGCGTGCGGCAAGGACGCTGGCGGGACGGTTCGCGGAGCGCTTCGGCACGGCGATCGAGACTCCGTTCGAAGGGCTGGCACTCTTGTTTCCGGCGCCTGGCCGCGTGGCCACGCTACCGTATGGTGACATCGCGGCACTGGGCATCATCGCGACCCGCGCGAAGACGATCCTCGCGCTTGCGGAGGGCTTCGCGAGCGGCGACGTCACGCTGGAGCCGGGCACCGACGCCGATGCATGCATCGCCCGCCTGCGGTCGGTGCCGGGCATCGGCGATTGGACTGCCCAGTACATGGCCATGCGGGCATTGACCTGGCCGGATGCGTTTCCGCACACCGACTATGGCGTGATGAAAGCATTGGGGGAGAAGAATCCGCGCCGCGTGCTGGCGCTGGCGGAGGCATGGCGCCCGTGGCGCGCCTATGCCGTGATGCACCTGTGGCAGTCGCTAAAGTGAGATGTCTGCAGCGGCGAGTGGGCAGCGCCCAGCGCAGCTGGGGCGCACAGCCCCGGGTGCACCCGGTAAATCGAGTGAGGACAAGATGATCCACTACACCTACCACGAGTCGCCGGTCGGAGCGCTGCTGAT
>JAIEQG010000055.1 GCA_019747905.1 Burkholderiales bacterium
GGCGGCAAGAAGACGGTGCTGCACCTGATCCCGTCCGGCATCCTGCGCGACAGCGTGCGTTGCTACATCGGCAACGGCGTGGTGGTGTCGCCGCAGGCGCTGCTCGAAGAGATCGCGACCCTCGAAGCTGCGGGCGTCGACGTGACTGGGCGCCTCACCATCTCCGAGGCCTGTCCGCTGATCCTGCCGCACCACGCGGCACTCGATCAGGCACGCGAGCGTGCGAAGGGCGAAGGCAAGATCGGCACGACCGGACGCGGCATCGGGCCTGCCTACGAAGACAAGGTGGCGCGGCGCGCGATCCGGTTGCAAGACCTCTTCCACCGCGAGCGCTTCGCCGCGAAGCTGGGCGAAGTGCTGGACTTCCACAACTTCGTTCTCAAGAACTATTTCCAGGCCGAACCGGTGGATTTCCAGCGTGTGCTGGACGAGACGCTGGGTCTCGCCGAGCGCATCAAGCCGATGGTCGGCGATGTGCCGCGCCTGCTGTACGAAGCTTTCCGCAAGGGCCATCGCCTGCTGTTCGAAGGCGCGCAGGGCACTTTGCTCGATGTGGATCACGGCACCTATCCGTTCGTGACCTCCAGCAATTGCGTGGCCGGTGCGGCCGCCGCGGGCGCCGGCGTCGGCCCGCAGATGCTCGACTACGTGCTGGGCATCACCAAGGCATACACGACCCGCGTCGGTTCAGGGCCTTTCCCCACCGAGCTCTACGACGACGTGGGCAAACGCATCGCGAGCCGCGGCAACGAGTTCGGTGCAACCACGGGGCGACCGCGCCGCTGCGGCTGGTTCGATGCCGCGGCATTGCGTCGCTCGGTGCAGATCAATGGCGTATCGGGCCTGTGCGTCACCAAGCTCGACGTGCTGGACGGCATGGAGTCGCTGCAGGTGGGCGTGGGCTATCTCATGGACGGCGAGCGCTACGACATCCTGCCGGTCGGCGCCGAGGAACTGGCGCAGTGCGAGCCGGTCTACGAGGAAGTGCCGGGCTGGTCGCAGAGCACCGTGGGCGTGAAGCGCTACGAAGACCTGCCCGAGGCGGCCCGCAGCTACTTGAAGATGATCGAGCGCGTCGTCGGCGTGCCGATCGACATGATCTCCACGGGCCCGGACCGCGAAGAGACGATCATTCTGCGTCACCCGTTCGAGGTGTCGTAACTGTCGGCCGCCTGCTAAGAAAAACGGCGCCCCGATGGGGCGCCGTTTCCGGTCGTAAACTCTGGTGCCGAGAAGAGGACTCGAACCTCCACAGGGTTGCCCCCGCCAGGACCTGAACCTGGTGCGTCTACCAATTCCGCCATCTCGGCACGACAAGGCGCGCGAATGTAGCCGCATCGGCGACCGATGTCAAACCACGAAATTTCCTGTTCCAAGCGCCACGAGGGCGCCTATCGATGCCTAGAAAAACCGGTGCCCAAAGTGGCGCCACGAACCACAAACCGGCCCGCGCACTGCGCGCGGCCGACCCCTATCTCGAACGGGAGCGGGGCAAGTACCAGCACCCGCTCCCCTCCCGCGAATACATCCTGCAGATCATGGAGGAGATCGGTGCGCCCGTGAACTCCACCGAACTCATCGATCGCCTCGCGATCGATTCGCGCGAAGTCGAACCCTTCACACGCCGCCTGCAGGCCATGGCCCGCGACGGGCAGATCATGGTGAACCGCCGCGGCGACCTGTGCGTGGCGCAGAAGCTCGCACTCGTGCCGGGTGTCGTGCAAGGCCACCCGGAAGGATTCGGTTTCCTGATCCGCGATGACGGTGCCCCGGACATGTTCCTGAGCGCCGCCCAGATGGCCAAGGTCATGCACGGCGATCGCGTCATGGCGCGGGAGGCCGGCCTGGATCGCCGCGGTCGCATCGAAGGCGAGATCGTCGAGGTGCTCGAACGTGCCAACACCAAGGTGGTGGGGCGCTTTCTGCTGGAGCATGGCATCGGCCTGGTCGCGCCGGCCGACAAGCGGATCGCCCACGACATCCTGGTGCCGGCGGATGCCCGCGCCGGTGCCACGCCCGGCCAGGTGGTCGTCGTCGAAGTCGTCCAGCAGCCGGCACGGCACAGCCCGCCAATCGGCAGGATCGTGGAGATCCTCGGCAACGCCACCGATCCCGGCATGGAGATCGAGATCGCGCTGCGCAAGCATCAGCTGCCCAACGAGTTCGCGGCCGATGCGGAAGCCGAGGCCGAGCGCGTCGCGAAGCCCGTGAGCGCTGCCGAGCGCAAGGGCCGCAAGGATCTGCGCTCCTTGCCGCTCGTCACGATCGATGGCGAGACCGCGCGTGACTTCGACGATGCCGTGTATTGCGAACCCCAAGGCAAGGGCTACAAGCTTTTCGTTGCCATCGCGGACGTGAGCCACTACGTGAAGCCGGGCGGAGCGCTCGACCGTGAAGCGATGGACCGCGGCAACTCGGTCTACTTCCCGCGCCGGGTGATCCCGATGCTGCCGGAGGCGCTGTCGAACGGCATCTGCTCGCTCAACCCCGGCGTCGATCGGCTGTGCATGGTCTGCGAGATGGACATCGGCGCCAAGGGCGACATCGCGAAGTACGAGTTCTATCCCGCGGTGATGCATTCCCATGCACGCCTCACGTACGACGAAGTGTGGTCGGCGTTGACCGAGCCCAAGGGCGAAGCGGCGAAGCGGCGGGCCGAGCTGATGCCGCAGTTGCAGGCGCTGAACCAACTGTTCCAGGTGCTGGTGAAGGCACGGGCACGGCGTGGCGCGATCGATTTCGAGACCATCGAAACGCGCATGATCTTCGACGACCACGGCAAGATCGAACGCATCGTGCGTGTCGAGCGCAACGACGCGCACCGCATCATCGAGGAATGCATGCTGGCGGCGAACGTCTGCGCCTCCGACTTCCTGCAAGGCCACGAGCATCCCGCGTTGTATCGCGTGCACGAAGGCCCGACGCCGGAGAAGCTCGAACGGCTGCGCGCGTTCCTCGCGGAGTTCGGCTTGTCCCTGGGCGGTGGTGACGAGCCGCATGCGAAGGACTACGCCAAGCTGCTCGCTTCCATCAAGAGCCGCCCCGATGCGGAGCTGCTGCAGACGGTGATGCTGCGTTCGCTGCAGCAGGCGCAATACAGCCCCGAGCCTCTCGGCCATTTCGGACTCGCCTACGAGTCATACACGCACTTCACGTCGCCGATCCGGCGTTATCCCGATCTCGTCATTCACCGTGCGATCCGTGCGGTGCTCGAAGGCAAGTCCATGCGTGCCGGCGATCTCGCGGAGCTCGGCAAACATTGCTCCATGACCGAGCGGCGCGCCGATGAAGCGACGCGCGAAGTGGAAGCGTGGTTGAAGTGCTACTACATGCAGGACCGCATCGGCGAAGTGTTCGACGGCACCATCAGCGGCGTGGCCGGCTTCGGCGTGTTCGTCGCACTCGATTCGGTCTACGTCGAGGGCATGATCCACATTTCCGAACTGGGCAGCGACTACTTCCAGTTCGACCAGGCGCGCCATCTGCTGCTAGGTGAGCGCACCGGCAAGCGTTATCGGTTGGGCGACCGTCTGAAGGTGAAGCTGGTACGGGTGGATCTGGAACTGTCACGACTCGACTTCCTGCCTGCCGAACGGTCGTAGATGGAACAGCCCCCACGCTCCCTGCGGTCGCTGCCCCCCGGGGGGGCGCGTCAGCGGCTTGGGGCGGCCCGGCGCCGCTGACCATGGCGAAGGGTCGTCTCATCTACGGCTTCCACGCCGTCACGGCCAAGTTGAAGCAGGACGCCGGCGCCGTCCTGGAACTGCACGCCGATGCCTCTCGCGACGACCCGCGCATGCGGGGGCTGATGACCACCGCCAAGGAGGCCGGGGTCAGGATCGTGGCCTCCGTCGGCCACCGGCTGGACCAGATGCTGCCCGGTGCCAAGCACCAGGGCGTGATCGCCGTGGTGGAGGGTGAAGCCCGGGCGATGGACCTCGAGGACATCCTGGACGGTCTGGACGAGCCGGCCCTGATCCTGGCGCTGGACGGCGTTACCGACCCGCACAACCTGGGAGCCTGCCTGCGCAGTGCCGACGCCATGGGCGTCCATGCCGTCGTGGCGCCCAAGGACCGGGCAGTCGGCATTACCCCCGTGGTCGAGAAAGTGGCCAGCGGTGCCGTGGAAACAGTCCCTTACCTGATGGTCACCAACCTGGCCCGGACCCTGGAGATGTTGCAGGAGCGGGGCGTCTTCGTGGTCGGGCTGGCCGGGGAAGGGGAGGCCGACCTGCCTACCCTGGACCTTTCAGGTGCCCTCACCTTGGTGCTGGGCGCCGAGGGCGCGGGGCTGCGCCGCCTGACCCGGGAACGCTGCGACACCCTGGCCCGGATCCCCATGTTCGGTTCGGTCGAGAGCCTGAACGTGTCGGTTGCCACCGGGGTCTGCCTCTACGAAGCGCGCCGTCAGCGCGGATCGCCCCGAAAAGCTTGATCCGGCTCAACATTCTCCCGTAAACTCACCGGCTTTCCCGGATGGTCGACATGCGTTGACCATCGTTACCTTGCCCCACCGAACTCGCATGTCGGGGGGCTTCAAACCCACAAGGAGATTGCATGCGACATTACGAGATCGTTTTCATCGTCCATCCCGATCAGAGCGAGCAGGTGCCCGCGATGATCGAGCGCTATCGGACGAACATCCAGGGCAAGGGCGGCCGTATCCACCGCCTGGAGGATTGGGGCCGCCGCCAGATGGCCTACCCGATCCAGAAGATGCACAAGGCGCACTATGTTCTGATGAACATCGAGTGCGACCGCGAGACGCTGGACGAGCTGGAGCACGCGTTCAAGTTCAACGACGCCGTGTTGCGCCACCTCACCGTGCAGAAGCGCGAAGCCGAGACCGGCCCGTCGCCGATGATGAAGGAAGAGAAGTCCAAGTCGCTGACCGCGCCGCAGACGCCCGCCGAGGGCGAAGCGAAGCCGGCGGCGGAGGCGGCTGCCTGACAGCCTGATCCCTAGGTGACGGGCAACCGGGTCGTGCTCGAAGGCCGCGTCGAAGCGGTCGAGCCGATGCGGGTGTCGCCGGCAGGGGTTGCATCCGTGCGTTTCACGGTGCGGCACCAGTCGACCCGGGAAGAAGCCTCGATCGCACGCAAGGTGGAAGTGGCGATGCAGATGGTGGCCCTGGGAGCGATGGCCGAACAGGCCCGGACTCTCGAGATCGGCAGGCAGGTGAGGGTGGCAGGTTTTCTGGCGCGGGCCAGTCTGAAGAGCGAGTGGCCCGTCGTACACGTCGAAGAATTGCAGGACATTTGAGGAAACGAACATGGCATTCGGCCGAGGCAAAGGTAAGGATCGCAAGCGCGACGACAAGGGCTCCCGCCCGCTGTTCAAGCGTCGCAAGTTCTGCCGCTTCACCGCGGAGAAGATCAAGGAAGTCGACTACAAGGACATCGAGATCCTGAAGGACTTCATCAACGAGAACGGCAAGATCATCCCGGCGCGCATCACGGGTACCAAGATGCACTATCAGCGCCAGTTGTCGGTGGCGGTCAAGCGGGCGCGTTTCCTCGCGCTGCTGCCGTACACGGACCTGCACTGAAGGAGCCGCCGACATGCAGATCATTCTGTTGGAGAAGGTGGTCAACCTCGGGCAGCTGGGCGACGTCGTCAAGGTAAAGGACGGCTATGCGCGCAATTTCCTGATCCCGAAAGGCAAGGCCAAGCGTGCCAACGCCGCCAACCTGGCCGAGTTCCAGGCGCGCCGTGCCGAACTCGAAAAGGTGCAGGCAGCGGCGCTGGCCGCGGCGACCGAGAAGGCCGGAAAGCTGGAAGGCCTGATGGTTCAGATCACGCAGAAGGCCGGCGTCGATGGGCGACTGTTCGGTTCGGTCACGAACCACGACATCGCCGATGCGCTGAAGGCGCAGGGCATCGAAGTGGAGAAGGGCAGCATCCGTATGCCGCTCGGACCGCTGAAGCAGATCGGAGATCATCCGCTGGTGGTGGATCTGCATACCGATGTGCATGCGACCATCACGGTGTCGGTGCTGGGCGAGGGTTGATCCCGCGAGGCGCCGAGAAGTCGTGATGAAGGAGGCCGCGCAAGCGGCCTTTTTCATCTATATCAGCCCCCATCCCAGCCTGTCCCCGCGACTGCGTCGCTGGAGCAGGGGTGTACCGCTCCCTCCCCCCGGCTTTGCCGGGGGAGGGCTGGGGTGGGGGCAACCCGAAACGCACAAGTCGCAATCGCATCTGATGAAGGATCCTGGCAGCGGTAAAATCCATCGACGCACGCTGTCTCTCTAGTCCCGCAGGACCTTTCTCTCATGGCCCAGGCCGTCACCCCGCTGCACCCCGACACCGACCTGGCCCAGCTCCGGATGCCGCCCCATTCCGTGGAGGCGGAGCAGTCGGTGCTGGGCGGCTTGCTGCTGGAGAATTCGGCCTGGGACCGTATCGGTGACCTGATCTCCGAGGCCGATTTCTATCGTGCCGACCACCGGCTCATATACCGCCACGTCTCGAAGCTGATCGAGGCCTCGAAACCGGCCGACGTGCTCACCGTGGCGGAGAGCCTCGAGCGCAGCGCGGAGCTCACCAATTCCGGCGGTCTCGCGTACATCGCGACGCTGGCGCAGAACACGCCCTCGGCGGCGAACATCCGGCGCTACGCCGAGATCGTGCGTGAGCGCAGCGTGATGCGCAGACTGGCCGAGGTCGGAACGGAAATAGCCGATTCCGCCTACAACCCGCTGGGGCGCGATGCGAGCCAGTTGCTCGATCAGGCCGAATCGAAGGTGTTCGAGATTGCGGAACAGGGCTCGCGTGGCAAGCAGGGGTTCATTGCGATGCCGCCGCTGCTCACGCAGGTGGTCGAGCGTATCGACATGCTCTACAACCGCGACAATCCGAACGACGTTACGGGTGTGCCCACCGGCTACAGCGATCTCGACGAAAAGACCTCGGGCCTGCAGCCCGGCGACCTGATCATCGTGGCGGGGCGACCTTCCATGGGCAAGACGGCTTTGTCGCTCAACATCGCGGAGCACGTCGCACTCGATGCCGGATTGCCGGTCGCGGTGTTCTCGATGGAAATGGCAGCGACCCAGCTTGCCATGCGCTTGCTGGGCTCCTTGGGACGCCTCGATCAGCATCGCCTGCGTACCGGACGCCTGCTCGACGACGACTGGCAACGGCTCACGCAGGCGGTCGGTCGCCTGAACGATGCGCCGATGCAGATCGACGAGACCCCCGCGCTGAATGCCCTCGAAGTGCGTGCGCGTTCGCGCCGATTGCATCGGCAGTACGGCAAGCTGGGCCTCATCGTCATCGACTATCTGCAGCTCATGTCGGCGACGGGTGATGGAGAGAACCGTGCGACCGAGATTTCCGAGATCTCGCGGTCGCTGAAGGCGTTGGCCAAGGAACTCAGTGTTCCCGTCATTGCGCTGTCGCAGCTCAATCGCAGCCTGGAGCAACGGCCGAACAAGCGGCCGGTGATGTCGGATCTACGGGAGTGCGTGGTGGGGGATACCCTGGTGGTCTGCACTGATGGCCGACGAGTGCCCATTCGCGATCTGGTAGGTCAGACGCCCGAAGTCTGGGCCGTCGACGATGCCGGCAAGGTCACGGCCGCCAAGTCTGATGCCGTCTGGCGCGTTGGGTCGAAATCGGTAGTGGATGTACATCTGGCCAGCGGGCGAACACTGCGGGCCACTGGCAAGCACCGTGTTCTCGGTGGCGCCGGCTGGCTGACAGTCGACGAGTTGAAGGTGGGTGATCGGATGGCGCTCGCGCGCGCCATTCCTGAAGCAAGCTCGGTCGAAGTCTGGCCCGATCATCACCTCGTGCTGCTGGGGCACCTCGTAGGGGATGGGAGCTATCTCGTCCACCAGCCCATGCGATATACGACGGCTAGCGAGGACAATAGCTCGGCCGTGTCTGAGTCCGCTGCTGCTTTTGGTGCGCGTGTGTCACGTCACGCCGGACGCGGGGCGTGGCATCAGCTTGTCATCGCGGGCAACGGCAACCGATGGCATCCCGAGGGTGTGGGCAAGTGGTTGCGGGAACTGGGCATCTTCGGCCAGCGTTCCCACGACAAGCATTTGCCCGATAGGGTGTTCCGCCTTGCCAATGAGCAGATCGGATTGTTGCTTCGTCACTTGTGGGCAACTGACGGATCAATCACCGTGCGCAAGCCCGGGCAAAAAGGTGCCCCCCGAGTCTATTTCTCGACTGCGAGCCAGCGACTGGCGCTGGACGTGGCTGCGCTCCTGCTACGCCTAGGGATCGTTGCCCGAATCCGGAAAGTCATTCAGGGCACGTACCGTCCGGTGTTCACGGTCGATGTGTCCGGGGGAGAACAGCAACTCCGCTTTCTCGATCACGTCGGAGCATTCGGTCCCCGCGTGGCGCCGGCCAAGGCTCTACGGGAGTTGCTCGAGCAGAGACTTCAGAACACGAACGTCGACACTGTGCCCGCGGAAGCCTTTGAAGAGGTCAAGGCAGTCATGCGTGCCCAAGGCGTATCCCAGCGGAAGATGGCTGCAATGCGCGGCACTTCCTATGGCGGTTCCGCGCATTTCTCTTTCGCTCCGTCTCGGACGACGATAGCGGACTACGCTGAGCGCCTTGGCGATTCCCGCCTGGCGCGATGGGCTGAGAGCGATCTTTTCTGGGATACCGTCGTGGCGATTGAGCCCGCCGGTGAGGAAGACGTCTACGATCTCACGGTACCAGGGCCTGCCTCATGGCTGGCGGACGGCATCGTCAGCCACAACTCGGGCGCCATTGAACAGGATGCAGACCTGATCCTCTTCATCTACCGCGACGAAGTCTACAACCCCGACAGCGCCGACAAGGGCATCGCCGAGATCATCATCGGCAAACAGCGCAACGGACCCATCGGCACCGTGAAGCTGACGTTCCGCGGGGAGAACACGCGCTTCGAGAACTATGCGGACCCGAACCGCTACTAGAACACTTTTCCACTTTTCGAACGACTGGAAACACGATCGTGGCTACTCTGGATTGGACTGCAGAACTCGAGCTCGGTGATGAGCGCATCGACGAGACGCATCGCGAGTTCGTCGATATGGTGAATGCCGTCGGTGCTGCTTCCGACGAACAGATGCTGACGATGGTGGATGCGCTGATTGCACACACCGAGGAGCATTTCGGACAGGAGCAGCGCTGGATGGCGGCGACGGATTTCCCGCCGACTCATTGCCATCTGGACGAGCATACGGGCGTCCTCGATGCGATGCGCGAAACGAGGAACTACGTCGCCGAAGGCAAGTTCAACGTGGGGCGTGTCCTCGCGCAGGAGCTCGGGACCTGGTTCCGCAGCCATGCGGCCACCATGGACACGATGCTGGCCCAGTGGCTCAAGTCGCGGCAATTCGATACGTCCAAGGAAGCCGCCACGGAAGCGAACTGAGGCGGTGGGGTGCCGGGAACAGAACGTTTCCTTATCCGCGGACCCAATTCCGGAGAGCGGGGGGCAAGGCGCTCGCAGCATGCGCGTATGACGATTCGCATAGAGACCTTCGGCGCTGTCCGGCGGAATCTATGGTCCGACGCAATGGCCGAAATGTTCGGCCAGGCGACTCGGGAGCGCGACGATGACGACGCGTCTGCTATTGCAACTGCTGCTGGCAGCTTCGGATCTAACGGGGTATCCCGTACCCGAAGTCATGCCGCACGTTGCGATCGTCGCGCCTGAAGTCATGCCGTGTGCCTGCAAGGGTGCGTACGAGGGCGGTACGCTGTGGGTGTCGGGTGATCTCGATCTCGCGAAGCCGTTCGCGCGCAGTGTGTTGCTGCACGAGCTGGTGCATCACCTGCAGGAGCAGGCGGCTGGGGCGCCGCGGGGGCAGACGATGCGCGTGCGCTTCGAGCGCGAAGCCGTGGAGGCGCAGAACCGCTACCTGGCGTTGCAGGGGTCCGGGCAGCGGGCTGCGGTGGCGGTCAGGGACGAGTAGGCGTTGCCCCCATCCCAGCCTTCCCCCACGCGTTGCGCGGGGGAAGGAGGAGTCAGCGACGATCGGTGAGACTTGATCGTCGGTGGCTCGGATGGCCCCCATCCCAGCCTTCCCCCACGCGTTGCGTGGGGGAAGGAGGAGTCAGCGACGATCGGTGATACTTGATCGTCGGTGGCTTGGAGGGCCCCCATCCCAGCCTTCCCCCACGCGTTGCGCGGGGGAAGGAGAGGTCAGCGACGATCGGTGAGGCTTGATCGTCGGTGGCTTGGAGGGCCCCCATCCCAACCTTCCCCCGCTGTCGCGGGGGAAGGGGTGTACGGCTAAGGATGTACGGCACCTTCCCCCGACACCGTCGGGGGAAGGCGGGGGATGGGGGCAAAGGCGTTCGCTACAGCACTTCCGCCGCGTGATCCGCCAACCTCGAGCGCTCACCCCGCTGCAACGTGATATGCCCGCCATGCGCCCAGCCCTTGAACCGATCCACCACGTAGGTCAGCCCTGAACTGCCTTCCGTGAGATAGGGCGTATCGATCTGTGCGATGTTCCCCAGGCACACCACCTTGGTGCCCGGTCCTGCGCGGGTGATCAGCGTCTTCATCTGCTTCGGCGTCAGGTTCTGCGCCTCGTCGATGATGAGGAACTTGTTGATGAACGTGCGCCCGCGCATGAAGTTGAGCGACTTCACCTTGATGCGCGAGCGGATCAGGTCGCGCGTGGCGGCGCGGCCCCATTCGCCGGCCTCGTCGTCGGAGTGGTTCAGCACGTCGAGGTTGTCGTCCAGCGCGCCCATCCAGGGCGTCATCTTTTCCTCTTCGGTACCGGGCAGGAAGCCGATGTCCTCGCCCACGGGAACCGTGACACGGGTCATGATGATCTCCTGATAGCGCGGCTCGTCGAGGATCTGCGTGAGTCCCGCTGCCAGCGTGAGCAGCGTCTTGCCGGTGCCGGCCTGGCCGAGCAGGGTGACGAAGTCGATGTCCTGGTTCATCAGCAGGTTCAGCGCGAAATTCTGTTCGCGATTGCGCGCCGTGATGCCCCACACGGAGAACTTCTGGTGCGTGTAGTCGCGGATCAGCATGAGGATGGCGGTCTTGCCGCTCACTTCCTTCACCTGCGCGTAGAAGGGCCGATCGCCTTCCTGGTAGATGAATTCGTTCACCAGGAGGCTCGAGCACTGCGGCCCGTGCACGCGATAGAACGTGTGGCCGTTCTGCTGCCACGTCTCGACGTCCTTGCCGTGCCGTTCCCAGAAGTCCTCGGGCAGCGCCGTGACGCCCGTGTAGAGGAGATCGGTGTCCTCAAGGACCTTGTCGTTGAAATAGTCTTCGGCCGGCAGGCCCAGGGCGCGGGCCTTGATGCGCATGTTGATGTCCTTCGACACCAGGATCACTTCGCGTGGCGCGTGCGTCTCCTGCAGGTGCTTCACCACGCCGATGATCTGGTTGTCCGCCTTGCCGGCGGCCAGGCGCGCCGGCAGGTCGCCACCCATGGCTTCGGTCTGGAGGAACAGCCGCCCCGTCGCGTCCTTCCCGTGGGTGTCGAGCGGGAAGCCGTGCTGGAATTCGTCGGCGCCACGGCTCACGATCTCGTCCAGTGTCCGGCTCGCCTGGCGTGCGTTGCGCGATACCTCCGACATGCCTTTCTTGTTCGAGTCCAGTTCCTCGAGCGTGGCCATGGGCACGAACACGTCGTGTTCCTCGAAGCGGAACAGGCTCGTCGGGTCGTGCATCAGCACGTTTGTGTCCAGCACGAACAGCTTGGTGGCAGCGGTCTTGAGACGGGTGACGACACCGGTGGCTTTCTTCTGGATCATGGTATGAGGACTTCCTTTCTGGGGAGGACCGCAAAAGCACAAACGCCGCCGGGGCAGGGCACCCCGACGGCGTTCGTGGTCGGAAAATCAGAAGCGGCTCGGCGGCGTCGCCGACCGGCATCAGGATGCGGCCGCGCGATGCGCGGCGGCCGTAGCGGCGGGTCGATCAAGCGATGGCCTTGACCGCGGCCAGCACTTCGTCGGCGTGCCCCGGCACCTTCACACCGCGCCATTCCTTGCGCACGATGCCCTTGGCGTCGATCACGAAGGTGCTGCGCTCGATGCCGCGCACCTGCTTGCCGTACATGTTCTTCATCTTGATGACGCCGAACATGTTGCAGAGCGCCTCGTCGCCGTCGGACAGCAGTTCGAAGGGGAAGGCCATCTTCGCCTTGAACTTCTCATGGGAGGCGATGGTGTCGCGCGACACGCCGTACACCTCACACCCGAGCCTGGTGAACTCGCCGTGCAGGTCGCGGAATTGCGCGCCCTCGGTGGTGCAGCCCGGGGTGTCGTCCTTGGGGTAGAAGTAGATCACCAGGGGCTTGCCCTTGTGCTCGGACAGCTTGAACGTCTTGCCGCCGGTCGATGCGACCTGGAAATCAGGCACGGGCAGATTCTCCAGCATGTAGTCCTCCTCCGCTATTCTCGGTGTCGATTGTTGCGAATCCGCTGCTCGCGCGCAATGCGAATTTAAGCGGCGTGCGCTGCCAGGAATTCGGAACCCTGCGTGGCCAGCGTGCCGCTGCGGCCTTCCACCGGACCGATACCCACTTCGTGGCGCGGCAGGTCCTTGGAGGGCAGCGCGTCGAAGTAGTCGCGCAGGCTGACCAGTTCGTGGCCCTGTTCCTTCCAGCCGGCGAGCAGCTGCTCGAAGGCGGGTGCGAGGTTGCCACCCTCCAGCTCCGCATGCAGGGTATAGACGTGGCCGGAGGGGCGTTCGTCACGGGTGGCCGCCAGCAGCGGTTCGGCGACGTTGTCCCCCGTGATGCCGTTGACGCCGATCAGTTCGTCCAGCGTGGGCAGCGTCGTGGGCAGTTGCGGGCAAGCGATGATCTCGGCCTCGTACAAGGGCACGAAAGGATGGGTGCCGCGCGTATCCGAGCAATAGTCGAAGCCCAGTCGCTGCGTGAGGCGCCACGAATGGCGGTTCATCTGCCACCCGGCCGCGCCGTGGACTCTCGGCGGCTCCTTGAAGATGTCGGTGAAGCGGTTGCACGCGAGTTCCATCTCGTGCCTGGTCCACTTCTCGTCGGCGGCCGCGAGGCCGTCCTGCCAGCGCACGTGGTCCCACGTGTGCACGCCCACCTCGAAGCCGCCGTCCTTCACCGAGCGCATCACGTCCGCGCAGCGTTTGCCGATGTCCGGGCCGGGCAGGATGGTCCCGTACATCAGGGTCATCAGACCATAGTGCGAGACCACCGAAGTCCGTCGCACCTTCCTTGCGAACCCCGGACGGAAGATGCGCTTGATGGCGCGCCCGGTGTGATCCGGACCGAGGCTGAACAGGAACGTGGCACCGGCCCCGTGCCGCTTGAGAACTTCCAGCAGGCGCGGCACCCCGTCGCGCGTGCCGCGGTAGGTGTCGACGTCGATCTTCAGCGCGAGCTTCAATCCACCAGCCCCCGTGCCTCCGCCACATGGTCCTTGTACGCGTCGAAGATGTACCGCAAGGCCTGTGACATGTCCACCTTCGGCGCCCAGTCGAGCTCCTGGCAGGTGTTCTCGATCTTCGGCACCCGATTCTGTACGTCCTGATAGCCCTTGCCGTAATAGGCGGCCGAGGACGTCTCCACCAGCTTCACCTTCGAGGCGCTCTCGCGGTACTCACCGTAGGTGAGTGCCAGGTCCAGCATCATCCGAGCGAGGTCCCGCACCGAGAAGTTGTTCTTCGGATTGCCCACGTTGTAGATCTTGCCGCTGGCGATGCCGTCGCGGTTCTCGATCATCTTCATGAGGGCGTTCACACCGTCCTCGATGTAGGTGAATGCGCGTTTCTGGTGGCCGCCGTCGACCAGCTTGATCTCCTCGCCGCGCACGATGTGGCCGAGGAACTGGGTGATCACGCGCGAGCTGCCTTCCTTCGGCGTGTGGATGCTGTCGAGGCCGGCGCCGATCCAGTTGAACGGCCGGAACAGCGTGAAGTCGAGACCTTGTTGCGCGCCGTAGGCCCAGATGACGCGATCCATCAGCTGCTTGCTGCAGGCGTAGATCCAGCGCTGCTTGTCGATCGGGCCCATGACGAGATCGGAGGCGTACGGGTCGAACTCCGCGTCGTCGCACATGCCGTAGACCTCGGAGGTCGACGGGAACAGGATGCGCTTGCGGTACTTCACCGCCGAGCGGACGATCGGCAGGTTGGCTTCGAAATCGAGTTCGAATACCCGCAGCGGCTCCTTCACGTACATCGCGGGCGTGGCGATGGCCACCAGCGGCAGCACCGTGTCGCACTTGCGGATGTGGTACTCGATCCACTCCTTGTTGATGGTGATGTCACCCTCGAAGAAGTGGAAGCGCTTGTGCTCCAGCAACTCGGTGACGCGGTCGGTCTGCATGTCCATGCCGTAGACCTCCCACGGCGTGGTCTCGATGATGCGTTTGGACAGGTGATGGCCGATGAAGCCGTTCACGCCGAGGATCAGGATCTTCTTCATGGATGTCCTTCAGGCGGCCGCGCGCAGGCGCGGGCCATGGCGTTGCGAAAATGAGGAGGCATCTACGCGGTTGCCCGCCACCTCCAGATCGAGAATGGGAAGTGCCTGGCCGTCGCCGCAAGAACCGAAGAGGCGCCCGCCGTCGACGAACAGCGTGCCCGCGGGTTCGCGCGTGGCCACTGCACGATGGGTCGTGCGCAGCACGCGCGCGCTCTCGTTGCCGATGCGCGTGAAAGCACCCGGGTAGGGCGGGGCGACGCCGCGGACGAGGTTGTGCACTTCGGCGGCGGGACGCGACCAGTCGATGACGCCGTCCTCCGGCTTGCGGCCGCCGAAATAGGAGCCTGCAGCCAGGTCGAGCGGCCGACGCTGCGCGGTCCCCGCGGCGATGGCGTCGATCTGGCGGTCGAGCACCAGTTCGGCGGCGACGGTTACCTTCGCGAAGACTTCGCCGGCGGTGTCGTCCGGCAGGATCGGCACCGCCATCTGGTCCACCAGGTCGCCCGCATCGGGTTTGATGGCCATGTGATGCAGCGAAGCGCCGGTTTCGTGCTCGCCGCGGATCACGGCCCAGTTCACCGGGACGCGGCCGCGATACTTCGGCAACAGCGAACCGTGCATGTTGAGTGCAGTCTTCGCCGTGCCCAACAGATCGGCACCGAGCATGTGGCGGTAGTAGAACGAAAACAGCAAGTCGGGTCTGACGTAGCGCACGCGAGCCGTGACGTCTGCCGCATTCGGATCGTCGGGCGTGATCGTGGGGATGCCCTGGGAGTCGGCCAACGCCGCGACGCTGTCGAACCAGATGTGTTCGGCGGGATTGTCCCTATGGGTCACCACCAGCTTCACGTCGATACCGTGGGCCAGCAGCACGGCGAGGCAGCGGCAGCCGACGTTGTGGTACGCGAAGACGACCGCCGCGGTCATGCTTCCTCGCGGCCGAGGCGGGCCACGCGTGGTGTCGCCGTGGCGACGTTGTCGGCTTCGAGCACGGCCTGCACCAGGAATCGCGGGCGGTGGCGCACTTGCTCATAGATGCGGCCGATGTACTCGCCGAGCAGGCCGATGCCGAACAGGGCGATGCCGATCAGGAAGAAGGCGATGCCGAACAGGGTAAAGAGGCCTTCCGCCTCGGGGCCGACGATCAACCGGCGGATCGCGAGGAAGACGACGAACACCACCGAGAACAGCGAGATGAAGATGCCAGCCAGCGAGAACATCTGCAGCGGCACCAGCGAGAAGGCTGTCACCAGGTCGAAATTGAGGCGGATCAGCTTGTACAGGGAATACTTCGATTCGCCCGCCGCGCGCTCCTCGTGACCGACCTCGATCTCGGTGGGCTTGACCGCGAAGGTGTAGGCGAGCGCCGGGATGAACGTGCTCACCTCGCGGCAGGCGTTGATGGCGTCGACGATGTCGCGGCTGTAGGCGCGCAGCATGCAGCCCTGGTCGGTCATCTGGATGCGGGTGATGCGCTCGCGCAGCTTGTTCATGGCCCGCGAAGCCCAGCGCCGGAACACGCTGTCCTGGCGCATGCGGCGGATCGTGCCCACGTAGTCGAAGCCGCGGTCCATCTCGGCCAGCATGCGGCCGATCTCCTCGGGCGGATTCTGCAGGTCGGCATCCAGCGTGACCACGCGCTGGCCGCGGCAATGTTCGAAGCCCGCCATGATGGCAAGGTGCTGGCCGAAATTGCCGTTGAACAGCACGACCCGGGTCACGTCGGGCCGGCGCTGGAACTGCTCGCGCAGCAGGGCGGCCGAACGGTCCACGCTGCCGTCGTTGATGAAGACCACCTCGTAGGTGCGGCCGAGCGCGTCGAGCGCCGGGTAGAGCCGCGCGAACAGGGCGGGCAGGCCTTCCTCCTCGTTGTAGACCGGGATGACGACGGAGACTTCGGGCGTGCTCATCGGTGTTCGGGCCGCATGTGCGTCCGCAGGATATCACGCACCGTGTCGCAGACCCGGTCGACGTCGGCATCGGTCATGCGGGGGAACAGCGGCAGGGTGACGATGCTCGCACCGACCTGCTCCGCATGGGGGAAATCGCCGTCCTGGTAACCGAGTCCGCGGTAGAGCTTGAAGAGATGCATGGCCGGGTAGTGCACGCCCACGCCGATGCCGCGGGCGTGCATTTGCGCGATGAACTCACCCCGGCCGATGGCGATCCGGTCGAGCGGCAGCAGGATCTGGAACATGTGCCAATTGGTGTTGGCGTACTCCTCGGGCGGCAGGCCGCAATGCAACGACCGGTCGAAGCGGGCGAAGTAGCGGCGCGCGAGATGAGCCCGACGTGCGTTGAATCCCTCGAGTTGCTCCAACTGGCCCAACCCGATGCGCGCGGCGATGTCGGTCAGGTTGAGCTTGGCCCCAGCCACTTCCACTTCCTGCCCGCCGTCCGGCAGCCGCACCACGCCCTGCAGGCGCAGCCGTTCGCAGCGCAGCGCCTCGGCTTCGTCGTTCAGCACGAGACAGCCGCCTTCGGCGGTTGTGAGGTTCTTGTTGGCGTGGAACGAGAGGCAGATGAGATCGCCGAATCTGCCGATGCGCTGGCCGTTCCATCGGGTCCCCATGCTCTGGGCGGCATCCTCGATCACGCGCAGCTTGTGCCGGCGGGCGATGGCGTAGAGCCGGTCGCGATCCACGGCCAGGCCGGCCAGGTCGACGGGAATCACTGCCTTGGTCCGCGGCGTGACGGCGGCCTCGATGCGGTCAAGATCGATCAGGCGGGTGGCGGGGTCCACGTCGACGAACACCGGGCGGGCCCCCGCGCGCAGGACGACGTTGGCGGTAGCGACCCATGAGAGCGGCGTGGTGATGACCTCGTCGCCGCGTCCTACTCCCGCCAGTTCCAGTGCGAGCTCCAGCGCCCCGGTGCCGGAGACGAGGGCGCGCACCGGTCGGCCGCCGAAGTATTCGGAGAGCTTCGCTTCGAAAGCCTTCACCTGCGGGCCGCTGGTGATCCAGCCCGAGCGCAGCACTTCCACCACGCCGGCGATGGTGGCTTCGTCGATGTCGGGTCGGGTGAAAGGAAGGTACTCCATGATCAGCTGCGGGCCACCAGTACCACGCCCACGATGATGACGAAGATCCCCGCCATGCGCATCGCGTTGACGTCCTCCCCG
>JAIEQG010000160.1 GCA_019747905.1 Burkholderiales bacterium
CCGCACGTGTAGTGGCGACCGAGAGATTCAACTCGTTGATTCACTGAACTTCACACCCTTGAACTGTGGAAGTTGGGCTAGCCCGCGCCGGGGCGTCCCAAGCGGGCTGGCCCCCTCGGGGGGAAGGGCCGCAGGCCCATCGGGGGGGACGTCACCTTCAGCGTTTCGCTTCGTCGGCCGGGAGCATTCCCACCCAACCGGTGATGTCTGCGTACCAGACGTTGCCCGAGCGATCGACGGCCACGGAAAACGGCCGTGCGTTCTCGCGCGGTAGTCGAAACATCCTGACGTTGCCGTCGCGCACCCGGCCGAGCGCGGCGCCGCGCAGGCTGCCGAACCACACGGCACCGTCCGGTGCGGCAGCGAGTCCCGACAAGGCCGCTCGCTCGTGCGGCACGTCGATCTCCGTGAACTTGCCGTCCTTGAAGCGGCCGATCCGGTTCGCGCGAAATTCCAGGAACCACGCGGCACCGCTGGCGTCGATCGCGATGTCCGTCGGCGCGGCACCGCGAGTCGGTACCTCGAACTCTGCCATCGTGCCGTCTGGAGCGATGCGCACCAGCGAATTGCCGGCCTGCAGGGTGGCCCACACGCTGCCATCCGGGGCGGCGGCAACGCCGAAGGGAGCGCCGCGCACCATGCTGATTTCGTGACGCTTCAACTCGCCGTCCTTCAGGCGCGTGACGCTGAAAGCCGTGCTTTCCGCGAACCACACGCCGCCGTCGGGGGCGACCGCGAGGCGTCCGAGCCTGGCGATCGGCGTGCCCAGCGGAAACGACGTTATCTCGCCGTTCGGCGCGATGCGCTGGATCGCCACGGAGGGCGGGTCGGCGAGCCATGCGTGACCCGCGGCGTCCACTCCCAGACCAATGGGTTCGGCGTTGCGCGAGCCTTTCGGCAAGCGCTCCACCTTGCCGTTGCGAATCACGCCGACGGCATCGGAGAAATCGATCGAGAACCACACCGTGCCGTCGGGCGCGATGGCGATGGCGGTGGGCATGTCGGTGTGCTCGGCCATCGGATACTCGACGAACCCCGGCTTGTGGGGTTGCAGCGTCCACCAGGCGAGCGCGCTCATGCCGACACCGACGACGAGGATGCTGAGCAGGGTCAACCAGCGTCGACCGCGCACGACGGCAGGTGCCGCGACGGGATGGGAAGCGGTGTTCAAGGCTGTGATTCTCCGTTGCGGTGAAGCGGACCGTTGTAAATGCGCGCCAGACGGCGTGCGAGCATGATGCCGCCGATCAGGAGCAGGAGCAGGAATGCGACCCCGCCGGCGAGGCTTACGGGATCGATGCGGGACAGAAGGTTGTTGCCCTCTTCGGCGCGCCGGTGGATCTCGGCATAGGGCGTGAGTGCGAACCCGGCGTAGAGCGTGGTGGCGTCGTGGGGGTCGCGGACCAAGGGTGCCGACTCCAGGTGCGTGGGTAGCGCTCCCTCGACCAGCACCCAAGTACGTCCGCCGTCATGGCTGCGCACGACGCCGCGATGGGTGGTCAGCGTGACGATGCTGCCATCGGCATTGACGGACACGCCGCGCACCGACGTGTTCGCATCCGGCAGCGGATTGCCGACGGCGCGCCAGGTCGCGCCCTTGTCCTCGCTGAGGTACAACCGGTCGGCGCCGAAGGCCCACCAGCGCGGTCCCGGTCCCACATCGAGGGCCTCGAGCCGCCGCTCGGGCAGGCCGGTTGAATGCTCGCGCCAGGTCGCGCCGGCATCGTTGCTCATCCACAAGCTGCCTTCGAAGATGGCCAGCACCGCATCCGGGTTGCCGCGCACGACGGCAAGAGCGGCGGGCAGCGTTTCCGGCAGCGTTTCGTTGAGGCGCTGAAAGCTGCGTGCGTTGTCATTACTCGCGAAAAGTCCGCGAGGCCCGGCGAGATAGAACCGACCACTGGTACTGCCGGCGACGATGCTGCGTGCTGGCGCGGCGCTGGTCGGAGCGTTCGACTCGCTCCAAGTCTTGCCGTCGTCGGTGAAGAAGACTCCCGCAGCGCTGGAGGCCACCGCCCCGCGGCCCGCGGCGTCGAAGGTCACCGCCACCGTCGGCCCGATCAGCTTGTCGGTGGCTTCAGGCGTCCAATCCCGCCCGCCGTTGCGCGAGCGCAGCAGGCGCGTATCGGTTGCATAGAGGAGGTGATTGGCATCCTCCGGGCTCACGGCGAGCGCCATGGCACCGCCGATGAACAACCCGGCGTCCACCGGCAACCAGGACGCGCCATCGTCGCGCGAGCGGAACATGCCGCCCCAGGCGCTCGGATCGTGGGCCGCTGCGTCACCTGCCAGCAGCAGCGCGACCACCAGCGCGAAAGGGAGCGTGGGACGGAGAGTCATCGAGTTTCTTTGCGCACAAAAAAAGAGGAGCCCCCGTTGGGGAGCTCCTCCCTATATTGCCTGACTGACGGTTACTTGGGCTTGCGCGAGGTTTCGCCCGGAGCCAGCGTGATTTCCGCCAAGCGGCCACCGTTCATGCCGACCCACGAGTTCTTCGTGAGCGGATACTTGTCGCTGTAGGACAGCGGCTCGTGCGCAGCGACGCAATTCTGGAAGCCGCCGGTGACCTTGTAGCACTTCTCGTAGGCCAGGAACTGCTGCACCGAGTCGGTCTGCTGCACGTTCGCCACTTCCCAGTCGCGGATCGCTTCCCAGGAGGAGTAGGCGTCGGAGCCGAACATCAGCTTGCCGATGGCGGTGTTCACCTCCAGCAGCTGCGAACCGGCGGTGTGGGCGCGATGCGCGGCGTGGATCTTGACGCCAGGCATGATCTCCATGTCGCCGTCGACGATTACCGCCATGCCGCGCAGCACCTTGCCGTAGATCTGGTCGACCGTCTTCGGCGTGTAGCCGCAGGCGGGCGTCCGGCTGCAACCGCCGGGCGAGGTGTTGACCGCGCGGATGCGCTCATGACCGGGGTAGTTGAGCGCCCATTCGATGCCCTTCAGTTCTTCCTTCTGAACGTAGAGCATCGCGTTCGGGAACTCGTCGAGCGAGCCGGCGTGGTCCCAGTGACCGTGGCCGATGATGATCTTGGAGACGTCCTTCGCGTCGATGCCGATCTGGGCGATCTGCTTCGACAGCGGCGACCAGTGACCGGTGCCGGTCATCTTGTGGTAATCGGTCGCGTTCCAGCCGTTGTCGTAAAGGATCACGTCCTTGCCGCACTTGATGACACCCACGTTGACGGGCAGGTCAACGGTGTTGACGTTGTTGCGGGCATTGGTGCTGCCCTGAACGAACGAACGGTCAGGGTGGAACATGCCGAACGGCACACCCATGAAGCGGCTGTTCTCCACCAGCCACACGGAACATACCGACTGCGCCTGCGCCGTGGTGGCGCCGAGACCGGCGACCATTCCGAACGCGGCCAACCCCAAAGCGAGTTTCTTCTTCATGCTCTCTCACCTCCCTGTCGTTATTGGAACTGCTCCTTGCTGCTTGCGGCGACCGATTCGATCGGATCACCGCCCTTGCGCTACAACGCTTGAAATCAGTTGGGCTTGTGCTCTCCGGGCCAGAGCGTCTCGCCGACTTTGAGCAGCGTGGTCGCTGCGCGCTCCGACAGCGTCTGCGCCGCGATCAGGTGGTCATCGCTGTCGCCCTTGGCGGCGCGCATGTCGGCCGAGGCTTTTTCATAATTGCGGACCGCGGACAGATATTCGGCATGCAGTGCTTCGAAGGACTGCGGCGGCGCCAGCTTTTCGACCTCGGCAGCCGCGGAATTGAACTCGCGCGAGATCGGTTCGACCCGGGTCGCGAGTTCCGTCTTCTTGATCTCGCCCATCTTGTAGGACAACCCGAGAAAGCTCATGCGGACGGCCGCGGTACGCACTTGGTCATGCACTTTCCACAGGGCGTGCGCATAGCGCTCCTGGTCGGCGGTGAGGGCGGGGCGGTCGGCGTGCCCCATCTCCATGGCAGCTGGCAACTCAGGTGCGGGTGCCTTGCGCAGTTCGCGCAGGCCAGCGTAGAGCGCGGTCGCGGCCAACGCTGCAGCAACCACCCCGATCCCCATGTTCTTGAGAACCGACAGGCGCCGTGCCGGTGTCGTGTTCTGTGTCAGTGCGTGCACCTCGCGACTCTATGCTGTGCGCCATCTCGTCGTCAACGGAAACACCTTTGTTTTCCGTGACTTGTCATACCATTTGCGAATCGTTCTTACATCTGTGCTCAATGTGGGTCCCAATGGGCCTCGCCCGAGAACAAGCCGTCGACGAAACCTATGCGGTAAAACAGGTAGAGTCCGAAGGCGATGCTGAGCAGCCCGCAGGCGATGCGCAGGATCGAGTTGAAATGCGGCAACTGCTTCTCGCTGAAGGCGAATGGCAAGGCGATGGCGGCCGTGACGACCATCATGCCGGCCACCGTTCCGACGCCGAACAGAGCGAGGTAGACGAGACCCCAGACCGGTTCGCGAATCTCGGTCAGCACCAGCAGCGCCACGGCTGCGGAGCCGGCGAGCCCGTGCACGACGCCGACGATCAACGGCCGCATCCACTGGTACACGCCGAGCCCACCGAATGCGTGGTCGAGCCACGCCTGGGGAGTCGCGTCCTCGGCGTGTCCATGTCCGTCGGCACCGTGCCCGTGCCGGTGCCGGTGGGCGTAGTCTCCGTGCGCGTGCACGTGGGCGTGCGGACGAACATGAGCCGTCAGTCCGAGCACGCCGTGGAGGTGAGCGTCGCCGGCGGGCTGGTAGCGCAGGGGAGTCCCGAGGTCTGGTACCGGCGCGCGTTGCGTGAGGCGCCGCGGCGTGCCGGTCAGTGCGAGGACCCCGAGAACGACCAGCATCACGGCGACCGCGAGTTCCATGGCAAGCCCTACTCTCGGCGGGATCGCGATGTCGAGCAGGATGATGGCGCCGCCGACCGCGAGGATCGTCAACGTATGGCCGATGCCCCAGGTGGCGCCGACCAGCGCCGCGCCGCGGATGCTGGCCTGGCGGCTCACGATGGTGGCGACTGCGATGACGTGGTCGGCGTCGGTGGCGTGACGCATGCCGAGAACGAAGCCGAAGGCGATGATGGGGAGGAAGTCAGTCACGAGTCGCAGGTGATCGTTATGATTTTTTTGTCGTTCTTGTTATTTCGGGTCGCACGCTACTCCTCGGCTCGAGGCTGCGTCAATGCCGCCCCGGCGTGGTCGTGAGCTGGAGTCGCTTGAACGCTCGGTCGAACGTCTGCACGGGAAGGATCGTTGGGCCCGGGGCCCAGGTAGCCCGTGTGCGGCGTCCCGATGCGCTGGTCGGCATCGACCGCGTGGGTAACGGGGCGTGCCGGCACGGCTGTGACACAATGGCGATGCCTTGCACGGAGCATCGCCGTCTCGCCCCATGACTGAAGAACAACTCAAGAGCCTCATCAAGCTCGCGATACTTGAGCTGATGAACGAGCACCGCGACTTGTTCCGCGAACTTTTGCGCGAAGCGCTGCGCGACGAGGGGGGCGACCGGGGCAAGGCCGCCGGTACCGCACCTCGAGACGCTGACGACGCGCAGCGGGCCGACGATGCCGCCAAGCGCGAAGAGATCCTCAAGCTGATCGGTACCACCATCTGAGGTGACGGTCACCCCGAAATGGCGTGCGGCCTCTTCCCCCAGGGGGCTAGCCCACTTGGGGCGGACCGGCGGATGGGCGAGATGCTCAGGCGGGTGCCTGAGCGGCCCGCAACGCCGTCAGTGCATGCGGGCCGCCGGCGGGACGTTCACGCGTGGCGAGACGTCAATGCCCCACGGATCGCGCCGAGCACTGCACGGGTGTCGATGAGCACGTCGCGGTCGGAGAAACGCAGCACCCGATAGCCCTTCGATTCGAGATGGCTGCGCCGATTGAGTGCGTGCAAGGCGAGTGCCGGCGTCAGATCGCTTTCCACTTCCACCACGAGCTTGGCTTCGGGACATGCGAAGTCGGCGAGCCAGGCGTCGATCAGGTACTGGCGGCGAAAGCGACCGCCTTCGAATCGACCTTCACGCAGGTAGGTCCATAGAAGCCGTTCGGCGGCCATGCGCAACTGGCGGCTCGAGCGGGTTCGGACGGGGTTCGGAGTGTGCAGGAACGGCTCGGCGACGATACTCATAGCTTGCCTCCATTGCGAATCAGGCCGACCGCGACCCCTTCGATGTCGAAGGGGTCGTGCTTCAGGTCCACGACGATGGGTTCGAAATCGGGGTTCTCGGGCAACAACTCCACGGTGGAACCCTGCCGCCGCAGGCGCTTCACCGTGACTTCATTTTCCAGGCGCGCGACGATGATCTGGCCGCTGCGCACTTCGGTCGTGCGGTGCACGGCCAGCAAGTCGCCGTCGAGAATGCCGGCGTCGCGCATGCTCAAGCCGCGTACCTTGAGCAGGTAGTCGGCACGGGGAGTGAACATCGCCGGGTCCACCTGGTAGCGACCCTGAACGTGCTGTTCGGCGAGGATCGGCCGCCCCGCGGCCACGCGGCCGATGACGGCGAGCCCGGGCGGTTCGGCGAGACGGATGCCGCGGGCGACGCCTTCGGTCAGTTCGATCGCACCTTTGCGCGCCAGGGCGCGCAGGTGATCCTCGGCCGCGTTGGCGGAAGCGAAACCGAGGGCCCGGGCAATCTCGGCACGGGTGGGCGGAAAACCGGTGGCCTCGAGGGTGTCGCGGATCAACTGCAGGATCTCTTCCTGCCGGGGGGTGAGGGATTCCATGGGCGAGGTTCAGGCGGCGTAGCGCAACAAGGGTTCGGAAGTTTTCGGGGTCTGCTCCGCTGGGGTCTGCTCCGCCGGGGTCTGCTCCGCCGGGGTCTGCTCGGCCCGGATCGGATAGCGCATGCCGGTGGGCACCGGGATGCGGCCCAGCTTGGCGAGCCGGGACTCGATGGCGAAGCTGGAACGATCATGCAGACGGGCGAGGGCCGGAATGTCGGCCCCGGCGTCGAAGGCCGCAGCCAGCCGTGCGTCCTCGTCGGGCGACCAGGGCGTGCCGGCGGCTCCGGGGCGGGATGCCTTTTTCCGCTCAGGTACCGGAATCTCCGGCGGGGCGGCCGGCGCGATCGTGCCTTCGAACGCGCGCAGGGCAACGAACAGGGCGCGGATCACGTCCGGATGCTGATAGGCGCTGTCGCGCGGAAACGGCACCCCGCTCACGGGATCGATGCCGCTCGAAAGGGCGTTGAGGATGGCGAGGGTCTTCAGGGTGTCCGGCACCCGGTTGTCTTCCATGGCGGCCTCCTGCAAGGTCCGGACAGGACTGTCCGGATGCACAGCTGTAGTTTCATACAGCTATTCGGCCCAGCGCAAGCGGAATTTTCAGGCGACCGTTGGCGTCTGCAGGAAGGCCTTGAAAGCAAAGAGCTTTGACGCCGAAGGGCGCAAAGAAAAACGGAGGAAACCCGTTCTTGGATTCCCCCCGCTTCCTTCGCGGCGAAGGACCTCTCTTCCGGCCCTAGTTCAGCTCTTCGCTCGGCGGCATCGGCAGGCTCAATACCTCGATGCCCTCGTCGCGCAGGGCTTCGGCTTCCTCGCGCGACGCCTGGCCGCGGATCGAACGCCGCGGGGATTCACCGTAGTGGATGCGGCGCGCCTGTTCGGGGAATTCGCGGCCGACGTTCTCGGTCTTGTCGATGAGATGCCGCAAGGCCCGCCAGACCGACTTCGGCGGCGGGAACGCGGCCACGTGCTCCGGTTGTTCCGGGCCCGGGAGCGCCGTCTCGTTGCGCCCATGCCGCGCGACGTTGATGCCCGAGGGCACCCGGTGCACGGCGCCGCTGCCGCAGACCGGGCAGGTCAGCAAAGGGGTATCCCGCTGGCTTTCGAAGTCCGCCGCCGAGCCGAACCAGGCTTCGAAGCGGTGGTCTCCGTTACAGATCAGGTCGTATACGATCATCTTGTTGTTTGTACAGCACTTTGTGGAATGGCGGGCCAGTGGGTCTCACGCCCTAGACTGCCGCGCCGACCAGGCACTTGTCCAGTCCTTGTTCCAGCATGCCGCGCGGCAGGCCGCTACCGATGAAGACCAGAACGCTGCCGCGGGGTTCGCCGTTTACCCACGGGCTGCCGGCGGTCAGGGTCTGCTGGCGGTGCACGCCCTGCAGGATCCAGCGTGCCGGATCCCCTTCGAACTCGAGGATGCCCTTGTAGCGCAGCAGGTCGGGGCCGTACCACTCGCTCACCATCCGCAGCAGGAAGTCGAAGCGGGTACGGTCGAAGGGTTGGGCGCTGCGCCAGACGAGGGACTCGACCCCCGGTGTGTGCTCGGTGCTGCGCGCGAAGCGCGGAAAGCCCGGGTGCAGTTCGAGGACGCCTGACGGATCGAACCCGCCGATGTCGGTGATCCAGTCGACCGGCGCATCGCCGAACCGGGCCACGCGTACGGCGGCACGCGGGTTCATGTCCTTCAGGCGAGCCGCCAGTTCGTCGAGCGCCGCCGGCGCCACCAGATCCGGCTTGGAGATGACCAGACGATCGGCGAAGCCCACCTGCTCCTGGGCCTCCGGGTGCGCGTCGAGTTGCGCTGCGCCATGCTTGGCATCCACCAGCGTGACCACGCCGTCGACGCGATACCGACCGGCGAGGTCGCCGTCGATCAGAAGGGTCTGCACCACCGGTGCCGGCTGAGCGAGGCCGGTGGTTTCGATGACCACCCGGTCGAAGGCAAGCTCACCCGCCGCGCGGCGGGCGCCCAGGTCGGTAAGCGCACGGACGAGATCACCGCGCACGGTGCAGCAGAGGCAGCCGTTCTCGGTGGCGACGATCTCGGCCGCTGTCTCTCGCACCAGGATCGCGCCGTCGACGTTCACTTCGCCGAACTCGTTCTCGATGACGGCGAGGCGTTGACCATGAGCTTCCGCGAGCAGTCGGTTCAAGAGCGTGGTCTTGCCGCTACCTAGAAAGCCCGTGAGGACGGTGACGGGAATGCGGTCGGTCGATTGCATCAGGTTGTTTCAGATTGACCGCGATTCTAACCGCCATGGTGCGAGCGGATGCATCAATGCATCCGCACAGTGCATCGCGCGCCTCGGCGAGCACCGACATGGTGCGTTCATTCGATCGTCATGCATCCGGGAAGGGCCGAAAACTTCGCATGCCCGCGGGTCTTCAGGCCTAACTGCATGTTTGCCATGGGGTTGCGAACGTCCCCGAGCGCTGGGCATGGATTCTGCGGAAACACCTCGCGTGGGTGCGGCTCACGTGCCTGCCTCGTTTGACTCGATTCCGTTCACATACATCACGCAAGGGGACCCCTAATGAATCGCAAGCAGTTCCTGAAAACGCTGCTCGGCGCGTCGCTGGCCGCTGCCTGGTTTACCGGTTCCGCTTCCGCGGCCGACACCATCAAGGTCGGCGTCCTGCATTCGCTGTCGGGCACCATGGCCATTTCCGAGACGTCGCTGAAGGACGTGGCGCTCATGACCATCGACGAGATCAACGCTTCCGGTGGCGTGATGGGCAAGCAGCTCGAAGCCGTCGTGGTCGATCCCGCCTCCAACTGGCCGCTGTTCGCCGAGAAGGCGCGCGGTCTGCTCTCGCAGGACAAGGTCGCCGTCGTGTTCGGCTGCTGGACCTCGGTGTCGCGCAAGTCGGTGCTGCCGGTGTTCAAGGAGCTGAACGGCCTGCTGTTCTATCCGGTGCAGTACGAAGGTGAAGAACTCGAGAAGAACGTGTTCTACACCGGCGCCGCGCCCAACCAGCAAGCCATCCCGGCCGTCGAATACCTGATGTCGAAGGAAGGCGGCGGCGCCAAGCGCTGGGTGCTGCTCGGCACCGACTACGTCTATCCGCGCACGACCAACAAGATCCTGCGCGCGTTCCTGAAATCGAAGGGCGTCGACGAGAAGGACATCGACGAGGTCTACACCCCGTTCGGCCACAGCGACTACCAGACCATCGTCGCCAACATCAAGAAGTTTGCAGCAGGCGGCAAGACCGCGGTGGTGTCCACCATCAACGGTGACTCCAACGTGCCGTTCTACAAGGAGCTCGGCAACGCCGGCCTGAAGGCGACCGACGTGCCGGTGGTGGCGTTCTCGGTGGGTGAGGAAGAACTGCGCGGCGTCGACACCAAGCCGCTGGTGGGTCACCTCGCCGCCTGGAACTACTTCCAGTCGATCAAGAACCCGGTCAACACCGAGTTCATCAAGAAGTGGAAGGCGTACGCCAAGGCGAAGGGCCTGCCCAACGCCGACACGGTCGTGACCAACGATCCGATGGAAGCCACGTACATCGGCATCCACATGTGGAAGCAGGCGGTCGAGAAGGCCAAGACCACCGATGTCGACAAGGTGATCGCGGCGGTGGGTGGCCAGACGTTCAAGGCGCCCTCGGGCTTCACCATCAAGATGGACGAGAAGAACCACCATCTGCACAAGCCCGTGTTCATCGGCGAGATCAAGGCCGACGGTCAGTTCAGTGTGGTGTGGAAGACCCCGGGTCCGGTCCGCGCGCAGCCGTGGAGCCCGTTCATCGCGGGTAACGACAAGAAGAAGGACGTGCCGGAAGGCATGTAAGGCACGAGGCGGGTCGCCGTTCATGCGGCGACCCGCTGTGGTTTCCATCCTGCGGCCGCCCTGGGGCCCGGTCGCACCCCCCACGATTCCGATCCGTACCGGACGATGCGTCGCATCCTGATTTCGCTCGCTTGGGCTCTCGCTGCAGTGTGGACGTCAGCGTTCGCCGCGCTCGATCCCGGGCTGGTCAAGCCGCTGGGAGGCGACGATGCCGACGCGCGCGTCGAAGCCATCACCAAGCTGGGTGCTCTCGGAACGCCCGAGGCGTTCGCGATCCTGAACGCGCTCAACGAAGAAAAGCTCTACGCCACCGCCGAAGGCCGCGTGCTCGTAGTCGAGGACGACAAGGCGACCGATCCGCTCACCGGCGAGAAGCTCGACGTCCCCGAGGATGCCGATTCCATCACCGTCAACAATCGCCTGCGGCGCGAGCTGGAAAGTGCGCTCGCGGGATTGCGCCTGTTCGCCGACGACGTGAAGGTCCGGCTGAAGGCGGCGAAGGAAGTACAGCAAAACGCCGGAGCGGCCCAATTGCCGATGCTGGAAAAGGCGCTCGCCAAGGAGACCGACCCTCGCATCCGCGACGTGCTCGACATGGCGGTGGCGACCATCAACCTGAAGAGCGACGACGCCGCGAAGCGCAAGCTCGCCGTGGAGCGGCTGGCGGATACGACCAACGCCTCCATCCGCCCGGTGCTGGCGGCCATGATCGAGCCGAAGCCGGATGGCACCTTCGTCGAGCCCGACGAAGCGGTGCGTGCCGCGGTGGTCGATACCCTCGCGCGCATCGACCGCCATCTGCTCGTCATCGAATGGGCCGGCAACCTGTTCTACGGCCTGAGCCTCGCGAGCGTGCTGCTGCTCGCCGCGCTCGGTCTCGCGATCACGTTCGGCCTGATGGGCATCATCAACATGGCCCACGGCGAACTGCTGATGATCGGTGCCTACTCGACCTACGTGGTGCAGCTCGCGTTCCGCCGCTGGTTCCCGGGTGAACTCGATTGGTACGTGGTGGCCGCGGTCCCCACCGCCTTCATCATCACTGCTGCGGTGGGCATGCTGCTCGAGCGCACCGTGATCCGCTGGCTCTACGGCCGGCCGCTCGAGACGTTGCTCGCGACCTGGGGCATCAGCCTCGCGCTGATGCAGACCGTGCGCACCATCTTCGGTGCGCAGAACGTGGAGGTCGCGAATCCCAGCTGGATGTCCGGCGGCGTCACCGTGCTGGGCGGCCTGGTGCTCACCTACAACCGCATGGTGATCATCGGCTTCGCGGTGTTCGTGGTGATCATCGTTTGGGCACTTCTCAACAAGACCCGGCTCGGCCTGTTCGTTCGGGCGGTCACGCAGAACCGGCGCATGGCCGACTGCGTCGGCGTGCCGACCGGCCGGGTGGACATGCTCACCTTCGGCCTCGGCTCCGGCATCGCCGGCCTGGGCGGCGTGGCCCTGTCCCAGCTCGGCAACGTCGGTCCCGATCTGGGTCAGAGCTACATCGTCGACTCGTTCATGGTGGTGGTTCTGGGCGGCGTCGGTCAGCTTGCCGGCACCGTGATCGCCGCCATCGGGCTGGGTGAGCTCAACAAGTTCCTCGAACCCTATGCCGGTGCGGTCCTCGCGAAGATCGCGATCCTGGTGGTCATCGTGCTCTTCATCCAGAAGCGGCCACAGGGGCTGTTCGCCCTCAAGGGCCGGAGCGCCGACTGATGGCCTTCGCCGCGCCGCCCCGTCCGTCGTTGTTTCCGCCCGCGGTATGGACCGGTGTTCTGGTCGGCACCGCGATCCTCGCGCTGCTGCCGATCCTCAACCTGACCTTCGCCGACGGCAGTCCGCTGCACGTGTCGAGCTTCACCATCGCGCTGCTCGGCAAGTTCATGTGCTTCGCGATCGCCGCCTTGGCACTCGATCTGGTGTGGGGCTACACCGGCATCCTGAGCCTGGGTCACGGCCTGTTCTTCGCGCTCGGCGGTTACGCGCACGGCATGTACCTGATGCGCGCCATCGGCCGGGACGGCGTGTACCAATCCGACCTGCCGGACTTCATGGTGTTCCTCGACTGGAAGGCCTATCCCTGGTACTGGTCGTTCACCGATCACTTCTGGTACTGCATGCTGCTGGTGGTGCTGGTGCCCGGCGTCCTCGCGTTCGTGTTCGGCTTCTTCGCCTTCCGCTCGCGCATCAAGGGCGTGTACTTTTCCATCATCACCCAGGCGCTCACCTTCGCCGCGATGCTGCTGTTCTTTCGCAACAACACCGGCTTCGGCGGCAACAACGGCTTCACCGACTTCAAACGCATCCTCGGATTCACCATCACGGCACCGCAGACCAAGGCGGTGCTGTATCTGGTGACTCTCGCCACGTTGCTCGGTGCGCTGCTGCTGGCCCGTTCCATCACGCAATCGAAACTCGGCCGCGTGCTGACCGGCATCCGCGATTCGGAGAGCCGCCTGATGTTCGTCGGCTACGACCCGTTGTGGTTCAAGCTGTTCGTGTGGACGCTCTCGGCGGTGCTGTGCGGGATCGCCGGCGCGCTGTACGTGCCGCAGGTGGGCATCATCAATCCGAGCGAGATGTCGCCTGCCAACTCGATCGAGATGGTGATCTGGGTCGCCACCGGCGGCCGCGGCACGCTGATCGGGCCGATCGTGGGTGCCGGCGTGGTCAACGGCATGAAGACCTGGTTCACCTCGGTGCTGCCGCAGTACTGGCTGTTCGTGCTCGGCGCCATCTTCGTGCTCGTGACGCTGTTCCTGCCCCAGGGCATCGCCGGTCTGGTGCGCAAGCTCTGGGCGAAGCGCGCCGCGCCTCGTGCCGTGGCCGACACGGCAACCGGGGGTGCTTCATGAACGCCGATCAACCCATGATCGACAATCCGGACGAGAACCCCGCCGGCAGCACCGGCTACGGCCACGTCGCGCCCACCAGCGTCGACCTGTCGCACGGCGCTATCCTCTACCTCGAGGACATCACCGTGTCCTTCGACGGCTTTCGCGCCTTGAACAAGCTGACCCTCGACATCGGCGTCGGCGAACTGCGCTGCGTGATCGGACCGAATGGCGCCGGCAAGACCACCATGATGGACGTGATCACCGGCAAGACGCGGCCCGACAGCGGTACCGCGTTCTTCGGCCAGACCATGGACCTCACCCGCATGAGCGAGCCGGACATCGCCCACGCCGGCATCGGCCGCAAGTTCCAGCGGCCCACGGTGTTCGAGAATCACACCGTGTTCGAGAATCTCGAGCTCGCGATGAAGATGGACAAGGGTGTCCGCGCCACCCTGATGGCGAAGTTGAAAGGCGAGCAGATCGACGCGATCGGTGCGACGCTCGCGCTGATCCGCCTGGAAGAACAGGCCTGGCGACCCGCGGGCCTGCTGTCCCATGGCCAGAAGCAATGGCTCGAGATCGGCATGCTGCTCATGCAGGAGCCCAGGCTGCTGCTGCTCGACGAACCGGTGGCCGGCATGACCGACGCCGAGACCGAACGCACCGGCGAACTGCTGAACGAGTTGCGCGGCAAGCATTCGCTGATGGTGGTGGAGCACGACATGGACTTCGTCGCCGGCATCGCCGAAGGCGGCACGGTGACGGTGCTGCACGAAGGCTCGGTGCTGGCGCAAGGCACCATGGACGAGGTCCAGGCCGACGAGCGTGTCATCGAGGTCTACCTCGGGAGATAATGAGAATGCTCCCCCACGCTCTTAGCTTTCGCTGCCCCCTGAGGGGGCGTCGGCCTCCCTTGGGGCTGAGCCCGGACACAGACAGTCCCTGCGGACTGTCTGTCGCCTGGCGAAGGACAGCGGACTCCGGCCGTTGGCGGCCCGGCGGGAGGCCGGCATGCTGACCGTCTCCGAGATCAACCAGTACTACGGCGGCAGCCACACGCTGCGCGGCATTTCCTTCGAGGCCCCGAAAGGCGAGTGCACCGCTCTCCTCGGCCGCAACGGGGTCGGCAAGACCACGCTGCTGCGGTGCCTGATGGGTGTGCTGCCCGTGGCGAGCGGCAAGGTGGAATTCGAGGGCCGCGACATCACCCGCGTGACGCCGCATCAGCGCGCCGCGCTCGGCATCGCCTACGTGCCGCAAGGCCGCGAGATCTTCGCGCGCCTCACGGTGGAAGAGAACATCCGCATGGGCATGGCGACCAAGTCGGCCGGCGCGGCGCGTCGCATCCGCGACGACGTGTTCGAGCTGTTCCCGGTATTGAAGGAAATGCTCGGCCGCCGCGGTGGTGACCTGTCGGGCGGGCAGCAGCAGCAGCTCGCCATCGCGCGGGCCCTGGTGGCCGACCCCAAACTCATCATCCTCGACGAACCCACCGAAGGCATCCAACCCTCCATCATCAAGGACATCGAGCGCGTCATCCGCCTCTTGCGCGAACGCGGCGACATCGCCATTCTGCTGGTCGAGCAGTACTACGACTTCGCACGGGCGCTCGCCGATCGCTACGTCGTGATGAACCGTGGCGTGGTGGTGAAGAGCGGGCCGGGCGAGGAGATGGATCGGGAGAACGTGCGGGGCTACCTCGCCGTCTAGTGGTACCGACCCCCCGGTGCGGCCGGATCGTGTGGGACCAGGGAGAGGACGCGAAGGGCGATGGAACTGACGCCGAGGGAAAAGGACAAGCTGTTGATCTTCACCGCCGCATTGCTGGCGGAGCGGCGCAAGGGCAGGGGACTCAAGCTCAACTATCCGGAGGCAACGGCCTACATCACCGCGGCGGTGATGGAAGGCGCGCGTGACGGACGCTCGGTCGCGGAGCTCATGAGCTTCGGCGCCACGCTGCTCACGCGGGCCGACGTGATGGAGGGTGTGCCGGAGATGATTCCGGAGATCCAGGTCGAGGCGACCTTCCCGGACGGCACGAAGCTCGTGACCGTTCATCAGCCGATCGCGTGAGCCCATGATCCCAGGCGAAATCAAGACCGCAGCCGGCGACATCGAGTTGAACGCCGGCCGGGCGACCGTCAAGCTCACCGTGACCAACACCGGCGACCGGCCGGTGCAGGTCGGTTCCCACTACCACTTCTTCGAGACCAACGACGCGTTGTCCTTCGATCGCGCGAAAAGCCGCGGCTTTCGTCTCAACATTCCGGCCGGGACCGCGGTGCGATTCGAGCCGGGCCAGGCGCGCGAGGTGGAGCTCGTGGCCTACGCCGGCGATCGCGCCGTCTACGGCTTCCAGGGCAAGGTGCAGGGGAAACTGGGATGACTCTCAAACTGAACCGCGCCGCCTATGCCGGCATGTACGGCCCCACCACCGGCGACAAGGTCCGGCTCGCCGACACGGATCTCTGGATCGAAGTGGAGCGCGATCACACCATCCCCGGCGAGGAAGTGAAGTTCGGCGGCGGCAAGGTGATCCGCGACGGCATGGGACAGGGCCAGCGCCTCGACGCCCAGGTGGCCGACACAGTGATCACCAATGCGCTGATCGTCGACTACACCGGCATCGTGAAGGCCGACATCGCCATCAAGCACGGTCGCATTGCCGGCATCGGCAAGGCCGGCAATCCGGACGTGCAGCCCGGCGTGAACATCGCCATCGGCGGCGGTACCGAAGTGATCGCGGGCGAAGGCATGATCGTCACCGCCGGCGGCATCGACACCCACATCCATTTCATCTGCCCGCAGCAGATCGAAGAGGCGTTGATGTCGGGTGTCACCACCATGATCGGCGGCGGCACCGGGCCAGCCACCGGCACCTTCGCGACCACCTGCACGCCCGGCATCTGGCACATGCACCGCATGCTGCAGTCGGCAGATGCATTCCCGATGAACCTGGGTTTCCTCGGCAAGGGCAACGTCAGTCTGCCCGGGCCGTTGCGCGAACAGGTCACAGCCGGCGCCATCGGTCTCAAGCTGCACGAGGACTGGGGTACGACGCCGGCGGCGATCGACAATTGTCTCGCGGTGGCCGACGAGATGGATGTGCAGGTCGCCATCCACACCGACACCCTGAACGAGTCGGGCTTCGTCGAGACATCCGTCGCTGCCTTCAAGGGGCGGACGATCCACACCTTCCATACCGAAGGGGCGGGCGGCGGGCACGCACCGGACATCATCAAGGTGGTGCAGGAGGCGAACGTGCTGCCGTCGTCGACCAACCCGACGCGCCCGTTCACCGTGAACACGCTCGAGGAGCACCTCGACATGCTCATGGTCTGCCATCACCTGGACAGTTCCATCCCCGAGGACGTGGCGTTCGCCGAGTCGCGCATCCGGCCCCAGACCATCGCTGCGGAGGACATCCTGCACGACCTGGGCGCCATCAGCATGATGTCCTCCGACTCGCAGGCCATGGGGCGCGTGGGCGAGGTGATCCTGCGCACCTGGCAGACCGCCCACAAGATGCGCTCCCAGCGCGGCCCGCTGCCGGGCGATGGCACCGGCAACGACAACTTCCGGGTGAAGCGCTACGTCGCCAAGTACACGATCAATCCGGCGCTGTCGCACGGCATCGCTCACGAAGTGGGTTCGGTCGAAGTGGGCAAGCTCGCCGACCTGGTGCTGTGGCGTCCCGGATTCTTCGGGGTGAAGCCGAGTCTCATCCTGAAGGGCGGGGCCATTGCCGCCGCAGCCATGGGCGACCCGAATGCGTCCATCCCGACGCCTCAGCCCGTGCATTACCGGCCGATGTTCGCATCGTTCGGGGGTTCCTGCGCTGCCACGTCGGTGACGTTCGTGTCACAGGCCGCCGCGGCCGCCGCGATCGGCAAGGAGTTGGGGTTGGCCAAGCGGCTGGTGGCGGTCAAGGGCACGCGCACGGTGGGCAAGCGCGACCTGCCGTTCAACGATGCGACGCCGCGCATGGAAGTGAATGCGCAGACCTACGAGGTGCGGGCCGACGGTCAACTGCTGACCTGCGAGCCGGCCAAGGTGCTGCCGATGGCGCAGCGCTACTTCCTGTTCTAGCGCCCGCCCGGCCGCCCGTAGGGCGCGAGCCCCCTGGGGTCAGCGAACGCAGAGAGCGAGGGGGACGTCTTCAGCCCGCAAACGAAAGGGCCCGCACCTTGCGGTGCGGGCCCTTGGCTCGGGCATTCGGGGCTGGTGCTTCAGGACCAGGTGAAGTGCGATTCGCGGTGCTTCGATTCCCACTCGCGGGTACGGCGCTCCACGTCCGCCAGGTTT
>JAIEQG010000162.1 GCA_019747905.1 Burkholderiales bacterium
ATCCCGAAGGGCGTGAAATGCCCGATGGAGCTGTCGACCTACTTCCGCATCAACACCCAGGAATCCGGCCAGTTCGAACGCACGCTGATCGTGGCGGAGGAGGGGGCGTCGGTGAGCTACCTCGAGGGCTGTACGGCGCCACAGTTCGACACCAACCAGCTGCACGCTGCGGTGGTGGAACTGGTGGCACTCGACCGTGCGGACATCAAGTACTCGACGGTGCAGAACTGGTACGCGGGGGATGCGAACGGCGTCGGCGGCATCTACAACTTCGTGACCAAGCGCGGCCTGTGCAAGGGTGAGAGCTCGCGCATCAGCTGGACCCAGGTGGAGACCGGCTCCGCGATCACGTGGAAGTATCCCTCCTGTGTGCTGCTGGGCGACAACTCGGTGGGCGAGTTCTATTCCGTGGCGCTGACCAACCACAAGCAGCAGGCCGATACCGGCACGAAGATGGTCCACATCGGCAAGAACACCCGCAGCACCATCGTCTCCAAGGGTATCTCGGCGGGCGAGTCCAACAACTCGTACCGCGGTCTGGTGAAGATCGGGCCGAAGGCCGACGGTGCGCGCAATTTCTCGCAGTGCGATTCGATGCTGATCGGCGATCGTTGCGGGGCCAATACCTTCCCGTACATCGAGGTGAAGAACAACACCGCTAAGGTGGAGCACGAGGCCACCACGTCGAAGATCGGCGAGGACCAGCTCTTCTACTTCGCGAGCCGCGGCGTCGGCAACGAGGAAGCGGTGTCGATGATCATCAACGGTTTCGTGAAGGACGTCTTCACGCAACTGCCCATGGAATTCGCCGTGGAAGCCGGACGGCTGCTCGGCCTGAAGCTCGAAGGAAGCGTCGGATGATCGAAGCGGGAGCCAAAGCGTTGCTGGAAGTGAAGAACCTCTCGGCCTCGATCGGTGGAACCACGATCCTGAAGGGCATCGACTTCACGGTGCGCGCCGGCGAAGTGCACGCGATCATGGGGCCGAACGGCTCAGGCAAGAGCACGTTCGCGAAAGTGCTGGCGGGTCATCCGTCCTATGAGGTGACCAGCGGCGAGGCGCGCTTCGAGGGTGCCGATCTGTTCGCGCTCGCGCCGGAGGAACGCGCGCGCGCCGGACTCTTCCTGGGTTTCCAGTACCCGGTGGAAGTGCCGGGGGTGGCCAACAGCCAGTTCCTGCGCTTGACCTACAACACGGTACAGGGTGGCCGCGGCAAGGACGAACTCGACCCGCTCGAATTCGACGATTTCGTCCGCGAGAAGATGAAGCTGCTCGAGATGGATCCGGCGTTCCTCGATCGTAGCGTGAACGAAGGCTTCTCCGGTGGTGAGAAGAAGCGCAACGAGATCCTGCAGATGGCCCTGCTGGAACCGAAGCTTGCCTTTCTCGACGAGACCGATTCCGGTCTCGACATCGACGCCTTGCGGGTCGTGGCCGGTGGCGTGAACGCGCTGCGCACGCCCGCCAACGGCGTCGTGCTGGTCACCCACTATCAGCGCCTGCTCAACTACATCGTGCCCGACTATGTGCACGTGATGGAAGGCGGTCGCATCATCAAGACCGGCGGCAAGGAACTCGCCCTCGAACTGGAATCGCGCGGCTACGACTGGGTTGCCGCCGAGGCGCGCCGGGCAGCGTGATGGAGGCTGCCGGCAACGCGTTCCGCGACAGCCTGCTCGCGGGCCAGGCGGCAGTCACCGCCGGTCCGCTGTCGTGGGTCAATCATCTGCGCAGCGCCGCCCTGGAGCGCGCCAACGCGCTCGCTGTGCCGACCGTGCGCGACGAGGAGTGGCGCTTCACGGACCTGTCGCCGTTGTACCGCCTCGCTTTCCGTTCGGCCGATGCGCCGGTGCTCGAGGCTGCTCGGCTGGCGCCCTGGATCGTGCCGGAGGCAAGCGTCCGGTTGGTGTTCGTCGATGGCCGGTTCGCCCCGATGCTGTCGGCTTTGCCACGCTCCGAGGGGCCGTTGTTTGCGGCACCGCTCGCGGCGGGTATAGAGCTGCGCACCGCACTCGTCGAGGCGCGCCTCGCACAACTCGCGACATTCCAGGGTGACCTGTTCGTCGCCTTGAACACGGCTTACCTTCAAGACGGGGCGATCATCGTTGCCCAGGCTGACACGAAGATTACCGAGCCGGTGCACGTGCTGTTCGTTAGCACGCAGAAGGACGTGGCGATGCATCCACGCGTGCTCGTGGTGGCTGAATCGGGTGCAGAGGTCACACTAGTCGAGGACTTCGTGACCCTGCACGAAGGTGCGTACTGCGTGAATGCCGTGACCGAGGTCGCCGTGGCGTCCAATGCATCCGTGCACCACGTGAAACTGCAGCGCGACAGCAAGGCGGCATTTCACGTTGCCACGGGTGCCGTGCGCATCGAACGCGACGGCCGCTACCGGTCGAACAGCATCGCGCTCGGTGCGCGGATTTCGCGCCAGAATCTGAACGTGGTGCAGGCTGGTCCGGGCGTGCAATGCCATCTGGACGGCCTCGCCTTGATCGCCGGGCGCCAGCTCGCCGATACCCACAGCTTCATCGATCACGCCTTGCCGCACGGCACCAGCCGGCAACTGCACAAGTGCGTGGCCGGAGGCGGCGCCCACGCCGTCTTCAACGGGCGCGTGCTGGTGCGCGAAGACGCGCAACGGACCGACTCCGGCCAGGAAAGCCGCAACCTCCTGCTGTCGGACAAGGCACACGTCGACACCAAGCCACAACTCGAGATCTTCGCGGACGATGTGAAATGCTCGCACGGTGCGACTGTCGGGCAGCTCGAGGCGGAAGAGGTGTTCTATCTGCGCAGCCGTGGCCTCGACGACACCGCGGCGCGCAACCTCCTCACCTACGCATTTGCGGCCGATGTCGTGAACCGCATCCCCCTGCCCTCACTGGCGGCACAGTTGCGTGCCACCGTGCTGGAGCAGACCGGCGCCAAGGAACTTGCCTGATGAATGCAGCCAACGCTCTCAAGACTCCCGAGCCGACCTCCGCTTTCGACGTGGAGCGCTATCGCGCGGACTTCCCGATCCTCGCCAACGTGCACCCGCACGGCAAGCCGCTGGTGTATCTCGACAACGGCGCGAGCAGCCAGATGCCGCAGCCGGTGATCGATCGCCTGGTGCGCTATCAGACCCACGAGCATGCGAACATCCATCGCGGCGTGCACACGCTGTCGGAGACGGCGACCAAGGCCTATGAGAACGCGCGCCGCCAGATCCAGGGCTTCCTGAACGCGAAGGAAGATCGCGAGATCATCTTTACGTCGAACGTCACCGACTCGATCAATCTGGTCGCGCACGGCTTCGGTCGCGCGTTCATCGGCGAGGGTGACGAGATCATCATCACCCACCTCGAACATCACGCCAACATCGTGCCCTGGCAGATGCTGTGCGAGGAGCGCGGGGCGAAGCTCAGGGTCGCGCCCATCGACGACAGCGGCGCGCTGATCCTCGAAGCCTACGAGAAACTGTTCTCCCCGCGCACGAAGTTCGTATCGGTCACTCACGTGTCGAATGCGCTCGGCACGATCAATCCGGTCAGGCAGATGATCGACATCGCCCACCGCCACGGCGTGCCGATCATGATCGACGGTGCGCAGGCGGTGCAGCACATGCCGGTGGACGTACAGGCGCTCGATTGCGATTTCTACGCCTTCACCGGTCACAAGATCTTCGGGCCCACCGGCATCGGTGTGCTGTACGGCAAGGCCGAATGGCTCGAGAAGATGAAGCCGTTTCGCGGCGGCGGCGACATGATCCTGTCGGTCACCTTCGAGAAGACCACCTACAACGCCATTCCGTTCAAGTTCGAAGCCGGCACGCCGCCCATCGCCCAGGCCATCGCGCTCGGCGAAGCGGTGGAGTACGTGCAGCGCATCGGACTGGATCGCATCGCGGCCCATGAGCATGAACTGCTGGCGTACGCGACCGACCGGCTGAAGGCGCTGGACGGCGTGCGCATCTACGGTACGGCGCCGCACAAGGCCGCGGTGATCTCGTTCTACGTGAACGACGTCCATCCGCACGACGTGGGCACGCTGCTCAACGAGGAGGGCGTGGCCGTACGCACCGGTCATCATTGCGCTCAGCCGGTCATGCAGCGATTCGGCATTCCGGCCACCGCGCGCGCCTCGTTCGCGTTCTACAACAGGCTCGAGGAAGTGGATGTACTGGTCGAGGGCATCCGCAAGGTACAGAAGCTGTTCGCGTGAGATGACATCCCCCCCGACAGGCCTGCGGCCTCTCCCCCCTGAGACGTCAGCGGCCGTGACTGGGCAGCGCCCAGCGCAGCTGGGGCGCACAGCCCCTCCCGCGCTCCTTGAGCGGTGGGTGAGGGGGCCAGCCCTCTTGGGGCGGCCCGGCGAGGGCTGAGGTCATGACCGACAGCAAACAGCTCTATCAGGAAGTGATCCTCGATCACAACCGCAAGCCGCGCAACTACGGCAAGCTGGCGGACGCTACCCATCGCTCGGAAGGCTTGAATCCGCTTTGCGGCGATCACATCTGGCTCGACCTCAAGGTGGCGGGTGACGTGATCGAGAGCGTCGCTTTCGAAGGTCAATCGTGCGCCATCTGCAAGGCCTCCGCCTCGATGATGACCGCCAACGTCAAAGGCAAGTCGGTTGCGGATGCCGAGCGGCTGGTCGAGGAATTCCGCGGCATGGCGACCGGCTCCCTGGACGTGGCGAACGATGCCAACCACCTCGGCCGCCTCACCGTGTTCGCCGGCGTGAAGGACCTGCCATCGCGCGTGAAGTGCGCGATCCTGCCCTGGCACACGCTGCATGCCGCCGTGCAATCGCAGGCGGTCGTCAGCACCGAAGGTGACAACGATCCCGTGGTTCAGAGCGCCTGAGCCACCTTTCCTGCAATTACTTACCGATGCCCAAGATCGCCGAAGTCGAACGCACCCCGAATCCGAACGCGATGAAGTTCATCCTCAAGGAGCCGCTCACCTGGGGGGTTGCGCATTCGTACGACTCGGCCGAGGACGCGAAGAATGATCCGCTGGCGGCCGCGATCTTCGAGAACGAGCACGTGACCAACGTGTTCTATGTCGATCACTGGCTCACCGTGACCCAGGACGGCGAGGCCGACTGGTCGGCATTGCTGAAGAAGGTGGCGGTGCCGATTCGCGAGGCAGCCGCCGCGGAGGAGCAGTCGGCGAGCTACGGTACCGCCGGTGCCGCACTATTGGACGATCCCAACCTGTCCGAGGAGGATCGCGACAAGCTGAGGGCGATCAGCGACCTGCTGGACGAGCGTGTGCGGCCATACCTCCAGGGTGACGGCGGTGACCTCTATATCGTCGGCCTCGAGGGCAACGAGCTGCGCGTGCACTACCAGGGCGCGTGCGGTAGCTGCCCGAGTTCGCTCTCCGGCACGCTGTCCGGTATCGAGAGTCTCGTGCACCAGGTGGATCCCAGTCTGGAGGTCGTGCCAGTGTGAGCTACCCGGCGAGGGGCCCCGGCCGTAGGCTGGGGATCGACGGACAAGCGAGCGCTGGCGGACGCCGACTCGATGGCGGTGGTGTGATGACTCCAGGTCAGAGGCGGCCGGTTTGAGCGACTGGGTGCTGGTCGGGCGCACCGAAGACGTTGCGCCCGGCGAACATCGGGTGGTGGATGCAGACGGGACAAGCATCCTGGTCTTCAATCTCGACGGTTCCTTCTACGCCATCGAGGACGTCTGCACTCACGACGGCGGCGTGCTGTCGGGTGGCGGCGTGGAGGGTGGCCAGGTGATCTGTCCGCGCCACGGGGCGCGGTTCTGCATTCGCACGGGTGAGGCGCTGACGGCGCCTGCGTACGAGCCTACGGCGACTTTTCCGGTGAAGGTCGACGGCGGCAACGTACTGGTGCGGGACGATCGATGGGACTGAGGCGGGCCTCGCTTTCACGCCGTCGCGAGTCTTGCCCCCACCCCAACCCTCCCCCGGCGAAGCCGGGGGAGGGAGCCTTACACCCCTTCCCCCATGCTGCGCGTGGGGGAAGGTCGGGATGGGGGCAACGCCGCCCTAGAACTTCCGCACGCGATCCAGCTCGAAGACCCGCCCACTGCGCAGCGTGATCATGGTCGTGAACGGGTCGCTCGACGTCGGGTAGTAGAACCACGTCTTGCCGATGCGATAGGCGTCGGTCGCTTCGTAATCGGGCGGGCCCGCACGCAGCATCACTTCACCTTCCGTCATGCCGCGGTCAATGCGGGCGTACACGTCGAAGGTCATGCCGCGCGCGGCCGGCTGCTGCGCTGCGCGCTTGGCAGCCGATTCCCGTTCGGCGCGACGCTCGGCTTCTTCCACCATGCGATCGTTGCGCAGGCGCTCGTACTGGCAACGGATGGATGCGCAGTCGCCCGCGGTGCTGTCGCGCGCCGGCGGGGATTCGCGGCCCACTTCGACTGCGCGGGACTGGCGACCTTCCGGCGGCCGCTCGCCGTAGTGGGTGACGCCGTTCGCGTCCTTCCATTTGTAGACCTGAGGTTCGCCGGCGCTTGCGGCGAGTGCACAAACCGCGCCCCACAGGGCGAACGCGGCGAGCGAACCACCCGGCCTCATCGGCCGATACCTCCGCGCCCGATGCCGATGGCGACACTCGGTTCCGCCGCCGGCGCCTGCTGCAGCGGGTGCGGCACAGGCAAGGGCAAAGGCGATGGCAAAGGCAGCGGTAACGGTAACGGTAACGGGCGCACGCTCCTCACGGGCCGTGCGTAGATCGGCGCATAACCGTCGACGATGACGCCACCGCCCGGCGTGCCGGTCGGCACCGCCGGTGGGGGTGAGATGGCAGCGACGCGGGCGCGCGACTCTTCCTCTTCCCGCTGGTCGGCCTCGCGCAGCAGGCGATCGCGGCGCAGCCGCTCGTACTGGCAGCGAATCGTTCGGCATTCCTGTTCCGAGGCCGGCAGATCGTTGCCGCGCAGGGTGATGTCGAGTTTCCGGGTCGGCCTTGCCTTGGCATTGGCCGGAGGGCGTTCGGAATAGTGCGTCACCCCGCGCTCATCCACCCATTTGTAGACCTGGGCGGATGCCGGTGCCATGGCGCATCCGAGCACGACGACCAGAGCGAGGGAGCGCATGGCGGCGGTGCCCGCGCGAACCTGTCGGTCAGCGCCTGTTGTCGAGGTTCAGCCGGCTGCCTGCGGATGCGGCCGGACTGTGCTGGCGATTGCCGCCGAAGGCCGGTCGCGACACGATCACTCCGCCGCCGAACGTCGGCGCGCGCGAGAACACCCGGTCGCGCTGCAAGCGCACATCCATCGGCGTGGGGCCGAATCGGAACGCATCCCACTCGGATTGGCGGATACGGTCGCGCTGGGCCAGGGTCGCGTGGAGGTCGTTCCAGGATTGCGCGCTGCGCTGCTGCATGTCGTAGCCGGCGATGATCTCCCGGCGGCGATCCTCTTCGTCGCGCAGCCGATCCGCGCGCATGCGTTCGTACTGGCACCGCAGGGACTGGCAGCTCCCGTCGGTGGCCGGGAATTCGGCGCTGCGGGTCGGGATGGACAGCGTCTCGCTGGCGCGGCCGTTAGGAGCCTGGTCGCCGTAGTGCACCCGCCCCTTGTCGTCGACCCATTTGTGCACCTGCGCTGCAGCTGGAAATGACAGCAGAATCAGGCAGGTGAGAAACAGCTTGGAAGTGATGGTCGACATGGCGGCCTCGTGGAAAGGAGGGCGGGACGCCAGTATGACCTCAGTCGTGGCGTCCCGTTCCTGACGGGCCTTGCCGAACCCCCGATCAACCCGCGAGCGGGCTGGCTCCCCTCAGGGAGTGGCCGCAAGGCCTATCGTGGGAACCTAGCTTCAGTCCTTGAATGCCTCGATCTGGATTTCGATCTTGACCTCATCCGAGATCGCCGGCACGTAGGCGGACAGGCCGAAGTCGCTGCGCTTGATGTTCGCCGATGCATTGGCGCCGCACATGGCCTTCTTGTTGATCGGGTGTGCGCCGCACTTGAAGTCGCTCACCGTCAGGCTGACCGGCTTGGTCACGCCGAGCAGCGTGAGTTCGCCGTCCACGCCGGTCAGCTTGTCGCCGTCGAACTTGAGCTTGCTCGACTTGTACGTCATGGTCGGGAACTTCGCGACGTTGAAGAACTCGTCGCTCTTCAGATGATCGTCGCGCTTCTGCCAGCCGGTATGCAGCGAGGCGGTGTCGATGGTGATGTCGACGGACCCGGATTTCGCCGCGGTGTCGAGCGTGATCTTGCCGCTGGTCTTCTCGAAGACCCCGCGCGAGGTCGAGAAGCCGAGATGGCTGATCTCGAAGTTCGGATACGTGTGCGACGGGTCGGCCGTGTACGAATCGGCCGCGAACGCGGGCAGGGCGAGGGACGAGGACAACAGCACGGCGGCGAGGGAACGTTTCATGGTGGGTAGGCTCCTTGGGGGTTGGTGCGATCGCAGGGCGATCGCATGAACGAGTGCCGGATGCGGTCAGTCCTTGAAGGACTCCACGGGTACGGTGATCGCGACTTCATCACCGATCCCGGGCAGTCCCTTGGTCAGACCGAATTCCGAACGCTTGAGGGTGGCCGTGGCGGTACCGCCGCACACGGTCTTCTTGTTGAGCGGGTGGGCGATGCAGTTGAAGCCCGCAAGCTTCACGGTGACGGGGCGGGCGACGCCGAGCAGCGTGAACTCGCCTTCGGCACCGGTCACCTTGTCGCCGTCGAAGGTGAGCTTCTGCGACTTGAATCCCATTACGGGAAACTTCTCGACGTTGAACCAGTCTTCGCCGCGCATGGCTTCATCCCACTTGTCGATGCCCATGTCGATGGAGGCGGGGTCGATCGCGATGTCGATCGAGCCGGTGCGCGCCTCGCGGTCCACGACGATCTTGCCCGTGGTCTTGTTAAAACGGCCGAACTGCATCGACACGCCGAGGTGATTCACCTGGAAGGTGGGAAATGTGTGGCGCGAATCCAGGGTGAAACTCTCCGGCGCGGCGAACGCGGGGGCGGTGCACAGCGCGGCGAGCAGGGCAAGCAGTCTCATCACGGTTGGTTTCCTCCGGTTGTCATCTGGTTCACTTCGGCGCCGGGTTGGCCAGCACCTTGAAACGGATCTGCACTTCGTCGGCGACAGTCTCGGTGTCGGACCACGCGCCTTCGCCGATCTTGAACTCGAGTCGTTTCAGCACGAATGCGCCCTCGAAGAGCTGCGCGGTGCCCTGGGCCTTGACGGTGAAGGGCGCGCTCAAGTCGCGCGTGATGCCCTTGATGGTCATCTTGCCGGTCACCTCGAAGCGTCCGCCAGGCAGCGTCTTCACCGAGGACGACACGAACGTCGCCTTGGGAAACTTGGCGGCGTCCATCCAGCCGCGTTTCACCAGCTCGGCGTTCGCCTCGTCGCTGCCGGCATCGATGGATGCGGCGTCCAGCTCGATCTTCACGCTGCCAGCCTCGGGCTTCTTCGCGTCGAAGTCGAGCTGCATGGCGAACTTGCGCACCTTGCCGTCCACCGGCACGCCCATCTGTTTCGACTGGAACGTGATCTCGCTCTTGGCCAGGTCGACGGCGAGCGGCGCCGCACCGACGGGCAGCGCGACGAGGGCGAGGAGGGCGAACCAGCATTTCATGACTTTGCTCCGGTGGCGGACCGGCCGAACGGCCACATGCGCACGAGCACATCGTCGCGGTCCATGAAGTGATGCTTGAGGGCGGCGGCCACGTGCAGCAGGATCAGCAGCGCCATGACGTAGTTGAGCGACAGGTGCCACAGCTTCAGCGTGTCCGCGAGCGCCGGATTCTTGGCGAGGAGATCCGGAATCGGGATGAGCGCGAAGTAGACCGTCTTGAACCCCTTGGCCGAACTGAACAACCAGCCCGACAGGGGGACTGCGAGGGTAAGACCGTACAGCGCAAAGTGCGAGACACCGGCCGCGACACGCTCCCAGGTCGGCATGTGCGTCGGCAGTGCCGGCGGCCGGTGGCCGATGCGCCAGGCGATGCGCACCAGCACGAGCAGGAAGACACTGACACCGAGCCACTTGTGGTATGAGTAGTAGCGCAGCTTGGCGGGGCTCAGATCGAGATCGACCATCCAGGTGCCGAAGACGAAGTTCGCCAGGATCGCGACGGCGATCAGCCAGTGCAGCGCAGCAGCGACTCTGGTGTAGCGGGTCATCGGGTATTTCTGGAGGCAGTGCGGTGGGATGCGGCGATCATGCGGCCCTTGGGGCTCGGGGCTTCCGCGGCATCATCCGCGGCGGCCACGAACCGCCGGGTCAGGCGGCCGAGCAACGCTTCGAGTGTCTCCAGTTCGCGAGCGTTCAATTCGGCGAATGCCGGCCTGAGGTGGCTCAAGTGCCGCGGGAAGACCTTGGCGAACAGCGCTTCGCCGGCCGGCGTGAGTTGCACGAACACGCTGCGCCGATCCTGCTCGCTGGGGGTGCGGCGGAGCAGGCGGCGTGCTTCGAGCCGGTCGAGCACGCCCGTGAGGGTGCCCTTGGTGATGAGGGTGCGTTCGCCCAGCTCGCGACACGACATGCCCTCGGTGTTGCCGAGGGTCGCGAGCACGTCGAATTGCGGCGGTGTCAGGCCGAGCTGCCGCACATGCGCGGCCGAGTAGGCCGCGAATGCCTGATAGCAAGTGGTAAGACTGCGCAGCGTCCGCAGGAACGTTTCCGCCACAGGTCCTCACATCGTTCTAACCAGAACTATGTTAGTTCTGGTTCGAACGAATGGTCAATGTGCCCGAAACGCCCTCAGGGCTGTCGCCGTTGACCGACGGTACGGCGGCGTCAGAAGCGCCCGACCACGTTGAGCGAGACGAAGTCCACGTTGGCGCGGACCTGGACGCTGTCGTCGCCCACGTGCTGGAAGCGCTCGTACTGCAGGCGCAGGCCCACCTGCGGCATCAGCCACCAGGTGCCGCCGGCGCCGAGCACACCGCTGAACCCGCGGTCGTTGATGGTCCCGCTGGCCGTGTTGAGGGTGGTCGACTTGATGTCCCAGAAGGCGACCCCGCCCTTGGCGAACAGCTCGAAATGCGGCCCGAGCGGCAGGAAACCGATCGCGCTCAGGTCCACGCCGTAACCCTGCCAGCGCCCGATCACCGCCGTGCCGTTCAGGGTGCCGTCCGCGCGGGCGTCACCGAAGTTCGCAACCCCCGCTTCCAGGCCGAAATTGCGGTGCAGCTTCCACCCTGCGAAAGCCTTGAAGCCGGCAGTGGTCTCGTCGCACGAACCGACGAACCCGGCGTTCGCATTGATCGCATCGCAGTAGCCGCGCATCTTGGTGGCCCCGCCGCCGATGCCGGCGTAGTACTCGAAGTCGCCGATCTTGGCGCTCTGGGCCGCGGCGCCGTCGGCTAGCAGCGCAAACGTGACGGCGGCGACCAACTGGACGGATCGATTCATCGTGCCTCCCTTTCAGGCGGGTGGTTGGATCTGCAGCGGCGGGCTTGTCTTCGGAATCCCGGCGGGATTATGAACAGCCGGTCGCAGCCCCTCAATAGCGGGGGCGATTCTCGCAACGTGCGTGCTACACTCAGCCGCATCACGAGGAAGGCATGGCCGAAGACAGCGATCTCGAGAAAACAGAGCCAGCGTCGCCTCGACGACTGGAGGAAGCGCGGGCCAAGGGTCAGGTCCCCCGATCGCCCGAGTGGGCCACCTTCGCGGTCTTGCTCGCCGCGGGCGGCGGAATGTACTACCTCGGTCGCATGCTGATGGGTAGCCTCGAAACCATGATGACCCTCGGGCTCACCGTGGATCGCGCGGCCGCATTCCGGACCGATGCGATGACCTCGCGCCTGTTCGACGCGGCCGTCGGCGTGCTCACCGGCTTCGCCCCCTTCATGCTGCTGATGATGCTGGTCGCGCTCCTCGCGCCGCTGGTGCTGAGCGGCTGGCTGTTCAGCACCGAGGCGCTGGTGCCGAACTTCAGCCGGATGAATCCGCTCACGGGCCTCGGGCGGCTGTTCTCCGCGCACGGAGCGGTCGAACTCGGCAAGGCACTCGCCAAGGCGGTCCTGGTGGGCGGCGTGGCGGCGTGGGTCCTCTATGCGCAGATCGAACCGATGCTCGGCCTTGCCGTCGAGCCGACCACCGCCGCCCTGACTCACTTGGCACAGCTGCTGGCCTTCTCATTTCTCATCGTCGTGGGAGCCATGTCCGTCATCGTGGCGATCGACGTGCCATACCAGATCTGGGATCACGCCCGGCAGTTGCGCATGACCAAGGACGAGGTTCGCCAGGAACAGAAAGAGCAGGAGGGCGACCCGCAGATCAAGTCGCGCATCCGCCAGCTGCAGCGTGAAACGGCCCGCCGCCGCATGATGGCCGAGGTACCGAAGGCCGACGTGGTCGTCACCAACCCGACACACTTCGCCGTGGCGCTGCGTTACACCGAGTCCGCGATGCGCGCACCGTCCGTCGTGGCCAAGGGCTCGGAACTGCTCGCCGAGCGCATCGTCGAGATCGCCCGCGAGAACAGCGTTCCGGTGGTCCGTATTCCGCCTCTTGCCCGGGCCTTGCACGCGCATGCGGAACTGGGCCAGGAGATTCCCGCGCCGCTCTACACCGCCGTGGCCGAGGTATTGGCCTACGTGTACCAGCTCGAACGCCATTCGATCTATGGCGGCACGGCACCGGTGGCACCGGCCGACATCGCGTTGCCGCCGGGTTTCGATCCGGCCCTCGAGCGGGAGGAAGTGTGACGATCCCCCCCGACAGGCCTTGCGGCCTCTCCCCCCGGGGGCCCAGCCCTCGTGGGGCGGCCCGGCGAGGGCTGAGGCATGGCTGAGGCGCCCACCACCGCGGCCACCGGCGCGCCGCGCCTGTCGGTCCAGACTCTCGCCGGCCCGATCCTCATCATCCTGATCCTCGGGATGATGACGCTGCCGCTGCCGACCGTCCTGCTCGACCTGCTGTTCACGTTCAACATCGCCGTGTCGATGATCGTGCTGCTGGTGGCTCTGCTCGCGTTGAGGCCGCTCGACTTCTCCGCATTCCCGACCGTGTTGCTGGTGACGACGTTGCTGCGCCTTTCGCTCAACGTCGCTTCGACGCGCGTCGTGCTGCTGCAGGGTCACGAGGGCCCGGGGGCGGCGGGGCACGTGATCGAGGCTTTCGGCAACTTCCTCGTGGGCGGCAACTACGCGGTCGGCATCGTCGTGTTCGTGATTCTGGTGGTGATCAACTTCGTGGTCATCACCAAGGGCGCGGGCCGGATCGCCGAGGTGTCCGCGCGGTTCACCCTGGATGCGATGCCAGGCAAGCAGATGGCGATCGACGCGGATCTCAATGCCGGGCTGATCGGCGAGGATGCAGCGCGCAAGCGCCGGGCCGAAATCGCGCAGGAGGCCGACTTCTACGGCTCCATGGACGGTGCCAGCAAATTCGTCCGGGGCGACGCGATCGCGGGCGTGATCATCACGATCATCAACATCCTGGGCGGCCTGGTGATCGGCATCGTGCAGCACGATCTCGATTTCGCGACCGCGGCACAGACCTACACCCTGCTCACCATCGGCGACGGCCTGGTCGCACAGATCCCGTCGCTCATCATCTCCACCGCCGCGGGTGTGGTGGTGAGCCGGGTGGCGACCGACGAAGACCTGTCGCAGCAACTGGTCTCGCAGATGTTCATGCGGCCCCAGGTGATGTTCATCGTCGCATCGATCCTGGCGTTGCTCGGCGTCATCCCCGGAATGCCCCATGTCGCGTTCATCCTGATTGCAGCGGCGTTCGCCGGCGTCGGGTACGCGGTGTCGCAGCGGCAGTTGGTGGAACCGCCCGCGCCACCGCCACCGCCGCCGCCGCAGGAGGCGGCCGAAGTCGGATGGCAGGACGTCGCGCCGGTCGACGTGCTCGGCCTCGAGGTGGGGTATCGCCTGATTCCGCTGGTGGACAAGGCGCTCGACGGCGACCTGCTGCGTCGCATCCGCGGCATCCGCAAGAAGATCGCGCAGGACATGGGTTTTCTCGTGCCGGCGGTCCACATCCGCGACAACCTCGAATTGAAGCCGAACGCCTATCGCATCACGCTGAAGGGCGTCGAAGTGGGGGCCGGCGACGTTGTTGTCGGGCAGTTCCTCGCGATCAACCCGGGGCGGGCCATCGGCACCTTGCCCGGCACGCCGACGCGCGATCCGGCTTTCGGCCTGCCGGCGGTCTGGGTCAACGCCGAAACCCGCGACCAGGCGATCGCCATGGGGTATACCGTGGTCGACGCAGGTACCGTCATCGCTACGCATCTCTCGAGCGTGATCCAGGCCCATGCCGCGGAACTGCTCGGCCGCGAAGAGGTGCAGAACCTGCTCGATCATCTCGCGAAGGAGTCCCCCAAACTCATCGAGGAGGTGGTGCCGAAACTGGTGCCCCTCGGGACGCTCCAGAAGGTGCTCGCGAATCTGCTCTCCGAAGGCATCCACATCCGCGACATGCGCACGATCCTCGAGACGCTGGCCGAACACGCAGCGCGTACGCAGGACGCCGACGAGCTCACCGCGGCAGTGAGAGTCGCCATGTCGCGTGCTATCATCCAGTCGGTCCAGTCGGGAGCTGGAGAGTTGCAGGTCATCGCGCTCGATCCGACTCTCGAGCAGGTGCTCATGCAGGCCGCGCAGGCGAGGGGACCGGAAGGCGCGGGCCTCGAACCCAACCTTGCGGAGAACCTGTTGAAGCAGGCAGCGAAACTGGTGCAAGACCAGGAGAGCATGGGGCAGACCTCGATACTGATGGTCCCGGCGCCGTTGCGATCATTGCTCTCGCGCTTCCTGCGCCGTGCCGCGCCGCAGATGAAGGTCCTGTCGCACGCGGAGATCCCGGATAACCGTACGATCAAAGTGGTTGCGGTCCTCGGAGGTCGCGCGTGATGCGGCGGCGCCATGGTGGTTAGGAAATTCTTCGCAGCGAGCACGCGCGAGGCGCTGAAGCACGTCCGCGACGCGCTCGGTGCCGACGCGCTGATCCTGTCCAACCGGCAGGTCAACGGCGGCGTGGAAATCATGGCCGTCGCCGAGCCGGAAGTGGCGAAAGTGATGAGTACCGGTCCGGCGAGCCCGGCAAGTCCTGCGAGTGCTGCGCTGCCCGAGCGCTTCATGGCGCGCGACGCCGTCACCACGCAGGACCTCATCAACGAAATGCGCCTGTTGCGCGGCATGGTCGAAGGCCAGCTCGCGGGCTTCGCATGGAAGGACCTCACGCGCAGCTCGCCGGTGCAGGCGGAACTGATCCGTGAACTTCTGGGCCGCGGCTTCAGCCCCGGTTTCGCGCGGGCGCTGTCGACGCGGATGCCGACCCTCTACGACCGCACGCGTGCGATGCGCTGGGCCCGGCAAGTGCTCGCCAACAGTCTGCGCTGCGTCGTCGCCGGAGACGACATCGTCTCGAAGGGCGGCGTGTATGCGCTAGTAGGCCCGACCGGCGTGGGCAAGACCACCACGGTAGCCAAGCTCGCCGCCAGCTGCACGCTGCAGCACGGCGCGCATCAACTGGCGCTGGTGACCACCGACAGCTACCGGATCGGTGCGGTGGATCAGCTGCGCATCTACGGAAAGATCCTCGGCGTGCCGGTGTTCTCCGTGAAGGACGAGCAGGATCTCGCCGTGACTCTCGCGGAACTGCGCGGCCGCAAGCTGGTGCTGATCGACACCGTTGGCATGAGCCAGCGCGACAAGCGAGTGGCCGAACAGGTGGCCTTGCTCACCGGCCATGGCAAGGGCGTGCAGCGACTGCTGCTGCTGTCGGCCGTGTCGCAGGGCGAGGCGCTGGAAGACACGGTGCAGCGGTACCGAGGCGAGGGCCTCGCCGGCTGCGTGCTCACCAAGGTCGACGAGGCCTTGTCGCTCGGCGGAGCGGTGGACGTCATCGTCCGCTCGAAGTTGCCGCTGCACTACGTCACCAATGGCCAGCGCGTACCCGAAGACCTGCACCTCGCGAGCGCGCTCTATCTGGTGGAGCGCGCGTTCCGCGGTGAACCGCCCCCGGGAGCATTCCGGGCGGGGCGCGAGGAAACGCCGCTCGCCTTCGCGGCACAGCGGCGTACACCCGCCGCGGTTACCGGAGGGTGATGGCGTGGCCGAGTTGATGCCGGACCAGGCCGCGGGGCTGCGGCGCCTGTTCGCACGCAATCTCGTGCGGACCGTCACGCTGACTGCCGGCAAGGCCGGCACCGGGCGTTCGGCCATCGCCGCGAACCTGGCGTGTGCGCTGGCGCGGCGTGGACAGAGCGTCTGCGTGCTCGACCAGAACGGCGACCGTCGCGGCGTCGCCGATCATCTGGGCGTGCGCGTCGTGCACGATCTGGCCGACGTGGTGCGGCGCGATCGGGCGCTGGCGGACATACTGGTCACCGGACCGGAAGGCATCCGCTTCGTCGCGGCCGCCGAGGCCACGCGCCTGTTGGGCAGCCTGCCGTCGGAGGAGGAGACGCGGCTGGTGAAGAACTTCGGCGCGCTCGAGCCGGCCATCGACATGATGCTCGTGGATGCGCCCTCGGCGGAAGCCGACAGCGCGCCGTGCTATTCGCTTGCGTCGACCGAAGTGATCGTCGTGGTTTCGGGCGCGGCCGACGCGATCACGGAAGCCTACGCGCTCATCAAGCGGCTCACGTGGGATTTCGCCCGTCGTCGCTTCCATGTACTGGTCAATCGCGTGCGCAGCGCCGAGCAGGCCGAGGCGATCTTCGCCAACCTCGACAGCACCGCCGAGCGCTACCTGGGCGTCAAGCTCTCGTCGATCGGCTGGGTGCCGGAGGACGAAGCACTGCGCAAGGCAACCAAGCTGAAGCAGGCGGTCGTGAGCGCGTTCCCCGATGCGCCGTCCGCCGCGGCCCTGCGCGGCGTGGCCGACAGCGTGATGCAATGGCCCTACGCCGGCGAGGATTGCCTCGACGGCTTCGTCCAGCGCCTGGTGCAGGCGAGCCGCATTGCCGCATTGTCCGCGAGCACCTGATGGTCAATCCCGCCTTCATCGCGAATCGCGACATCGACGCCATCGTCAACGAGCTGGCGCCGTTGGTGAAGCGCATCTCGTATCACTTCATGGCGAAGCTGCCGGCGAGCGTCGAAGTGGACGACCTCATCCAGGCCGGGTTGATCGGCCTCCTGGATGCCGCCAAGAATTTCGACGACACGCAGGGCGCGCAATTCGAGACCTACGCGATCCAGCGCATCCGCGGTTCGATCCTCGACGAGCTGCGGCAGGCCGACTGGCTGCCGCGCAACGTACGCAAGAACCTGCGCAAGATCGAGAGCGCGGTGTCGCAGCTCGAGCAGCAGTACGGGCGCGCACCGCGCGAGACCGAGCTCGCCGAGCATCTGCAGGTACCGCTCGACGAATACCAGCACATGCTGCTTGATGCGCGCGGCTACCAACTGCTCCACTACGAGGACTTTCAGGAATCCGAGGACAGCGACTTCTTCGATTCGTACCTCGGCGCCGATCCGCAGCGCGGGCCGCTCGAAGCGCTCGAGGACGAGGGCTTCCGCCGCAACCTGGTGCAGGCGATCAGTGCACTGCCCGATCGCGAGAAGCTCGTGATGGGTCTGTATTACGAGCAGGAAATGAACCTCAAGGAAATCGGCGAGGTCCTGGGGGTGAGCGAATCGCGCGTGTGCCAGTTGCACAGCCAGGCCGTGGCACGCCTGAGGTCGCGCATGAAGCAGTGGACCGCGAAGAACTAGCACCACGAGATGCGCGACTTCCGCCCGCTACGGGGTCGCACCTTCCGGTAAACCGGAAGGCACTGCTCCGCCCTTCGCGGTCGCGCATGAAGCA
>JAIEQG010000058.1 GCA_019747905.1 Burkholderiales bacterium
TGGTGCGGCAGTTGGTCCGCCACCTCACGCGCGTCGCCGTGCTTTACACGTGCGGGCGTGCATCGAGTCGCCGGTTTCGGGAATCATGACGTTATGCGTGTGGAGTGAGGATTGCTTCCGAACGCGACGACGAAGTTCACCGTTGCGCATTCGGGGGGGCAAGCACATGTCACAGCAAGTCGTCGGTTTGCAGTGCGAGAACGCGGGCGTCAACGGGCGAGCCTGGAAACTGGCGGCCCTGGCGGCTGGTGCGGTCTTGGCTCTGCTCGAAGCGGCCCCCGGCCAGGCGGCGGTGATCGCGCCCACCATCACGGTTACGGTCGACGGGCAGGTCCACGAGATTCCTTACACGACGGCCTTCAAGGACGCTGGGGCCGCCGGCGTCGCCGAGACCTATGTGGTCGACGGCTACAAGATCGTGGCGGTCGACGAATACGAGATCGCGATCACGCGCGCATTGCTCGATCCGGATCCGTCCATCTCGTACAGCCTCAGCGTGACGGATTTCGGTGCGCCATCGACATTCATGTTCACGTTCTTTACGCCGATCGTGCCGACGGGTTTTCCTAACCTGGTGACTGCTTCGCTCGCCGGCACCCTGACTGACTCGACGGGCGATGGTGTGACGATCACGCCCGTGGGCCCGACGATCCAGACGAGCTTCGTCGGAGCGCCTCTGACGACGATGGGTGTCGGTGTGGACATCGGTGAATCGGTGGGTCCCATTGCCGGACCAGGTGGATCGACCTGGACCCAGTTGAGTGTAGAGACCGGTTTCACTCTTTCCGGCGGCGGCGACGTTGCAGCATTGCTGGGGTTCGCCGGCATCGTCGAAGGCCAGCTGCCGACGCGTGTGCCTGAGCCCGGTGCGCTGGCCCTGGTCGGTGTGGCGTTCGCGGCACTGCTGGCGGCGCGACGGCGCTGATGGGCTGATTCGGGCAGCAGAGGGGCGCCAGAAGGCCCTGGCGTAGCAGCGGTTTCGGGCACCTCGCGGTTGCAGTCGATCGCATGCCGGCACGCTGTCTGGCCTCGTCCGCGAAGTCAGTCGCACGGGGCGATCGTGCGTTCTGTGGGTCATCGGTAGGTTGAGTCGGATAGCCCTGGCCGGCGACTGATCTCCAGAGGAGGTCCCGGCGTTTCCGATGCGGTGGGGGATCGGTAGGGTCTCGTCCTCGAGACTTGGTCGTGCGTGCGGGATGTCCGCCGCATAACCTTCAGGAGGAGAACGAACCATGTCTCAGCGCTTGGTCAAGTTGGGCGCCGTGCTCGCGGGCGCGGCTCTGTTGGCAGGAGCCGGCGTTGCCACGGCTGGTGAGAAGGGGAAGTTCGTCGGCCACGCAGTGCTGAACAGCACCAAGTTCACCGAATACAAGGCACAGGAAGGTCATCCGATGAAGTCGGCAATGGCCGGCGAACTGGATGGGCTGATGTTCCACAACGGTGGAGGTGCGGGCCTCGATCGCATGATGGACCGCGCCCACTATCACGTGGTCTGGGTCGGGGATGGCGCGGGTGGCGGCTACTGCATGAAGACCTTCACCACCAAGGAAGGGCACAAGCTCTTCGCGCGCTGCGAGTCCAAGGCCAATGCCCAGGGAGCTACGGGCACTGTCTATCTGCTCGGCGGCACCGGCCCCTTCAACGGTATCAAGGGCAAAGGCAAGTTCAACTTCGTCGGCGTGACCTCGGTCGTGAACTGGGACGACATGGAATGGGAGTGGGAAACGCCGTGAACGAAGGGCCGCACGATCGCGCGGTGCGTTTGAGCTACATCGTCCACGTCTACCGGCGCAGCGACGAGCCGGGGCACGAAGTGGCCGGGCTGATCGAGCCGGTCGAGGGCGGGGATGCCCTTGCGTTCGCCGGGCGCGACGAGCTCTGGGCAGCGTTGTCGCGCAGTGATGCGCCGCCCGTCACCGTTGGCCGGCGGCGTTCCAAGCGACATTCGTAGTCCATCGGTAAGGCGGCACGTCGTAGCCTGGGAACCGGCGCCGGAGATCGGTGCCGGTTCGTTCTTCCAGGGAGGGATGCCATGTCGATTCGTGCTGCCGCCGCTGTGGGGTTGGGTGTCGTGTCGCTCGTTGCCGGGTCCGCTTTCGCACAAGAGCGCTTCAAGCTCCAGTACAACCAGGTCGGACAGACCAGCAAGTATCTGGCGCAGCAAGCCTATGACGTCGGCGACCAGCCGGGCCACCAGGTTCGCATCTACAAGGTGCAGCGCACCTTTACCGACGAGAGCACCTTCGTCGTGCGCGGGGTGCGCGTGAGGATGTCGGAGTCGACCGGCTACTCGGACTACACCGGCGGCATCGGGCCGATCTGGGGCTATGAGGTCTGGACGCTGGAAGATGGCGGCAAGGTCTTTCTCACCTACACCGGCAGCACGTACTCCGAGCCTACCGAGACTGGCTCACGTCGCGGCATCGCCACCAGCGCTGCCCGGATCACCGGCGGAACGGGTGCGTGGAAATCCATCCGCGGCATGATTCACAGCGCGTCGAAGTTCGACTCCGACCCCCAGAAAGGCTACAGCCAGGGCGACAACAAGGGCGAGTACTGGTTCGAAGACTAGGGCGTCAACCTGAAGCCGAAGCTCCGCCCCGGGGGATCGGACGTCTCGTATCCAGGTTGCCTTGGGGGCGACATGACGTTCGGGTATCGCTTCCCGCGACTTTGCGGTGGAAGACGCGGCACTCCGTCAGCGTCGGGAACCCGGTGCTCGCGCATGCAGAAACATCCGGCCTGAGCTCGATTGGCAGCTCGTGATCCCTCGAGGAGGCTCCCCATGGATACGCATGTTCTCCCGCTCCCGCAGCAACCCCACCCGGCCGCCGTGCTGGCCCGTCCCATCTTCAGCGATCGCGACTACCGGGAAGTAAAGACGCTGCTCGCCCGCACGTTGCGATCGGCTCGCAGCCTGCATGCCGGCCTGCGCGCCGAGGCGATGCTGGTCGAGATCATCGAATACGAGATGCGCCTGGGTGCCGAGATGGATTTCGACTTCGATCCGGTGGCGATGCCGGCGCCGGGTGGCGGCGTGAGCCGCCGCTGGACCGATCCCGTCTGGTAATCCGGGTGCCGGCACTGGGCGGACCGGAGCTCAATCCCGGTCCGCCACCCCCTTTCCGGGCGGGCTAGCCCGGGTTCGCCGCGGCCGCCAGGCCCCCGCAGGCCAGGGTCCGGCCGGAGTCGGATCGCGCCTTGCTTAGTCCCTCCCGGGCGCCGGAAAAGGCCCTGAATCAAGCGCTTCCGGGCAGGGCAAAACCCAGCCTGTCGGCTGCAGGCAACACATTTCCGACGGGAACTGAAAATAGATTTTTGACATTAAAGATAGTCAAAACAACAATCTCTAAATCATGTCGATAGAATTTGACGCGAATCGGCAGGTCGATGACGTGCTTCGTCGGATTTGGCGGGCGCCGCTCATCGTCTTCCTGTTCCTCGCTCTGACCACAGGTTCGGTCACCGCCCGCGCCGACGAGGTCGCCGATGCCGAAGCGCTGGTCCGGGCCGGCAAGTTCAAGGAGGCCTACAAGCTCCTGGAGCCCCTGGAGGAATCGAAGGCCGGCGACCTCAAGTTCGACTACCTCCTGGCCCGCGCGGCGCTGGAGACGGGCAACCCGAGCAAGGCGAGCTTCATATATGAGCGAATCCTCGCCATCGAGCCGAACTTCGTAGGCGTTCGCGTGGAGATGGGACGCGCCTACCTGGCCCTGGGCGACTACGCGCGGGCCAAGCTCGAGTTCGAAACCGTGATCCGGATCCCCAACCTGCCGCCCGACATCCGGCAGCAGGCGGAGGCCTACGGCAAGCTGGCCGAGCAGTACTCGAAGGGCAAGAAGACGGTCGCCTACGGCTATATGGAGTATGGCTACGGCTACGACAGCAACCCGCTCAGCGCGGTAGCGCGCAACCCGATCACGATCGCCGGCGGGTTTCCGGTCGATCTGCCCATCTCGTCGCTGGCGCGCAGCAGCAACTACAACGCCGTATCGCTCGGCGGCGAGGTCATCCACTCGTTGTCCGGCGGCTTCTCGCTGTACGCCGGCGGCGATGCCCGGGCGCGCTTCTACAACCAGCTCGACCAGGCCAACAACATGAGCATCGACCTGCGCACGGGCGTGGGTTTCAACTCGGGCAAGCACAACATTCGCCTCGGGGTCCTCGGCGGCCGCTACGACCTCGATCACAACCTCTTCCGCAAGAGCTTCGGCGGCAATGCCGACTATCGCTTCCTCCTGAACGATACGACTCAGCTCACCGCCAACATCACGGCGATCCGTTTCAAGTTCGAGAACGAGCTGCTGCGAGCCAACGACTACGACCTGTACAGCGGCCTGCTCGGCTTCACCAAATCCATCGCCGGCGGTCGTGCCATCGTCGGATTGAACGCCGTCGGCGGCTACGAAACCGCAGATCCGCGGCGCCAGGACGGCGACAAGCGTTTCGCCGGTGCACGCCTGATCCTGCAAGCGGCGTTCACCGAGCGCGTCGGCTCCTTCGTCACCCTCGGTGCAACGTGGAACGACTACCTGCTCGAGAACGCCCTGTTCGGCAAGCAACGGCGCGATGTCTTCTACGACGCCACCGCCGGCGTGACCGTGGGCATCAAGTCCGGCTGGTCCGTGCGCCCGCAAGTCTCCTATTACAAGAACGTCAGCAACATCGATCTCTACACGTACGACCGAACCGACGTGTCCTTCAACATCCGAAAGGACTTCTGACCATGTCCACCGCAACTGCCACCACACGCCATTCGCGCTTTGCCGCCTGCGGTGTGGTCCTCCTGCTCACGCTCTGTGCCGCGTGCCCGGCGCTCGCACAGACCGCCGGCAAGTTTCTCGTCTCCGTGGGCGACGTCAAGCTCGTCGGCAAAGACGGCAAGGCTCGCACTGCCGAACGCGGCGGCGAGTTGCTCGAGGGCGACACCATCGTCACCGGCGCCAACAGCCTCGCGCAGATCCGCCTGCAGGACAACGGGCTCATCTCCGTGCGTCCCAATACCGAGATGAAGCTCGACAAGTTCGCCTTCGCCGGTGCCGACGATCGCAAGGCGACGCTGTTCATCTCCCTCGTCAAGGGCGGCCTGCGCTCCATCACCGGTCTGATCGGCAAGGCGCACCGCGAGGGCTACAGGATCTCCACGGCATCCGCGACCATCGGCATCCGCGGCACCGACCACGAGCCCTTCTTCATTCCGCCGGGTCAAACGGCACTGGGTACGCCGGGCACCTACGACAAGGTGAACTCGGGCATGACCTTCGTGCAAGGGCGCCAGGGCAATCCGATCGACGTGACCATCAACCAGGTCGCGTTCGTGCCGGTGACCGGCGCCCAGCCGGTGATCCTTCCGAGCATTCCGTCGTTCTTCAAGCAGGACCTCCCGGTACCCGACCCGCAATCGCGCAAGGCGCCCGCGGGCGATTCGCAGACGGACACGGCCTCGGGCAAGGGGGCAGACACCCGTGCCGCGGGTGTCGACTCCAAGACCCTGGACGGCAAGGTCCTCGATTCCAAGGTGCTCGACTCCAACGTCAAGTTGCGGACGGATCCGCTCTCCGACACCTCGGTCAAGTCGCTGTCCACGACTACGCTGACGCCGCTCGATACGAAGACGACAACCACGGTCCTGACCACACCCATCACCACCACCGTGACACCGACGACGTCGACGCTGTCGACGACGGTCGTGCAGCCGGTGACTTCGACGCTGTCGACCACGGTGGTGCAACCGGTGACATCGACATTGACGACCACGCCCATCACCACCACGGTCGTCGCCCCGGTGACCACAGCAGTTACTCCCGTGACCACCACGATCAGCCCCACGCTGCAGACGACGGTGCCGTCGCTGCTCTCCACCTCACCCACCCTGTTGAAGTAGAGCCATCGCCCGAGGCCCGAATCGAACCGAGGAGTAAACCATGCACGTCCCATTTCGAATCCTCACCCTCACGATCGCGCTGGCAGCCGCGCTGCCGTTCGCGGCGCAAGCCGCCGAACCCATCGGCAAGGTGATCTTCCAGAGCGGCGGCGCGTTCATCGTCGATGCGGCGGGCAAACAGCGGGCAGCCAACAAGGGTGACCTGATCCTTCCCGGCGAGCGCCTCGTCACCGGCGCCAATACGCTCACACAAGTGAAGATGCGCGACGGCTCGTTCGTCGGACTGCGTCCCGGCACCGATCTCAAGTTCCAGGAGATGCGCCTGACCGGCAAGGACGCCGGGCAGGACGTGGCGCTCAACAGCGGCAGCATCCGCGTGCTGAACCTGCCCGGCGACGGCGCTGTGAAGCCGCTGCCGGTGAACGTGCAGGCCGGCGATGCCCGTATCGTCATGCGCGGCGCCGACCTGGAATCGGCCGTGAAGCGCGATCTCACCACCGGCCCCGAAACGTTCACCCGTCTCAACCAGGGCACCGGCATCCTGAGCAACGGCATCAAGACACTCGATCTCGCGGTCAACGGGGTCAATTCGGCGACCAAGGCGCGAATCATCGATGCGCCGATCTCCGCCTTGCCTCCGGTCGGCGTGCGACCCTTGGCAGAAGGCGCCCCGGTCAAGGATCTGGGCGTCGCAGCGATCCAGGTGGCGGCTCCGAAGGCGGAACTCATCAACACGCTGCCGGGGGATCTGCGTGGCACCACCGATCTCGCGGTGAATTCGGGACTGAAGACCGCGATCCTCTCGGCCCCGGTCGCGCTGGGTTCGATGACCACTACCAAGCCGCTGTCGGTGGACGTCGTCGTGCCTCCGAGATCGTTCGCGGTCACCAAGAACCCGGATACGGGCCTGCTCGATCTTGCCTTGACCGGCACCACCGGCAAGGGCGAGATCCTGCCCACCGTGACGTCGACCCTGCCCAACGCGCCCACACTCAACGAGACGCTGGTGAATACGGTGGTGAAGTCGCCGACGACGATCCAGATCATCGATACCTCGAAGCTCAAGCTGTTCTGACCTGCCGACAGGTCGATCCGCGGCCGGTCCTTCGGGACTGGCCGTAGCGCTCGACATCCTCGCCGCCGGCGCGGCCGCCAGCGCCCCTTGCCGTAACGCCTGATCCGTTCCACCCTACGCGCATAGCCATGCGCGAATCGGTCATCCTCGTCCACGGCGTCTGGCTGCGCGGCTGGACGCTTGCCCTGCAGAAGCAACGCATCCAGGCCTGCGGCTTCACGGCGCGCGCCTTTTCCTACGCTTCCATCGAGGACGATCTCGACAGCAACGCGCGCCGCCTCGCCGCATTCAGCCGCGAGCAACCGGCCGACGTGGTGCATTTCGTCGGACACAGTCTCGGTGGGTTGCTGACGCTGCGGATGCTCGACATCGAGCCCGAGCCGCGCACCGGCCGCATCGTCCTGGCAGGTTCGCCCTGGGGCGGCAGCGCCGCCGCACGAGCGGTGCACCGCTGGCCCGGCGGCAACACGCTCCTCGGCCACACTCTCACCCAGTGGACCGACGATCGCCGTACCGACCTGGGCGGGCGCTACCCGATCGGCGTGATCGCCGGTTCGCTCGGCTTCGGTGTCGGCGCGATGGTCACGCGATTGCCGCGCCCGCACGACGGTACCGTCACCGTCGCGGAGACGCGCCTGCCGACCATGGCCGACCACATCGTGCTGCCCGTCACCCACACCGGGATGCTCACGTCGAAAGCCGTGGCGGAGCAGGTCTGCGCGTTCCTGCGCACCGGTCGTTTCGAACGCGCGGCCCGGGCGGCATGAACGCCCTGAACGCAACCGCGCTGGCCGGAGCGGCGCTCCTCGTCGCCGGTTGTTCGAGCATCAGCTACTACTATCAGGCGGCGCGCGGCCAGTTCGAGTTGTCGCATGCCGCGAAGCCGCTGCCGAGCGTGCTGGCCGACCCCGGGACTTCGCCCGAGTTGCGAGCTCGGCTCGAGACGGCCCGCGCGATCCGCGACTACGCGAGCGTCGACCTCAAGCTGCCCGACAACGACAGCTATCGCAAGTACGCTGATCTCAAGCGGCCCTTCGTCGTCTGGAACGTCTTCGCTGCCCCCGAGTTTTCCATTCGCGCGCGCGAATGGTGCTTTCCGGTCGCGGGGTGCGTCGGCTACAAGGGCTGGTTCGACCAGAAGTCGGCCGAGGCATTCGCGGAAGCGACCCGCCGCGAAGGTTACGACGTGTTCGTGTACGGCGTGCCCGCCTACTCCACCCTGGGGTGGTTCGACGACCCCCTGCTCAATACCTTCATCGGCTATCCGCGATCCGAGCTGGCGCGCCTCATCTTTCATGAACTCGCGCATCAGGTCGCCTATGCCGAAGGCGACAGCACGTTCAACGAATCCTTTGCGACCGCTGTCGAGCTGGAGGGCGTGCGTCGCTGGCTCGCACGCGCCGGCACGGACGCCGAGCGGGCGGAGTTCGAGGCGATGCAGACGCGCAAACGCGAATTCGTCGAACTGGTCGAACGCACGCGCGCCCGTCTCGACGCGATCTACGCGCGCAAGATCGAGCCTGCAGCGATGCGCTCGGCGAAAGCGGAGGAATTCGCGCACATGCGTTCGGAGTACGAGGCGCTGAAGGTGCGTTGGGGCGGATTCCGCGGCTACGACCGCTGGTTCAACCAGGCGCTCGGTAACGCGCACCTGGCCTCGGTTGCCACCTACACCCAGAGGGTGCCGGCGTTCGATGCGCTGCTCGCGCGCTCGGGGGGTGATCTCGACCGCTGGTATCTGGAGGCTCGGCGCCTGGCGAAGTTGCCCGCTGCCGCGCGTGCGTCCGAACTCGACCGTCTCGCGCCACCACCGGCAACGGCTGCCGCCGGAGTACCATGAGCCGCTGATCGTCCCGAGCTCAAGCACCGCATGAATGTTTCTCGCCCTAGCCGCCGCGCTTTTCTGCGTACCGGTGCCGCTGCCGGTGGTGCGCTCGTCGTTGGGGCCCTGATTCCAGGTTGCGGGCGCGAGCCTTTGCCGCCACCGGCCGCGCCCTTCGCACCCAATGCGTGGGTGCGCATCACGCAAGACGGGTGGGTCACCGTCGTGGTGGACCGCTCGGAAATGGGCCAGGGTGTCGCCACTGCCTTGCCGATGCTGGTGGCGGAAGAACTGGATGCGGATTGGAGCAAGGTGCGGTTCGAGTTCGCGCCGGCGCATCCCGCCTATGCCAATCCGCTCTTCGGAGCGGCCCAACTTACCGGTGGCAGTTCCAGCGTCCGGGCGGCGTGGCAACCGCTGCGCGAGGCCGGCGCCAAAGCGCGAGCGATGCTGGTGCAGGCCGCCGCGCAACAGTGGAAAGTGGCCCCTGGCGCGTGTCGAACCGAGAACGGCTTCGTGTTGCACGAGCAGGGTGGGCAGCGTGCCGACTACGGATCGCTCGTGGGTGCTGCCGCGCGCCTCTCGATTCCCACGACGGTGAAGCTCAAGGAACCTGGTGCGTTTCGTCTCATCGGCAAGCCCACGCCGCGTCTCGATGCAACCCAGCAGGTGGAAGGGCGGACCACCTTCGGTATCGATGTGCAACTCCCCGGCATGCTGACCGCGTGCATCGCGCGTTGTCCGACACTCGGCGGCAAGCTCGGCCGCTTCGACGGCACGAAGGCCGGCGCGCTGCCCGGTGTCAAGCACGTGATCGCGCTGGACAGCGGTGTGGCCGTGGTGGCCGACGGTTACTGGAATGCGCGGCAGGGTGTCGAGGCATTGGACGTCACGTGGGAGGAAGGCCCGCACGCGAACCTGTCGAGCGTCGCGCTGGCAGACGGGTTCGAACAGGCTCTCGATCTGGAAGGCAAGCTGGCCCGCCGCGATGGCGATGTGAGCATCGTCAAGGGCGGCACGCGCGTCGAGGCGCGGTATCGAGTGCCCTATCTCGCGCACGCGACCATGGAACCCATGAATTGCACCGCACACGCGAGCGCTGCGCGTTGCGAAGTCTGGGCGCCCACGCAGTACCAACAGGGCGACCCCAACTTCGGCGGCGGCGTGCGCCGCGTGGCGGCCAAGGCGGCCGGACTGAAGGAGACCCAAGTCGACGTGCACACCACGCATCTGGGCGGCGGTTTCGGCCGGCGCCTGGAACTCGACTACGTCGCCGACGCGGTTGCGCTGTCGCGCAAACTCGGGGTGCCGGTCAAGGTCGTCTGGTCGCGCGAGGACGACATGCAGCACGACTTCTATCGCCCCGCGAGCCACCACGCGCTGGAGGCAGTCATCGACCAGGGCAAACCGGTCGCGTGGCGCCATCGGATCGCTTCGCAGTCGATCCTCGCGCGCTGGATTCCGGGCTTTCTGCCCGAATGGCTGGCGAGCCTGCTGACCCCGGTCAAGAACGGGGTCGATCCGAATGCCGTCGAAGGCGCGGCCGACATGCCCTACGCCATCGCGAACGTGCGGGTCGAGTGGATGCCGATGGACGTGCCCGTGCCGGTCGGGTTCTGGCGGTCCGTGGGGCATTCCTACACCGGCTTCGTCGTCGAGAGTTTCATCGATGAGCTGGCCCATGCAGCGCAAGCGGATCCGTTCGAGTTCCGGCGAGGCTTGCTGGCAAACGCGCCGCGCCATCGCAAGGTGCTGGAGGTGGCCGCCGAGCAATCGGGATGGGGGCAGCCGCTCGAGGCAGGGCGTCGGCGCGGGATCGCGGTGCACGAGAGTTTCGGCTCGGTGGTCGCCGAAGTGGCCGAGGTGTCGGTGAACGGCAGCGAGATTCGCGTGCATCGCGTGGTGTGTGCGGTGCATTGCGGTCTTGCGGTCAATCCAAGCACCATCGAGGCACAGATTGCCGGTGGTGTGGTGTTCGGCCTGTCGGCCGCGTTGCACGGCGAGATCACGTTCGAGAACGGTCGGGTCCAGCAGAGTAACTTCCACGACTACGCACCGCTGCGCTGCGGGGAAGCCCCGCGCATCGAGGTCCATATCGTCGGTGGCGGCGATGCCCCGGCCGGCGTCGGCGAGCCGGGTGTGCCGCCGATCGCCGCTGCGGTGGCCAATGCCGTATTCGCGGCGACCGGCAAACGCCTGCGCAGCCTGCCGTTGCGGATGTGATCGGCAGTGCGATGACCACCGTCCTCGTCTGGTGTGCCGTGGCTCATGTCGCCATGGGCCTCGTCGTCTTTCGTCACGAGCATGGTTCGCGCATCGGGCGGCTGCACCTCGCGCTGTCGCTGGCCGTCGCCGGTTGGCAATGGGGCCTGGCGGCCATGGTGAGCGCACCGGACGGTGCGTCTGCGGTGGCGCGCCTGCGCTATCTGGGATTGCCGGCCGGCATACTGGTGTTGCCGATCCTGTTCCAGCTCTTCCACGCGCTCACCGTGCACCGCAAGCGCGTCGCGCCGGAAGTGGCGGCGGTCTGGATCGGGGCAGTCGCCGTACTGGGAATGCTCTGGCTATCGGACGAATTCTTCACGGGAGCCTACCGCTACGACTGGGGCTATGTCGGCGCCTACAAGTGGGGCGGGGGCGCGTTCGTCGCCTACGTGTGCAGCGTCGTCGCAGCCTGCGTGTGGTTGTGCTGGCGCATGATGCGTCAGGGCCTGCCCGACAGCGTCGCGGTGCGCCGTGCGCGCATGCTGATCCTGGCCTTGGCGATCGCCAGCGTCGCGCTGATCGATTTCCTCCCGTTCTTCGGCGTCGACCTGTTCCCGTTCGGCGGCATCTTCCTGGTCGTCGGCAACGCGGTGATGGTCGTCACCACGTGGCGCTACCGACTGGTGGAGATCACGCCGGCGTTTGCGGCACAGCGGTTCATGGACACGATGAGCGACGGGGTGCTGGTGCTGGACCAGGACGGAGTGGTGAGGCTGGTGAACGCGGCGGGCTGCGGGATGCTGGGATATCGTGCGGAGGAGTTGTTGCACGCGGTGCCGCCGGCCGGGTTGGGGGTGTTGTTGTTCGGTCACGAAGAGCTGCCGCACTTTCCGAGCGTGGGCTTCATGGGCCAGGAGCGGCAGTACCAGACGCCGGCGGGGAATCGCCGGACGCTGTCGGTGAGCGTGTCGCTGATGCGGGAGGGTGGACGAGAGCCGCTGGCGGCGGTGGTGACGCTGCGCGACATCACGGCGGCGATGGCGGCACAGGAGCAGATCCACAAGCTCGCCTACTACGATCCGCTGACCAACCTGCCCAACCGGTTGCTGCTGAAGGAGCGCTTCAGCCAGGCGATGGCGCGGGCGGAGCGGGCGCGGGGGCAGGCGGCGGTGCTGTTTCTGGACCTGGACCGGTTCAAGCAGGTCAACGACACGCTGGGCCACGAGGCTGGGGACTTGTTGTTGAAGGCGGTGAGCGAGCGGATCACGGCGTGCGTGCGCGAGAGCGACCTGGTGATGAGGAACGCGGAGAGCGCGAAGGACTCGACGCTGGCGCGGCTGGGAGGAGACGAATTCGTGCTGCTGCTCTCGCCGGTGGAGCGGGGGGAGGACGCGGCGAAGGTGGCGCGGCGGATCCTGCAGGCGCTGGCGCAGCCGTTCCGGTTGGCGGGCGGGATGGAGGTGATGAGCGGGGTGTCGATCGGGATCAGCCTGTATCCGGCCGATGGTGAGGATGCGGACACGCTGATGAAGAAGGCCGACCTCGCCATGTATCACGCCAAGGAGTCGGGACGGAACGATTTCCGCCTGTTCGATCCGGCCATCAACGCGCAGTCGCTGAAGCGTCTCGATCTGGAAGCGGGATTGAAGCGTGCGTTGCGGCGCGGCGAACTGTCGCTCGAGTGGGAACCGCAATACGCACTCACCGGGCGCACGATCGTGGGCCTCGAAGCCCACGTCTGGTGGCGCGATCCGATCCGCGGGCGCCTGGAAGCCGCGGACTTCGTGGGGGTCGCCGAGGAAACGGGGATCGCTGCCGGCATCTTCGATTGGACTCTCGAGGCGGTCTGCACCCAGCTCGATGCGTGGCGGCGCTCCGGCGAGATGGCGCTGCCCGTGTGCTTCGCGGCGTCGCTGCATCAGGTCGAGCACAGCGAATTGCTGCGCGATCCGGCGGCGGTGCTGGCGGCCCACGCATTGCCGCCGTCGGCGTTGCGCCTGTGCGTGACCGACCTTGCTGCGTCGAACAGCGGGCCGATCGTGCGCGCACGCCTCGAGCAGCTCGACGCGCTGAGCATCGCCGTCGACCTCGACCGGCTCGGCGCGGGGCCCCTCGACCTGCCGAAGCTGCGCCAGGTGCCGGTGCGCCGGGCCCGCATCGACGCGCGCCTGGTGGAACGGCTCGCCGAGCGCGGCGATCCGGCACGCCCGCTGCAGGCCCTGGTGAGCCTTGCACGCGGCCTCGGGCTCGCGACCGCCGTGACGGCGGTGGCCTCGGAGAAGATCGCGGGCCTGTTCGCTGCCGCCGGCGTGGAGCACGCGCAAGGTCCGTTCTACGGGGCCGCCGTCAGTGCGGGCGACGTGCCGCGCCTGGTCGCCCCCACGTCCGCCGCATGACCCGCTGCGGTTTTGGTGTATACAGGCTCCCCGCGACCCTCCGATCCTTCCTGCCCATGGCCGACGAAACCGACATCCCGACCCTGCGCCGCATCCTCGGCACCACCAAGACCATTGCGATCGTGGGGCTCTCCGCCAGCTGGTTCCGGCCGAGCTACTTTGCGGCGAAGTACATGCTCGACCACGGGTACACGGTGATCCCCGTGAACCCCGCCTATCCCGAGGTGCTCGGCCAGAAATGCTACGCGGCGCTCGCGGACATTCCCGTGCCGGTCGACATGGTCGATTGCTTTCGCAAGAGCGAAGAGATCCCGGCCATCGCCGACCAGGCCATCGCCATCGGAGCGAAGGTGCTGTGGATGCAGTTGGGTGTCGTGAACGATGCCGCGAAACGCAAGGCGCTGGCGGCCGGGCTGGAAGTGGTGATGGACCGCTGCGTGAAGATCGAACACGCGCGGCTGTTCGGCGGCCTCAACTGGATCGGCGTCAACACGCGGGTGATCTCGAGCAAGCGGCCGCGCTGGCTTCCATACTGACCTAAGTTAGCAATGCCGGTATCGGGGGGTACCGCGCACATCATCCAGACCTGAAACCTTGCGGATCTCCCCGGAATTCGGCACGCCCGGCGCGTACGCGTTCGACGTCCTCGCGGCTCCGAGCCTGCTCTGTGCGCTGATCGTCTTCGTCACGGGCGTGGCGATCCTGTTGCACGAGCACTACTCGCGCGTAGGGTGGCTGCACTTCGGCTTGTCATCGGCCATCGGCGTCTGGCAGCTCGGGCTCGCCTTCGCGATCGTGAGCGTCGCGCCTTCGGCGGGGCGCTGGTGGTGCTACGCGACCACGTTCGCGGCGATCTTCATCACTGCGTTCCAGTTCCACTTCGCGGTGACCCTGGCCGGGCGCAGCGTGAAGCGCGAACGCGCGGTCGTGCTGGTGTGGCTCGTCACCGCCGTGCTGATCGGCCTGCTGATCGGCACCAGCACCTTCGTGCAAGAGCCCCACCGCTACTGGTGGGGGTGGTATTCGTGGTACGGCCCGGCGGGTTTCGCGTTCATCGCCCTCACGGTTGGTGTCGCATGTGCTGCCGCGTTCCTCTACTGGAAGCTGTACCGCAGCCATCCGCGCGACAGCATCGTGGCACGGCGCAGCCGTCTCCTGCTGGGCGCCTTGCTGGTGGGGTCGGGCGGCGGCTTCGACTTCCTGCCCACCCTCGGGGTCGACGTGTTCCCGATCGGCGGTGTCCTGCTCATGCTCGGCAATGTCATCAACGCCTGGACCACGTGGCGCTACCGACTGGTGGAGATCACGCCGGCGTTTGCGGCACAGCGGTTCATGGACACGATGAGCGACGGGGTGCTGGTGCTGGACCAGGACGGAGTGGTGAGGCTGGTGAACGCGGCGGGCTGCGGGATGCTGGGATATCGTGCGGAGGAGTTGTTGCACGCGGTGCCGCCGGCCGGGTTGGGGGTGTTGTTGTTCGGTCACGAAGAGCTGCCGCACTTTCCGAGCGTGGGCTTCATGGGCCAGGAGCGGCAGTACCAGACGCCGGCGGGGAATCGCCGGACGCTGTCGGTGAGCGTGTCGCTGATGCGGGAGGGTGGACGAGAGCCGCTGGCGGCGGTGGTGACGCTGCGCGACATCACGGCGGCGATGGCGGCACAGGAGCAGATCCACAAGCTCGCCTACTACGATCCGCTGACCAACCTGCCCAACCGGTTGCTGCTGAAGGAGCGCTTCAGCCAGGCGATGGCGCGGGCGGAGCGGGCGCGGGGGCAGGCGGCGGTGCTGTTTCTGGACCTGGACCGGTTCAAGCAGGTCAACGACACGCTGGGCCACGAGGCTGGGGACTTGTTGTTGAAGGCGGTGAGCGAGCGGATCACGGCGTGCGTGCGCGAGAGCGACCTGGTGATGAGGAACGCGGAGAGCGCGAAGGACTCGACGCTGGCGCGGCTGGGAGGAGACGAATTCGTGCTGCTGCTCTCGCCGGTGGAGCGGGGGGAGGACGCGGCGAAGGTGGCGCGGCGGATCCTGCAGGCGCTGGCGCAGCCGTTCCGGTTGGCGGGCGGGATGGAGGTGATGAGCGGGGTGTCGATCGGGATCAGTCTGTATCCGGCCGATGGAGAGGATGCGGACACGCTGATGAAGAAGGCCGACCTCGCCATGTATCACGCCAAGGAGTCGGGACGGAACACGAGCCGCTTCTTCAACGAGGAGATGAACTCGATCTCGATGCAGCGCTTCGGCATGGAAACGAGTCTGCGGCGCGCGATGAGCGGCCACGAATTCCTGCTGTACTACCAGCCGGTCATCGAACTCGCCAGCGGCAAGGTGTCCGGCCTCGACGCCCAGCTCTACTGGAACCATCCGCAGCACGGGATGATGTCAGAGCGCGACTTCCAGCTGGTCGCCCAGGACGCCGGCCTCGCCGGCGCGCTCGGTGACTGGGTCATTCGCACGGCGTGCTTCCAGATGCGTGCGTGGGAAGGTGCCGGTGTGGCGCACTTGCGGCTTTCGGTGAGCGTGAGCCCGGCGCTGCTCGAGCGCGGCAACGTCGTGGAAACGGTGCGTGAATCGCTGGCGCAGACGCGCCTCGATCCGAGCCGCCTGCTGCTTTGCATGCGCGAGCCGGGCCTGCGGGCCGATCGCGACAAGGTCGCTTCCGTGATGCAGTCGCTCGATGCCATGGGCGTCACCCTGGTGCTCGACGATTTCGGCAGCGGCCAGGTGTCGGTGGAAGACCTGGCGACCTATCCGATCGGCATGGTGCGGCTGCGCGGCGGTCATCTGCGCACATCGCCGCTCGGTGGCGACGCGGCGGTGATTGCCGGAGCCCTCGTGGGATTGGTGCACGGCCTCGGTTTCGAAGCGATGGCGAGCGGTGCCGACGACGCGGCCGCGACCGCGTTCCTGCGTGAGCTGGGCTGCGACCACGTGCTCGGCGGCCACCTGGCGCCGGCGGTGCCGGCCGAGGAGATTCCGCCGCTGCTGGCGGCCTTTGTCGGGCGCCGGTCGCAAGACACGACCTGAGGGCGGCGGCGGGCCCGCTACAATCCCGCTTCCTCTCCTGCAGATTTCCGGAAGCTCCCATGTCCGATCACAAGTTCGGCTTCGGCACGCTGTGCCTGCACGCCGGCCAGATTCCCGATCCAGCCACCGGCGCGCGCGCGGTGCCGATCTACCAGACCACGTCCTACGTGTTCGACTCGGCGGACCATGCCGCGAGCCTGTTCAACCTCCAGACGTTCGGCAACGTCTACTCGCGGCTGTCGAATCCGACAGTGGCGGTGTTCGAGGAGCGCGTCGCGGCGCTGGAGAACGGCCGGGCGGCGCTCGCGCTTTCATCGGGCCAGGCGGCGCAGATGACCGCGTTGCTGACGCTGCTGCAGGCGGGCGACGAGATGGTGTCCGCGAGCACGCTCTACGGCGGCAGCTATTCGCAGTTCGAGGTGAACTTCCGGCGCATGGGCATCGACACGAAGTTCGTGCACCCGGACGACCCCGAGAATTTCCGCAAGGCGATCACCGGCAAGACGAAGGTGCTGTACGCCGAGACCATGGGCAACCCGGGCATCAACGTGCTCGACATCGAAGCCGTGGCGAAGATCGCCCACGAGGCCGGCATTCCGCTGGTCATCGACAACACGTTCGCCTCGCCCTACCTGTGCCGGCCCATCGACTTCGGCGCCGACATCGTCGTGCATTCCGCCACCAAGTTCATGGGCGGTCATGGCACCACGATGGGTGGGGTGCTGGTGGAGTCGGGCAAGTTCCCCTGGGACAACGGCAAGTTCCCGGAGATGACGGAACCCTCGCGCGGCTACCACGGCGTGCGTTTCTTCGAGACCTTCGGCGATTTCGGCTACATGATGAAGTGCCGCATGGAAACGCTGCGCACGCTCGGCCCCTGCCTGTCGCCGCTCAACGCATTCCTGCTGCTGCAGGGGCTCGAGACGCTGCACGTCCGCATGGATCGGCACGTGAGCAACGCGCAGCGTGTCGCCGAGTTCCTCGAGGGGCACCCGCAGGTCGCGTGGGTGAACTTCCCCGGCCTGAAGTCGAGCAAGTACCACGCACTGGCGCAGAAGTACCTGCCCAAGGGCACGGGTTCGATCATGACCTTCGGCATCAAGGGCGGCATGGAGGCTGGCGTGAAGTTCATCGAAGCCTGCCAGTTTCTTTCGCACCTCGCGAACGTGGGTGATGCGAAGACGCTGGTGATCCATCCGGCGTCGACCACACACCGCCAGTTGTCGGAGGAAGAACAGATCCGCGCCGGTGTCGGGCCCGACATGATCCGGCTATCGATCGGCATCGAGGAGATCGACGACATTCTGTGGGATATCGAACAGGCGTTGGAGAAGGCGAAGGTCTAGTCGGCGCGCTCCGCGGGCGATGGGAGTTTCGTTCATCGCGACACCGTTTGTGACGCGGCCCCCATCCCAACCTTCCCCCACCTTCGGTGGGGGAAGGGGTGTA
>JAIEQG010000146.1 GCA_019747905.1 Burkholderiales bacterium
GTCTGCGTCGCCGACTTGTCGAGGGTCTTGATGCCCACCGTCTCGAGCGCCACGTCGTGGCGCACCGCAGTCATTTCCGCGAGGATCGCCACCGCGATCTCCGGCGGCGTCTTGCTCCCGATGCGCAGGCCCACCGGACCGTGCAACCGCGCGAGTTCGGCCTGCGACAGGTCGAATTGTGCGAGCCGCTCGCGGCGCTTCTCGGTATTGAGGCGCGACCCGAGCGCGCCGACGTAGAACGCCGGCGACTTCAATGCTTCGAGCAAGGCGAGATCGTCGAGCTTCGGGTCATGCGTGACCGCCACCACCGCGCTGTGGCTGTCGAGATTCAGTTCCACGACCACGTCATCGGGCATGCCACGCACCAGTGCGGCACCGGGGACGTCCCACATGTCGGCGTACTCCGCCCGCGGATCGCAGACGATGACCTCGTAGTCGAGCGCCTGCGCCATCTGCGCCACGTACTTGGAAAGCTGACCTGCACCGATGACCAGCAGCCGCCAGCGCGGCCCGTGCACGGTCGTGAGCCGCTTGCCGTCGAATTCGAGGATGTCGTTGCGGGAGGCGGCCACGAGAGTCGCAACGCCCGACTCCATGTCGAGCGTGCGCGCCACCAGTTCGTGACGTTCGATGCCGTTCAGCACGCCATCGATGCTGGCGCGGTCTGCCACGGGCTCCAGGACGAGCTGCAGACGGCCGCCGCAAGGCAGGCCGAAGCGCTGCGCGTCTTCCTTGCTGATCCCGTAGATCGTCGTCTCGGGCCGCTCCGCGGCCAACGACGAAGTCCTGACCTTCTCGATCAGGTCGTCTTCCACACAACCGCCGGACACCGAGCCGGCTACCATGCCGTCGCCCCGCACCGCGAGCATGGCACCCACCGGCCGCGGCGATGACCCCCAGGTCTCCGTGACGGTGGCCAGGATGACGCGATGGCCTTCGGCCAGCCAGGTGGCGGTGCTCTTCAGAACCTGCAGATCGACGCTGTCCATATTGCCCTGCATCCCTTCGCGTTGGGGCGGGGTCACCCCGTCCTCAGAGCATGCCTCAAAAAGAATTTGGCCTCAACGCCCCGCCCTTGGAGGGGCGGGAGGTCGAGGCCAGGGTGCTGCGGCCGCGGGTTGCCCGCGGCGAATTGTTGCTGTTGCCTTAGGCCTTCATCGAGCCCTTGATGTTCTCGGGCGTGAACGGCATCTTGCGCACGCGAATACCGGTCGCGGCGAAGATGGCGTTGCCGATGGCGGCCTGGACCAGCGCCGTCGCGGGCTCACCGAGACCACCCGGGGTGTTGTTGCTCTCGAGCCAGTGGATGTCCATCGCCTTCGGGGCCTCGTTCATGCGAACGACACGATAGCCGTCGAAGTTGGTCTGTTCCACGCCACCGTTCTTCACCGTGATCTCGCCGTACATGCAAGCGGACTGGCCGAAGATGGTGCACGACTCGACCTGCGCCTTGGCCTGATCCGGGTGGATCAACTGGCCGGCGTCGATCGCGTAGGTCACCTTGTCGACGATCACGTCGTAGTTCTTCGTGACCGACACTTCGGCGACGCACGCGAGGCAGGTGTTGTAGCCTTCCATCACCGCCACGCCCTGACCACGCCCTTCGGGGTACTTCTTGCCCCAGCCGGACTTCTCGCGAACCATCTCGAGAACCTTCTTGAGACGGCCGCCGACTGCAACACCCGCGGACAGGCCTGACCACTTGTGCTTCTCTTCGGTGTAGTCGAGGTTGTCGATGCGGAACTGGATCGGGTCCTTGCCGACGGCATGCGCCACCTCGTCGATGAAGCCCTCGACCACGTACGCGTTCAGGTTGTGCGACACGCCGCGCCAGTAACCCGGCGTGATACCCGTGTCGTGCATCTGATACGTGAGCTTGTGGTTCGGGACCGCATACGGGAAGTTGTCGATGGCCTCGACCGCGAACGGGTCGATGCCGTCCTTCACGATGCTGGGGAACAGACGCGAGGAGATCGACGGGCTGGTGCCGTGATAGCGATAGCCGACCAGCTTGCCGCCGCCGTCCACGCCCATCTGCACCTTGTAGTAGCCGCCCGGACGATAGGAGTCGTGCGTCATGTCGTCTTCACGGCTCCAGACCATCTTCACCGGAGCGCCGACCGCCTTGGAGATTTCCGCGGCATCGATCGTGTAGTCGACTTCCACGCGGCGACCGAAACCGCCGCCCAGGAACGTCGTGATGACGGTGATCTGCTCGGGCTTGAGACCCGTGGCACCCGCCACCACGAACGGCACCAGTTGCTGGAACTGGGTCGGCGTGATGATCGTTGCACCATCGGCACGCACGTCGGCCACGGTGTTCTGCGGCTCCATCGGCGAGTGCGACAGGTGCGGCAACTCGTAGGTCGCCTCGTAGACCTTGGCAGCACCGGCGATCGCGCCGTCGGCATCACCGGCTTCACGGAATACGGCACCGGGCTGGTTGGAGGCGTCCTTCAGGCCGGCCCATACCTTGACCATGTCGTTGTTGGCGTTGGGGCCTTCATCCCAGGTGATGAGGAGGAGGTCCTTCGCCTTCTTCGCCTGCCAGTACGACTCGGCCACCACGGCGACACCGCGGCTGTACTGCACCACGGCCTTCACGCCAGGCATGTTCTTGGCGCGGGAATCGTCGAAGCTCTGCACCTTGCCGCCGATCATCGGGGGCATGGCGACCGCGGCGTACAGCATGTTCGGAACGCGGACGTCGATACCGAACGTGGCCGTGCCCGCAACCTTCATCGGCGTGTCGAGACGCTTCTGCGCCTTGTTGCCGACGATCTTGAACTCCTTCGCGGGCTTGAGCGGCACGTCCTTCGGCACTTCCATCTTCGCGGCCGCTTCGGCCACGGCGCCGTAGGTCGTCTTCTTGCCGCCAGGGCCACTGATGGTGCCGTTGGCTGCCTTGCACTGGCCAGCGTCGACACCCCACTCCTTGGCGGCAGCGCCCACCAGCATCATGCGGGCGGAGGCACCGGCCTTGCGCAGCTTTTCCCAGGCGTCACGGACGGCGGTGGAACCACCGGTCAGTTGACCGCCCAGCAGGGAGTTGATGTAGACCTCGGCAGGCGGCGCGAACTCGACCTTGATCTTGTTGATGTCGACTTCGAGCTCTTCGGCCACCAGCATCGGCATCGACGTGTAGACGTCCTGCCCCATTTCGGAGCGGGCGCACATGATCGTGATGCTGTTGTCGGTGCCGATCTTGACCCACGCGTTGGGCGAGTTGGTCTTGGCCTGGGCTTCGGCCACCTTGGCACCCAGCGGCAGGTACATGCCGAGCGTCAAGCCGCCACCGACGGCGGCGGAGGCCTTCAGGAAATCACGACGGGCAGTCATTTGGATGTTTTCCATGGTGAGGGGCCTCCGTTACGCCATGCGCGCGGCGTCTTTGATCGCAGCGCGGATGCGTGGGTAGGTGCCGCAACGGCAGATGTTGCCCGACATCCAGGCATCGATGTCCGCATCGCTCGGCTTCTTGTTCTGAGCGACCAGTGCCGCGGCCTGCATCATCTGGCCGGGCTGGCAGTAACCGCACTGCGGGACGTCGAGGGCAATCCAGGCCTTCTTGACCGCATGGTTCGCGGGCAGACCTTCGATCGTGGTGACCTTCTGACCGGCGACGGAGCCGATCGGGGTCTGACAGGAGCGCACGGCATTGCCGTTCAGGTGCACGGTACAGGCGCCGCAGAGCGCCTTGCCGCAACCGAACTTGGTGCCGGTCATTCCCAGCGTATCACGCAGGACCCAAAGCAGCGGGGTGTCGGGGGCGACGTCCGCGCTGGCTTGTTTCCCGTTCAGGTTAAAAGAGATCATCATTTGTGAACTCCCCCTTTCGGTCAGGTTCGAGGTTGTTGAACTACGCCGTCCTACACAACTGCAAGACGCGCGGAAGTTACACGAAGTATCTAGGGGTATCAACATCTTCCGGCATGCGCGAAGACGTTGAAATGCCTTATGTTTTCACCGATACAACGACGGTAGTACGCGAGCACTACAACCCCGTTTCCCGGCGCCGATCAACACGCTTCGCAATCAGCGTGTTGGTGCATTGTGCGGCGCATCAAGAACGGGTTGGACAGGTCCGCATGGACAATTTCGCTACGCACCGTCGTGCACGCTGCGGTGCGCGCACCGGTGGGCTTGACTGCCCCTGATTCAGCGCGAAACCGCGGCTTTGCGCAGGGCGAGAAACGTCTCCATGCCCGCCTTGCGCGCTTCGTTCATCGTTTTCGATGCCGGCCGCGCGAACATCGCCTTGAGGTAGGCCGGGGCCTCGGGCACGAGGGTCGCGAGGGGATCGGTCCCGAAGATCAGTTTCGTCACGCCCACCACCGTCGGCAGGTGCACGATGGCCGCGCAATCCGCATGGGTGTACTCCGATCCCGCGATGTAGGGCCCGAACTGCGCGATTCGTCCCAAAGCCCGCATGCCCTTGGTGAGCAGCTTCTCCACCTCGCGCTTGGCCTCGTCGGAGGCCTTGCCGCCGAAGAAAGCCTCGCCGTATAGGCGTCGGGCCGGCAGCTCGAGGTGCAGTTCGAGAAGCTCGATCAGCTCCCGCACCTTGGCGCGCCGGTACGAATCGCGCGGGTACAGCGGCGGCTCCGGGTAGCAGTCCTCGAGATACTCCGAGATCGCCTGCGACTCCGCCAGGGAACCGCCGGGCAACCGCAGGAACGGCACCTTCCCCATCGGTGATTCGGCGAGCATCCCGTCCTCCTGGGACGGATAGACCAGCTCCTCCTGGAACGGGATGCCCTTCTCGATCAGCGCGAGCTTGACCTTGTTGTAATAATTGCTCGCGGGGAACCCGCAGAGCCGGATCATCGGTGCTGGTACTTGCGCAGTTCGAGCTTGGCGATCTGGCTCCGGTGCACTTCGTCCGGGCCGTCGGCCAGGCGCAGGGTGCGGTTGTGCGCATACATCTGCGCCACGGCGAACTCCTGCGACACCCCGCCGCCGCCGTGCGCCTGGATCGCCCAGTCGATCACCTGCTGGGCGACGTTGGGCGCCAGCACCTTGATCATGGCGATCTCCGCCTTGGCCGCCTTGTTGCCCACCGTGTCCATCATGAACGCCGCCTTCAGCGTGAGCAGGCGCGCCTGTTCGATCATGATGCGCGACTCGGCGATGCGTTCGTGCCAGACGCTCTGTTCCGCCACCGGCTTGCCGAACGCCACGCGCGCCTGCAGGCGCTTGCACATCAGCTCCAGGGCACGCTCGGCCTGGCCGAGAATGCGCATGCAGTGATGGATCCGCCCGGGCCCGAGACGGCCCTGGGCGATCTCGAAGCCGCGGCCTTCGCCGAGCAGGATGTTGCTCGCAGGCACGCGGACATCGACCAGGTCCACCTCCATGTGGCCGTGCGGCGCGTCGTCGTAACCGAACACCGACAGCGCGCGCAGGACCTTCACGCCCTTGGCGTCCGCCGGTACCAGGACCATCGACTGCTGCAGATGGCGGTCGGCGTTGTCCGGATCGGTCTTGCCCATCAGGATGAAGATCTTGCAGCGCGGATCGCCGGCGCCGGACGACCACCACTTGCGGCCGTTGATGACGTATTCGTCGCCCTTCCTCTCGATGCGGCACGCGATGTTGGTCGCGTCAGAAGAGGCCACGGCCGGCTCGGTCATCAGGAACGCCGAGCGGATCTGGCCGGCGAGCAGCGGCTCCAGCCACTGCTTCTGCTGCGCCGGGGTACCGTAGCGGAGCAGCACTTCCATGTTGCCCGTGTCCGGCGCCGAGCAGTTGAAGATCTCCGGTGCCCACGAAATGCGGCCCATGATCTCGCACAGCGGGGCGTACTCGAGGTTGGACAGCGTGCCGCCGTGATCCTTCGGCCGCCACAGGTTCCACAGGCCGGCCGCGTGCGCCTTGACCTTGAGATCCTCGACGATGCGGGTCGGTATCCAGGCGTTGCCCTTGGCGCGATTGGCTTCGATCTCCTCATGGAACTTGTGCTCGACGGGATACACGTGCTCGTTCATGAACGCCGAGACGCGCCCCTGCAGTTCCTTCACCTTCGGTGTGAAATCGAAGTCCATCGTCGCTCCTCCTCCGTTGTCGTTGATATGTTGAATGCTGTCGGGCGCACCCTCAGCCCCTGGCCCCCTTGGGGGGAGAGGCCGCAAGGCCTATCGGGGGGACGTCACTTCAGGCGGCCGGCTTCAATTGCAGGGAACGGAACTCGAGGAACTCCTCGAGCCCGTACTTGCCGAGTTCGCGCCCGCGGCCGGACTGCTTGAAGCCGCCGAAGGGAGCCTGGATGTTGAACGCGCCGCCGTTCACTTCCACCTGGCCGGCGCGCAGGCGTTTCGCCACCGCTTGTGCGCGGGCTTCGTCGGCAGACCACACCGCCGCCGCGAGACCGTAGACCGTGCCGTTGGCGATCCGGATCGCCTCGGCTTCCGTGTCGTAGGGAATGATCGAGAGCACCGGCCCGAAGATCTCTTCCTGGGCGATGGTCATCTCGGCCTTGACGTTGCCGAACACGGTGGGTTGCACGTACCAGCCCTGCGCCAGCCCGGCGGGCGGCTCGGCCCCACCGGCCAACAGCGCCGCGCCCTCCTCCACACCTTTGCGGATGAAGCCGCGGACGCGTTCGCGCTGCGCCGAGGTGACCAGGGGGCCGATCCGGCCGGCGTCGGTGAGAGGGTCGCCCGGCGTGAACGCCTTGGAGCCTTCGGCGGCGAGCGTTGCCGCTTCGGCGTAGCGGGCGCGCGGCACCAGCAGCCGGGTCAACGCATTGCAGGTCTGGCCGGAATTGAGGAAACACGAGTTGAGCGTGGCCTTCACGGCCGTCGCGAGGTCGGCATCGTCCAGCACCACCGACGCGGACTTGCCGCCCAGCTCGAGCGACACACGCTTGACCGACGCGCCGCCCAGTTCGGCCACACGCTTGCCGGCCCGCGTCGACCCGGTGAACGACACCATGTCCACCTCCGGATGGCCCGCCAGGGCTTCGCCCACCACGGGGCCGAGACCGGTGACCAGGTTGAACACCCCGGCCGGCACGCCGACCTCGTCGACGATCTCGGCCAGGATGAAGGCATTGAGCGGCGCCACCTCCGAGGGCTTCAGCACCACGGTGCAGCCGGCGGCCAGCGCCGCGGCCACCTTCGCCGCGATCTGGTGCAGCGGATAGTTCCACGGCGTGATTGCCGCCACGACGCCCACCGGTTCGCGCATCACCAGCGAATTGCCGACCTGTTCCTCGAAGGCGTATTCGCCAGCCAGCTTCGCGTACAGCCCGAACGAGAGGATCGGCAGGTTGGCCTGGATGCGGGACGCCATCTTGAGCGGCATGCCCACCTCGGTGGCGATGTCGCGGGCGATCTCGTCCTGCCGCGCCTTCAGCCCTTCGTGGATCCGCCGCAGGAACTCAGCGCGTTGCGCCGGCGGTGTCGTGCTCCAGGCCTCGAAGGCGCCCCGGGCGGCGCGCACGGCACGATCCGCATCCTCGCGGGTGCCGGCAGGGATCGTCGCGATGGCCGCCTCGGTGGACGGCGACACGACCGTCAGGGTGTCGGTCGATGCAGGCGCAACCCACTGCCCGCCGATGTAGAGTCGGTCCTTGATCTGCATGGTGTCGGTGGGTCCTCGAGCAGGCTGCGGAGAACCCCGGAGTATGCCACCGGCACCCCAGGGCCTGTTAGCACTTGGAACGGACCTGCGCTGGGGGCTGAGAAGGCGCAGGGCTAGGCGCGAGCGACGACGTGTAGTTGGCCTACATGAGGAGCTCGTAACAACGCCCTGCGCCTTCTCAGCCCCCAGCCCTTCGGGTGATCCTCCATGACGAGCGCACTCCGCGTTACAAATGCTCGCTGGGGGTCCTGCCCCAGCTGTGCTTTGCGCCTTGATTGCGCTCGTCATGGAGGTCACGCAGGTCCGTTCCAAGTGCTAACAGGCCCTATCACCCAACCGGCGCGTGGCCCTCGAAGCGCGCGATGGCATCGCGCAGGAAGTCGGGGACGGACGCCGACTTGCGCGTCGCCGGGTCGGCATTCACGTACACCACTTCGCCGCTGACGAGGTGGTCCTGGCCGCGGTAGATCTCGATGGCGAACCGCACGCTGGAGCGACCGATGGCCGCCACGCGCACGCAGACCTCGATCTCGTCGTCGTAACCGGCCGAAGCGTGGTACTCGACCGTGGCCTTGACCACGTAGAGGTCGCTGCCGTGCTCCGCCAGGCCTTCCGGATACGGCGTGCCGATCGCGCGCCAGTACTCGGTGATGCCGCAGTCGAAATACATGAGGTAGTGGCCGTTGAACACGATGCCCTGCCGGTCCACTTCCGCCCAGCGCACCCGCATCGGATGCGCCAACCTGAAATCGCTTCTTGCCATGGGCCTGCCGAACCCTCCGGTTGCGTTGGTCTTTATTCGTCGAGCCTCAGCCCATACAGTGTGTCATGAGATCCCCAACGCAGGAGCCGCCCATGGCTGCCCTACCCACCCTCTTCGTCTCGCACGGCGCACCGACGTTCGCGCTCGACCCCGGCAGTACCGGCGCCGCCATCGCCTCGCTGGCTGCCCGTCTGCCTCGCCCGAAGGCGATCCTGGCGGTTTCCGCCCATTGGGAAACCGCCGCTCCTGCAGTGAGTGCGGCGACCGCCCCGGAGACCATCCACGACTTCTACGGATTTCCCGAACCGCTCTACCGGTTGCGGTATCCGGCCGCGGGCGCGCCCTGGCTGGCGGACCGGGTGGCTGCATTGCTGGGTCAGGCGAAGCTTCCCATCGCGGTAGATGGCAGCCAGGGCCTCGACCATGGCGCCTGGGTACCTCTGCTGCACATGTGGCCGAAGGCGGACATTCCCGTAGTGCAGTTGTCGATCCAGACCAATCTGGGTGCGGCACACCACTACGCCGTGGGTCAGGCACTTGCTCCGCTGGCCGAAGAAGGCGTGCTGATCCTGGGATCCGGAGGCGTCACTCACAACCTGCGCGAGTTCCGGATGTCGCGCGAGAATGAATCGGTCGCGCCATACGTGACCGAGTTCCGCGACTGGCTCGCCGAGCGTCTTGCGGCCGGCGACACCGAGGCCGTGGTCGACTACCGCAACCGCGCGCCGCATGCCTTGCGTGCGCATCCGAGCGAAGATCACTTCCTGCCGCTGTTCGTGGCGTATGGCGCAGCCGCTGCCGGTCGCCGGCACGAGCGCGTGCATGCGGCCGTGACCTATGGGGTCATCGGGATGGACGCTTACGTGTTTGCGGCGGAACGGCTGGACGAGACGATGCCGGCAGCGGCGTAAAGGAAAAGCGCCAAGCGCGGGGACGCGGAGTAAAACCAACGCGGAACTGCTGTCGACTTACCCCGCGTCCTCCGCGTCGAGCGCTGTTCAGTCGTACCGTCGCGTCAACCACTCGGCGACCAGGCACGGCTTGTCGCCGCCTTCGCGCTCCATCGTCACGTTCCACTGGATCTGTACCCCGCCGGGGATGTCCTCCAGCTTTCCCAGCACCAGCCGAGCCCGGAGCTTGCTGCCCACCGTCACCGGATCGGTGAACCGCACGCGGTTGCCGCCGTAGTTCACGCCCATGCGCGACGGACCGAAGTCCACCGACTCGTTCAGGAACTTCGAGAGCAGCGACAGCGTGAGGAAGCCATGGGCGATCGGCGCGCCGAACGGCGAGTCGCGCTTCGCCCGCTCCACGTCGACGTGGATCCATTGGAAGTCGTCGGTGGCCTGCGCGAAGCGGTCGATGCGCTCCTGCGTGACCTCGACCCAGTCGCTCACCACCACCTCCTTGCCCACCAGCGCCTTCAACTCGGCGAGACTCCCGAACTTCACCTTCGGCATCGCACACCCCTGCCCGGTCGATCGAATGCGCGGCATTATACGGAGCGGTCGCCTGAAGGACCGGTGAGGAGAAGCGATGAAGCTCGGCATGATCGGACTGGGGCGCATGGGCGCCAACATGGCGCGGCGCCTGGCGCGCGCCGGCATCGAAGTCGTCGCGTTCGATGCGAACGCGGAGGCGCGTGCCGGGCTCGCGAGCGAGGCACGTACGACAATTGCGACCAGCCTCGAGGACGTGGTCGCGCAACTCGCCGCACCGCGCATCGTGTGGATCATGCTGCCGGCGGGCGATGTCACCGAGCAGACCGTCACCGCTCTCGCCGGACTGCTGGCGAAGGGCGACGTCATCGTCGATGGCGGCAACGCCAACTACCGCGATTCGAAGCGTCGCGCGCAGACGCTGTCCGAGCGCGGCCTCCATTTCGTCGATGCCGGCGTCTCCGGCGGCGTGTGGGGCCTCGCGAACGGTTACGCGATCATGTTCGGCGGATCGACCGCGGCGGCAAGCATCGTCGAACCGGTGATACGCGCACTCGCACCGACCCCCGATACCGGCTGGCTGCATTGCGGGCCGGCCGGCAGCGGCCACTTCGTGAAGATGGTCCACAACGGCATCGAGTACGGCATGATGCAGGCGCTGGCCGAGGGACTCGCCTTGATGGAAGCGAAGCGCGAGTTCGACCTGGATCTCGGTGCGATCACGGAGATGTGGCGGCACGGCAGCGTCGTGCGTTCGTGGCTGCTCGACCTCACCGCGGATTTCCTGCGGGACGATGCCGCGGTCGATGCGGTCAAACCCTTCGTGGCCGATTCCGGCGAAGGGCGCTGGACCGCGCTCGAAGCGATCGAACTGGGCGTGCCCACGCCCGTGATGAGCTTGGCACTCATGGCGCGCTTCGCGAGCCAGGGCAAGGACGACTTCGCCTCGAAGCTGCTCGCACTGATGCGCGCCGGGTTCGGCGGCCATGCGGTGAAGCAATGAGCGCCATCGTCCTGATGGGCGTGGCAGGTTGCGGCAAGACTACCGTGGGCCTGCTGCTGGCCGAACGCCTCGGCTGGCGTTTCCTCGATGCCGACGACTTCCACTCGTCCGCCAACGTGGAGAAGATGCGCAGCGGTCAGCCGCTCACCGACGATGACCGCTGGCCCTGGCTGGATCGCTTGAACGGCCTGCTGCGCGAGAACGGCTCGGCGATCCTCGCGTGCTCCGCACTGAAACAGCGTTATCGCGATCGCATTGCCGCCGGCGTCGACGACGTCCGCTGGGTGCACCTCACCGGCAGTTTCGAACTGATCGGCTCGCGACTCGCGGCGCGCAAGGGCCACTACATGCCGGCGTCGTTGCTCGCCTCGCAGTTCAACACCCTCGAACCGCCGGACGATGCCCTGACGATCGACGTCGCCGACACGCCTGAGATGCTGGCGGAGCGCATCTTGAAAGAGCTGGATACCAGGTTGCCGGATTGACGCGGCACGGCTGCCCCCATCCCAGCCTTCCCCCGCGTCCGCGGGGGAAGGAGTGCCTCAGGCTGGCGTAGTCGCGGCTCACGCCTCGCGCAAATAGCGGCATACTGCGCCCCGCGGTTCAAACCAAAAGATCACGGAGGCATCATGGAGGACATCAGACACGGTTCCGACGCACTGTTCGTCATGCTCGGCGCGATCATGGTGTTGGCGATGCACTCGGGCTTCGCGTTTCTCGAGCTCGGTACGGTGCGGCAGAAGAATCAGGTCAATGCGCTGGTGAAGATCCTGGTGGATTTCTCGGTGTCCACCATCGCATATTTCTTCATCGGCTACGGCATCGCCTACGGCGTGCATTTCATGTCGGGCGCCGAGGTGCTGGCCCAGAAGAACGGCTTCGAGCTGGTGAAGTTCTTCTTCCTGCTCACCTTCGCGGCCGCGATCCCGGCGATCATTTCGGGCGGCATCGCCGAGCGCGCGCGCTTCAACCCGCAGCTCGCAGCCACGTTCCTGGTGGTCGGCTTCGTCTATCCGTTCTTCGAAGGCATCGCCTGGAACGGCGCCTTCGGCATCCAGGACAAGATCCTGGAAGCCACGGGTGCAACGTTCCACGACTTCGCGGGCTCGATCGTGGTGCACGCGGTCGGCGGCTGGCTCGGACTGATGGCCGTGGTCCACCTCGGTGCGCGCCGCGGGCGCTACTCGAAGGATGGCGGGGTTTCGTCGCATCCGCCCTCGAGCATTCCGTTCCTTGCGCTCGGGGCGTGGATCCTCACGGTGGGCTGGTTCGGCTTCAACGTGATGAGCGCGCAGACCCTCGACAAGATGAGCGGGCTGGTCGCGATGAACTCGCTGATGGCGATGGTGGGCGGCACTCTTGCGGCCACTTTCTTCGGCAAGAACGATCCGGGCTTCGTGCACAACGGCCCGCTCGCCGGCCTGGTCGCGGTGTGCGCGGGCTCGGATGTGATGCATCCCGTGGGGTCGCTCGTGGTGGGCGGTGTCGCCGGATGGCTCTTCGTGTTCATGTTCCCGCTCATCCAGAACCGCTGGAAGATCGACGACGTGCTGGGCGTGTGGCCGCTGCACGGCCTGTGCGGCGCCTGGGGCGGCATCGCCTGCGGCATCTTCGGGGCCAAGGCACTCGGCGGCATGGGCGGCGTATCGCTCGGGGCGCAGCTGATCGGCACCGCGCTGGGCATCGGCATCGCAGTGGTCGGCGGCCTGATCATCTACCAGTTCCTGAAGCGCCTGGTCGGACTGCGCCTCGACGCGGAACAGGAGTTCGAAGGCGCGGACCTGTCGATCCACAAGATCGGGGCAACACCCGATCGCGAACCGAGCTGGTGAGGCAACGCGCGCGGGCCGGAACGTGCCTGGTTCCGCCCCGCGCCCGTCAAGGCTCCAGGCCGGCGTAGTAGGCGGCGAGGTCGTCGATGTCCGCGTCGGACAGGCTCGCCACGTTCGGCGTCATCATGCCGGCCATGGCCCCTTTCCGATCGCCGTTCTTGTAGGCCTTGAGCGCGCTCACGAGGTAGGGCTGGTTCTGCCCCGCGAGCTTGGGGTACATCGGAATCTGCGCCTTGCCGTCCGCGCCGTGACAGATCGAACAGGGTGCGGACTTGGTCTTGCCCGCTTCGGGATCGCCCGCCTGCGCACCGGCTGAGCTCAGGGCGAGGGTGAGAAGGACGAGGGTTCGGTTCATGGCAGGCTCCTTGGGCGTTGCGATCATTGGACATCCAGGATGGCCATCATGCCGCGGTCCGCATGCTCGGCAAAGTGGCAATGGTAGAGGGTGCGTCCGGTGTGCTCGGTGAAATGGATGCCGATGCGCACGGTTTCACCTTCGCTGATATTGAACATGTCGCGCTGCGCACGATAGGCCGGTGCCACGCCGTTCACGTCGAGCACTTCGTAGTGCCAGGTGTGCAGGTGGAACGGGTGGTCCATGATGTCCACGTTGCGCACGCGCCAGATCTCCCTGGCATTCCGGTGGGTACGGATATCGACCCGGCTCTCGTCGAGAAACCGGGTGCAGATGTTGAACAGCGACAGGATGATCTCGCGCTCGGTCTCGGCTTCGTCCGCGCGAAACGGAACGTACGGCACGAGTTTCTCCGGCAGCGAAACTTTGCGGATCACCGGCGGCGGTTCGATCGTGACGAGCGGCTGCGGCTCGGTGAACATCATGCCCCGGCGATGCGACGGCAGATACCAGAGCTCGAGCGGCGTGGCCTCATCCAGCGCCACCAGCACTTCCGCACGCGCACCCGGCACGAGGAAGATGTCCTCCACTTCCCGTGGCCGGTCGAGGTAGCGCCCGTCGTGGGCTATCACCACGAGCGGCCGTTCGTCGGAGCGCTTCAGCCGCCAGTAGCGCGCGTTCGACGCGTTCAGCAGCCGCAATCGCACCAGCGACTTGCGCGCGCGAATCACCGGGCGCTCCACGCCGTTCACCAGCAGCAGCTCGCCCTCCTTGCCGACCGACCATTCGTCGTTGCGGTGAGGTGCGATGCGATCGCCATCCAGGGTGATGTCCTTCAGCACCAGCAACCGATCGTCGCAATCGAGTTCGCGCTCGAAGTCGTAGTCGCCCTCCACCAGGATGGGGCCGGCCAGGCCGCGGAACATGGGGCGTGCCGTGGCACCGTGAATGTGCGGGTGGTACCAGTGCAAGCCCGCGTTGCCGCGCGGCACGACGAACTCGTAGTCGAAGGCGACACCGGGCGGCAGGTGGATCCAGACGTTGTCCGCGCGCCCGCCGGGCGGCAGCGACAGGCCGTGAAAATGCAGGTTGCTGTCCGCGTCGGTTCGATTCTCGAAATGGAGCTGGACCGTCTCGCCCTCGCGCAGCCGCAGCAGCGGACCCGGGAAACTACCGTTGTAGGTCAATGCATCGACCGCTCGGCCGTTGATCGTCGTGCGCGCCGGCATCGCGACCAGCCGACCCTTTGCGAGCCCCGGTTCGCTGCGATCGAACGCGAGCTCCGGCGCCACCGGCAGTTCGGGTTGGGACCCGAACGCCCCGCGCAGCCCGGCATCGGCGAACGGCAGCATCAGGCCGCTCGCAGCCTGCAGAAAGCGGCGGCGCGAGATCAATACCGGCCCGGCTCGAGGCTGAACGCCAGCGCGGTCGCGTCGGGGATGACGCCCGCCCGCACCAGGCCGTCGATCACTTCACGCCGTCGCGCGATCACGCTTTCGAGTGGTTGCGCGCGCAGCGCGTGCACTTCGGCCGCGGAATACGGTTCGAACCCGGGCTTCAGTTGTTCGCTGCTGAACTGCGCCAGCAGCCAGTTGAGCATGGTCGCGAGACGTTCATCGGAGAGCGCCGCCTGTTGCACGTTGGGCACCTGGACGAGATAAGCCCGGCCTTCGCGCGTGTGCGTGAACCAGCCGGCTCGTCCCTGCAGGCGCGGCACCTCCGTGACCGAGTGCCCCTCATGCCCGTGGCAGCCCTGGCAGTTGCGCGCGTAGTCCTCCTCCACCGGCGCCACCTTGGGCAGCCGCGTGCCGTGCTGGCGTATCAGCACGTCGGGCACGGTCTCCGGCTCGACGGTCGGCGTACCCGCCCACGCGAGGGGCAGCCCAAACGAAATGGCCAGCGCGAAGCTGGCCATTCGCCACTGCCTGACCAAGGGAGTTCCGTTCAGATCTGGCCGACGATCGCAGCGCTCGAGCAGTGGTAGATCATCGAGCTTGCACCGAAACACCAGATGATGTCGTTGTTGAGCTGCGGAATGTACGCGGGCTTCTCGCCGGCGGTGCCCAGGCAGTTGCACTTCGGGCAGGAGTCCTTGCCGCAACAATCGCGATAGGCGATCAGGTACATCTTGCCGTCGTCCGGATTCAGGCAACTGCCGACCCACGACGTCGGCGAAGGCACCGCGCCCGGCGGGCAGGTGGCCGGACCGCCGCCGCAGCACGAGCACAGGTAGCCGTCGCTCGAGCAGTAACGCCAGTAGTTGCAGGCCCTCGGATCCTTCGTCTGCGCCTCGACCTGTTTCGCCCACGCGGCGGCCGGATCGTCGGCCGCCTGGGCCTTGCGGCTCACCGGGAGCACCGGCAGGAAGGTCGAGCCGACCATCGCGGCACCCAATCCCGACAGGAAGTGCCGCCGCGACACCTGCTGCGCCGTGCGCCGGCTCATCCGTTCGAAGAACCTGTCCATGAACTGGAGTCCCTTGGCCATGACCGCTTCTCCTCTAGTCCAACGCCGTTTCGATGATAGTCAATCCGAACCTCGAGTCCTCACCCACCGCCCAGGACGCACCGAAGGGCTGTGCGCCCCAGCTGCCCTGTGCGCTGCCCACTAACGGTTGGTGACATCTCAGGCCGCTTCCCTGTGAACCGCCGCTTCGTCCTTCACGTATCCCTGCGCCTTCAGGTAGGCCTGGATGGTGCCGTAGCCGGTCTCGCGTGCGATCGCGAGGCTCTCGAGATGTTCGCGGCTGTTGACGAGACCCTTGGCGCGGATGACGCCGTCCTCGTCGATCAGGATCGCGTAGGGCAGCTTGCCCACCTGGAACGTCATGCCCACCTGCGGCGAATTGACGTACGGAATGCCTTCGAGCTTGTGCTGGGCGATCATCGCGCGCTGTTCGGCGACGTCGCCGTCGCCCACCAGGACGACCCCGAGCTTCTCGCCCGATGCGAAGGACTTCGCGATCGGCAGCAACTTCTTGCAGATCGGGCAGGTGGGTGACACGAACAGCAGCAGCCGGCCCTTCCGGTCCGTGCTGGCGCCGCCGACACGGATCAGATCGCCATCGATACCGGCCACTTTCATGTCGGGGGCCATCTCGCCGACTTCGGGGCCATGGTCGTTCATCATGGCTCCCATGGGGGCCACCCGCTCGTGCAGGATGCCCACCTGGCGCACCATGCCGAACACGACGGCACCGAGGGCAAGCACCACGATCCAGAGCAGGATGTTCGAGTAGAGCAGCACTTCGTAGGACATGATGGTTTCCTAACCCCGCCGGGAAAGCGAGCGCTGATAGTTGTCTTCGAAGGTGGGCGGGACTTTGAGAGTCACGTAGCCTACGGACAGGTAGGCGGTGAACAGCGTGAGCGCTGCCATGACGACGATGAAGTTGTCGGACCAGCCGAGCTCGCGTGCCGACGGGGAGACAACGCACGCCGCCGCCAGCACCATCAGCAAGCCGTTGCGCAGCACGAGCCACCCGGACAAGTTCTGCTTGAGCGCGGAGCGGAAGCAGCCGCAATCGATGTCGGTGCGGCCGCGCAGGACATTGACCGCGATGGCCGCCGCGAACACGGCGAGCATCACCGCCATACCGCCCGCCGCTGCCGTGCGCGTTGCCGGTGCCAGCACACCGATGGCGAGCAGCAACTCCACGGGCGGCAGCACCCGCGTGACCAACGGGACCAGGGCTCGTGGCAGCACGCGGAAGTTCGCGACCACGCCTTCGAGCTCGGCCCATGCGGAAAACTTGCTCACCGCACCAAGCCCGAACACTAGCGCGAGCGTGAGCGCCGCGGTGAGCTGGAGGATCGGATCGATGGTCACGTTCGCGCTCGGTGCAGGGGCATCAGTCGCCGTCTACGTACAGCAGATACGGCGAAATGCCGAATTCCACCTCGCCCACTTCCGAACCGTCCTTCAGGTTGTAGGTGATGAGGCTGGGCTTCTCGGTCTGGGTGAACAGGTACGGCTCGGCATCCTGCGACACGTTGATCGAGATCGCATGTTCCTTCAGCTTGATGCGGTCGGTGCGCTTGCCGGTCTTGGCGTCGAACACCCAGACCTCCTCGCCGGCCTGCTTGTGCGACCACTTGGGCCCCTTGTGCATCAGCACGAAGAGCTTCTGCGTGGGCCGATGCAGCGCGATCAGCTGCCAGCCCCCCGGATACCAGCTCTCGGCCTTGTCCGCATCGGTGAGGATGGACCACTTCGGCTGGAACGCGGGCGTGTCCTTGGAAATGTCCACCGGATAGATGGTGCCCTCGTAGGACACGAAATAGATCTGGCCCTTCTTCTTGTCGAGACCCACGTGCTCGAAGACGGGGTCGTTGTCGGGGTCGAAGAACTTGGGCGAGCGCGCGATCTTGGCCTTGGCGTTCGCGTCGAACTTGGCCGTGGCGAGCGTTCCGTTCGAGCACACCGAGGAGAAGCGATCGCCGGCGGAGGGGAAGATCAGCCCGCAGCCCGCGATCTCCACATCCCCCACGTACTTGCGTGCCTTGGTGTCGACCACGCTCACGGTGGTGGCCGGTGCAAGGTTGTACGACAGCAGGTAACGCCCGTCCGGCGTCACGTCGGCGTTCTGCTTCTTCGGCACCACCAGGAACCGCCCCTTGGGCAGATCTACGTCCGCGCCGATGGTCAGGTTGAGCGGGTCATAGAAGGTGGCGATGTCGGTGCGCGTGCCGCGAAAGCCCTTCGACCAGTAGGTGTCGAAGACGTAGAGCTGCGAGTGATCCGGCGCGATCGCGAAATTCGGCGCGTAGCCGGCGCTCATCACCGCCTCGATGTCCTGCTTCTCGCCGTTGATGACCCAGACCTTGCCGGCGACGAACACCGGAAAGACCGGCTCGAGCACGTACACGCGCTTGGGGTAGGGCTTGGAGAGCGTCGCGATGTTGTGCTGCTCGCCCCCGAGCGGCTTGGCGCCGGACGGCAGGTCCTTCAGCTCGTCCGCCAGGACGACCGGCGCTGCGGTCAGGCAAGCGGCGGCGAAAGCGACAGACGTCAAGGTCCGCTTCATGGCTGGTCTCCCGTACTTGATGCGATGAACGAACCGCCCGGGAATCTGCGCCCCGATGCCGTCCGCGACGTTCCGACGACTGCCTTGCATCGTCGGTGACAGGCATTCTTTTGCTGCGCCGGTGCATTGTCAACCAACGCCCGGCCGCGGTGCGCATTTTGCGCGCCGCACCATCGCTGTGCGCCGCGGCGAATGCTCGCCGGCGCGCCCGGAAACCAATCGCCCTCGTCCGGGTCAACAGCGCCATAATCGGTTGCGCCCCATCCCATCGTCGGAAGCTGCCATGTCCCGATCCTTGCCTGTCGCCCTGCTCCTGATCCTTGCAGCCATCACGACGAATGCCTGGAGCCAGGCCTCCGTGAGTTCCAGTTCGGGTCGCGTGTTCTTCGGCGGCGGCGTCGGGCTGGGGTTCGGCGACGTCACCTACGTCAACATCTCCCCCTTCGTGGGGTACCGCGTCGACGAACGCCTGGCCGTGGGCGCGGGCCTCATCTACCGGTATCGCAGCGACGACCGTTTCGGCCGCGACCTCACCACGAACGACTACGGCGCCAACCTGTTCGCCCGTTACACCGTCGTCGGCCCGTTCTTCGTCCACGGCGAAGTGGAGCAATTGAGTTACGAGTACGTCCGTGCCGATCTCAGTACCAACCGCACCAACGCCACCAGCTTCTTCGGCGGCGGCGGAATCTCGCAGCCGATCGGGAGCAACGCGAGCGTCTACGCTGCCGCGCTCTACAACTTCAGCTACGGCAGCCAGTCGCCATCGCCCTACTC
>JAIEQG010000145.1 GCA_019747905.1 Burkholderiales bacterium
CCGTTGCCGATGTAGCAACGCACGCTGTCGCGCAGGATGCCGGACGGGATCAGGTGCAGCACCGTCTTCTTGCCGCCGATCACGAGCGTATGCCCGGCGTTGTGCCCGCCCTGGAAGCGGACCACGCCTTCGGTCTGGTCGGTCAGCAGATCGACCACCTTGCCCTTGCCTTCGTCACCCCACTGGGTGCCGATCACCACTACGTTGCGTGCCATGCTCTACCGTCGTCCTTCGTTGACTTGGCCCCCGTCGCTAACCGCGCAGGGCACTGACCTGCCATTTGCCGTCGCGCTGCTCGAGCACGCGATCGCATCCGAGTTCGCCGCGCGCCGCCGCGTGACCCGGGAGATCCACGATCACGACTTCGCCGGCAGCCCGCAGGCGTTCGATCTCGCCCGCGAGGGCGGGCGAGTCCGACCAGGGTGCGAGTATCGCACCGCGCGTTGGCAGGGCTGGCGCCAGCGCCGCGAGTTCCCGCAGGTCCATGCTGAAGCCGGTGGCCGGCCGCGCGCGACCGAAGGCCTTGCCTACTTCGTCGTAACGTCCGCCCTGTCCCACTGCATTGGCACTACCCGCGACATAGGCCGCGAACACCACGCCGCTGTGATAGTGATAGCCGCGCAACTCCGCGAGATCCACCAGCAGCGTGTCAACGCGCGAACGCAGCGCCGCCACGATGGTGCCCAGCTGTTCGAGGCACTGCACCACCTCGGGCCACGCGGGCAGCACGGCACGGGCTTCGTCGAGGACGGCGGGTTCGCCATAGAGGCGCGGCAGCGCAAGGATCGCGTTGCGCGCCTCCGGGGGCAGTCCCGCGGTCAAGGTCTTCAGCCACGGTACGTCCTTGCGCTGCAGCGCCTGGAAGAGTTCCGATTCGAGGCCCGCATCGAGCTTCGCCCGGGTGACGAGCGCCCGGAACAGGCCCACGTGACCCAGATCGAGATGCAGGTCGCGAATGCCGGCCGCGCTCAAGGCGTCGAGCAGCAGACGCTGGATCTCGATATCGCTCTCGACACCGGCATGGCCGTAGAGCTCGGCGCCGATCTGCAGCGGCTCGCGCGTGCGTCCGAGATCGGCCGGCAGCGCGTGCAACACCGTGCCGCAGTAGCATAGCCGCGTCACGCCCTCCCGATTGAGCAGGTGCGCATCGATACGGGCCACTTGCGGCGTGATGTCCGCGCGCAGGCCCACCATGCGGCCGGAGAGCTGGTCGACCAGCTTGAAGGTCCTGAGGTCCAGGTCGTGCCCGGTACCGGTCAGCAGGGATTCCAGGTATTCGAGCATGGGCGGCATCACCAGCTCGTAGCCGCGCACGCGGAACAGGTCGAGCAGCACGCGCCGCAGCGCCTCCACCCGCTTCGCCTCGGCGGGCAGCAGGTCCTCGACGTGCTCGGGCAGGAGCCAGTTGTGCATCGAATTCACCCGAACGCCCTCAGTCCCCGCGCACCAGTGCGAGCAGCAGCAGGCCCGCCAGCATTGCGGTGAGCCCGATGAAGCGCAGTTGGCCGTCGGTCAGCTCGGTCAGCTTGCGGAACGCTTCGCGCCAGACGCCGGGGAACAGGAACGGCAGCAAGCCCTCCAGCACCAGCATGAGCGCCACGGCCGTCAACACGATCTCGTTGTTCACGGCCCCCCCAGGGCGCGCGTCCGAGCGGGGTTCGCTCAGCGCTTGCCCGCCCCCTTCATGTACTTGAAGAACTCGGAATTCGGCTCGAGCACCAGCACGTCGCTCTTGTTCCGGAAGCTCTGGCGATAGGCCTCGAGGCTGCGGTAGAACGCATAGAACTCGGGATTCTCCTGGAACGCCCGGGCGTAGATCGCAGAGGCCTTCGCGTCGCCTTCACCCTTCATCCGCTGGGCGTCGCGATAGGCTTCGGCGATGATCACTTCGCGCTTCTTGTCGGCTTCGGCGCGAATCTTCTCCGATTCGGCGAAACCGGTGGAACGCTGCTCCTTCGCGGCCCGCTGCCGTTCCGCCTCCATGCGCCGGTAGACCGATTCGCTGACTTCCTGGGGCAGGTCGACACGCTTCAATCGAACGTCCAGCACCTGGACACCAATCTCGCGCGCGGCATCGTCGGCCCGCTTGCGCATCACTTCCATGACCTTGTCGCGTTCGCCCGACACGAGTTCGTGGATGGTGCGCTGGCCGAACTCGTCACGCAGGCTGTCGTTCACCTTTTGCGACAAGCGGCGCTTGGCGCCTTCCTCGTCGTCGCGCACCGAGATGTAGTACTGGCGCACGTCGATGATCCGCCACTTCACGAAGGAGTCGACCAGGACGTTCTTCTTCTCCTTGGTGATGAACAGATCGGGCTCGTCCGTATCGATGGTCAGGATGCGGATGTCGAAGAGCTTCACGCGGTCCACCAGCGGGAGCTTGGCGTAGAGGCCGGGCTCCTTCTTGACCGCCACGATCTCGCCCAGCCGGAACACGATGGCGTTCTGCCGCTGATCCACGGTGTACAGGGACAGGCTGGCCAGCACCAGCACCGCGATGATGGCGACCAGGATGCCGCCGAGGTTCTTGGTCATGGCCGGGCCTCCCGATCGCGGCTGCGGAACGCATCGCGCGAGCGCGCGACGGGTTCCGACGAGGGTTGCGGTGTCACCGGCTGATCGGTCATGGCGGGCGGCTTGGCTGCGCCGCCCTCTACCGCCCCGCCCGCGGCAATCGCGCCGCTCATCTGCAGGATCTTGTCGAGCGGCAGGAACAGCAGGTTGCTGCCGTTCTTCTGGTCCACCACCACCTTGCTGGTGTTGGTCAACACCTGCTGCATCATGTCGAGGTACAGGCGGTCGCGAGTGACCCCCGGGGCCTTGCTGTACTCGACCAGCACCTGCTTGAAGCGCGAGGCCTCACCTTCGGAGGTCGCCACGACGCGCTGCCGGTAGGCCTCGGCCTCCTGGCGCAACCGCGCCGCGGTACCTTCTGCCTTCGGCACGACATCGTTGAAATAGGCCTCGCCTTCGTTGCGCTGCCGTTCGCGATCCTGGCTCGCCTTGACCGCGTCGGCGAACGCCGCTTGCACTTCGGCCGGCGGCTGCGCGTTCTGCATCGTCACCTGGTTGATGCTGATGCCGGTTTCGTAGCGGTCGAGTATTTCCTGCATGAGTTTGCGCGCCAGCGCCGTGATGTCTGCCCGCCCTTCGTAGAGCACGCGATCCATGCGGCTCTTGCCGACGATCTCGCGAATGGCCGATTCCGCCGCCTGGCGCACGGTGTCGTCAGGGCTGCGGTTCTTCAGCAGATAGGCCTCGGGATCCTTCAGCACGTACTGCACGGCGAACTGCACGTCGACGATGTTCTCGTCGTCGGTCAGCATCAGCGATTCCTTGGCGACCTTGCTGCGCACGTCGTTGCGATAGCCCACTTCCACGGTGCGCACGCCAGAGATGTTGACCACCTCGGCCGACTCGATCGGATACGGTAGATGCCAGCGCGGACCGGGATCGGTCTGCTCCACCACCTTGCCGAAGCGGAACACCACGCCCCGCGAAGCCGCATCGACGATGTAGAAGCCGCTCGCGATCCAGACCGCGACGACCAGCACGATCAGCACGACGGGTCCGTTGCCGAATTGCCGGATGCCGCGACCACCGCCTTCGCCCGGATCCGGGACGCGGCCCTTGCCGCCGAACATGCCGGCGAGCTTCTGGTTGAAGCGCGCCCAGATTTCGTCGAGGTCCGGCGGACCGTCGCCGCGGCGCTTTCCCCATTGGGGATCGTTCAATGCCATTCGTAGAGGTTCCTGTGCTCGGGTGCGCTGGTGCGGGGAGTTCGGGGCCGCCCGGATCAGGCGGCTTCGAGGCGGCCTTCGGGCAACGGCGCAGCGGCAGGTCGGGCGAGCTGCTCCAGGGCAGCTCTGAGGTGCTCTAGCCCTGCGCCCGTCAAGGCGCTCAGCCGAAGCCGCGAGATGCTACCACAGTCGTCCAATTCCACCCCGGGTTCGAGCCCTGCAAGATCGATCTTGTTGAAGACGAGAATCTGTCGCACGTCCGCGGCACCGATGGCAGCGAGGACACCGTTGACCTCGCGCATCTGCGCATCACGATCGGGACTCGATGCGTCCACCACGTGCAACAGCAGATCGGCCCGTGCCGTTTCGTCCAGCGTGGCGCGAAACGCCTCCACCAGTGTGTGCGGCAGATGCCGGATGAATCCGACCGTGTCGGACAACACAATGTTCCCGTGCGCGGTGTGCACCCGGCGCGATGTGGTGTCGAGCGTCGCAAAGAGCTGGTCGGCCGCATAGGCGCCCGAATGCGTGAGCGCATTGAAGAGCGTCGACTTGCCCGCATTGGTATACCCGACCAGGGACACGGTCGGCACACTGTTGCGCTCGCGCGCGCGCCGCTGCGTCTGCCGCTGGCGATTCAGGCGCGCCAGCCGGTCCTTGAGGAACTTGACGCGCTTGCCAAGCAGGCGCCGGTCGGTCTCGAGCTGCGTCTCGCCGGGGCCGCGCAAGCCGATGCCGCCCTTCTGCCGTTCCAGGTGGGTCCAGCCGCGCACGAGGCGCGTGGCGAGGTGTTCGAGCTGCGCCAGTTCCACCTGCAGCTTGCCTTCGTTGCTCTTGGCACGCTGCGCGAAGATATCGAGGATGAGCGCGGTGCGGTCCACTACGCGGCAACCGAGTTCGCGTTCGAGATTGCGCTCCTGCGCGGGCGACAACTCGTGGTTGAAGATGACCATGGCGGCCTCCGCCCCGGTCACCGCGTCGCCGATCTCGCGCACCTTGCCGCTGCCGGCGAAGGTCGCAGCGTCCGGATGCTGGCTTCGACCGAGGATCTCGGCGACCGGCGTCACGCCGGCGCTGCGGGCGAGCTCGCGCAGTTCGGTCGTGGCCTCAACCGCCTCCGGGCGGCCGTTCATGAGGCTCACCAGCACGGCACGATCGCCGCCGGCATGTCGGTCGAACACGGTCTAGCGAGCCTCGGTCGGCGCTGGGTGGCAACCGCTCCAGGCCGCGCCGACGGCCGGGTGGATGGCCGACTTACCCACCGCCCGAGATGCACCGTGGGGCTGCGCGCTCCAGCTTCACCGGGCGCTGCCCAATCACGGCCTGTGACATCTCAGCTCTCAGCTGCGTGTTCCGTGGAGAAGTTGACCGGACGTGCGGGGACGACGGTCGAGATCGCGTGCTTGTACACCATCTGGGTGACGGTGTTCTTGAGCAGGACGACGTACTGGTCGAATGACTCGATCTGACCCTGGAGCTTGATGCCGTTCACGAGGTAGATGGAGACGGGAACATGTTCCTTGCGCAGGGTGTTCAGGAACGGGTCTTGTAGCAATTGCCCTTTGCCGCTCATCGCCGCACTCCTTCTTGGTTTTGTGCCGGGTTACTGTACTGGAATTCGGGGGGCGTTACCATAGCACGCGCCGCCCCGCAACAAGCGGCCGCCAGTTTGCCCCAAACGCTCTTACCGATCTCTTTCGGCGAACGGGTTCCGGCCCTTCTTGAACTGCACCCGCAAGGGCGTGCCCACGAGGTCGAAGGCCTCGACGAAGCAATGCTCCAGGTAGCGCCGATAGCTGTCCGGCACGTGTTCGAGCGCGTTGCCGTGGATCACGATCAGCGGCGGGTTGGACCGGCCCTGGTGCGCATAGCGCAGCTTCGGTCGGATGAGACCGGCGCGGGGCGGCTGCTGTCGCCCGACGGCGTCGATCAGGACACGAGTCAGGCGGGGCGTGGACAGCTTCGCCATGGCGGCGGCATAGGCGGCATCGATGGAATCGAGCACGGCCGGCACGCCGGAACCTCGCAAAGCGGAGATATGGTGCACCCGCGCGAAGCCGAGGAACTGCAGCTTGCGGGCGTAGTCGCGCTTCACCCGCTCGCGGGTCTCGGGGTCGAGGCCTTCCCACTTGTTGACGGCAACCACCAGCGCCCGCCCGGCCTCGGTGATGAACCCCGCGACGTGGGCATCCTGGTCGGTGATGTCCTGGCGCGCGTCCAGCACCAGCACCACCACGTTGGCATCCTCGATCGCCTGCAGCGTCTTGACCACCGAGAACTTCTCCACCGCTGCGTCGATCTTGCCGCGACGCCGCAACCCGGCAGTATCGATGATCGTGTAGGGCTTGCCGTTGCGCTCGAAGTCCACGTAGATGCTGTCGCGCGTGGTGCCGGGCTGGTCGAAGGCGATCATGCGCTCCTCCCCCAGCACGGCATTGACCAGGGTCGACTTGCCCACGTTGGGCCGGCCGACGATGGCGATCTTTGGATGCTTGGCCGGCGCCTCTTCATCGACGTAGGGCGCGTCGGCCAGCACCAGGTCGACCAGTTCGTTGACCCCGTCACCGTGGGCGGCGGAAATCGGCAACGGGTCACCCAGACCCAGTTCGTGGAATTCGGCGGCGGCGATCTCGGGCCGATGGCCTTCGGCCTTGTTGACCGCCAGCCAGAGCTTGCGGCCGCTGCGCCGCAGGCGCTCCGCGATGGTTCGATCCTGCGGCGTGAGACCCTGGCGCAGATCCACCAGCATGATGACGGCATCGGCCTCGTCCACCGCCTGCATGGTCTGGCGCGCCATCTCGAACAGGATGCCGTCCTTGGCCACCGGCTCGAGCCCGCCCGTATCCACCACCAGGTAGGGCTTGCCGCCGACGCGGCCCTGCCCGTAGTGCCGGTCGCGCGTCAACCCGGGCAGGTCGTGCACGATGGCGTCGCGCGAGCGCGTCAGCCGATTGAACAGCGTCGACTTGCCCACGTTGGGCCGACCCACCAGCACGATCGTCGGCTTCACGTCAACGAGCCCCGGTCAGCGGATGGTGATCGCGTAAACGCTGCCTTCGCGCGTCTGCACCAGCACGTTGCCCTGCCCGACCGGCAGCGGCGCCGTGGTGATCGGGCCTCCATCGGTGGACAGACGGGCAACGATCGATCCGTCTTCGCGATCGAAGACATGCAGATAACCTTCGAAGTCTCCCACCACGACGTACTTGCTCACCGCTGCCGGAGACCCGAGCCGCCGGTACGCCAGCAGTTCCTGCTTCCAGATGCTGGCGCCGCTTTCGCGGTCGATCGCGTTGAGGTGGCTCGCTTCGTCCACGAAGTAGAAGTACCGGTCGTCCACGCCGAGGCCGCCCGTGCCCGATGCGTTGCGGGCCCAGGCGAGCGTTCCGCGCTGGGTCTCGAAGCAGGCGATGCGCCCCTGGAAGGCGACGGCACAGGCCTGTCCGTCCTCGACCACCGGCACGCTCACGACGTCGGTCACGCGCTCGAGTTCGGTCTCGCCGCGCGGCTGGGAGACCGTCGCCTCCCACAGCAACGTGCCGGCGGTGAGGCTCAACGCGATCATCTTGCCGCCCGGCAAGCCGGCGTAGACCACGCCCTTCTCGATCGCGACGCCGGCGTCGGTGCGGATCAGCAGCGGCGGCAAGGTGGCGATGTATTCCCAGCGGCGATTGCCGTCGGCCGCATCGAGCCCGTGGATGCGTCCGTCGCCGCTGCGCACGACCACGATGCCCTCGCTGATGGCGGGCGCGCTCAGCACTTCGCTCGACACCTGCGCGCGCCATTTCGGCTTGCCCTGGGCATCGAACGCGAGCACCGCGCCCTTGGTCGACCCGACAACGATGGTCCCGTCGAACGCTTCCACACCACCCGAGAGCTTGGTCTTGGTGTCAGTCTGCCAGCGGGTGCGTCCCTTCGCGGCGTCGACCCGCATCAGCCGCCCGTCGTAGCCCGCCACGAAGAAGTCGCCGTCCCACACGCCGGGCGAGAACACGTAGTTGCCGGAATCGCCCACCGACGATTTCCACGCCACCTTGACGATAGCCTTCGGCTTGAAATCGGTCAGTTCCGCAGGTTTCGGGCCGCTGCTCTTGGTGCATGCGGCAACGAGCAGGCAAGCCGCGGCCAGAGCCAGGGATCGCTGCACGAATCCAGTTCTCACTTGGCTGCACCCAGGGCGTCGCGCTTCACCTCGACCACGTTGCGGTAGGTGTTCGACTTGGGCAGCTTGTCGAGTGCCGCCTGGTACGCGAGGCGCGCTTCGGGAGTCTTGCCCGCCGCCACGTAGACATCGCCCCGCGCATCGGCGAACAGCGCAGCGAACGGTTCCGGGTGCGCCGCCGAGAGCACCTTGAGGGCATCGTCGTAGCGCTGTCCGTCGAGCAGCAGCGCGGCGAGCCGCAGATTGGCGAGCGCCCGGACCGGCTCGTCGCGGGCATTGTCGACCGCCCAGCGCAACTGTTCCTCGGCGCTCTTGGCATCCCCTGCCTCGACGCTCGCCTTCGCCGCGAGCAAGGCGCCGCGGGCCGCGTAGGCCGTGCGCGTATAGTCGTTGACGAGCCGCTTCGAAAGATCGCCGGTGCGCTTCGCATCGCCCACGCGCACGGCTTCCTCGAGCTCGGCGAAGACGTCGGAGGCCTTGGTGGCCAACTGAGTCTTGTAGTACAGCCAGCCCTGGACCCCGGCCACGCCGACGATGAACGCGATCACCGCCGCGATCACCAGCCGGCCGTACTGCCGCCACCACGCCTTCAACGCGTCGATCTGCTCCTGCTCTTCGAGATCGTAGACAGCCATGTTCAGTCATCCCCTCCGTTGGCGAGCAGCGCGATCAGGTCGTCGATGCCGACGCGCGCCTGCTCCTTGAGTTCACGCAGCGCCTTCAGGCTCGCTTCGCCCCGCGCCGCTTCGTCGTCGCCGACGATCACGGCCCAGCGGGCGCCGCTCGCATCGGCGCGCTTCATCTGCGACTTGAAACTGCCACCGCCGCTGTGCATTGCGACGTTCACTCCCGTGTCCCGCAGGCGTTCGGCCACGCGCCAGGCGTGCAGTTCGGCCTGCTCGCCGCTCCAGACCAGATACACGTCCGGCGCGCCCAGCGGCCGCGCCGACCGGCTGTCCTCGATCAGGGCGATCAGGCGTTCGACGCCCATGGCGAATCCGCAACCCGGCGCAGGCTTGCCGCCGATCTGCTCGATCAGGCCATCGTAGCGACCGCCGGCGCAGACCGTGCCCTGCGCCCCGAGCCGCGTCGTCACCCACTCGAACACGGTGCGATTGTAGTAGTCGAGACCCCGCACGAGCCGCGGGTTGATGCGAAAGTCGAGGCCGGCGTTGCGCACCAGGCGCTGCAGATCCTCGAAGTGCTTCAACGATTCCTCGTCGAGATCGTCGATCAGGCGCGGGGCAGCCTCGATCAAGGCCTGCAGAGCCGGGTTCTTGCTGTCCAGCACCCGCAGCGGATTGGTGTGGAGGCGCCGCCTGGAATCCTCGTCGAGCGCGTCCTGGTGCTGCTCGAGATACCGCACGAGATGGGCACGGTAGCGCGCCCGTGCTTCGCTCGAGCCGAGCGTGTTGATCTCGAGTTCGATCCCGTCGAGACCGAGGTCCTTCCACAGCCGCGCGCCCATCACGATGAGCTCGGCATCCACGTCCGGTCCGCCGTAGCCGAGAGCTTCGGCACCCACCTGGTGGAACTGCCGGTAGCGACCCTTCTGCGGCCGCTCGTGGCGGAACATGGGGCCGGCGTACCAGATCTTCTGGCCGCCGCCGTAGAGCAGGTTGTGCTGGATCGCTGCGCGCACGCACGAGGCGGTGCACTCCGGCCGCAAGGTGAGGCTGTCGCCGTTCAACCGGTCGGTGAAGGTGTACATCTCCTTCTCGACGATGTCCGTCACCTCGCCGATGGACCGCACGAAGAGCTCGGTGCGCTCGACTATCGGTGTGCGCATGCGACGGTAGCCGTAGCGCTCGAGCAGCGTCTGCACGGTATCCTCGAAGAACTGCCACAACGGCGCTTCGTCCGGCAGCACGTCGTTCATGCCGCGGATCGCTTGAATGGGTTCGCTCATGGTTGATCCGGCCGGCGGGACCTTCGGCGCAGCGCTCGCGCGCCCGCACTCTCAGCCGACGGTGTGGGCCTCGCCCTCGGTTGAATGTGCGGCAACCGCGCCGTAGCGCGTGCGCACGTAGTCCTCGACGATGGCCTGGAACTCCTCGGCGATGCGCTCGCCCTTCAGCGTGACGGTCTTGCGGCCGTCGACGAAGACGGGTGCCACCGGCGTCTCGCCCGAACCCGGCAGGCTGATGCCGACGTTCGCATGCTTGCTTTCGCCGGGGCCGTTCACCACGCACCCCATCACCGCCACGTGCATATCCTCGACACCTGGATAGCGGCCGCGCCACGCCGGCATCTGCTGGCGCAGGTAGCTCTGGATGCGGGCCGCGAGCTCCTGGAAGACCGTACTGGTGGTGCGCCCGCAACCGGGGCACGCGATCACGAGCGGCGCGAAACTGCGCAGCCCCATGGTCTGCAGGATTTCCTGCGCCACGACCACTTCCTGGGTGCGATCGCCGCCCGGTTCGGGCGTCAGCGACACGCGGATCGTGTCGCCGATGCCTTCCTGCAGCAGCACGCCGATGGCCGCGGTGGAAGCCACGATTCCCTTCGAACCCATACCCGCTTCGGTGAGGCCGAGGTGCAGCGGATAGTCGCAACGCGCCGCGAGATCGCGATAGACGCGGATGAGGTCCTGCACCCCGCTCACCTTGGCCGACAGGACGATGCGATCGTGCGCCAGGCCGAGCGCTTCGGCCTGCGCCGCGCTCTCGAGCGCCGAGGCCACCAGGGCCTTGCGCGTGACGTCCCTGGCATCCTCGGGCTGCGCAAGGCGGCCGTTCTCGTCCATCATGCGCGCCAGCAACTCCGGATCGAGGCTGCCCCAATTGACGCCGATGCGCACCGGCTTGCCGTAGCGGCAAGCCATCTCGATCATGGTCGCGAACTGTTCATCGCGCTTCGAACCCTTGCCGACGTTACCGGGGTTGATGCGGTACTTGTCCAGGACCTCGGCACATTCGGGCACCTGCGTGAGCAAGCGGTGACCGTTGAAATGGAAGTCGCCCACCAGCGGCACGTTGCAGCCCATCGCATCGAGCTTCGTGCGGATCGCCGGCACTGCCGCCGCAGCTTCCTGCGTGTTCACGGTGATGCGCACCACCTCCGAACCTGCACGGGCCAGCGCGAACACCTGCCGCGCCGTGCCTTCGGCATCCGCGGTGTCGGTGTTGGTCATCGACTGCACCATGATCGGCGCATCCCCGCCCACGAGGACGTGGCCGATGCGGACCTGGCGGGAGCGACGGCGGGTCGAGAACATCCGCGCTATTCCAGCCTGAGCCGCGCCACGTCGGTGCGCGTGTGCGGCGCCAGGTCGACGGGCTTGCCGTTGTACGTGAGGCTCACGCCGGATGCGTTGCCCACCACTAGCGAGAACGGTGGCTGCCCGCGCACTACGCGGATGCTGCCTTCGGGATTCAGCTGACCGAAGATGACGTTGTCGGAGCCGTCGCGCACCTCGACCCAGGATTCGCGGCTGAAGGTCATGCGGATCGCAGGGCCGGTGCTGCCGACGGTGCGCACCGAGGGCGCCGCGGGCGCGGGAGCCGCCTCGCCCGCCGGTGCAGCGGCCACCACCGGCGCAGGGGTCGGGGCCGGCGCAATGGACGGCGTCGCGGGCATGGGGGGCGGATTCGTCACCGGTGCACTTGCAACGGACGGGGCCTCCGGCAACGCCGTCGTCGCCGGGGGTTCGGTGGGAATGGTGACGACCGGCACATCGATCGTGCCCGGCTGCGGCGAGCGATCGCGCGTCGCGAGATATGCCGTCACGAGAATCACGATGGCGCTGATGACATAGAGCGGGAGCCGGTTGCGCGACGAAGGCGTGGCCGAGTCCGACATCGGCACCGCGACGCTGCGCTCGGACGCTCCCGCCACCCGCACCTCGGCTTCCGCCTGGCTGGGTGCCAGCATGCGCTCCGCCGTGCGTACCATCGGTTCCGGATCGAGACCGAGCAGGCGTGCATAGTTGCGCAGGAAACCGCGCACGAAAACCGGACCGGGCAGCGCCGCAAAGTCGTCGCGCTCGAGTGCTTCCACCTGGCGCGGCGACAGCTTGAGCTGGCGCGCCACGTCGGTGAGGCTGAGCGACTGCCGGCGACGCTCGTCCTGCAGCGCGGCACCGGGGCCGGGTTCGGACGGCGCCGCTGGCGCGTTGGCGCTCGCGGTGACGGTGGCCTCGCTCATTCCAGGCGCCCCTCCTCGAATGCTCGCGCCTCCGACGATTCGGGAAAGCGGCTGCGCAACTGTGCGCCGTAGGAGGCCATGGCGTTGCGGTCGCCCATCATGCGCGACAGGCGCGCACCGTACAGCAGGGTACCGGCGTCGGGCGAGGGCACCACCTGCATGAACCGCGTGAGGTTGGCCTTCGCCTGCGCGATGTCGCCACGCGCGTAATAGAGCTGCGAGAGGTTGATCAGCGCGCGGGCATCCCCGGGTTTCAGCTTGAGCGCGCGCTGGAAGAAGTCCTCGGCGGAGGCTTGATCGCCGGCCCGGCGCGCGCAGATGCCGGCGTTGACGTAGGCCTCTTCGACACGCTCGTAGAGCGGGTTGCGGATCGCGGCGAGGAAGTACTTGACCGCTTCTTTCTCCTGCTTGCGGTCGCACAGGAACCGGCCGTAGTTGTTGTTGACGTCCGAATCGTTGGGGTCGAGGCGCAGCGCTTCCTGGAACCGCTTGCGCGCCTTGTCATCCTCCCGCAGCGCCATGTGCACCAGGGCCAGCGTGTTGTAGGCCGGCACGTACTTCGGATCGATGGCGATCGCCTCGTTCAGTTCCTGCAACGCGACGCCGAGCTTGCCGATCTCGTAGTAGTTGGCACCCAGTTCGGTGTGAACGCGGGCACGCTCGAGCGCGCTGGCCGGCGTGGGCCGTGCCTGCGGCTGGGGCGCCGTCGGCGCCGGTTCCTCGCGCTTGGGTTCCTTGGAGCCGCACGCTGCCGCGAGCAGCGCCAGCATCACCAGTGCGAGCGCCGCCTTCATGCGCGGGTATCCTCCATGGGTTCCCGACGCAGGCGGCGCTGGCTGCGATCCTGCACCTGACCGGCGAGCTGCCCGCAGGCACCGTCGATGTCGTCACCGCGAGTCTTGCGCACCGTCGCGACGAAACCGGCGGACAGGAGTTCGCCCTGGAAGTCGACGATTGCCTCGGGATGCGAGCGCTCGAACCCCGAATCGGGGAACGGGTTGAAGGGAATCAGGTTGAACTTGCACGGCAGGTCGCCGACCAGGTCGACCAGTTCGCGCGCATGGGCCAGCGTGTCGTTCACGCCGCGCAGCATGACATATTCGAACGTGACGAAATCGCGCGGCGACCCGGCGCGTTGCCATTTCGCGGCAAGACCTGCCGGCACCGGATCGTCGTCCAGGTCACCGGCATCGGGAGCGCTGGCGGCCCCGTCGATGTAGCGGCGGCAAGCGGCCAGCAATTCACGCAGCGGCCATTTCTGGTTGATCGGCACGAGCCGATCGCGCAACGCGTCGTTGGGCGCGTGCAGCGAGACGGCGAGCGACACCGGACAAGCTTCACGCAACCGATCCATCCAGGGCACCATGCCCGAAGTCGACAGCGTCACCCGGCGGCGCGACAGGCCGTAGCCGTGGTCGTCCAGCATCACACGCATGGCCGTCACGACGTTGTCGAAGTTCGCCAGCGGCTCGCCCATGCCCATCATCACCACATTGGTGATCGGACGCTTGCCCGCGGCGAGGTCAGCGCCCAGGGCCCGGTTGGCCCACCAGAGCTGGCCGATGATCTCGGCGGCACTCAGGTTGCGGTTGAAGCCCTGCCGGCCGGTGGAGCAGAACGCGCATTCGAGCGCACAACCCACCTGGCTCGACACGCACAGCGTGCCGCGAGCCGTTTCCGGAATGAAGACGGTCTCGATTCCGTTGCCCGTGCCCACCGACAGCAGCCACTTGCGCGTGCCGTCGGTGGCGATCGAATCGCGCGTCACCGCAGGGGCTTGCACGACCACCTCGCCGGCAAGGGTCGCCCGCAGCGATTTCGGCAGATCCGTCATCCCGTCGAGCTCCGCCACCCCGGCGCGATGCACCCAGCGCATTAGCTGGCGCGCGCGATAGGGCTTCTCGCCGCGGCTTTCCAGCCAGGCGGCAAGCCCTGCAGTGTCGAAGTCGAGCAGATTGACCGGCATCGTGCGGCTGTGCGCTAGCGCGGGTGGATATCGAGCGCCGCGAAGAAGTATGCGATCTCGACCGCGGCCGTGTCAGGCCCGTCGGAGCCATGCACCGCATTGGCATCGATCGAATCGGCGAAGTCCGCGCGGATGGTCCCCTTGTCGGCCTTCTTCGGATCGGTGGCGCCCATCAGCTCACGGTTCTTCGCGATCGCGTTGTCGCCCTGCAGCACCTGGATCATGACCGGCCCGGAGATCATGAAGTTCACCAGGTCGTTGAAGAAGGGGCGCGCGCGATGCACGGCGTAGAAGCCTTCGGCCTCGGCGCGCGACAACTGCTTCATGCGCGCGGCGACGATCGTGAGGCCGGCCTTCTCGAATCGCGAGTAGATCTGTCCGATCACGTTCTTGCCCACGGCATCGGGCTTGATGATCGACAGGGTACGTTCGACTGCCATCGGTTTCTCCGTTACGGTTGGATTTGTCAGGTAATTCAGGAGGATAGCATGATAAATCGGCGCGAGCCAAGCGAATTCCCGCAACTGCGCCCGGCGGCCGCTGCGAACCGGCCGGCGATGCACGCTCTTTCCTGCTCGCGGCGCAGATGGAATAGCATCCGCGCCAATCGCAACCGCCTCCAGTGCCATGGCCGACCAGAAAATTCCCGACGAGCAGCAGGAAATCAAGCGCCGCGCCGTGCGCCGGCTGGTCGCCGCCTTGAGCCTGATCGCCGTTGCCGTGGTCGGCCTCGCCATCCTGGACCGGGTGATGGACTCGAAGCGGGTCGAAACACCGCCGCCATCACCGCCGCCCGAAACCGCAACCTTGCCGGTCAAGCCGGCCGAACCCGCGACCCCGGCGCCGGTCCCGGCCGAACCGCCCCCGCCGCCCACCGTAGCCACCGACGAACCACCCGCGCCCCCGGCCACGCTGCCCTCGGAGCCAAAACCGGTGACCGCAGCCCCGGTCGTCCCCGAATCCACCGGCGGCCCCGTCAAGGCGGAGCCTGCGCCCCGGAAACCGACACCGGCACCGGTCGCCGAACCGCCCATCCACCCGCCCGCCGCGACGGCAGACGTCAAGCCCGCGACCACCGAGAAACTGCCGGAACCGCCGGTGCGCGCCTACGTCGTGCAGCTCGGCGTGTTCACCACACCCGCCAATGCCGAAGCGCTGCGCCAGAAGCTGAAACAAAGCGGCATCGAAGCCCACACCGAGACGCGCCTGCAAGTGGGCCCGTTCAAGGACAAGGCCGAGGCCGATGTGGTGATGGCGAAGCTGAAGTCGATCGGGGTGAAGGCGGTGCTGGTACCGCAGAAGTAGAGCGCATTCGATGGGTGGCACGGCTGCCCCCATCCCAACCTTCCCCCACCAAAGGCGGGGGAAGGGGTGTACATCCCCTCCCCCGGCTATGCCGGGGGAGGGTCAGGGTGGGGGCAGCAGTACCTGCTACCGCACCCCAAGCACGTGCGGCAGCCACAACGACACCTGCGGCACGTACGTCACCAGCACCAGATACAACAGCATCACGCCGAGCCACGGCAGGCAGGCGATCGACACTTCGGTCATGCCCATCTTCGCGAGGTGGCTCGCGACGAACAGGTTGAGCCCCACGGGCGGATGCAGCATGCCGATCTCCATGTTGACCGTCATGATGACACCCAGGTGGATCGGATCGATGCCGAGACTCTGCGCGATCGGCAGGAACAGCGGCGCCAGGATCAGCACGATGGAACTGGGCTCCATGAATTGCCCCGCCGCGAGCAACGCGACGTTGACTGCCACCAGGAACATCCAGGGCGAGAGCTCCTGCGCCGTGACCCAGGCCGAGATGGACTGCGGAATCTGCTCCGACGTGAGCAGGTAGGAAAACAGCACCGCATTGGTCACGATGTAGAGCAGCATCGCGCTGGTGTTGGCCGCCGCGAGCAGCACCTTGCCGGTGTCGCGCACCCGCAGGTCGCGATAGATGAACACGGCCGCGACGAAGGAGTACACGGCGCTCACGGCCGCCGCCTCGGTCGGCGTCATCACGCCGCCGTAGATGCCGCCCATCACGACGACCACCAGCAGCAGCCCCCAGAACGCTTCGCGGAATGCCGTCCAGACTTCGCGCAGGCTGGCGCGCGGCAAGGTCGGGAAACCCTTGCGCTTCGCCGTGACGAACGTGACCGCCATCAGCACGAGGGCCAGCAGAAGGCCCGGCACCACGCCGGCGACGAACAGCTTGCCCGCGCTCGTGCTGGTGCTGACCGCGTAGATGATCATCACGATCGAAGGCGGGATCAGGATGCCGAGCGATCCCGAGGTGGTGATCACGCCGACGGCGAAGCGCTTCGGATAACCGGCCTTCAGCATCGCCGGCAGCATGATCGCGCCGATCGCCGCCACGGTGGCTGGACTGGAACCGGAGATGGTGGCGAAGAACGCGCACGCGAGAATGGCGGCCATCGCGAGGCCGCCGGGCATCCATCCCACCAGCGCGGTGGCGAAGCGGATGATGCGTGCCGCTACCCCGCCTTCGGTGAGAAACGCCCCGGCGAGCACGAAGAACGGAATCGCCATCAACGCGAAGCTCTCGAGGCCGGTGAACAGGCGCTGCGACACGATGTCGACGGTCTCCATGGAAAAATCGGAGAAGCCGACCAGGAACACGAGCACCGTGAGACCCAGCGCGATGGAGATGGGCGTGCCGGTGGCGAGCAGCACCAGCAGGATCGCGATGATGATCGCCGCAGTCATGCCGTGGAATCGCCCGCGGCCACCGGTGCCGTCGAGTGCACCGGCAGCTCGCCGCTGCGCAGGAAGCGCGCGAGCACCTGCAGGAACCGATAACACATCAGGCCCGAGCCGAGCGGAATGCACAGGTAGACGATCCAGCGCGGCCATTCCAGGTCGGGCGTCACCTGCCCGGTCTCGTGCATGAACATCACCCAGCGCGCGCCGAGCGTGGCGATGATGGCGGTGAACAGCGCCCCCAGCAGCAACGCCAGCACCACCAGCCGTCGGCGCCACGCGGCCGAGGCGTGCATCACCAGCAGGTCCACGCCGATGTGGATGCCGGTACGGACCCCGTAGGCGGCACCGAACTTGGCCATCCAGATGAACAGGAAGATGCACAGCTCCTGTGCCCAGGTGAGGTCGAGGCGGCCGGTGTAGTCCCACAGCCAGTCCACCTTCGCGCTCATGCGGTGCACCACCGCCACGAAAATGATGAGCGTGGCGATCGCCATGAACCCGGCGATCAGCCACTCCTCGAGGTGGTCGAGCAGGCGGTTCAGTACGCGCATCGGCACCGCCTCCACCGCACCATCACTTCTTGCGGCGTTCCTGTTCGACCTGGGCGGCCACGGCGTAGATCGACTGGATCAGGTCGCGTCCGATGGTCGATTCGAACTCCTTGTGCACCGGCAGCAGCGCCTGTTTCCATTCGTCGCGCTGTTTCGGATCGAGCGCGTAGACCTCCGTCGTACCGGCCTGCTTGACCAACGCGAGCGCGTCGGCGTTCTCCTTCGCGGCGATGGCGCGCTCGTAACGGGTCGCGTCCGTCATGGCACCTTCCAGCGCAGCGCGGATGTCCGGCGGCAGGCCATCCCAGAACTTGCGGTTCACGATCACAGCGTAGACGAGATAGCTGTGATCCGAGATGGTGAGGTGCTTCTGCACCTCGTGCATCTTCTGGGTGTAGAGGTTCGAGACGGGATTCTCGGCGCCGTCCACCACGCCCTGCTGCATGGCCGTGTAGACCTCGCTGAAGGCCATCACCTGCGGCACGCCGCCCAGCTGCCGCACGGTAGCGGCCAACACCTTGGACGACTGGATGCGCAGCTTCACGCCACGGAAGTCCGCCGGCTTGCGCAGCGGCTTGCTGCACGAGAACTGCTTGAAGCCGTTGTCCCAGAACGCGAGGCCGCGGATGCCCTTGGGCTCCAGCTTCGCCATGAGCTTCCGGCCCACGTCGCCGTCGGTCACGCGATAGACCGTCTCGGCATTGTCGAAGAGGTAGGGAAGATCGAACACCTCGAAGTCGCGCACGCCGAGCGGCCCGAACTTCGACACCGACGGCGCGAGCATGTGAACCGCGCCGCGCTGCAGCGCCTCGAGCTCGTCGCCGTCCTTGTAGAGCTGGCTGTTGGGATAGATCTCCACCTTCACGCGACCCTTGGTCGCGGCCTCGGCCAGCTGCTTGAACTTCTCGGCGGCCTTGCCCTTGGGCGTGTCGCTGGCCACGACGTGGCTGAACTTGATCGTGATGGTCTGCGCGAAGCTCGCGCCGGACGGGAGCATCAAGCAGGCGACGACCGCTGCGAGGACGGTACGCACGAATTGCCGCGGATAAAGTGAGAAACGCATCGATCGAGTTTAGCACGCAGCATCCGCGTGGCCGACGCTCATCCGGATCGCCAACCGCGCGTAGGATTGAGTCCACGGCGTGCCGGATGCCGCTCCTTTCATGCAGCCCAGCCCCATGATCAAGATCCACCATCTCGAGAATTCCCGCTCGCTTCGCATCCTCTGGCTGCTCGAAGAACTCGAGTTGCCGTACGAGCTCGTGCAGTACCAGCGCCATGCGACGACGCGCCTGGCGCCGCCCGAGCTGAAGAGCATCCATCCGCTCGGCAAGTCACCACTGATCACCGATGGGGATCTCGTGGTGCACGAGACGGGAGCCATCGTCGAATACGTCCTGACCCGCTACGGCGACGGCCGCCTGATGCCGGCGCGGACCTCCCCCGACTGGGTCAGGTACCTGCAGTGGATGTACTACGCCGAAGGCTCGGCGATGCTGCCGATGATGCTCCATCTGTACGCCGGTCGGCTCGGCGAGGCGGCCGCGCCGCTGCGTCCACGCATCGACAGCGAATTCCACAACCATCTCTCGTACATGGATCGCGCGGTCAGTGCGACCGGCTACTACGTGGGTTCCGAATTCACTGCCGCCGACATCGTGCTGTCGTTCGTCGCCCAGGCGGCCCAGGCCGCGCGGCGTCTCGACCCGTTCGCGCACCTGACGGCACAGCTGCGCGCGCTGGAGGGGCGATCCGCCTATCGCCGGGCGCTGGAGCGCGGCGGCCCCTACAGCCTGAACATATTCTGGGCGCCGAAGCCTTAGCCTCCGCACCGCCGTCGCTGCGCAGGCGTTAACTTGTCGGCGTCCAGGGGCGATTCGCCCGGCCGGCGATTCCATCGCCGGGTGACTCACACCGCTAGCCCGGAAATTTCATCAGCGAGGTGGCGAAACCTCCGAAGCACGAGGCTTTCCAAGTGTTTGCGAGCATTTGGA
>JAIEQG010000137.1 GCA_019747905.1 Burkholderiales bacterium
ATCCCGCCCGACGACAACCGCGAACGCGCGGTCTGCCACGCCTGCAACACGATCCACTACGAGAACCCGCGCATGGTCGTGGGGTGCATCGCGGAGTGGGACGATCGCATCCTGCTCTGCCGCCGCGCCATCGAGCCACGCCTCGGGCTGTGGACGGTGCCCGCAGGTTTCATGGAAAACGGCGAGACCACCGCCGAAGGTGCAGCGCGCGAAACGCTGGAGGAAGCGAACGCGCGCGTCGAAGTGCTGGGGCTGTACGCGCTCTACAACATCCCTCACATCGACCAGGTCTATCTGCTGTTTCGCGCGCGGCTGCTCGACCTCGACTTCAGCCCCGGCTCTGAGACGCTGGAGACGATCCTCGTGGCGGAGGCGGACATCCCCTGGGACCAGCTCGCCTTCGCTACAGTTCGGCACACCCTGCGCCGATACTATGCAGACCGGCGGGCGGGGACCTATCGGACGCACACCGGTACGATCGAGCCCATGGGCAAGCTGCGCGAGGCCCCCATCGCGTAGGGTCCCGCCGGGTCCATGACCGGATCGTTGCAGGATCTCCCCATCGAATCCACCAAGGCGAACAGGGACATTCCATGGACGACTTGCAGAGTTTCCTCGCTGGACAGGGCCTTCTTCCCCACGGTTACTGCATCGCCTGGTCACCGGGGCTGCTGTGGACCCTGGTCTCGGCCGATGCACTGATCGCGGCGGCCTACTACTCGATTCCGCTCGGGCTGTTCGTGCTGGCGCGACACCGGCGTGACCTCGCATTCCACTGGATGTTCTATCTGTTCGCATTCTTCATCCTGGCATGCGGCACCACCCACGTGATCGGCCTCGTCAGCATCTGGTATCCCGTGTACCGCATCGACGCGACCATCAAGGTGGTCACCGCCAGTCTCTCGGTGTTGACCGCCGTGATGCTGTGGCCCCTGATCCCGAAGGTGTTGGCCCTGCCCTCGCCCCGGCAGATGACCGAGGTCAATCGCCGGCTCGAAGCGGAAATCGAGAGCCGGCGCATGGCCGAGGAAGCGTTGCGTGCCGCCAACGCCGAGCTCGAGCAGCGCGTCGCCGAGCGCACGCGCGAACTCCAGCTCGCCAACGACCAGCTGGCGCGCTCCAACCTGGAGCTCGAGCAGTTCGCGTACGTCGCCTCGCACGACCTGCAGGAACCCCTGCGCATGGTGTCGGCATACGGGCAGTTGCTGGAGCGCCGCTATGCCGATCGGCTCGATGGGGATGCGCGCGAGTTCCTCGGTTTCATGACCGATGGGGCGCGGCGGCTGCAGGGCATGATCGACGACTTGCTCGCGCTGTCGCGGGCATCGCGCGGCCCGGAACTCGTTCCTGCGTCGCTCGACGCAGCTCTCGAGCGGGCGGCCGGCAATCTCGCGCTCGTGCTGGAGGAGTCCGGCGCGAACCTTTCCCGCGAGCCGCTGCCGCAAGTATTGGGCGACGAGAATCAGTTGACGCGCCTCTTCCAGAACCTGCTGTCCAACGCCGTCAAGTTCCGGGGGGAGGCGGCCCCCGAGATCCGCGTCGCCGCCACCGATCGAGGTCACGAATGGCTGGTCTCCGTGAGCGATAACGGCATCGGCATCGACCCGAAATACCGCGAACGCATCTTCGCCGCGTTCCAGCGCCTGCACGGCCAGGCCGAATACCCCGGCTCCGGGATCGGGCTCACGCTGTGCAAGCGCATCGTGGATCGGCACGGCGGCAAGATCTGGGTCGAGTCCGCTCCCGGACAGGGCGCGACGTTCAACTTCTCCTTGCGCAAGGCGGCGGCATGAGCGCCTTCACCCCCGCACCCTCGCGCGAAATCCTGCTCGTGGAAGACAATCCCGGCGACGTACGGCTCCTGCGCGAGGCCCTGCGCGAAGTCCCCCATCTGGGCCGGTTACACGCGGTCGAAAGCGTCGACGCGGCGTTGGATTTCCTGCTGCAGCGGGACGACTACGCCGACGCGACCCGTCCCAACGTGGTATTGCTGGACCTCAATCTGCCACGGCGTCACGGCATCGAACTGCTGGAGGAGATGCGGGAGCACGATGGGATCGCCGGAATTCCGGTTATCGTACTCACCAGTTCCGCCTCGGAAGAGGACCGCCGGCGCTCGTATGCCAATGCCGCGGCCGCCTTCGTGACCAAGCCGCAAACGCTGGATGCCTACGTGGACTTGCTGCACGTCGTCGCCACCTGGGCCGCCGAGCATCCACCGCAGGAGTCGCCACCGTCATGAATCCCGAATTCCGCGTCCTCGTGCTGGAGGACAACCCTGGAGACCTGCGCCTCCTGCGCGAAATGGTGGCCGATGCCGGCGAGATGCGCTTCCGGCTCAATGCAGTGTCGCGCTTGATGGAAGCGCTCGAAGTGCTCGACGGCGAACCCTACGACCTGATCCTGGCCGACCTCAACGTTCCGGACAGCAACGGCCTCGACACGTTTCAGTCGCTGCAGGAGCGTGCCCCCGACACGCCGGTGATCCTGGTCACCGGAAACACGGACGAATCCACCGCGCTCGCCGCAGTGGCCAGCGGTGCCCAGGACTATCTGGTCAAGGACGGCCTGGATGCGCGGGCGCTGACGCGCGCCATGATGTACGCGGTCGAGCGCAACCGCGTCGAGCAGGAACGACGGCACCTCGTCGCAATCCTCGAGGCCACCACCGATGTCGTCTGGACCATCAGCCCCGACGGCCAGGTCCGGTTCCTGAACCAGGCTGGCCACGCCGCCCTGGGACTCACTCCCGGCGCCAGCATCGACAGCGTGAACCTGATGGAACACTTCGCGCCGTGGGCCGCTCGGCTGATACTCGAGGAGGCGATCCCGTCGGCCATCCGCGATGGCGTGTGGCTGGGCGAGACCGCCTTGCTCGGCCCGGATCGCGCAGAGATTCCGGTGTCGCAGATCATCATCGCGCACCGAAGCAGTTCGGGGCGGCTGCTGTTCCTTTCCACCATCGCACGCGACATCCGCGACCGCAAGAGGGCCGAAGAACGGCTGGCGCGGCTCGCGCAATTCGATGCCCTGACCGGTCTGCCCAATCGCGATCTGTTCCGCGACCGCCTGACGCAGGCCATGCAGCGTGCACGTCGGCACGAACGGCTGCTGGCACTCCTGTTCATCGATCTCGACAACTTCAAGGACGTCAACGACACCCTCGGGCATTCGGCCGGCGACCAGCTCCTGAAGGAGATCGGCCGGCGACTCGAGCGTTGCCTGCGCAGCCAGGATACCGTCGGGCGGCTCGGCGGCGACGAGTTCACCGTGCTGATCGAAGACCTGGCGAGCATCGAGCAGCTCCAGGTGGTGCTCGACAAGCTGCTGGCCGAACTGGCGATTGGCGTGCCGCTCGGCGGGACCGAAGTGTTCGTGACCGCCAGTATCGGTGCGACTCTCTACCCCCTCGGCGATGCCGACACCGAGGCGCTGTTGAAGCAGGCCGACGCGGCGATGTATCAGGCGAAGTCGAATGGGCGCAACAACTATCAGTTCTATTCCCACGAACTGCAGATCCGCATCACGCAGCGCCTGGCACTCGCCAACGATCTGCGCCGCGCCGTGGAGCGTGGCGAGCTGACGCTCGAATACCAGCCCCAGGTCGATGTTGTCACGGGTGCGGTGACCTGCGTCGAGGCGCTCGTGCGGTGGAATCACCCGCGCGACGGCCTGATCTCGCCCGCGATCTTCATTCCCATCGCCGAACAGACCGGGCAGATCGGCACCATCGGCGACTGGGTGCTGCGCACCGCATGCCGTCAGTGCGGACAATGGCACGCGGCCGGGTTCCCGAAGGCTCGGATCTCGGTGAACGTGTCGGCACGCCAGTTTCGGTTGACCAACATGGTGCAGATCGTCCGCAACGCCCTCGTCGACGCTCGGCTCGAGGCCAATGCGCTCGAACTCGAGATCACCGAGGGGCTGATGATGGAGAACCTGAATGCCGTGGAAAGCGTGCTGCGCGAGCTGCGGGAGATGGGTGTGACCCTTGCGGTGGACGATTTCGGCACCGGCTATTCGTCACTCGCTTACCTCAAGCACCTGCCGCTGCATTGCCTCAAGATCGACCGTTCGTTCGTACGCGATCTCCCGCACGACGCGGACTCCGCCGCGATCGCGCGATCGATCCTCGCCATGGCGCACCACCTCAACCTGTCGGTGGTGGCCGAAGGTGTCGAGACGCAGGAACAGTACGACTTCCTGGTGGACGAAGGGTGCGACGCGGTTCAGGGGTTTCTGCTTGCCCGGCCGTTGTCGCCGACTGCCGTGGCGGAGCTGCTGCGCCAGGGCTCGTTGATGCGCTGACGACCAGGCCGATCACGCCGCCCGCAATGCATCCACGATCTTCATCCTGGCCGCCTGCGCCGCCGGCAACACGCCTCCCAGCAGCCCCATGCCGATGGCAAACGCCATGGCCGCGGTAACGATCTTCGGTGTCAAATCGAAACTGAACGCGAGTTCCGAGAACGACTGCCAGTTCACCGTCGAGACCGTGATGAGCTGCATGGATGACGCCATCGCGACGCCGACCGCGCCGCCGACTGCACCGAGCAGGAGCGCTTCGGTGAGAAATGCGGACAGGATGCTGCCGCGCTGGAACCCGAGCGCGCGCAACGTGCCGATCTCGGCGGTGCGCGCCGCGACCGAGGCGTACATGGTGATCATGGCGCCGATGACCGCGCCGATGGAGAAGATCACCGACAGCGTGATGCCGAGATAGCGGATGAATCGAGCCAGGGCTTCGGACTGTTCCTCGTAGAAGACCTTCTCGCGCTTCGCCTCGACCGTGAGCCGCGGGTCGGCCTCCAAGCGGCCCTTCAGCGCATCGAACGCCGTGGGGTCGTTGAGGCGCATCACCATCGACGAGAAGTTCACGCGCCGGAACGCCTGCAGCATCTGATCGGAATCGCCCCAGATTTCGGAGTCGAAGCCGCTCTTGCCGGCGTCGAAGATGCCCACCACGGTCCAGTCGCGCATGCCGAAACGCAGCTGCTGGCCGATGGCCACTCCCTCGAAGCGCTCGGCGATGCTGCGCCCGACCACGATCTCGGAACTGCCCGGCCGCCAGATACGCCCCTTGGTGATCTGCACCTGGGGCCGCAGGATGAGTCCGCGTTGCGTCGCGCCGCGGATCACGACGTTCGAGGGACTCCCGCTGTCGCGCTTGGGCAGCGAGATCAGCACCAGCACTTCCTTCGAGACGAGCGGCTGGCCGTCCATGCCGAGCGATACTTCCGGCTGCGATTCCACGACGCCGGCCTGCATCCGGTCGATGGCGCTCTGCACTTCGGTGCCAGCGGAGCGGCGGATCACCAGCACGTTGTCGTAGGCGCCGGTGACCACGAGCGTCGAGCGCAGGCCCTGTTCGAGCATCAGGACGGTAGCGAACACGAACACCACGAGGGCAAGGCCGGCAGCGGTGAGTGCGGTCGTGAGCCGGCGTGCCCAGAGGTTGCGCAGGCTGTAGGAGAAGGGGATCTTCATTGGCGTCTGCAGGCGTGCTGGCGAGCGCCGGGCCCCCATCCCAACCTTCCCCCACCGAAGGTGGGGGAAGGGGTGTACATCCCCTCCCCCGGCTTCGCCGGGGGAGGGTTAGGGTGGGGGCGAGCGCAATCCCTCATGCCACCGCCCTCAACCCCGCGGCAATCTGCACCCGCGCCGCACGGATGGACGGAATCACCGCCGCGACCAACCCAACGATCGCCGCGCACACGAACTGCAGCATCACGGTCGCCTGCGAAACCTCGAACACCGGAAAGAGCGACCCCACCAGACGCCGGAACATCTCCGCCACCGGGAAAGTCGCGATCACACCGAGCGCCCCACCGATCAGCGCGATCGCCATGGATTCCCCGACGATCAGCCCGCCCACGCTGAAGGGCTTGAATCCCAGCGCCTTCAGCGTCGCATACTCCGACAGCCGCTCGCGCGCGCTCATCGCCATGGTGTTGGCCATCACCGCCATGATGATGAAGATCACCAGGTACGACACTACCCGGATCGCGACGACCAGCGTCTCCACCATCGACACGAAGCTCAGCTGGAACGCGCGCTCGGTCTCGGTCAGCGTCTCCGCCAGTGAGTTACGGAACTGCGCATCGATGGTGCGACCGGTCTCCGCGGCCCGGTCCGGATCGGCGATGCCCAGCACGTACAGGCCATAGTAGTTCGCCCGTCGCGGCATCAGGATCTTCACCCGCTCGTTCAGATAGTCCCAGTGGAAGAAGAACTGCGAGGTGTCCACCTTGCTGTCCCGACCCTCGTAGATCGCCCGGACCACGAACTCCCAGTTGCCCGGATAGATCATCCCCTTGAGCGGAACGACGTCGCCCACCTTCCAGCCGTACGTATCGGCGAGCTTGCGCCCGACGATGGCCCCCTTGCGGTCGCGCAGGAATTCCTTGTAGTCCGCCTCGGGGATGAGGTACTCGGGATAAAGGGGAAAGTAGTCCTCAGGATCGACGGCGAACTGCGGGAAGAAGTTCTTCGTCTCCTGATACACGCCGCCGAACCAGTTGACGCCAGCGACGCCGGTGACGCCCTCCACCTGGCGCAGCTTCTCGCGATAGGTCGAGGGCAGCGGGAACACCAGGGACACCGAGCTGCGCGTGATGATGCGCGAGGACGAGGCGGTGTTGACGCCGGAGAACCAGGCTTCGATGACCGTGGACAGGAGGCCGAACGCCAGGATGGCGACGAAGATGCCCAGCGCCGTGAGCGAGGTGCGCAGGCGATGGCGCAGGGCGTTGCGGAGGATGAATTTCAGGAACACGTCGGTCCGGCCAGGAAAGTGGTCTTGGTCGTCCTATTATCGGGCCTCCGCCCGCCTGGCCTGGGGCGCACGCTTTCATCGCAAGCCCCGCGCCCACGCACGTGTCCGCATTGGGATGGCTGCAATCTCATCCTTGCATTTTGGAAATCTCTCTTCCAGAATCCAAGGATGATCCCCAGACTACTGCAACCCGTCCTGCAGCGCTCAGCAGCCAGCTTCCCGGTCATCGTACTGCTCGGTGCGCGACAAGTCGGCAAGACCACCCTTGCCCGGGCGGCGTTCGCCCATTATCGCTACCTGGATCTTGAAGACCCGCGAACGGCCGAGCGCTTCCAGCTGGACCCCCGATTCGAACTCGATTCGACCGGAAGCGACGGCCTCGTACTCGACGAAGCCCAGGCCGTACCTGCAGTGTTCGCGGCACTCCGAGGTGCCGTGGACGCACGACGGTCGGCCTATGGCAGGTTCGTAGTGCTCGGCTCGGCACAACCCGCTCTGGTAAGAGGTGTTTCCGAGTCTCTGGCCGGACGAGCTTGCGTCCTGGAGCTCGATCCGCTGACTGCGCAAGAGGCAACGCTCGGACCGGGAGCCATCCCGTGGCGAGAGCTCTGGCTAAAGGGCGGGTTTCCCGATGCATTGCGTGGCGACTTCCGTTCCTGGTGGGAATCGTACTTGCGGCTCATTCTGGAGCGCGACCTTCCGCAGTACGGCGTCCGCGCTGACCCGCTGTTCATGCGCCGCCTGCTCACGATGCTGGCGCATCAGCACGGTGGCCTCCTGAACGCTTCAGCTCTGGGGTCTTCCCTCGGCGTATCGCACCACACGCTGCTGCGCTACCTGGACGTCCTCGAGTCGATCTATCTGCTACGCCGCCTGCCGCCTTACTTCCGCAACGTCGGCAAGCGCCTGACGAAGGCCCCAAAGGTGTATCTGCGCGACACCGGTCTGCTGCATCACCTGCTCAACATCTCGACCATCGACGACCTGGAGAACCATCCGTCCCGTGGAGCTAGTTGGGAAGGTTTCGTCATCGAAGATGTCGTCCGCCGCGAACGACTGTCTTTCCCTTCCTCGCAAGCGTTCTTCTGGCGCACGGCCGCCGGCGCCGAAATAGACCTGGTGCTGGATCGTGGCTTTGAAAAGGTAGCCATCGAGATCAAGGCCGGTCGAGGTGACAACGCGCACACACTCCGGCGCCTGCGCGAAGCGATGCCGGATGTGGAAGCGAAGCGTGCCTGGATCGTCGATCAGGGCGAGGGCATCGACCTGTTGGGGGAGCACATCGCGAGGACAGGTTTCGCTGGAGTGGTACAGGGGATACCCTGATATCTGCCCATCTCTGCTCAAGGAAACTAGGGAGGCCCGGCTTGATGATCCAGTTGTCAGTACGCAGGCTCTAATGTCTTGCGGATCTGAAACGTCGGCGATTTCGGACGACAACAAGGAAGGCAATGATGCCGCTGGCGAACAGCACCGACGTTGCAGGTTCGGGCACAGGTGAGGCGGTGAGATCAGCCCACACCCGCGACGGAGGAGTTGCAACGACGTTGTCGTAGTCCGCCCAAACCGCTGTGGTCGAGTACTTGTTCTGGGCGAGTGCAGCAGAGAAGCCCGCCGCGGCGCTACGGAGTGGCGGATTGATGCCCGTAATTTCGTACGGAATCGAGAACGCCCACCCGGTCGCGTCGAGGTTGGTCGTCGGATTCGTCTGTGCCAGAAACGGCGAACCCGCCGCGTTCAGGGTGGATCTGATGGCTTCCCGGGCCTCCTGTGCCGACGTGGAGTCGGCGAAATCGAAGGAGTCCTCCGATCCGAACACTGAGTCAAACGTACCTAACTTGAATTCGACGCTGTAGATCTGAGTGCCGACAACCAGCCCCGTGATACCTGTGACCTTGCCAGAGCCGTCAACAGAGATCATCGCCGCTTCTGAGGCCAGTGATAGCGCTGCCGCCATCAGGGTCACAACCCGGCCTGTCCAGTAGCGCCGGCTGGTTTGGATCGAACGAGTAGTGACGCGCATGTTGCACTCTCCTTCATCCGGGATCGAGACTGGCATTTGCCAAGGCCCGTGCTGCTCTCCGCCAAGCTGTAGTTTGCACCGGTTCGTCTTTCGGATCGACTATACACTCACAGATTCATCGGTCCGGCGTCGAATTCATCCAGCCGCGCCGCGGTCGCTCTGGCCGGTTCCGCTGCGTAAGCCGGTTCGAGATCCGCCATGATCGCCTTGTGCTCCTTTCGCGAGGCGAACTACAGCGAGCAGCAGAGCAAGTGCACGATCCAGGTCTGGAAAAGGACATCGGGGAACACGGCGTTGATCGCCAGCACGAACAAGCGCACGCACAGAGGCTTTCCCTCACCCCCCCTCCGCTCTCCCTCCAGGAGAGGGGAGCTCTTTCACGATCGCCCCCTTGTCGAGATTCAGAATCGAATGCGCTCTCTGCGCCGCCCGCTGATCGTGCGTGACCATGATGATGGTCTTGCCCAACTCGTCGTTGAGCCGCTCCATCAGATCGAGGATCTCGCCGGCCGAGACCCGATCGAGGTCGCCGGTCGGCTCGTCTGCCACCAGCAAGGTCGGATCAGTGATGATGGCTCGCGCAATCGCCACCCGCTGCTGCTGCCCCCCCGACAATTCCGAAGGATAGTGTCGGAGGCGGTCTGACAAACCCACCATCGACAGCGCCAATTCCGCCCGGTCGCGCCGCTCGCCGCGAGCCAGCGGAGTCAGCAGCAACGGCAGTTCGACGTTCTCGAACGCCGTCAGCACCGGCATCAGGTTGTAGAACTGGAAAATGAACCCGACGTGCTCCGCCCGCCAATCGGCGAGCGTGCCTTCGGAGAGCTGCGTGATGTCGACACCTTCCACCTCGATGGACCCGGTGTCGGGCTTGTCGATACCGGCGATCAGGTTGAGCAGCGTGCTCTTGCCTGATCCGGACGGCCCCATCAGCGCAAGAAAGTCACCGGACACGATGTCGAGGTCCAGGTCGGCGAGCACCGGCACGATCTGCCCGCCGCGCTTGTACGACTTCGACAGGTTGCGGATCGAAACGACCCGCGGGCCGCCATCGGCGAGGTTCACTTCGCCGCCGTCTTGACCTTGGCGCCGTCGGCGAATTTCTCGCCGGGCTTCAGCACGACCTTGTCGCCCACCTTGAGGCCGCTCTTCACTTCCAGCAGATCGCCGATGCGCTCGCCAGTGGTCACCGGGACAGCGTGTGCGACGCCGTCGGTGACCACGAACGCGATACTGCGCCCATCGCGCGTCACCACAGCTGCCGGGCTGACCGCGATGCGCGCCACCCGTTGCTCTTCGTTCACCGCATCGGACAGGAACGTCACCTTGGCGCTCATCTCGGGCAGAACACGCGGATCGATGGCGGCGAAGCGGATCTTGGTCATCACGGTGGCCTTGGACCGGTCCACCGTCGGCACCATGCGCGCCACCACGCCGCGAAAGCGCAGGTCCGGCAAGGCGTCGAGCTGGATCTCGGTGGGCTGGTCGATGCGCACCTTGGACAGGTTCGACTCCGACACGTCCGCCTCCACTTCCAGCGTGGCCATGTCCGCCATCGTGACCACGGCTCCCTTGGCTTCGCTTGCCGAGGAGAAAGGCGTCACGACATCGCCCACGTTGGCTGCCTTGGTCAGCACCACGCCGTCGAACGGCGCGCGGATCAGGGTCTGATCGACGTTCACCTCGGCTGCGCGCAGGTTCGCCTGGGCCACCGCCACCGAGGCTTCGAGCGAGTTCACCCCGGCCTGGGCCTTTTCAAGGCGAGCGCGCGCCACGTCATGCGCTGAATCCGACACGAAATTCTGGCGCAGCAGCTCCTCGGACCGGCCAAATGCCCGCCGGGCATCGGCCAACTCAACGCGGCTCTGCTCGAGATTGGCCCGGGCCACTTTCAGGTTGGCTGCAGCCTGGTCGCGCGCGGCAATCATGTCGCGATTTTCCAGCCGGGCGATCACTTCGCCCTGCTTCACCCGGCTACCCTCGGCCACGCCGAGCCATTCCAGTCGGCCAGTGGCCTTGGACGCCACGGCTGCCTTGCGCTGGGCCACCACGTAGCCGGTCGCCGTCAGGACCGACAGGCTCTGATAGGGGTAGGCGCTGGTGACGCTCGCCTGCTCCACTTCCACCGGCGCCGCCTTGAACCGCATGGCGGCGAAGCCGCCACCCAGGAGCACGACGATCGCCACCACGACCGGCGTGCGCCAACGGCGCCACGCCCGGGCGTGGCCCGCCGCCAGCATCCCATCGGTGCCGCGAGCCAGCTTGAGCTTGGAGAGGTCGGTTTGCGCCATGATCGATCGCCGGAGACCGGCAGATGAGGCCCGTCACCGCACGACACAAGACGCGGATTATGCCCGAGCAGGTTGCCGGCATTGTGTTTGCTCGGGAAGCGGAGCCGGATCCGGGGGCCAAGCACCCTCAAGGTCGGCAGGAGGGCGGTCGATAACGTCAGTTGGCGCCGAATGTATCGCCGTCGAGTACCTATCTGCTATAGTCGTCAAGAGCTTACAGCGCCCGAATCTCATGTCCGCCACTGCGGCCGCGGCCCCGCCCCGCGCCGAACAGCGACTTGCCCTGCAAGGCATCCTCGACGATCTCGTCGCGGACGGGCTGGTGTCTGCCGATGCCGCGCGCGAATTGTCCATCCGGCAGGGCAGCCGCCGCACTGAAGTCCATCCGCTCTCCATCGTCGCGGACCAGAAGTGGAAAGACCCGCGCAACCCCCGCAAGGTCCTGCACCTGGAGGCACTGACCGAGTGGCTGGCGGGCAAGGTCGGCCTCCCCTACCGGCACATCGACCCGTTCAAGATCGATTTCGCCGGCGTCACCAAGGTGATGTCGAACGCCTACGCGACCCGCTTCCGCATTCTGCCGATCGAGGTCAACACCAAGGAATGCGTGATCGCCACCTGCGAGCCCTTCATCCGGGAATGGGAGAAGGAGCTCGGGCGGGCGCTGCGGCTGGAGATCAAGCGGGTCGTCGCCAACCCGGTGGATATCGCCACCTACCTGGTGGAGTTCTACAACCTGGCCCGCTCGGTCCAGAGCGCGTCGGCGCAGAAGAAGGGCGAGCTCTCCGACATCGCCAACTTCGAGCAGCTGGTGCAGCTCGGCGAACGCGGCAATCTCGACGCCAACGACCGCCACGTCGTCCACATCGTCGACTGGATCTTCCAGTACGCCTTCGAGCAGCGTGCGAGCGACATCCACATGGAACCGCGCCGCGACGCGGGCAACGTCCGCTTCCGCATCGACGGGGTGCTGCATCAGGTCTACCAGATACCGACCCCCGTGATGGCGGCCATGACGAGCCGCATCAAGATCCTCGGCCGCATGGACGTGGTGGAGAAGCGCCGCCCCCAGGACGGCCGCATCAAGACCGTGACGCCCGACGGCGCGGAAGTGGAACTGCGCCTGTCCACCATGCCCACCGCGTTCGGCGAGAAGCTGGTGATGCGGATCTTCAACCCGGACGTCATCGTGAAGGACTTCAAGGAGCTCGGCTTCTCCGACGATGACCGCGGCAAGTGGACGCAGATGATCTCGCAGCCGCACGGGATCATCCTGGTCACCGGCCCGACCGGGTCGGGCAAGACCACCACGCTCTACTCCACGCTGAAGCAGCTCGCCACCGCCGACGTGAACGTCTGCACCGTGGAGGACCCGATCGAGATGGTCGAAGCGTCCTTCAACCAGATGCAGGTGCATCACGCGATCGGGCTCGATTTCGCCGCGGGTGTCCGCACGCTGATGCGCCAGGACCCTGACATCATCATGGTGGGCGAGATCCGCGACCTGGAGACCGCCGAGATGGCGATCCAGGCCGCCCTCACCGGCCACCTGGTGCTCTCGACGCTGCACACCAACGACGCGCCCTCGGCCATGACGCGGCTGCAGGACATCGGCGTGCCGCCGTACCTGCTGCATTCGACCATCCTCGGCGTGATGGCGCAGCGGCTGGTACGCACCCTGTGCCCGCACTGCAAGGAAGCCGGCCCGATCGAGGACGAGACCTGGAAGCTGCTCATCAGCCCGTGGAATGCGGAGAAGCCCGCCCAGGTCAACTACGCGCGCGGCTGCCTCGAATGCCGGATGACCGGCTACTCGGGACGCGTGGGCATCTACGAGATCATGGTGCTGACCGCCGCCCAGCGACGCCTGATCGGTCCCGAGGCCGACCTGGCCGCACTCCGAGACCAGGCCTACCGCGACGGCATGAAGCCACTGCGCATCGGCGGTGCCTTGAAGGTCGCCCAGGGCGTGACGACGGTCGATGAAGTGCTGAAGGTGGCACCGCCGGTGATCGGCGACCGGCGCAAGTCCGGTCACCGGCCCCGCAGCGGCGAGGCGCCGACGTGAACGCCGCGACGCCGAGCGCCGCGGTGAGCAAGGCGCCGGGCCTGCGCGGCCTGCTGCTCGCGAATGCGGCTACTGCGCTGGCTTATTTCCTGGCGGCGAGGGGCGGCATCTGGTTCAACGTGCCCGAAACCCTCGGCAGTTTCGTGTGGCCGGCCTCGGGCATCCTCGTGGCACTTGTCTACCTGTTCGGGGTGCGCGCTGTCCCTGGCGTACTGCTTGGCGCATTCACCGCCAACTATGTCCAGCAGTACGGGCTCGTCCCGGCGTTCGGCATCGCGCTTGCCAACGCCGCGGAGGCCTGGCTCGGCGCGACCCTGTTGCACCGAGCCGCAGTGGCAGTAGAGCTTTCCCGCCTCTCCGACGCACTCAAGCTGGCGCTGCTCGGTGCGGGCGTCGCATCGCTGGCCGGCGCCATCGGCGGTCCGATCATCCTGGCGCTGAGCGGCAAGGTCGCGGCCGCGGGCATCCCGGCGACGATGGTGACCTGGTGGATGGGGGATGCGCTCGGCATCCTGATCTTCGCGCCGTTGATTTTCGCCTGGCGTTCGTGGCGCCCACCGGGCAGTCCCCGGGCGCTCGCGATCCGTGTAGTGCTCCTCGTCGCCGAGGCCGTGGTTCTCTGGCTGACCTTCTCGGGAAAGATCACGGCCGTCGTCGGACAACCGGTGGCTTACCTCGCCTTGCCGCTGCTCGTCTGGATCGCACTTTCCGCGGGCCTGCGCACGGTGACCACCTGCCTGCTGATGCTGCTCGCGTTCGCGACCTGGGGCCTCACGCAGGGTACTGGCCCGTTCGTCGCCGCGAGCGGCCTCGCGAACCACGTGTCGACCTACCTGTTCGTAGCGATCACGTCGGTGATGGCGCTCGTGCTGCACGCCATCGCTCAGGAGCGCCGCGCCACGGCCGCCGGGTTGCGCGCGAGCCTGCAACGCTTCCAGACACTGACGACTCTCTCGAGCGACTGGTATTGGGAGCAGGACGCGGACATGCGCTTCACGTTGATCGCCGGGCGGGCCATCGACGAGGGGCGCATACGCGCCGCCGAAGTGATCGGCCGCCGCCGCTGGGAAATTCCGGGGGGTGTCGAGCCCGCCGAACGCGAGCGGCACGACACCGCGGTGGCGCGGCGCGAACCATTCCGCGATCTGCTCACCACGCGCTACGACGGCGCCGGCGAGCCGATCACGGTTGCGGTGAGCGGCGCGCCGGTCTTCGGCGACGACGGCACCTTCCTCGGGTACCGCGGCGTCGGGCGCGACGTCACTCTCCAGCGCCGCGCCGAATTCGAGATCGAGCAGGCCCGCAACTTCCTCGACGCGATGGTCAACGCGATCCCGAGCCCGGTGCTGGTCAAGGATGCTCAACATCGGTACATCGGCGCGAACACCGCGTTCTGCCGGTTCTTCGGCCGCACGCTCGAGCAGGTCATCGGCATCACCGACAACGACGTCTTCCCGCCGGAGGAAGCGAAGTACTTCCAGGACACGGACGACCAGGCTCTGAAGGGCGAAATGGTCCAGTACGAGCGCCTGTATCGGCTCGGCGGTCGCGAAACCTGGATGTGGACGCGCAAGACCTCCCTCACCCGACCCGATGGCAGCCGGGTGGTGCTGCTGCTCCTGATCGACGTCACCGCACGCCGCGCCGCCGAGGACGCGCTGAAGCAGAGCGAACAGCGCTTTCGCAGCCTCGCCGGCCTTTCTTCCGACTGGTACTGGGAACAGGACGCCGACCTGCGCTTCTCCTACGTGTCTGGAGACGCCGCCGGCAAGGCGCTCTCGCCGCCCGAGGAACTCCTCGGCAAGACCCGCCACGAACTCAACCACGTATGGGCGTCCGACGAAGCCCGCGAAGAACATCGCCGGATCCTCGAGCAGCGCCAACCCTTTCGCGACCTGGTGATCACGTCGCGGGATTCGGCGCGCAGCATCCTGGTGAGCGGTGAGCCGCGTTTCGACGCCGTCGGCCGCTTCATCGGCTATCGCGGAGTCGCCCGGGACATCAGCGTCCTGAAGGCCGCCGAGCGCGAGGTGAACGAGGGCCGCCACTACCTGGAGGCGCTGATCAACACCGTGCCCACGCCGATCAGCGTGAAGGATGACCAGCATCGCTTCCTCCTCGTGAACGACGCGTTCTGTGCCTGGGCAGGCCAGCCGCGCGAGCGTCTGATCGGGGTCAACGGGCGCATCGTGGTCGGCGACGAACAGCACGAGCGCGTGCGCAACACCGACCTGGAAGCGCTGGCGAGCCGCGAGCCGCTCGAATACGAATCGCGCTACATGGTGGGCAACCGCGAAAGCTGGACGCTGGTGCGCAAGACCGGTCTCACCCGCGCCGACGGGCAGCGCGTGGTGGTTTCGGCATTCATCGACATCACCAGCCTGAAGGCGGTCGAAAGCCAGCTGCGTCTTTCCGAACGACGCTTCCGCGATTTCGCCGAGGCCGCCGGCGAATACGTGTGGGAAACCGACGCCTCGGGCCGGTTCACGTTCGTGTCGAGCCGCGTACAGAGCGTCATCGGTTACGAGGATGCCGAACTGCTCGGACACACCGGCGCCGAGTTCATGCCGCCCTGGGAGTACGAACGCGTGCTCATGTGGATTCGCGACAACCGCGCCGAGGACGGTTCGTTCCGCGACCTGGAGCATCGGTTCGTCACCCGTTCCGGCGAAGTGCTGTGGGTGCAGGTGAACGCCGTGCCGCTGGTCGACCCGCACCACGGCAAGTTCTACGGCTACCGCGGCACGTGCCGCAACATCACCGACCGCCACAAGGCCGAAGAGCGCATCAGCTACCTCGCCACGCGCGACCCCCTCACCGATCTGCCGAACCGGCTGCTGTTCAACGACCGCCTCGAGCAAGGGCTGGTCAATGCACGACGCAAGCGCGAAGCACTGGCATTGATGTTCATCGACCTCGACCGGTTCAAGAACATCAACGACTCGCTCGGCCACCACGTGGGCGACCTGCTGCTGCAGGAAGTGGCGGCGAGGATGCAGGCTTGCGTGCGGCGTGGCGACACCCTGTCGCGCCTGGGCGGGGACGAATTCGTCGTCACGCTCGAAGGCCTGCAACACGCCGAGGATGCCGCGCAGGTGGCCCAGAAGATCATCCAGTCGCTGGCGCGCCCCATGGAGATCGGCGGCCACATCCTGACCACCTCGTGCTCCATCGGCATCAGCATCTTCCCCGCGGACGCGGAGGATTCTGCCGCTCTCATGAAGAACGCCGACACCGCGATGTACCACGCCAAGGAAAAGGGCCGGCGCAATTTCCAGTTCTTCTCGCGCGAGATGAACATCCGCGCGGTGGAGCGGCACAATCTCGAGATGGCGTTGCGCCTGGCACTCGATCGCGACGAGTTCGAGCTCTACTACCAGCCGCAGATCGACATCGCCACCGGTCGCATCGCCGGCTCGGAAGCGTTGCTGCGCTGGCGCCACCCGGAGAAAGGGCTGCTGCCGCCGTCGATGTTCATCGACGTGGCCGAGGAAACCGGTCTCATCGAGGCGATCGGCCAGTGGGTGCTGCGCGCCGCATGCACGCAGAACCGCACCTGGCAGAACGCGGGCTATCCGTCCCTGCGCGTCGCGGTAAACATCTCCGCCCGCCAGTTCAATCAACCGCGCGAGTTCGCCAAATCGATCAGCAGGATCCTGTCCAACACCGGACTCGAGCCGAGCCATCTCGAACTCGAGATGACCGAGAGCGTGCTGCTGCACAACGCCGACGAGAACATCGCCGTGCTGAAGCGCCTGGGCAAGCTCGGCACGCGCATCGCGGTGGACGATTTCGGCACCGGGTATTCGTCGCTTTCTTACCTGAAACAGCTGCCGATCCACACCCTCAAGATCGACCGCTCGTTCGTCCGCGACCTCGAGTCCGACAAGGACAGCGAGGTGATCGTCAACACGATCATCGCGATGGGCCACAGCCTGAAGCTGCGCGTGACGGCCGAAGGGGTGGAACATCTCGCACAGCTGTCGGCCCTGAAGCGTCTCGGCTGCGACGAGTACCAGGGCTTCCTGTTCGCGAAACCGATGCCGGCACAGGAGTTCGCCCAGCGATTCCTCGCGCCGCGGGAACTCAATTTCGGCTCCTGATCTAAGATTTCGCTTTCCTCACCGATCCGGAGCGTCGTCATGTCAGAACCAGCCTTCCGCCTCGAACACGTCAATATTCCCGCGCGGGATCCGCATGGCCTCGCCCGCTGGTATGCCCAGACTTTTGGTCTCACCGCCGACGAGCACCGCGTTCGCGGCGAGCGCGTCCTGATCGCCTTCGAAAAGGGCGAGCCCGTCAACCGGTCGCCGGAACTGCACATCGGACTGCGCGTACCCAGCCGATCGGTGTTGGCAGAGTGGGCGCAACGCTTCGGTGCCGAGGTGATGGTCGGTGCCGAGTTTGCGGCGTTCAAGGCCTATGATCCGGAAGGCAACTGCGTCGAACTGTACACGCCGAAGGACGCCTGAGAATCCACCAAGGTCTGGCGCGCTGCCGCCTGACCTTGACCAGGATCAACGCCTGCGGGGACCCCCGCCCCCATAGTCCTGCCGGAGCATCGCCGGAGGGCCGTCATGAAGCGGGGGATCTGGGGATTGTTGTGCTGTGCGTGGCTCGGTTGGTCCGCTGCGGCGGCCGCGGAGACCTGTGTCCAGTGCCACCGGACCGTCACGCCGGGCATCGTCGAGCAGCACCTCGCCGGCAAGATGGGCAAGACCGGCATCGATTGCGCGAGCTGCCACGGGTTCGACCATCAGAGCGCCGATGACGTCTCCAAGGCGCGGATGCCCACGGCGCAGACCTGTGCAGGCTGCCACCCGAAACAGGCTTCGCAGTTCAAGACCGGCAAGCACGACCTCGCCTGGAAAGCAGCGAGCGCGATGCCCATGTGGGCCCATCAGCCCCAGCCCATGGTCGGCGCGGGCAACAAGGGTTGCTCCGGCTGCCACAAGATCGGCGCCAAGCCGCGGGAGGAAGCGGCGGCGCACCGCTACGGCAACGCGCAGTGCGATGCCTGTCATACGCGCCACACTTTCAGCAAGGCGGAGGCGCGCGATCCGCGTGCATGCCAGACCTGCCACATGGGATTCGATCACCCGCAATGGGAAATGTGGTCCACTTCCAAGCACGGCACCATCTGGCAGATCGAAGGCCGCGACGGCAAGCGCGCGCCGACGTGCCAGACCTGCCACATGGAGAAGGGCCACCACGGCGTAGGCACCGGCTGGGGTTTCCTGGCATTACGTCTGCCGGAAGCCGACCCGGCGTGGCTGGCCGACCGGACCACCATTCTCCAGGGCCTCGGCGTCCTCGACGATCAGGGCAAGCCCACGGCGCGACTCGAAGCGGTGCAGGCGGCGCGGATGGCGACGCTGGATCGCGCGAGCTTCGATGAATCGCGCGAACGGATGATCGGCGTGTGCGCCAGGTGCCACGGACGCAGTTTCGCCACGAAGCAACTGGCCGGAGGCGACGAAGTGGTACGCGACAGCGATCGCGTCATGGCAGAGGCGATCCGCGCCGTGCAGGAACTCTATCGAGATGGGGTGCTGCGCAAGCCCGACCAATGGCTGACGGCCCCCGACATCCTGCAGTTCTACGAAGCGAAGACCGACATCGAGCGCGAGCTCTACGTGATGTTTCTCGAGTACCGGATGCGCGCCTTCCAGGGGGCGTTCCATTTCAATCCGGACTATTCCCATTGGTACGGGTGGGCTCCGCTCAAGGCTGCCGCGGCGAAGGTCAAGGAGGCGGCAGCCAAGCTGCGGGAGGATGCGAGGCGGTAGTCGCGGTTCCAGGGGCATCGTGGCCCCCATCCCGACCTTCTCCCACCGAAGGTGGGGGAAGGTCGGGATGGGGGCCGCGACCATTGCACCCCGCGAACTCTCACCCCAGAAACATCAACGCCACCAGACCGGTGGCGTTGGCGGCGGCAGGTGACGCTCCGGCCTCACTCGCCTCCCAAGATTTGCCGGCGAGCCTTGCGCCCCACCCACTACGCGAATCTGCGACGGGGGGCCCGTCACGATGCTCGCTAGCTCAGCTTCGCTGGGCGCGGCCCCATCATCATCGCTGACACCTCAATCCTCTTCCTCTTCCTCCTCGTCGTCCTCCTCGTCGAGGTCGTCCATCGCCTCGAGCTCCGAGTCGATCATGTCGCGGATCTCCATGAG
>JAIEQG010000153.1 GCA_019747905.1 Burkholderiales bacterium
AGCCGCCGCCTGCGCAATTCCGGCCGGACCCCCGGCATCATCTACGGCGGCGGCAAGCCCGCGCAGCCGATCGAGCTCGATCACAACGCGCTGTCGCATCACCTCAAGATGGAAGCGTTCCACGCCTCCATCCTGACCATGAAGGTCGGGAAGGACAGCGAACAGGTGCTGCTGCGCGACGTGCAGATGCACCCCTGGCGCCAGATGGTGCAGCACGTGGACTTCCAGCGCGTCGCTGCCAACGAGAAGATCCACGTGAAGGTGCCGCTGCACTTCATCAACGCGGACGTCGCCCCCGGCGTGAAGCTCGGTCACGGCATCATCAGCCACGTGCTGAACGATATCGAGATCACCTGCCTGCCGAAGGACCTGCCCGAGTTCGTCGAGGTCGATCTCGCCGCCCTGGAACTGGGTCATTCGATCCACCTCGCGGACCTCAAGCTGCCGCAGGGCGTGGAGTCGGTGCAGTTCAAGCGCGGCGACAACCAGGTGGTGGCGACCATCACGGTGCCGGGCGGTGCGAAGGAAGAGGAAGAGGATGCCGCAGCAGCAGCAGCGGCGGCGGCCACGCCGGCTTCCGCAGTCCCTGCCACCGCGCAGAAGGACAAGGACGACGACAAGAAGGGCGACAAGGACAAGAAGTAGTCGCCCCGTTCCTTCAGGCGGCCTCGAGGGCCCGCGCAGGGAGCAATGCCCGCGCGGGCCTTTTTCCTTCCGACACGACGGTATCGACGACATGCGGCTCGTGGTGGGGCTCGGCAATCCCGGGCGCGAATACGAAGCGACGCGGCACAACGCCGGGTTCTGGCTCGTCGAACGCGTGGCGGAATTGCAGCGGGTCTCGCTGCGAATGGAACCGCGCTTTCACGGGCTGGTCGCGCGCATCAGTGCGAACGGCGAGGAATGCTGGCTGCTCGAACCAACGACCTACATGAACGAAAGCGGACGCAGCGTGGCTGCGCTCGCGCGCTTCTACAAGATCGCCCCCGAGGAGATGCTGGTCGTGCACGACGAACTCGATCTGCCCCCGGGCGGCGTCAAGCTCAAGAAGGGCGGCGGCGCCGCGGGCCACAACGGCCTGAAGGACATCATCGCGCATCTCGGTGGCGACTTCTGGCGCCTGCGGCTGGGAATCGGCCATCCTGGTGATCGCGATGCCGTCATCAACTATGTCCTCGAGAAGCCCCGGCGGGAAGAGCGCGACCTGATCGACGGCGCGCTTACCCGCAGTCTCGACGTGTGGCCGCTGCTGCTGGAAGGCAAGACCGAAGCGGCCATGCTTAAGCTGCACACCGATCAACCGAAGCGCTGAACCGAGTACCCCATGTCCCTCAAATGCGGAATCGTCGGCCTGCCCAACGTGGGCAAATCGACCCTGTTCAATGCGCTCACCAAGGCCGGCATCGCGGCCGAGAACTATCCGTTCTGCACCATCGAGCCGAACGTCGGCATCGTCGAGGTGCCCGACCCGCGCCTCGGCCAGCTGGCGGCCATCGCCAAGCCGCAGAAGGTGATTCCCGCCACGGTGGAGTTCGTCGACATCGCCGGCCTCGTCGCCGGCGCGTCGAAGGGCGAAGGCCTCGGCAACCAGTTCCTCGCGAACATCCGCGAGACCGATGCGATCGCGCACGTGGTCCGGTGCTTCGACGACTCCAACGTGATCCACGTGGCCGGCAAGGTGGACCCGGTGTCGGACATCGAAGTGATCGACACCGAACTGGCGCTGGCCGATCTGGCGACCGTCGACAAGCAGCATGCGAAGTACATCAAGCTGGCGAAGCAGGGCGGCGACAAGGAAGCCCAGCGCCTCGTCGCCGTGCTGGAGAAGCTGCAGCCGGTGCTGGACCAGGCGCGGCCGGCGCGCACGGTACCGTTATCGAAGGAGGAACTCGCGATCGTGCGGCCGCTGTTCCTCTTGACCATGAAGCCCGCCATGTACGTGGCCAACGTGGCGGAGACCGGCGGCTTCACCAACAATCCGCTGCTGGAGCAGGTGCGGCAGCACGCCGCGAAGGAGGGCGCACCGGTGGTCGCGATCTGCGCGGCGCTCGAGGCCCAGATCGCCGATCTGTCGGACGAGGACAAGCAGGTGTTCCTCGCCGACACCGGCATGGACGAACCGGGGCTCAACCGGGTGATCCGCACGGCGTACGACCTGCTCGGCCTGCAGACCTACTTCACCGCCGGCGAGAAGGAAGTGCGGGCGTGGACCATCCACAAGGGCGACACCGCACCGCGTGCCGCGGCCGCCATTCACACCGACTTCGAGAAGGGCTTCATCCGCGCGGAAGTCATCGCCTTCGACGACTACGTGGCCCTCAAGGGCGAGCAAGGTGCGAAGGAGGCCGGCAAGATGCGCCTCGAGGGCAAGGAATACATCGTGCGCGACGGCGACGTCATGCACTTTCGCTTCAACGTCTGAGGGTGACGTCCCCCCCGATGGGCCTTCGGCCGCTCCCCCCTGGGGGCCAGCCCGCTTGGGGCGGCCCGGCGCGGGCTGAGGTGTGGTACCCCCCGATGGGCCTTCGGCCCCTCCCCCCAGGGGGCCAGCCCGCTTGGGGCGGCCCGGCGCGGGCTGCCATGCCACCGACCGTGATCGGGCAGCACCCTGCCCCTCGGTACATCGAGGGGACCAGGTGAGTCGGAAGTCCCCCAACGTGCGGGCGATCATCTTCGACCTCGGCGGTGTACTGATCGACTGGGATCCCCGGTATCTGTACCGCCCGATCTTCGGCGACGACGTGGCGGGCATGGAGGACTTCCTCGCCCGCGTCTGCCCGCCGGACTGGAATCGCCAGATGGACGCCGGCGTGCCGTTTGCCGACGCGATCGCGCAGCGGCAGCGCGAATTTCCGGGGCACGCCGATCTGATTGCGCTGTGGAAGGACGGCTGGCCGCAGATGCTGCGCGATGCCATTCCCGAGACCGTGGAAGTCCTGGCGGCGCTGCGAGCCCGGGGCCACCGGCTGGTGGCGCTCACCAACTGGTCCGCCGAGACCTTTCCGATCGCGCTCGAGCGCTTCGCTTTCCTCGGCTGGTTCGAGGATATCGTCGTGTCGGGGGCCGAGCGCCTGGCGAAGCCGGATCCGCGCATCTTCCATCTGACCCTCGAGCGCAACGGCCTGGATCCCGGCGGCACCGTATTCATCGACGACCTGCCGGCCAACATCCAGGCCGCCGCCGCCCTCGGGCTGGATGCGGTGCATTTCCAGGGTGCCCCGGGCCTGCGGGCCGATCTCGAGCGCCGCGGGCTGCTGGATCCGGGCTCGACTGCGCCGGCTCGCTGAGATGTAACTGACTGTGGCGGGGCCGCGTCCAGCGAAGTTGGGACGCACAGCCCCTCGGTGCGTTGCAAGGCGGTGGGTGAGATGTCCCGGATCAGCCTCGGCGGGTCAGTCCCTGGCCCCAGGGGTTTTGCCGGCAGCCGCGCGCCGCACGAGAAGTCTAAAGACGTTCCAGCGCCAGTCGTAAAAGCTGGTGCGGGCCCGATCGGCGTGGCGCGGGGAGTATCTGCGTGCCTGAAGGGGGGATCGGTTTCGCGCATGCAACGACAACAAGACGCTACAGCCGAACCCATGGACCACGTCACCGAACTCGACCAGCCGACCAAGCCCGAAACCTTCACGTTCGACGACATGCGGTTGCAGGTCGGTGCCCGGCTGCAGATCCAGATTCCGTTCGGCGCCAACGCTCCCCAGCATTTCACCACGCTGATCGGATTCGTGAAGGACGAGTACCTGATCGTGCGCATCCCGTTCGAGAACGGGTTGTCGATCGCATTGCCGCAGGAAGCAAGCGTGGTAGTACGCGTACTCTCCGGCGTCCACGTCTTCGCTTTCACCAGCATCGTGCGGCGCGTGTTCCTCGCACCGCTGTTCTACGCGCACCTGTCCTTTCCGGACAAGATCGCCGGCACCGTCGTGCGCAAGGCGATACGGGCCATGGTCGATCTGCCGGTGTCGGTCAAGGGCGCGGGCGGAAATGCCGTCGACGCCAGGTTCTCGAATCTGAGCGCGACCGGCGGCTACATCGAATCGCCGTCCGAACTCGGCGAGCGCGAGCAGAGCGTGCGCCTGTCGTTCGCGTTCCGTGTCCAGCCGGGCAATCGTGAAGTGAAGATCGACACGGCCGCCACGATCCGCAACGTGCGCTCGCCCGCGACCGGCGGCGAGCAGGGCTACGGCTATGGCGTGCGCTTCGACGATCTGCCCGAGGAGCAGACCGTCATGATCCAGAACCTGGTGTATCAGGCGCTCACCGAGAACCGCGCCGCCTGAAGTTTCCGCGTCAACTCCGGCGCAGACTCACCAGCAGGACCCCGCCGAGGACCAGGGCCGCGCCGCCGACCTGCAACCAGGTCACGCGCTCCCCCAGGAACGCCCAGCCCAGGAACAGCGTCACCACGGGTCCGATCGAGCCTACCAGCGCTGCGTGATTCGCGCCGACCCGCCGCAGGCCTTCGGACATGAACAACGCCGGCAACACCGTGGCCACGATGGCCATGGTCAAGGACAGCCCGTACACCGGCAGCGGCAAGTCCAGCGCTGCCATGCGGTGCGTGGCGAGGAACTGGATGAGTGCGACCGCGGTCGAGACCAGCATCGCCCATGCCGTGAAGCGCACGGCGCCGAAGCGGTGAATGATCTTCGACGAGCCGATCAGGTACACCGAATAGATGAAGGCACTCGCGAAGATGAGTGTGCCGCCGAGCACGATATCGTCCTGCGCATTGCCCGCACTCAACTGCTCGACGAAAACGATGCCGATGCCGGCGTAGGACAGTGCGAGCGCCACCATGTGCCGGCCGCGAATGCGCTCGCGCAGGAACCACGCCGACAGCAGCACCACCATGGTCGGATAGAGGAACAGGATCAACCGCTCGAAACCGGCACTGACGTACTGCAGCCCGAGGAAGTCGAGCCATGACGCCAGGTAGTAACCGGTGAAGCCCAGCAGGACGAGCGTGCCCCAGTCGCGCAGCGTGACCTCCGCCGGCGGGCTGCCGCGCCCCTGCCAGATGGCGAGGGCGACGAAGAAGGGTGCGGAGAACAGCATGCGCAGCGCAAGCACGGTGGCTGCGTCCACGCCGTAGCCATAGGCGATCTTGATGAGGATCGCCTTGATCGAGAAACCGACCGCCGCCAGGAAGACGAGCGTCGTGCCGACCGCAGACGGATGGTGGTGACCGCCCGAGGGCGGCGAGCCAGCCACTAAGGTGCCTTGCCGTCAGTCTCGGGGACTTGGGCGCGCACGTCGCGCATCGCTCGTCAACGCCGCCGGCGCGTCGACGTGGCGCCGCCGAGAATCGATCCGAGCACGCCGCGCACGATCTCGCGCCCGACGGCCGAACCCACCGACCGCGCGGCACTCTTCGCCGCCGCGTCCAGCACGCCGGGTGTGTGCCCGCCACGCGGACCGGTCTTGCCGAACAGGATGCTGCCCAGAGATCCGAGCAGGCCCCCGCCTTCCTCGGCCGGCGCCGCAGTGCCCTTGCCGCCGGTGGCAGCCGGCGCCGCGTCGCTCACCTGACGGTCGCGCAGCTTCTCGTAGGCCGATTCGCGATCGACCGCTTTCTCGTAATGGCCGTACAGCGACGAACCCTTGATGACTGCGGTGCGCTCCTCCGCCGTTGCGGGGCCGATGCGGCTCGAAGGCGGGCACACGAAGGCGCGTTCGACGACCTCCGGCCGGCCTTTCTCGTCGAGGAACGACACGAGCGCTTCGCCCACGCCCAGTTCGGTGATCGCCTTTTCCACGTCGAGCTTCGGATTCGCGCGCAAGGTGGTCGCTGCGGTCTTCACGGCCTTCTGGTCGCGCGGCGTGAAGGCGCGCAGCGCGTGCTGCACGCGGTTGCCGAGCTGGCCCAGCACCGTGTCGGGCACGTCGAGCGGGTTCTGCGTGACGAAGTACACGCCGACCCCCTTGGAACGAATCAGCCGTACCACCTGCTCGATCTTGTCCAGCAGGGCGGGCGGCGCATCGTTGAAGAGCAGGTGCGCTTCATCGAAGAAGAACACGAGCTTCGGCTTGGGTGGGTCACCCACTTCCGGCAGGCGTTCGAACAGTTCCGAAAGCAGCCACAACAGGAAGGTCGCGTAGATCTTCGGTGTGTGCATCAACTTGTCGGCCGACAGGATGTTGATCATCCCGAATCCCTTGGCGCCCGTCTGGATGAGATCGTCCAGGTCGAGCGCGGGCTCGCCGAAGAGCTTGTCGGCACCCTGGTTCTCCAGCTCGAGCAGGCCGCGCTGGATGGCGCCGATGGACGCTGCCGAGACGTTGCCATAGGTGGTGGTGAACTCCTTCGCGTTCTCGCCCACGAACTGGATCATCGCGCGCAGATCCTTGAGATCCAGCAACAGCAGACCATTGTCGTCGGCAATCTTGAAGGTCAGCGTCAGCACGCCCTGCTGGATGTCGTTGAGCCCCAGCATGCGGCCGAGCAGCAGCGGGCCCATTTCCGAGATGGTCGAGCGCACCGGATGCCCCGACGCCCCCCAGACGTCCCACAGCGTGACCGGGAACGCCGCGAACTCGAGGTCGCCCATGCCGAGCTTGTCCGCGCGCTCCTTCAACTTCGGATTCCACGCGCCCGCCTGCGACAGCCCGGCGAGGTCGCCCTTCACGTCGGCCATGAACACCGGTACTCCGTTGCGGCTGAACTGTTCGGCGATGCGTTGCAGGGTGACGGTCTTGCCCGTCCCGGTGGCGCCGGTGATCAGTCCGTGGCGATTCGCGAGCGCAGGCAGCAGGAAGATGTCGCGCTCGGACTTCGCGATCAGCATCGGTTCGGACATTTCGGGCTCCGGAGGGGCGGTGATAAACTTCTGAAAAGTATACCAATCGCGTTGCATCGTCCGATGCGCGACGCGGACATTTCCCACTTTTTCGAGCATCGCGCGGCAGAGGCAGTCATGGCAGGTCACAGCAAATGGGCGAACATCAAGCACAAGAAGGCCGCGACCGACGCGAAGCGCGGCAAGGTCTTCACCCGTCTCATCAAGGAGATCACCGTTGCCGCGCGACTGGGCGGCGGTGACGCCGGCAGCAACCCGCGCCTGCGGCTGGGTATCGACAAGGCGCGCGAGCAGAACATGCCGAAGGACACGATCGAGAATGCGATCAAGCGCGGCTCCGGGCAGCTCGAAGGGGTGAACTACGAAGAAATCCGCTACGAGGGCTATGGCATCGCCGGTGCAGCGGTGATCGTGGACTGCATGACGGACAACCGTACCCGCACCGTCGCGGACGTGCGCCATGCCTTCGCGAAGCATGGCGGCAATCTCGGCACCGATGGGTCGGTCGCGTTCCTGTTCAAGCATTGCGGCCAACTGCTGTTGGCACCGGGCACGGACGAGAACAAGGTCATGGAAGTGGCCATCGACGCCGGTGCCGAGGACGTGATCGCGAACGACGACGGGTCCATCGAGGTCATCACCGCACCGAACAACGATTTCGTCGCGGTGCGCGAGGCCCTGGAGAAATCCGGCCTGAAGCCGGAATACGCCGAGATCACCATGAAGCCCGGCACCGAGACGGCGTTGACCGGTGACGATGCCGTGAAGATGCAGAAGCTGCTCGACGCGCTGGAGAGCCTCGACGACGTGCAGGAGGTCTACACCAGCGCGGTGCTCGAAGAATGAGGTATGGCTCCCCCCGACGGGCCTGCGGCCCCTCCCCCCAGGGGGCCAGGCCCCTTGGGGCGGCCCGGCGAGGCCTGAGGTGTGGTCCCCCCCGAAGAGCCTGCGGCCCCTCCCCCCGAGGGGGCCAGCCTGCTTGGGGCGGCCCGGCGCAGGCTGAGTGTGATCCCCCCCGATGGGCCTGCGGCCATTCTCCCCTGGGGGCCAGCCCGCTTGGGGCAGCCCGGCGCGGGCTGTGCGGGCGTTGAGGATCCTCGGCGTCGATCCGGGCTTGCGGATCACCGGTTTCGGTGTGATCGACAAATCCGGCCAGCAACTGGTGTACGTCACCAGCGGCTGCATTCGGACCAACGAAGCAGCGGAGCTGCCCGAGCGGCTCAAGACCATCCTCGACAGCTTGAGCGAGGTCATCGCCGACGGTGAACCGGAGCACGTCGCGGTCGAGAAGGTGTTCGTGAACGTCAATCCGCAGTCGACCTTGCTGCTGGGCCAGGCGCGCGGCGCGGCCATCTGCGCCGCTGTGTCGCACGGCTTGCCGGTACACGAGTACACGGCACTGCAGGTGAAACAGGCCGTGGTGGGCAACGGTCATGCGCGCAAGGAACAGGTGCAGGAGATGGTGAAGCGGTTGTTGCGCCTGCCCGCAGCGCCGTCGGCCGACGCCGCGGACGCGCTCGCCTGCGCCATCTGTCATGCGCACGGCGGTCTCGGTCTGGGCGGTTTCGCGACCAGCGGCTTGCGCATGCGCAGCGGTCGGCTCGCGTGATCGGGCGTCTCACCGGGCGCCTCATCGAGAAGGCGCCGCCGACCGTGGTGGTGGAAGCGGGCGGTGTCGGCTACGAGGTGGACGTGCCCATGAGCACGTTCTACCTGCTGCCGGCGACCGGTCAGGAAGTGAAGCTGTTCACTCACCTCACCATCCGCGAGGACGCGCATCTGCTGTTCGGGTTCGCCACCGAGGCTGAACGCCAGGTGTTCCGCCAGTTGCTGAAGATCACCGGCATCGGTGCGCGCACGGCGCTGTCGCTGCTGTCGGGCATGTCGGTGGACGAGCTGTACGCCGCGGTCAGCCAGCAGGACGGCGCACGGCTGACCCGGGTGCCGGGCATCGGCAAGAAGACGGCAGAGCGCTTGCTGCTGGAGCTCAAGGACAAGCTGGCGCTGGTGCCGGGCACGGGTACGCCGGCCAGCAATGCGGGCGCCGGCAGCGACGCGCTCAACGCATTGCTGGCACTCGGCTACAGTGACAAGGAAGCCCGGGCCGCACTCGGCAAGCTCGACGCCGGTCTGCCGGTGCAGGATGCGATCCGCCAGGCGTTGCGCCTGCTCTCCAAGGTCTAGGGATGAAACGGCCCGCACGCTCCCTGCGGTCGCTGGTCCACAGTCGGGCCTGCATGCCCGACTGCTTCGCCAGGCGCACAGCAGGCCGCAGGGCCTGCTGTGCGTCCGGGCTCAGCCCCTCCGGGGCGCGTCAGTGGCTTGGGGCGGTCCGGCGCCACTGACGATGCTCCGCCTGTTCGCGCTGTTGTTGGTGGTCGTGTCCTGTGCCGCGCACGGAGCCGACGCCGCGCGCCAGCTCCGCCTCGAGGAACTGGCCGCGATGCACGACGTCGTGATCCCGAAGGCGTGGGCCGATCTGTATTTCAAGCAGGAAGCGCTGCGCATCACGCGCAAGCATCTGTTGGCCGCGGGCCGCGAAGAGAAGCTCGGGCGCGACTGGAACCCGAACGCGCCCGAATGGAAGGCGGCCGAAGAGGAAATCGTTCCGCTAATGATGACGGCCGCGCAGCTGGATTTCGAGGACGACGGCTGGAGCCGGGCAGCCTGGATCGCCGCGTGCGCGCCGCGCTTCAGCGATGCGGAACTCGACCTGCTGCTGGCGCACTTGCGTACCGTGGGTGGCCGGCACCAGGCGGCCGGCATGGACTGGTTCATCGCGGAAGTGGTGATGAACACGTTGACCTTCACCGATCGCATCGAAAGCGGTGTGCCCGGATCCGAACCCGAGCGCCGGGCGATGGAGCGCGCTGCCCAGGCCAAGATCGCGGCGATGCAATTCGACTGGACCCAGCATCCGGAGACCATGCGCTTCAGCTACCAGGATCCGGGGCTGCGCTACATCCGCGAGGTGAGCTTCCAGAAGGTGGCGACGATCAATGCCCGCATCGATCGGGCGGCCACCGTGCTCCGGTCGACATTCCATGCAGAGATCGACCATGCCGACCGGCATGTCGAGGCGTTCAAGGCTCGGCGATCTGCGGGGCGCTGAGTGCCGAAAAGCGCTCAACCCGGGGGGGCGTGCCCTGGTTTGGTCGTGACCCGCGCCCTTCGCATCGAGCCGTTCTTCACCGTCCCGTTCGCTCCCTGTCACCCTCGGGCGACGCATGCGGAAAGCCCGGCGCTGACCCCGTTCCGACTATAATTCCGTTCAAGTTTTCTGCCTTCCGCCGACGTGCCGCAAGCCGCCGGCATTTTTCCATCCGTCGCGAGTCTCCATGTTCTCAGCCAATCGCCGTCTGCTCTTCGCCGCCTTGGTGCTCTGCACCGCCGCCGCGCCGCTCTTCGCTGCCGAATCGACGGAGGTGCGGCGCGCGAAGGCGGACGAATTGTTGTCGGTCCACAAGTGGCGCACCACGGTGGCGCTGGGTAACCGCTATCTCAAGCAGCAGAGCCTGATGGCCGTGCGCGCCGAACTCGCCCGCATCGGCCGCGAACGCGGTCTCGGCAAGACCTGGCGCCCCGGCAACGGGCAGTGGGATGCCGCCGAAGCGGCCATGGTTGCACCGCTGCTCGCCACGGTCGACCGCGATTGGACCAGCCTCGAATGGTTGCCGCCGGAATGGGCACAGATGACCGCGCGCAGCTTCACCGATGGCGAGATGGATGCACTGGTCGCACACTTCCGCACGGAGGTGGGTGCCAAGCAGGCGATCATCGTCGAGCAGTCCGTCGCGTTTCACGTCGGTGGTGCACTCACCATGTCGGGCAAGCTGATCCAGGACTTTCCCGGTACCGCGGACGAACAGCGTACGCTGACCTATGTCTACGCCGAGGAAGACAAGGCGACGCGCTTCTCGGTCGCCGCGAACGACAATCCCGACGGCCAGCGATTCGCGCTGTCCGATCTCGGTGCGAAGTACCAGAAGACGCTGATGATCAAGATGACCGGCATCCTGAACGCGCGCATGGACACCGTGGCGGCGACACTGCCGATCCGCGCGCGGGCCGTGGCCGACACCGCCGAACCCATGGTCGCGGAATTTCGCGCTGCCAACCCCGGATGACGAAGGACCAACCGCAACAGGGTATACCCCTACCCCCGTCCCCTCTCCCGCAGGGAGAGGTAGGCGATGCCCCCTTCTCCCTGGCGGAGAAGGGACGGGGATGAGGGGGAGTCACAATGCGCTTTGCAGAGGTCGGCAACTGCCGACCTCACCTGCCTGCAGAATGGCAGTCAATCGCATCGGCACTGACCCCCGATGATCGAAACTGACCGCCTGATCGCGCCCGCGCCGCTCGGCGTCCAGGAAGAGGCGCTGGAACGCGCGCTGCGGCCGGTCAAGCTCGATGAGTACGTCGGCCAGGAAAAGATCCGTGGCCAGTTGTCCATCTTCATCGAGGCCGCGCGCCGACGGAAGGAAGCGCTCGATCACGTGCTGCTGTTCGGTCCGCCGGGGTTGGGCAAGACGACGCTCGCCCACATCGTCGCGCGCGAGATGGGGGTGAACCTGCGGCAGACTTCCGGGCCGGTGCTGGAGCGCGCCGGTGACCTCGCGGCGCTGCTCACCAACCTCGAACCGCACGACGTGCTGTTCATCGACGAGATCCATCGCCTGTCGCCGGTGGTCGAGGAAGTGCTCTACCCGGCCCTCGAGGACTACCAGATCGACATCATGATCGGCGAAGGTCCGGCGGCGCGTTCGGTGAAGCTCGATCTGCCGCCGTTCACGCTGGTCGGTGCGACCACGCGCGCGGGCATGCTCACCAATCCGTTGCGCGACCGTTTCGGGATCGTCGCGCGGCTGGAGTTCTACACGCCCGAAGAACTCACCCGCATCGTGCGGCGTTCGGCCCGGTTGCTCGAAGTCGAGATCGCCGACGAAGGTGCACTCGAGATCGCGGCGCGCTCGCGCGGCACGCCGCGTATCGCCAACCGATTGCTGCGCCGGGTGCGCGACTATGCCCAGGTGAAGGCCGGTGGCCCGATCACTCGGCCGGTGGCGGACGCTGCCCTGGTGATGCTCGACGTCGATGGGCAGGGTCTCGACGTGATGGATCGCAAGCTGCTGCATGCGATCCTCGAGAAGTTCAACGGCGGCCCGGTAGGGGTGGACAATCTCGCTTCCGCCATCGGTGAAGAGCGCGACACGATCGAGGACGTGCTGGAACCGTTCCTGATCCAGCAAGGCTTCCTGCAGCGCACGCCGCGCGGCCGCGTGGCCACGCTGTCTGCATATCGCCATTTCGGCCTGGCGGCGCCCGCGCAGACCGGCATGCCCGACCTGTGGAGCGGCAGCTGAGCGTCCGGCCCGCTCACGCGCAACCCGCGGCGCGCCGGTTCACGATACCGGTGCGGGTGTACTACCAGGACACCGACGCCGGCGGCATGGTGTTCCATGCCACCTATCTCGACTTCATGGAGCGCGTGCGCATGGACTGGCTGCGCGCCATCGGGTTCGAGATCCCGAAGATGGTCGAGAACCATGCAGCGATGTTCGTGGTGCGTTCGGCGAGCGTCGACTACCTGAAGCCCGCGCGCCTCGGCGATGCGCTCGACGTTTCGTTGGCCCTCGTGCGCATCGGCGGCGCCCAGCTCGTGCTCGATCAGCGCGTCACGCGCTCCGGCGAAGAGCTGGTGACCGCCACCATCCAGCTCGCCTGCATCGGCGTGCCTGATTTCCGGCCCGCGCGCGTTCCCGAAGCGCTGCGGCTCGAATGTACCCGCTGGCTCGCCCCGGAGGTCGTCCCCGCATGAACGGCAGCACCGACCTTTCCATCGTCCACCTGGCGCTCAATGCGAGCCTGCTGGTGCAGCTCGTCATGGCGCTGCTGCTCGGCATCTCGTTCGTCTCGTGGCTGTTCATCTTCCACAAGATGTTCTCGATCCGTTCGGCCAAGCGCAAGACCGAGGATTTCGAGCGGCGCTTCCGCAACGCGCAGACCGCCCAGGACCTGAACGGCCTGCTGCAGGCGGCAGCGAATCAGGGTGCTCACGCCGGCAGCCTCGAGAAGATCTGCCTCGCAGGCTTCCGCGAGTTCTGGCGCCTGCGCCGCCAGGCCGGCCAGACCACGCCGGTGATCATGGACGGCGCCCGGCGCGCCATGCGCGCCACGTACCAGCGCGAGATGGACGGCATCGAATCCCATCTCAACTTCCTCGCGAGTGCGGGCTCGGTGAGTCCGTACATCGGCCTGTTCGGCACGGTGTGGGGGATCATGAATTCGTTCCGCGGGCTCGCCAACGTGAGCCAGGCGACGCTCGCGGCCGTGGCGCCCGGCATCGCCGAGGCGCTGGTCGCCACGGCCATCGGCCTGTTCGCGGCGATTCCGGCCGTGATCGCCTACAACCACTACATCCGTGACGTGGACCGGTTGGCGACCCGGTTCGAGAGCTTCATGGAAGAGTTCTCCAACCTCCTGCAACGCCAGCCCCCCGCCTGAAGCTGAACGACTGAGCCATGGCCATGGAATCGCGCCGGTCGCGCTCCCGCCCCATCAGCGCCATCAACGTCGTGCCGTATATCGACGTCATGCTGGTGCTGCTGGTGATCTTCATGGTGACAGCCCCCATGATCAACACCGGGCAGGTGGAACTGCCGCAGGTGAGTCGCTCGTCGGCGCTGCCGGCCAAGCCGGTGGAGATCGAGGTGACCGGGACGACGCAGGTGCGTGTGCGTGACGGCACCACGGCATCGGCGCGGGTGGTCAACATCGCGGATCTGCCGGAGTTCATCAGGGCGCGGCAGGCAGAAGTCAAAGGCGGTCGTCCGGTGCTGATCGCTGCCGGCCAGAACGTGCCCTACGGCAAGGTCATGGAAGTGATGGACCTGCTGCAACAGGCGAACGTCGAGAAGATCGGCCTGCTGGCGCGTCCGCGGAGCAACTGATGGCGACCGCGGCGCGCCCGGACTACGTCGTCTCCGGGATCCTCGCGGCCGGGGTCCACCTGGTGCTGTTGGTATTTCTCATCGTGGGTGTGTCCTGGAATCGCAAGCCACCGCCCCCGGTGGCCGTGGAACTGTGGCGCGACGCGCCGCCGGTGGCGCCGCCCAAGCCGGCTGCGGTCTCGCCGCCCAAGCCGGTGGAGCCGCCGCCCCCACCGCCCGAACCCAAGCCCGCGCCGCCGCCGGAACCCAAGCCGGTCCCGCCGCCGCAGCCGAAGCCGGTCGTGCCGCCCAAGCCGGAACCGAAACCCGCCCCGGTACCGAAGGCCGCCGACATCGCGCTGCAGGAAAAGCGCGAGAAGGAGAAGAAGCAGCGCGAAGAGAAGGCGGCCGAAGCGGCGAAGCAGAAGGAAGAGGAACGCAAGCGCCTGGAGGAGCAGAAGCAGCGCGCCGAGGATCAGAAGCGGGCCGAGGAGCAGCGCAAACGCGAGGACGAGGCGCGCCGGAAGGAGGAAGAGGCGCAGCGCAAGGAGACGGAGAAGCGCAATCGCGAAGTCCTGGAGCGGCAGATGAAGGCGGCGGAGGAGCAGCGGCAGGCCAAGGAGGCCGCAGAGGCCGAGCGCCGTGCCGCGGCCCAGGCGGCCGCGCGGGCGCAGAAGCAGATCGACGAATACACGGCTCGCATACGAGACGCGATCCGGGACAAGGTCACTCTGCCGCCCGGCATCGACGGCAATCCGCAGGCCGAGTTCGAAGTGAAGCTGCTCAAGAACGGGACTGTTGCCGCGGTGCGACTGACCCGTCCGAGCGGGGCTCCGGCCTACGACAGGGCGGTGGAGCGGGCGATCGAACTCGCACAACCGCTGCCGATTCCCGACGACATGGAAATTTTTCAGCAGATGCGCGATCTGAAACTGCTGTTCCGGCCGCGTGACTGAAGGCGGCTGCTCTGGCGGTGGCTGTGCGCTGCCGGACGGGGCAAGCGGCTGCCGCATCGGGCGGCGGCCGGGTCCGCGCCTTGCAGCGGATCGACGGTTCCGTCATATCCTCCCGCTATAATCGACAACCATGCCATCATCGAAGAGCGCACCCTCCCGACGCTCCCTGCTGAAGTGGGCGGGCGCCGCGGCTCTCACCGCTCCCACCGCGCTCCGTGCCGCCCTGACCATCGAGATCATCGGCGGCAGCGGCAAGGAGATTCCGGTGACGGTGTTGCCATTCGGCAACCAGGAGCGCCAGAAGGACAAGGTGAGCGAGATCGTGCTCGCCGACCTGCTGAGGAGCGGGCTCTTCCGCGAGCAGAGTGCCGGCTGGATGCCGCAGTTTCCGAGCGAGCCCGAACAGGTCGATTGGCGCAACATGCGCAACCGCGGCGTCGAGAACCTGGTCATCGGCAACGTGGTGGAACGCTCGGACGGGCGCCTCGCGCTGCGGTTTCGCCTGATGGACGCGGTCAAGCAGGCGCAGCGGGCGGGCTTGAGCTATGCGATTCCGCCGAGCCAGGCGCGCATCACCGCCCACAAGATCGCCGATGTCATCTACGAGGAGTTGACCGGCGAGCCGGGCGTGTTCGCGACGCGCATCTGCTACGTCGTGAAGAACAAGGAGCGCTACGAGCTCCAGGTGGCCGACGCCGACGGCGGCGATGCCGACTTCATCCTCGCCAACGGCGAGCCGATCATCTCGCCCGCCTGGTCGCCCGACGGCAATCGCATCGCCTACGTGTCGTTCGAGAAGAAGAAATCGATCGTGTTCGTGCACACGCTGGCCGACGGCAAGCGCAGCGTCGTGGCGAACTTCGACGGGTCCAACAGCGCCCCCGCGTGGTCGCCGGACGGGCAAAAGCTGGCGGTGACTTTGTCACGCGACGGTGTCGCGCAGATCTACACCATCAATCTCGATGGCTCCGGACTCAATCGCCTGACCACGAGCCTGTCGATCGACACGGAAGCGGCCTGGTCCCCCGACGGACGCACCATCCTGTTCACCTCGGACCGCGGCGGCAGCCCCCAGATCTACCGGATGTCGGCCGCGGGCGGCGCGGCGGAACGGATGACCTTCGAAGGCAGCTACAACGTCACGGCGCGCTGGAGTCCCGACGGCAAGAGCTTCTGCTTCATCCAGCGCAACGCGGGGCGCTACAACGTGGCGATCCAGGAAATCGGCAGCCGCAGCGCGCAGTTGCTCACCGACGGTCGCATCGACTCGTCTCCCACGTTTTCCCCCAACGGGCGCATGATCCTGTACGCCTCGGAGTTCAACAAGCGCGGCATACTCGCGGCTGTATCCCGCGACGGTCGCATCAAGCAACGGCTGTCCGAGGCTTCGGGCAGCGTACGAGAGCCCGCCTGGGGCCCCCTGTTAAAGTCACGCTGAAACGAAGGAGCTAGAACCATGAAGAACGCAATCCTCCTGCTGGCTCTCGCGGCGCTCGCCGCAGGGTGCGCCACCCAGGACGTGCAGGAACAGCGCAAGGCTGCCGTGGAGCAGCGCGACCTGCTCGAGACCCAGCGCAAGTCCGACGAAGAGGCCAAGCGCGCGCAGATCGCCCGTGAGCAGGAAGAGCTCAATCGTCAGCTCGAAGAGCAGAAGCAGCGCCAGGCCCAGATGCAGGACACCGCCGAGGTGAAACCCCTGGCCCCGCCCGGCGGGAGCGAGAAGCCGCTGGGGGACCTGCGCAGCCAGCTCAAGGATCCGGGCGGCCCGCTCTTCAAGCGCAGCATCTATTACGACTACGACCGCTACGACGTGAAGGAAGACTATCGTGCCCTCGTCGAGGCCCATGCCAAGTTCATGCTCGACAACAAGGAAGTGCGCATGCGGGTGGAGGGCAACTGCGACGAGCGCGGGTCGACCGAATACAACCTGGCGCTGGGTCAGCGCCGGGCCGACGGCGTGAAGCGCGCGCTCATGGTGCTGGGCGTGCCCGCCAACCGCATCGAGGCCGTGAGCTACGGCGAAGAGAAACCGAAGGCCGCCGGCCAGGACGACGATTCGTACTCCGAGAACCGGCGCAGCGACATCGTCTATCCGGGGTTCGAATAGGCCTCGGTACGCTTCCATGATCCGACGTGAGGCCCTCGCCGTCGCGCTGCTCGCGTTGTGGGCGGCGGCGGCGAGCGCCCAGCAGAGCACGGCGCCCCGACCGGCGGCACCGGGCGAATCGCCCGCATCGAACCGGGTGCTGCTCGATCTGCTGAACCAGGTCGATGCGCTCGGCCGCCAGATGCGCGAGCTGCGCGGCGAACTGGAGGAGATGTCGAACAAGGTCGAGGTGCTGAACGACCGCGTGCAGAAATCCGAGAAGCGGCAGAGCGACCTGTACAACGACACCGACGCACGCCTGCGCCGTATCGAGCAACTCGCGAAGGACGATGCCGAAGCGCGCAAGAAGCTGACGACTCTGACCGGCGAGATCGACCTGCGCCTGAAGAAGCTGGAAGGGGCTGCCGGTGCGGCGACCGGTGCGCTTCCGGCCGACGTCGAAGCCCGGCTGAAGAAGCTCGAAGGTGCCGGCGCCACCGGAGCCAGCCTGTCGCAGATCGGCGAGATCGATCTCCGGTTGAAGAAGCTGGAAGGCGCGGCAGCGGCCACGGCTGCCATTCCTGCACCGGTGACGCCGCCGCCCGCGGCACCAGCACCACCGGGTGCGGCAACCACGCCCGTCGTGGCGGCACCCGCGCCGCCGAGCCCGCCTGTGCCACCGGCACCGGCGAGCGCTGCGGCGCCGGCCACCAGTGCTGCCGCCGCTGCGGCCACACCTGAATCGGAGACCGTGCGGCGCGCATACGAGTCGGCACTGGCCAAGCAGCGTGCCGGCGATTCGGCGGGCGCGATCGCCGATTTCCGGAATTTCCTGAAGCAGTATCCGCGGCACGAACTCGCTCCGAACGCGCAGTACTGGCTCGGCGAAGCCTACTTCCGCATGGCCGACTACCCGAGCGCCATCGCGGCCCAGCAGAAGCTCCTGGTCACGCATCCCGACCATCTCAAGGCGCCCGACGCCATGCTGATTCTGGCGAATGCGCACAGCGCACAAGGCGACGCGGGCGCGGCCCGCCGCACGCTGGAGGACCTGATTGCGAAGTACCCGCTGTCGGAAGCGGCGGAAAAAGCCAAGCAGCGTCTCGCGAAGCTCAAGTAGTCCATGGAAACGCCGGTGGCTTCGGCCCAGCGCAACACGGTTCCGACCGCCGTGCGGCTGCGCCTGACGGAGATCTTCCTTTCGTTGCAGGGCGAAGCGAGCCGGGTCGGGCTGCCCACGGTGTTCGTGCGCCTGACCGGCTGTCCGCTGCGCTGCGGCTACTGCGACACGGCCTACGCGTTCCACGGCGGCGAGCTGTTCGCGCTCGACGATGTACTCGCGCAAGTGCGCGCCTTCGGTGTTCCGCGCGTGACCGTGACGGGCGGCGAGCCGCTGGCGCAGAAGGGCTGCCTCGACCTGCTGCGATCGTTGTGCGACGGCGGATTCGATGTCTCGCTGGAAACCAGCGGGGCACTGGATGTGTCCGGGGTGGACCCGCGCGTATCGAAGATCCTCGATCTCAAGACGCCCGGTTCGGGCGAATCCGCACGCAACCTGTGGTCGAACCTCGACCATCTGCTGCCGCACGACGAGATCAAGTTCGTGCTGTGCGATCGTGCCGACTACGAGTGGGCGCGCGCGGTGATCGCGGACCGGGCGTTGCCCCGACGTTGTCCGGTGCTGCTCTCGCCTGCCCATGGCCAGGTGGAACCGCGCACCCTGGCCGAATGGATCCTCGAGGACCGCCTGCCCGTACGCCTGCAGATCCAGCTCCACAAGCTCCTGTGGGGCGAGACGCCCGGACACTGATGCGCCCGGCCGTCGTCCTGTTGTCCGGCGGCCTCGACTCGGCCACGGTCCTAGCCATGGCCCGGGCGGACGGCTTCTCCTGTCACGCGCTGTCGGTGAGTTACGGTCAGAAGCACAGTGCGGAACTGGATGCTGCCGCGCGCGTGGCACGGCACCTGGGCGCGTTGACCCACAAGGTGGTCGGCGTGGACCTGCGCACGATTGGCGGGTCGGCATTGACCGACGCGGCCATCGACGTGCCGGTCGATGGCGTGCGCGAGGGAGTCATTCCGTCCACCTACGTACCGGCGCGCAACACGATCCTGTTGTCGCTGGCACTGGGGTTCGCCGAAGTGGTCGAGTCGCGCGACATCTTCTACGGAGCCAACGCCGTGGACTACTCGGGGTATCCGGATTGCCGGCCCGAGTTCGTGGCGGCGTTCGAAGCACTCGCCAACGTCGCCACCAAGGCCGGCGTGGAAGGCCACCGCATGACGGTGCATGCTCCCATCATCCGCATGACCAAGGCCGAGATCATTCGCCGCGGCGCGCAGCTCGGCGTGGATTTCGCGCTCACGGTGTCGTGCTACCAGGCCGATGCGACAGGTCGAGCCTGCGGTGTTTGCGATTCCTGTCGCATCCGTCGCGCGGGATTCGACGCCGCCGGCCTAGCGGATCCCACGGTATATCGTTGAGCGTATGGAGAAGCCCGCAAAAACAGACTGTTGACCGCGCTTTTCGCGGGTGGCAGCGTTGACACTCGAAGAGCCCGGCCGCTAGAATGCGCGGCTTTCGGCGGGTGGTTAGCTCAGCCGGTAGAGCAGCGGACTTTTAATCCGTTGGTC
>JAIEQG010000088.1 GCA_019747905.1 Burkholderiales bacterium
GGGTTGAGGTCCGGCGCCCGCCGACAGGCAGCGGGCGTCGATCCTTGGGGTTCAGCCCTTGCCGCCGTGCTTGGCGTCGGCGGAGGTCTGGAGGCGGCCACCGGCGATGCGCTCGCACGTGCCCTTGGGCACGAGGATCCACGCCTCGGCGTGACGGTCGGTCTTGATGCTGCCCGCGCACGAGGTGGCGCTCGTACCGCAGTCGTTCTTGCCGGCCTTGACGATGCCGGCGCATTTCTCGAAGTCGCCCTTGCCTTGCGCAAACGCCGGCGTGGCGGCCAGGCCTGCCACGAGTGCGGCACCGATGGCCGCGGAGATCGCACGATCGATCGAATTCATGGTGTAGCTCCTGTCGTTGGTTTGAGTGGTTCGGGCGTATCGCTGCACGCCGCGGAACGAACTATCCGCGCGCGCAGTCGCGGAACCGTCAAGGACAGTTCAAGTTTCTGTGTCGGGGCGGGCTGAAGGGTTATGCCGATCCGGACGCGGGCTGGCCCCCGTCCCAACCTTCCCCCACCGACGGTGGGGGAAGGGGCGCAAGGCTTCCTCAACCGGTGTTGCCGGGTGAAGGGATGCAAACCTCCGGGGCCCATCATCCATAGGCACTCCTTCCCCCACCGCTGGTGGGGGAAGGTTGGGATGGGGGCAATCGACTAGATCAAGCCGCCGCCCGCAACCGCGACAGCAACCGCTGCCGTTCGATCTCCAACCCCGCGCGCTCGGCATACAGCGTGAAGATCAGTTCCACCGGAAAATCGTGCTCCAGCGGTGCCACGCCCAGGCACGCGAGGTGGCCGACGACGTTGTTTTCGCTGTCCTTGATGGGGATGCCGATGTAGCTCTCGAAACCGACGTCGGCCGAATAGCGCAGCGCCACGCCGCTCGCGATGATGCAGGCGCGGTTGCCGTTGATGACTTCGTCGCACGGCAGGCCGCTGATGTCGTACTCGCCATTCGGGACGAAATCCCCGCCTTCGAACTTGGCGAGATGGCGCACCCGGCGGCGCGAGTCGTCGCAGCACTCGGTGATGAACGCCCGCTCCACGCCGAGGACGGTCGCGAAGTTCTTCACCAGGCCTCGGAAGAACGCTTCGCCGTGCACGTTGGCAAGCCCGTCCGCGAGACCCACCACGATCTGCTCCACGCGCTTGCGGGAGTCGATATCGGTGGTCAGGCCCACCAGCCGGTGCGGTCGATCGCCGACGCCGCGGATGCGTGCTCCCCGCACCAGCACCCAACGCCAGCGGCCGTCCTTGCGGCGCAGGCGCTGCACGCTTTCGTAACGGTCGGTACGACCCGCCAGATGGTCGTCCAGGGCGCGTAATGCCGCCTCGCGGTCTTCCGGATGGATGCGGTCACGCCACTCGTCGATGCCATCGCCGATGTCGTCTTCACGATGGTCGAGCATCGCTTTCCAGCGCGGCGAGTAGTACACCGACCCCGTGCGCAGGTTCCACTCCCACAACGCGTCGTTCGCGCCGCGCACCGCGAGGGCGTAGCGCTCCTCGCCTTCGCGCACCGCCTGCTCGGCCTCGCGCCGGCGCTCCGCTTCGCGGGCTCGCTCCTCCTCGTCGCGCTGGAGCGTGTCGCGAACCTCGACGAGGCTGCCGGCGAGCCTGCCGATCTCGTCGTGGCCCGCATCGATCCGCGCGGGCAGGTTGCGCTGCGCGAGCTGAAGTGCGAACTCGGTCAACTGGATCACGGGCCGTCGCACCCAGTACTCGGTAGCGGCAAAGATCGCGAGCGCGAGGAGCCCGGCCCAGGTCGCGACCACGGCGACATCGTCGGGGCGATAGGCCGCCAGCGCGATGCACGCGACCGCGAGCAGCAGAACGATCTTGAAGGCGATGCGCATGGGCCGGTCCGCTAGGCGGCCATCACGAGCGCGCCCGGCCGATCGCCGGCGGGCAGCAGGAACGTGAAGCGCGTGCCTTCACCGACGACGCTGTCCACCGTGATGCGGCCACCGTGCAGTTCGACGATGCGCTTGGTGATGGCGAGCCCGAGCCCGGAGCCGCCGGCCGTCGAAGAGCGGCTGCGATCGAGCGTGAAGCTGCGCTCGAACACATGGGGCAGCGCCTCCTTCGGGATGCCGGAACCGGTATCGGCCACGGTGATCTCGATCATCGACCCGTCGGCACGGATCGACACCGTCACCGACCCGCCGGATTCGGTGTGACGGATCGCGTTGTCGATGAGGTTGCCCAATGCCCGCTCGGTAAGGCCGATGTCGGCATGGGCGAAATGGCTGCGAGCGCCCGCCGCCATCGTCAGCGCCACGCCCTTGCCCTCGGCCCGGATGCGGAACTGCTGCACCACGTCCTGGATGAGCTCTTCGATCACGAACGGCTCGCGCGTTAGCTTGATGTCCCCGGCATCGAGTTTCGCGAGTTCGAAGAACTGGGCAACCAGGTTGCCGAGGCGCTCGCTCTGGCGCGCGGCGGTTTCCAGGTAGAAGGCGCGCTCGCGTTCGGAGAGTGCGTCGCCCTTCAGGAGCAGCGTGTCGAGGTATCCGCGCAGGGAGGCGAGCGGCGTGCGCAGATCGTGCGATACGTTGGCGATGAGGTCGCGCCGCGCCGAGTCGTTGTCGCGCAGCTCCTGGAGCTGGTCGATGATGCGGTCGGCCATCTGGTTGTAGGTGTGACCGAGCCGGTCGATCTCGTCGGCATTGGCGGCGTCGGGCCCGGCCAGGTAGGGCACCTTCTGCGCGAAATTGCTGGAACGAAAGCGGTCCATGGCCTGCGCGAGCCGCTGCAGCCGCGTGGTGAGCAACCCGAACGCGGCGAAGCCGGCCACGAGCCCCAGCACCAGTCCGCCGCCTATCAGCCACAGCGCCGACAACAGCGTGTGATCCATGGCGAACCGGCGCGTCACGGATTCCTGCTGTTCACCGCCGATCACGATGTAGAGATAGCCCGCGAGTTCGCTTCCCTCCAGGATCGGTGCGGCCGAGAAGATCTTGGTGCGCCGCGGATCGCGCGGATCGTCGCCCTTCAGCGGCCAGCGGGCGGTGCCGTCGAGAAAGCGGCGGACCGGCTCGAGGTCGACGAACTCGCGGACCACGCGGCCCATCGGCACGGAACACGACAGGACGCGACCATCCAGCCCGAGACGGTAGAGCTCGATGGTCGGGTTGATGCTCATCATCGCGTCGAACAGCGAGCGATCGGCCTCGGCGGTCAATCCCCCGGGGGCCGTCAGGTATTCGCGCACGAGGCGCTGCGCGAGCGAGTGGTTCAACTGCTGTTCGGCCGCGAGCTGCTGCGACTCGAAGGTCGCCCGCATGACGGTGAAGAACAGCGCCCCGAGCAGCAGGAACAGCACGGCCAGCGTGATGGCGAGCTTGCTGTACAGGGTGCGGAACATGGGCGAAAAGGCGCTAGCGCGCCGCCTTGTCGAGCTCGGTGAACTTGTACCCGACGCTCCACACCGTGAGGACGTAGGTCGGGTTTGCCGGATCGGCCTCGATCTTGGTGCACAGCCGGTTGATGTGGGAGTTCACCGTGTGCTCGTATCCGCTATGAGAGTAGCCCCACACCTTGTCGAGCAGCTGGGCCCGGGTGAACACGCGACCGGGGTTCTGGGCGAAACACAGCAGCAGGTCGAACTCCTTGGCGGTGAGGTCGACCTCCTTGCCCTCGAGAGTCACGACGCGCTTGTCGGGTTCGATGGCGAGCGCGCCGGTCTGGATGCGCCGCGAAGCGGCGGCCGGCGCCGGTTGCGACAGCGCATCGACACGGCGGAAGATGGCCTTCACCCGCGCGGTGAGTTCGGTGACGCTGAAAGGCTTGGTGACGTAGTCGTCCGCGCCCAGCTCGAGCCCCAGCACCCGGTCGATCTCGGAGGATTTCGACGTAAGCATCAGCACCGGCGTGTAGATGGCTTTCGCGCGCATCTTCTTGAGGATCTCGAGCCCGTCTAGGCCGGGCAGCATGATGTCGAGCAGCACCAGGTCGAAGGGCTTCGCTTCGACCTCGGCCAGGCCGACGATGCCGTCATAGGCGACGGTGACGTCGCAGGCGAGATCCTGCAGGTGCAGGGCGACGAGATCCGCGATCTCTCTCTGGTCTTCCACCACCAGCACGTTGCGGCGCACGGTTTGCCTCCTGGGCGTCGATTCGGTCACGGCACGGGTTCCGCCCGGCGGTGGACCGGCGGAAGCTGCGGCACTGTTCATGATCGTCTGCATGGTACTCCCCGCCTTTCTCGCGTCGGTCGGTCACGGATGGGAGCATCGGCGCCGCCCATAACACCGGGTTCGCAGAACCTTCAAATTTCCATCACAAGCCCGGAACCGTCCTTTCGCCTCCTAGAATCGATTCACTGTCCCGGCTAAGGAGCTTCCGAGATGTCCCAGTCCCACCTTCTCCAGACTCTGGCGGCACCGGCCTGGCGTCAGGTCGGCATCGGCCTGCGCGCGCCGCACTATCGCGAACTGCTCGCGGCCGAAGCGCGCATCGGCTGGCTGGAAGTCCACAGCGAGAACTATTTCGGCGCCGGCGGCCAGCCGCTGTACTTCCTCGAACGCTTTCGCGAGCGGTTCCCCTTGAGTCTGCACGGGGTCGGCCTGTCGCTCGGGTCGGCAGATCCGTTGGCACGGCATCACTTGCTGCGATTGAAATCCCTGGTCGAGCGCTTCGAGCCACGGTTCGTGTCGGACCACCTGTGCTGGGGCTCCGTGGACGGACGCCATCTGCACGATCTTCTGCCACTACCGTATACCGAGGAGGCGCTGGCACACTTCTGCGAGCGCGTGGACCAGGCCCAGGAGTTCCTGGGCCGCAGGATGCTGATCGAGAACGTGTCGAGCTACGTGGCATTCGAGGGAGCCGACATGCACGAATGGGACTTCCTCGCGGCCGTGGCGCGGCGCACCGGCTGCGGGCTGCTGCTCGATGTGAACAACATCCACGTGAGCGCGGTGAACCATGGCTTCGATGCGCGCCGGTACGTGGACGCGATGCCGTCCGAAGCGGTGGCGGAGATCCACCTCGCCGGCTTCGATGTGAGCGGAGAGCTGCTGGTCGACACTCACGGGCGAAAAGTGGCGGATGAGGTCTGGTCGCTGTTCCGGTACGCGATCGCGCGGCTGGGCACGGTGCCCACCCTGATCGAATGGGATACGGACATCCCGGCGCTGCCCGTGCTGCTGGGCGAAGCGGCCCACGCCGCTGCCATCCTCGACGAGCTGGGCCATGGATCTCTCGACGCTGCAGCGTGAGTTCGCCGCGGCGTTGTTCGTGCCCGATGCGCGGCCGCCCATTGTCATCCTCGACCGTGCGCCCGGCCGCGCGGCTCGCTTCGCCGTCTATCGCAACAACACGCTGACGAACCTGACCGCCGCGCTGCTCGACGTACACCCGGTCGTGGCACGCCTGGTCGGCCAGGAGTTCTTCAATCACGTCGCAGGGCATTACGCGCACGCGTATCCATCGCTCTCGGGCGATGTGCATGACTACGGCGGGCACTTCGCGGAGTACCTCGAGGCCTACCCGGCGGCGGCCGGCCTGCCGTGGCTCGCGGACGTGGCGCGGCTCGAATGGGCATGGCACGAAGCGTTTCATGCCGCGGCTCCAGATTCGTTCGACTGGTCGGCACTTTCGGCCGTCGACCCCGACGCCCAAGGCCGTCTTTGGTTCATGCCGAATCCGACACTGCGGCTCGTGCAATCGCCCTATCCGATCCTGCACATCTGGGAGGTAAACCAGCCCGATCGCAGCGGCGACGAGTCGGTGGATCTCAACGAAGGGAGCGACCGGCTGGTGCTCGTCCGTGGTGCGAATCACGTCATCGCGATCGAGCGAGTGGATGCGGCCACCTATGCGCTGCTCGAAGCGTGCCGGCTCGGCCGGTCGATCGGCGAAGCGGTCGCGGCGGCGCTGGCTGTCGATCCCACCGCTGAGTCGGGGGCGATGCTGCGCAACCTGATCGCCGCGGGATACCTCGTGGGGTTCGAAGGCAGCTAGAGCTTGCTGGCGCTCGGGGCGCCACAGAAACACGACTTTCCCGTGACCGGACGTTGATCCGGAAATGCGTAAATGGCGCCACGTCACCGGCCATGCTCACGCATGCACGATGGTGCCGATATCGACGCAGCCCCATCCCTCAACGAAAGGAATCCCATGAACACCCCGATGTTTGCCAACGTCCTCTCCATCGCGATGCCGGCGATGGCCCTCGTCATCGCCACCCAGGCAACACCAGCCCTGGCGGCCAGCGCCGCGGACGAAGTGCACTTCACCCGTGCCGGCGGACCGCGCGTGGAGTTGCGCGTCGCGCCGGTGCCGCGCGAATCGCCTCCGATGATCGCGAGCGCGACGCGCTACGTGCGGGGGTGAATCCATCCGCGCACGGATCCCGTACAGGGTTGGTGTGCAGCGGGACGCAAGCACATTCGTGAGCCGTGGAGCAAGGGTCCGCCTCCACCGGGTAGCGAGCCAGCAACCAACCTGCAGCGGACCGCTCGCAACCCTTCGAGGAGAACAACGATGATCGAAAAATCCACCATGACAGGCACCGCGATCGCTACGGCGGCAGCGGCGATGTTCCTGACCGGGTGTCAGTCCAATCCGGGCAGCGGCGTGTTCCAGTCAGCGGATTCGAGCACGGCACAGGTCAAGTGCTACGGCTCCAACGCGTGCAAGGGGCAGGGGGCGTGCAAGACCGCCATGAACGCCTGCAAGGGTCAGAACGCGTGCAAGGGGCACAGCTTCGTGATGATGACGGAGAAGGCCTGCATGGAGCACTTCGGGCGGGCTTGAGTGGCGGGCTGCCCCCCGCCCTGAACCTGCCCCCGCAAAGCTGGCGCTTTGCGGCCCCCATCCCCGCCTTCCCCCGTCAAAGCCGGGGGAAGGTGCGCAAGGATGTACGCTCCTTCCCCCACCTCCGGTGGGGGAAGGTTGGGATGGGGGCAGCAGTGCGCAACACTCCGGAAATGTCACCCACCCCCCGCATACCGACCGCAGGCTTCGGACTCGGCCTGCGCCCCGCACACTACGAGGCGATCGTCGCCGACCCCCCCGCCATCGACTGGTTCGAGGTTCTCACCGAGAACTACCTGGTGCCGGGCGGCCGGCCGATGCACTGGCTGGACACCATCCGGCGCGATTACCCGATGGTCATGCACGGCGTATCGCTCTCCATCGGCGGCACCGATCCGCTCGATCGCGAGTACCTGCAGCAGGTGAAAGCCCTCGCCCGGCGCGTCGAACCGCTTTGGATCTCGGATCATCTGTGCTGGACCGGAACGGGAGGCACCAACCTCCATGACCTCCTGCCGCTGCCCTTCACCGAGTCGGCGCTCGAGCACATCGCCGCTCGCGTCGTGCAGGTGCAGGACATACTGGACCGCCGCATCCTGCTCGAGAACGTTTCGAGCTACGTGAGCTTCTCGGGCAGCGAGTACACCGAATGGGACTTCGTCGCCGCTCTGGCCCGCCGTGCCGACTGCCTCATCCTGCTCGATATAAACAATGTCCACGTGAGCGCGTTCAACCACGGCTTCGATGCGAAGGCGTACATCGATGCCATGCCGGCCGACCGCGTACAGCAGATCCACCTGGCAGGCCACAGCCATAGCGGCGACTGGATCGTCGACACGCACGACGCGCCGGTAGCCGATCCGGTGTGGGCACTGTACGAATACGCCACGCAACGCCTCGGCCCGGTGGCCACGATGATCGAACGCGACGACCGCATCCCGCCGCTGGCCGACCTTGTGGCGGAGCTCGACCGCGCGCGGCACATCGCGGCCTCGGTGCGGTATCGCAGCGCGGCATGACCACACTCGTCGAGCTGCAGCAACAGTTCCAGCAGTTCGTGCTGGGGGGCGATTTTGCCGTCGTGCGCGCGCTCGCGGACGGCCCGCGCGGCAAGCCCGGTCCGCGCCTCGCGATCTATCACGATGCGTATCGCCTGCGGTTGCGCGAAGCGCTGGCCGATACGTTCGGGACATTGCGGCAGCATCTGGGCAACGATGAATTCGGCACGGCGTGCGCGCGGTACGTGGAAGCGCGACCGTCGACCTTTCGCAACGTCCGCTGGTACGGAACGGACTTCGCCGATTTCCTGCGCTGCACGGCGCCATACGCCCGGCAGCCGGTTCTCGCCGAGATCGCACAGCTCGATTGGGCCCTGGTGTCTGCCTTCGACGCGGCAGACGCTGTCCCGAGGCGCTTCGAGGACCTTGCAGATCTGGCACCCGCTGCCTGGGCCGAGGTCGCGTTCGAATTCCATCCCGCCGTTCGAAGGCTGTCGCTGACGACCAATGCGCCGGCCCTGCGCATGGCGGCCGATCGCGACCAGCCGCTCCCGGCAGCGATCACCCTCGACGCGCCGACCGAGTGGCTCGTGTGGCGTCGCGACCACGACACGCATTTCCGCTCGGTGCACGACGTCGAAGCTACGGCCTTGGACGCAGCCATCGCGGGCGCGAGCTTTCCCGAGATCTGCGCCCATGTCGGTGCGCTACTCGATGCGGATCAGGCTGCGGCACAGGTCGCGGCCTGGCTCCGGCAGTGGGTCGACACCGGGCTCATCGTCGCGGCCGACCCGGCCCGCCGGGATGGCAACGCCATGGGCAACGACACGCGGGTGTAGCACCGGCGTCTCGCCGGACGCCGGTGAAAATGCCATGCTGACGGCTGCAGCGGGCAATCTCGCGGCCCGCAGGAGACGCCTCATGCTGGAACTACGCCCCACCTGCGAACACTGCAACAAGGCCCTTCCACCCGACTCACCCGACGCCCGCATCTGCTCCTACGAGTGCACGTTCTGCGCCGATTGCGTCGATGCGGTACTCGGCAACGTCTGCCCCAACTGCGGCGGCGGTTTCGTGCCACGGCCGATCCGCCCGTCGCGCAACTGGAAGGGCGACAACTACCTCGGCAAGGATCCGGCGAGCACCAAGGTCAAGCATCGCCCGGTGGACCGTGAAGCGCACGAGCGATTTGCCGCTGCAATCCGCACCATCCCGCCGGAGCGACGCTGAGTAGCGATCAACCTCCGCTGCTGGAAGTGGCAAGATCCCGGCGCAGGATGTAGGCCGAGGTCAGGCTGGCGAGCAGCAGTACCCCTGCCCCCACCGCGGCGGTGAGATGCAGTGCGTCGATGAACGATGCCTTCGCAGCGATGAGCAGCAGATCGCCCAGCGGTTCGGGCAGCGTGAGTGCCGCCGCGAGTGCGCCGCCGAGAGTCGCGATGGCCTCGCGGACGATGGCGGCCGGAGTGTCCGGCGGAATCGAGGACACGAGCGCCGTTCGATAGAACAGGAGCCCGATGCTGCCGAAGACGGCGATGCCCAGGGCGCCGCTGAACTCCGAACTGGTTTCGGAGATGGCCGAGGCCGCACCCGCGCGTTCCGGTGGCGCGGAAGTGATGATGAGTTCGTTGCCGATGGTGAAGACAGGCGCCATGCCCAGGCTCATCACGACGGTCCCGGCGACGAGCGCCAGGAGTCCGTGCGAACCGTCGGTCAGGAGCAGTATGAGGAAGCCCGCAGCCGCCACAACCAGGCCACCGACGATCACCGATGCGGCCGAGAACCAGCGCACCAAGCGCGGTGCGAACAGCGAACCGACCACGAACGCGAGCGCCCATGGCACGGTGGCGAGCCCCGCCTGCAGCGGCGTGAGACCCAGCACGAGCTGCAGGTACTGCGTGATGAAGATGTAGACGCCGAACATCGCCAGCGACGAGAGCCCGTAGGCGGCAATGGCGGCACAGAACGCCGGGCGCCGGAACAGCGTGAGGTCGAGCAGCGGGTACTCGAGATGCAGCTGGCGCCGCGCGAACAGTGCACCGAGTGCAACACCGACGATCACGCAGGCGATCGGGCCCAACTGCCAGCCGTCCTCGGCGATCTGCTTGAGGCCGTAGACGGCGCACAGCACTGCAGCCAGCGACAACACGACGCTCGCGAGATCGACGCGACCGGCGTTCGGGTCGCGATATTCGGGCAGCAGGCGCGGCCCCACCACCAGCAGCAACGCCATCACGGGCACGGCGACCAGGAATACCGAGCCCCAGCGGAAGTACTGCAGGAGCACGCCTCCGACCAGCGGTCCGATGGCACCGCCCACCGAATAGCTGGAGATCCAGACACCGATGGCGAACTGGCGCTCCTCATCGTCGTGAAACATGTTGCGGATGAGCGACATCGTCGAGGGCGCCAGTGTCGCCCCCGCGATGCCGAGCAGCGCCCGCATGGCGATCAGCATCTCCGCGCTGCGCGAGAAGGCTGCGATCAGCGACGCGATGCCGAATGCAGCCCCGCCGATCAGCAGCAGCTTGCGTCGCCCGATCCGATCGCCGAGCGTGCCCATGGTGATGAGGAACCCCGCCACCATGAAGCCGTAGATGTCGATGATCCACAGCAGCTGCGCCCCGCCGGGCCGCAGGTCCGCACTGATGGCGGGCAGGGCCAGGTTGAGCACCGTGAGGTCCATGGCGTACACGAGGCACGGCAGCGCGATGACCGCGAGACCGATCCATTCGCGGCGCGTGGCCTTGGCTGGTGTGGCGGCGGCGGTGGTCACTTCGCACCTCGACGTGCGGGCAAACCCGCATTCTGCCGGACGCCGGTGCGTTCATGGAGGTGCACGGGGTCGGCGTCGTTGTGGACGAAAGCGGGATAGGCGATGGGGTCGAACATGAAGACGTTTCCTCTGGCGGGCCTGGAAGTGCGTGGAAACTCCGGTTGCTCATGCCAACGACGAACGAGGCTTGTCGCTTTCGACACGCACGGCGCGCCCGAGCGGATGCTGAACGCCAGCCCGACTTTGTCTGCCGAACACGGCCGCCGCTGGCCATCCGGTCGATCCGGAGCGAACGTGTCGAAAACGGTGTGGCTCGTTCGTCGTCAGGGTGCGGAATCCGATTTGCCGCACACGTCCAACCCCAACGGAGGAGACCATCATGTCCGACCCCATCGCCTATCTCACTTTCGACGGCGACTGCGCCGAGGCCATGCGCTTCTACCAGCGCACCCTGGGCGGCAAGCTCGACGTCATGACCAACGGCAACTCGCCGTTGGCCGGCAACATGCCGCCCGGCACGGCCGACCGGGTGCTGCACGCCTGCCTCACTCTGCCCGGCGGCGGCATGCTGATGGCGAGCGATGCCATGCCGGGCATGCCCTACGAGGGGAGGAAGGGGTTCGGGCTCGCTCTCACCTACCCTACCGTGGCCGAAGCGACGAAAGTGTTCAGCGATCTGTCCGCCGGCGGCTCGGTGGACATGCCGCTCGAAGAATCGTTCTGGGCGAAGATCTTCGGCTCGGCGACGGACCGGTTCGGGACCTGCTGGCTGATCAACGGCGAAGCCAAGCCCGTGTCGTTCGACCAATGAGAGGAGTAAGAGGCATGCAGAAGATCATCCCGCACCTTTGGTACGTCAAGGAGGCCGAGGAGGCGGCCCGGTTCTACGCGTCGATCTTTCCGGACTCGAGCGTGGATCGCGTCACGACCTTGGCCGCGGAGACGCCGTCGGGACCGCCGGGCTCGGTGGCCGTGGTGGAGTTCACGCTCTCAGGCCAAGCCTTCATGGCGATCAGCGCCGGTCCGCTCGACCCGTTCAACCATGCGGTGTCGTTCATCGTGAACTGCGATACGCAGGCGGAAGTCGATCATTTCTGGAACGCACTGCTCGCGGGCGGTCATGCGGAGCAGTGCGGGTGGCTGAAGGACCGCTATGGGCTGTGCTGGCAGATCGTGCCGACAGTGCTCGGTGAGTGGATGACCGATCCGGACAGTGCGCGCGCTAAGCGCGTGACCGAGGCCATGCTGCAGATGGTGAAGTTCGACATCGAGGCGCTGCGGCGGGCGCGCGACGGCGTTTGATTTCCTGCGCGCGCTGCCCCCATCCCGACCTTCCCCCACCTGCGATGGGGGAAGGAGTGCCTGCGGTTGCCGGAGTCACGCGTCCCTGTGCAGCGCATCCCCTCCCTCGGCTTCGCCGGGGGAGGGCCAGGGTGGGGGCAGCGACTTGTCTGGTGGGCCCCCCGGGAGTCGAACCCGGCACCAATGGATTATGAGTCCACTGCTCTAACCATCATGAGCTAGAGGCCCGTCGAGCGGCCGCGCATTCTACCGCGGCCCGCACGCTTGCCCCGCTCGGTCAGAACATCCGCGCGAGTTCGTCCTCGAGATCACGCAGGTGCGCGAGGGTCTCCGGATCCTTGACCAGCTTCATGCGGTCCTGGATCTTGCGGCCAAGATGGTTCACGCCCTCCCTCAGCGCCGCGCGGAACTCGCTGGAAGCACCGACGATCTGCGAGTAGGTGTGGGCCGTTTCGGCAAGACTCGAGTTGAACTGCGCGATGGAGACCGCGTCGCGGCCGCGCTTCTTGCTGCGCAAGATGCTGCCGCGGTCGCGCTCGTCGGCTTCGGCGCTGCGGGAGGACGACTCGTTCGGATTGCGAAAGTCTCCGGTCACCACCTTGAGGCGCTTCACGTAGTTGCGCTGCAGAGTGCGGCGATACAGGTCGATCCTCGGAGAGGGCGCATCGAGTTCCTTGAACAAGCCGTTGTTCAGATCCCGCAAGAGGTCGAGGCCGATGTAGGACGGTTTGTCCGACCAGTAGGCCTTGGCCTCGGCCATGCGCAGGAACGTGCCGGTGCGCAGCAGTTGCGACAGGAGCTGGATGTTCGAGCCCTGCAGCGGGTCCTGCGTGCGCGTGGGCGTGATGCGCAGCACGAGATCCTTGTCCAGCAGTGCGGCGGGCGGGGTGAACGCGTTGTCGACCAGAAACTTCACCGCGGCCTTCTGCCGCTCGGGCAGCACCGGCTTGAACGGCGGTCCACCGCGGCCGCCCTGGTAGCGCATCTCCTCGACGCCGCCCACCAGCTTGGCCACGGCACCGAGTTCGTTGTCGCGCTTCTTCACGAGCGCCTCGTAAAGTTCGCCCAGACGGCTGTAGTCGCTGCCCAGACGGTTCGTGGCCGGCACGAGCAGCTTGGCGACGCGATCGATGTTCCTCAATCCGAGCGTCGTCGCGGCGATGGGATCGGAGCCCAGCACCTGCGTGTTCACGTTCGGGTCGTACTCGGCCGCGACGTCCTCGCCGCCGAAGCGCAGCATCGGGTCCTCGATCTGGCGCGCGGCCAGTTCGTCGAGCGCGGCCCATTCGTCGTCGGTGCACATCTCGGCACCGACCGGCGCGTAGCCCCACTGGATCGCGAAGTAGTCGTAGGGGCCGAAGCGCGGGAACAGACCGGCGTCGTCGCCCGGCTGGGCCACGTAGTTGAAGCGCGAGTACGCCATGATCGAAGAGGCCGTGCCCCACTTGCGGGTCCACTCGGGGTTGCGCAGCTGCTCGACGGTGTAGGCGGCGTGCGCCTTGAAGTTGTGGCGCAGGCCGAGCGCATGACCGATCTCGTGGGTCGCCACGTAGCTCAGCAGTTCGCCCATCAGGTCATCGGGGATCGGCACGGTGCGCGCGCGCGGATCGAGCGGGCTCACCTGCGTCACGTACCAGGTCTCGAGCAGCTTCAGGATGTCGTGCCAGAAGATGGTGTGGGATGCGATCACTTCACCGCTGCGCGGATCCACCACGGCCGGACCCGATGCGTTCTGACGGCCGCTCGGCGTCCAGCGGATAACGTTGTAGCGCAGATCTTCCGGATCCCAGTTCGGATCCTCTTCGTCGCCCGGTGCGTCGCGCACGATCAGCGCGTTGCGGAAACCCGCCGCCTCGAAGACGACGTTCCAGTTCTCGACCGCCTTCTTGAGATACGGCACCCAGCGCGACGGCACTTCGCGGCTGATGTAGAAGACGATCGGCTTGACCGGATCGGAGAGCGTGGCGGTCGGTTCCTTCTTCTCGAGCCGGAAGCGCTGGATGAACGCGCGGTTCACGCCACCGTGATCGCCGGTGCCGTAGTCACGGAAGCGCACCGGGAAGTAACCCACGCGTTCGTCGTAGTAGCGCGGGCGCATCGGCTTCTCGGGCAGCAAGAGGATGTTGGTGTGGAACATGAAGCCCAGGTCGCGCACCTCGTCCGGATCGCGCAGGCGCTCGGACTGATCGGGCACCCAGGTCTGGTAGAACCGTACGCTCACGTTCTCCGGGAATGCCTTCACCCGCGCGATGTAGGACCGCTTCGGGTCCACCGTGGATACGCGAAACTGGGAGCGGTACTGCTGACCGAAGCCGTCCGGCACCTCCGTCACGAACAGGGTCGTCATCTCGATCACCGGCGCGCCGTCGTCGCCTTCGTACTTGACCTCGAAGGTCTTGATGACGGTGCCGAGCTGGGCAGCCTCGACACCCCGTTGCAGATTGGGTGCCATGGAGGCCCAGATGTCGTACTGGACGCGCTCCAGGAAGACGCGATTGCCGCGACGGACGAACCGCAGCAGACCGTTGTAGACCACCTCACCCGGCGCTGCTTCCTCCGTGCTGACCGAGACCGCGGCGAATTCGGTGGTGACCAGCAGATCCTTGCCGAGCACGGACGTCGGGATCTCGAAGAAGACCTGGTCGCAGGCCACGTGGATCTTGAACAGCCCCGAGATCGTCTCGCTCTTCCGCTCCATGGCCGGCGGACACGTGGCCACGTCGCTCGCGTTCATCGCGAACGCGGCCGGAACGAACGTGGACAGGGCGAAGGACAACGCAGTCAGGAGACGTCTCATGATGGACCTCGACAGGCGGTGCGTGCCGATGGACGGCGGGAGTGAAAACGGGGCGAATCTCGCCCCGTTCTCGACTGCGATTTGCGACGGTTACTTGGTTGCCGCAGCGGCCTTGGTTTCGGCTTCGCGACCGAACTCCGACTTCTTGCCGGACTTGACGGCGTCGCCTTCGGCCTCGCGGCCGAACTCGGACTTCTTGCCCGACTTGATCGCATCGCCTTCAGCGGCACGGCCGTGCTCGGCTTTTTTGCCGGTCTTCACAGCGTCGCCTTCGGCTTCACGGCCGAACTCGGACTTCTTGCCGGACTTGATCGCATCGCCTTCGGCGGCACGCCCATGCTCGGCCTTCTTGCCGGTCTTCACGGCGTCGCCTTCGGCTTCGCGACCGAACTCCGACTTCTTGCCCGACTTGACGGCATCGCCTTCGGCGGCACGGCCGTGCTCGGCCTTCTTGCCGGTCTTCACGGCGTCACCCTCGGCTTCGCGACCGAACTCGGACTTCTTGCCGGACTTGACCGCATCGCCCTCGGCGGCACGACCGAACTCGGACTTCTTGCCCGACTTCACGGCGTCGCCTTCGGCTTCGCGACCGAACTCGGACTTCTTGCCCGACTTGACGGCATCGCCCTCGGCCGAACGGCCGAATTCGGACTTCTTGCCCGACTTGACGGCATCGCCCTCGGCCGAACGACCGAATTCGGACTTCTTGCCCGATTTGACAGCGTCACCTTCGGCTTCGCGGCCGAATTCCGACTTCTTGCCGGATTTGACGGCATCACCTTCGGCGGAACGGCCGTAGTCGGCCTTCTTGCCCTCCTTCACGGCATCGCCCTCGGCGGCGAAACTCGACCCGACGCCGAGCGCGAACGCCGACGAGATCAGGATCAGTGCTGCTATTTGGTTGCGCATTGAAATTCTCCAGAAGTGATCGGGTTGTGTGCAGGGCCTCCGGCAACGGGTCTGCGGAGGTGTGCGCAGCCCATGGTACGCGCCGATTGTCACAATTGGATGCACGAACGGCTCATATTGAATAACGCCAACGGCATGAGCGACGACGCCCCGGCCAAGGCCGGGGCGTCGTCTGTGGGCGTCAGGCGCCCCTTGAGCAGGACCGCCAGGGAAGCCCGGTGACCCAGGCCTCCCTCGAGCGGGGCCGGATCCGTCAGCCGTCCAGGAAGCTGCGCAGGCGCTCGGACCGGCTCGGGTGGCGCAGCTTGCGCAGCGCTTTGGCTTCTATTTGCCGGATCCGCTCCCGCGTCACGTCGAACTGCTTGCCCACCTCTTCCAGCGTGTGGTCGGTGTTCATCTCGATGCCGAAACGCATCCGCAACACCTTGGCCTCACGCGGGGTAAGGGTATCCAGCACTTCCTTCGTCGCTTCTCGGAGACTGGTGTAGACCGCTGCTTCCACCGGAGCCAGGGTGGCCTGGTCTTCGATGAAATCGCCCAGATGGGAGTCGTCGTCGTCGCCGATCGGGGTTTCCATGGAGATGGGCTCCTTGGAAATCTTCAGGATCTTGCGGATCTTCTCTTCGGGCATGTCCATCTTGACCGCCAAGGTGGCCGGATCGGGTTCCTGACCGGTCTCCTGCAGGATCTGGCGGCTGATGCGGTTCATCTTGTTGATGGTCTCGATCATGTGCACCGGGATGCGGATGGTGCGCGCCTGGTCGGCGATGGACCGGGTGATGGCCTGCCGGATCCACCACGTGGCGTAGGTCGAGAATTTGTAGCCGCGGCGGTATTCGAACTTGTCCACCGCCTTCATCAGGCCGATGTTGCCTTCCTGGATCAGGTCGAGGAACTGCAGGCCGCGGTTGGTGTACTTCTTCGCGATGGAAATCACGAGGCGCAGGTTGGCCTCGGTCATCTCGCGCTTGGCGCGGCGCGCCTTCGCCTCGCCCGTGGACATCTGCTTGGAGATGTCCTTGAGGTCCTTGATGGAAATGCCGATGCGCTTCTGCAGGTCGATCAGCTTCTGCTGCTGCTCGAGGATCGCGGGCGCGTAGCGCGAGAGCGCTTCGCTATAGGGGCGGCGCGCGACGGCCTCGCGGCCCACCCACTCGAGATCTTCCTCGCTGCCGGGGAAGTTCTTGATGAAGTGCGAGCGCGGCATGCCGGCCTTCTCGACGCACAGCTCCATGATGGCGCGTTCGTGCGAGCGCACGTTGTCGACCATCTTGCGGACACTGTCGCAGAGCGCCTCGATCTGCTTCGCGGAGAAGCGGATCATCATGAGCTCGTTCGAGATGTCGGACTGGCTCTTGAGATACGGGCGGCTCTTCGAGCCCTGGCGCTGCAGCGCCTTGATCATCTTCACGTACAGGCCGTTGATGATCGCGAAGCGCTCCATCGCTGCCAACTTCAGTTGCAGCAGGCTCGCGGTCTGCGCGGCGCCACCGTCGTCTTCTTCCTCGTCCTCGCCGGCGAGGTCTTCCTGCATGTTCTCCTCGGCCACGGCCTCTTCGAGGATCTCCTCGGCGTTCGGGTCGAGCAGGCCGTCGACCACTTCGTCGATGCGCAGTTCGTCCTTCTCCACCTTGTCGGCGAGCGCCAGGATCTCGGCGATGGTCGTCGGACACGCCGAGATCGCCTGGATCATGTGCTTCAGACCGTCCTCGATGCGCTTGGCGATCTCGATTTCGCCCTCGCGCGTCAGCAGTTCGACCGAACCCATCTCGCGCATGTACATGCGCACCGGGTCGGTGGTGCGGCCGAATTCGGAATCGAGGGTCGAGACGGCAGCCTCGGCTTCTTCCGCGGCGTCCTCGTCCGGGGTGGCCGGCGTGGCGTCGGACATGAGCAGCGTTTCGGCGTCCGGTGCCTCGTCGTACACCTGGATGCCCATGTCGTTGATCATGCTGATGACGCTTTCGATCTGCTCCGCGTCCAGCATGTCGTCCGGCAGGTGGTCGTTCACCTCCGCATAGGTGAGGTAGCCGCGCTCCTTGCCCAGAACGATCAGGTTCTTGAGTCGCGTGCGGCGCGCCTCCGCATCGGCGCCGGTCAGTTCGGGTGCAACCGCACGCCCCTTGCCGTCCTTGTCACGCCCCTTGCCGTTTGCGTCCTTGTCGCGCGACAGGACCTTCAATCTGCCCGTAACCTTCATCACCATAGGATTCCCGAAGAGGTTATTTGGAGAAAAGCCTGAAATGTTAACTTAACTTGGGGTTCGGCCGCCAGTTTCCAGCCGCCTAGACCGGCGCCCGGGAAGCCCCGCCGGGCCCCTGCCGGAACAGGGTCTGTTCCTGTTCGGACAACTGGCTGGCGCTGAGTTTCCCTTGAATAGCCGACCAACGGCGTTCCGCCTCGGCGCTGGCCTTGAGTTTAACTATCTGATCTCTAAGCTCTTGCTCGTAGTCGTACGAGTAGCCGTGCTCGAGCTCCATGCACTTCGTCTGGACCTTTCGGACCAGGTCCGCCTCGCCGGCGGCTTCCAGATACACAGCAACGGCCGGACTGGTCGGTTCGACGACACCCTCGCGCAGCGCCGCGACCAGGCTCCCGGCCAGGGCTGCCATCGGGGAGGCCGGCAGGAATTCCAGGGCTTGCGCACACAGCGGGTGCAGGTCGGGCTTGGCCATCAGGCCGCGCAGCACGACGTCCTCCGGTTGCTGGCCCGCGACACCCCGCGGCAGCGTCGGCCGCGCCGGGGCCGGTCGGCCGGGCGCAGGGGCACGGGGGATACCGAACTGCTCGTCCAGCCGGTCAAGGGTGAGTCCGGCCGCCCGAGCGATGGCATCGCGCATCGCCAGACCCAGATTGCGGGCCGTGATCTGCTTTACAAGGCCCTCGGCCTGCTTGAGGAAGGCGGCCCGGCCCTCGGGTGTGGCCATATCGACACCCGATTGCAGTTCGTCCAGCAGATAGCGCGACAGCGGCTCGGCGCCGGCGACCAGGGCTTCGAAGGCGTCCTTGCCCTGCGCACGGATGTAGGAGTCGGGGTCCTCGCCCTCGGGGAGGAACAGGAAGCGCACCTGTTTACCGTCGGCGAGCGAGGCCAGGCTTTGCTCGAGCGCTCGCCAGGCAGCCTTGCGGCCCGCCTTGTCGCCGTCGAACGCGAACACCACTTCGTCGGTCTGGCGCAGCAGTTTCTGGACGTGCACGGGTGTGGTGGCGGTGCCGAGGGTCGCGACCGCGTACTCGACCCCGTGCTGGGCCAGCGCGACCACGTCCATGTAGCCTTCGACCACCAGCACCCGGCCTGCGGCCCGGATCGCCTGGCGCGCCTGGAACAGGCCGTAGAGTTCACGGCCCTTCTCGAACACCGGCGTTTCCGGCGAGTTGAGGTATTTGGGCTCGCCCTGACCGAGCACGCGGCCACCGAAACCGATGATGTCGCCGCGCGGGTTCACGATCGGGAACATGATGCGGTCACGGAAGCGGTCGTAGCGGCGTCCCTCTTCGTTATGGATGACGAGGCCGGCCTCCACCAGCGCCTTGTCGGCGTAGTTCTCGAAGACCGCTTCGAGGTTCTGCCAGCCGTCGGGGGCGTAGCCCAGGCCGAAGCGCGCGGCGATCTCGCCGGTGAGGCCGCGGCCCTTGAGATACCGAATAGCCACCTCGGAGCGCTTCAGTTGCTCCTTGTAGTATTTGGCCGCATCGGCAAGCAGCTCGGTCAGGTCAGGCCCGGCGGGGGTGTCGGCCTGGCGGCGGAACGCCGGATCGGGTTCGGGCACGGTCATGCCGGCGCGGGCGGCCAGGTCCTTCACCGCGTCGATGAAGCCCAGCCCGTGGTATTCCATCAGGAAGCTGATCGCGGTGCCGTGCGCGCCGCAACCGAAGCAGTGGTAGAACTGCTTCGACGGGCTCACCGTGAACGAGGGTGTCTTCTCGGTGTGGAACGGGCAGCAGGCGGAGTAGTTCGCGCCGGCTCGCTTGAGCTGCACCGCCGACTCGACCACGTCGACGATGTCGACGCGGGACAGCAGATCCTGGATGAAGGATGGCGGAATCATGGTGCCCGATGTTTCGACCACGGATCCCGCGTGGAATCCGTCCTGCCCGTGTGAACTGCCCGGTACTCGGTCGCGATTATAGGCGGGGGGAAGGGATGCACGCTGCTTGCTCGATCGCTGG
>JAIEQG010000060.1 GCA_019747905.1 Burkholderiales bacterium
GAAATGACTGCGGTGCGCCACGACGTGGCGCTCGAGACGGTGGGCATCAAGACCCTCGACAAGTCGGCGACGCAGACCGTCTGCAACTGAGGGTGTCCGTGGGGAAAGGCGATCGTGCGGGAGCCTTCGGGGCTCCCGCTGTCTTTTGTACGGGGAGAAGATGAGACTCGAGAACAAGATCGCGATCGTGACCGGCGCCGGCTCCGGGTTCGGCGAGGGGATAGCCAAGCGGTTCGCACAGGAAGGTTGCGCCGTCGTTGCTGCGGACATCAATGACGAAGGCGGGAAGCGCGTCGCCGGCGAGATCGCAGCGGCCGGCGGCAAGGTGCGCTTCGTTCATGCCGACGTTTCGAAGGACTCCGACTGGGCTGTCCTCGTGAAAACCACCAAGGACGCTTTCGGCGGCCTTCACATCGTGGTCAACAACGCCGGCATCACACATCGCAACCAGCCGCTGCTGGATGTCCCGGAAGACGTATTCGACCGCATCTATGCGGTCAACGTGAAGAGCCTCTTCTTCAGTGCCAGGCATTGTGTGCCGCACTTCCGTTCGCTCGGTGGCGGCGTGTTCATCAACATAGCGTCCACCGCAGGTATCCGCCCGCGGCCGGGATTGACCTGGTACAACGGTTCCAAGGGGGCGGTGATCATGACCAGCCGATCCATGGCCGGCGAATTGGCACCGGACCGAATCCGCGTGAACATCATCAACCCTGTGGCCGGCGAGACCGGCATGCTGCCCGAGTTCATGGGGCAGGACACGCCGGAGATCCGTGCGAAGTTCGTCGCATCGATTCCACTGGGTCGCCTGTCGCGCCCGCTCGACATCGCCAACGCAGCGCTCTATCTCGCCTCCGACGAAGCCGAGTTCATCACCGGGGCCTGCCTCGAGGTGGATGGTGGGCGGTGCATATAGCGACTGGCCCCGCGGCCAGCGCAGCTGAGGTGCGTCGGAACGTGACTGGCCTTGCGGCCAGCGCAGCTGGGGCGCACGGGCCCTCCAGTGCAATTCACCGTAGTGGGCGGGGCGCACGGGCCTCCCGATCCACGATCGAGAGGTGGGTGGGGGCCGTTGCATCTAGGGCCTGTTGAAGAGCGGGCCCGCGCTGAAGGGTGTGAAGGCCCCGTGCTACCTACCGCACAGGGTGGCATCGAGGGCCCGTGCGCTTGTCATCCAGGAACCATACAACCTATGGCGTCTTGGTGAACTCGACGAGCCACGCAATCACCGCGGCCCGTTCCTCGGCCTTGGGGAGATTGTGGCTGGGAAGGAACTTCTCCCATTTTGCGACGCGCTTGTCTTCGGGCGAGCGCGACGCGTAGACCTTGAGCTTCTCGAGGTTGTGGCAGCTCGTGCAGCGCGCCTTCACGATGGCCTCGCCTTCCGCTGTGTCTGCCGCGGCAGCGACCCATGACATGCTGCCAAGCCAAAGGCCGAGGCTGAATGCAGCAACCGTGCGGTTCAGTTTGATGTGCATATCTCTCCTCCGTCGGGGTCGCCATGGCGCGGGCGCCTCGTATCGACGCGCGGGCAATCACGTCGAGGCATTCTAGTGCGGCAGGACCGTGGCAGGGCAACAGACCCGCAGGCCTATCGGGGTGAACCTCGCTTCATGCCACGACGACCCGAGTCCCTCCCTCTGCCGCTGCCCGCGCCAGCAACTCCGGCAGCGGTGCATCCGTGACGATCGTGCCCAGCGCCGAGAAATCGCATACCGTTTCCACTGAGGTACGCTCGAACTTGCTCTGATCGAGCACCAGCACGGTGGCAGCAGCGCGACGCAGCATGGCCCGCTTGACCGCGGCAGCGCCAGGTACCGCCTCGCTCGGACCTTCGCCCGTCAGGCCGCTCGCGCCGATGATCGCGACATGGGCGTGAAAGCGCGCGAGATATTCGGTGGTGTCCTCGCCGAACACGCTGCCTTCGCCGGCGTGATAGCGACCGGGACACAGCAGCACGCGAAACGTGGGGTTGGCCCCGGCCGCGATAGCGACACCGAGGCTGTTGGTGATGATGGTGAGGTCGCGCCGCAGTTGTGCGAGATGGCGTGCCACCGCACGCGTGGTGGAGCCGCCGTCGAGCGTGACGAGTTGACCGTTCTCGACCTCCTGCGCCGCGGCCGCTGCGATCCGGAAGCGCTCCGCGACGAGCGTGCGATCGCGTTCGCCGACACTCGGCTCGGCAACGAAGGGTGCCAGCGTCGCACCGCCGTAGGTGCGGCTTACCAGCCCGGCATCGACCAGTTCCGCGAGATCGCGACGGATCGTCTCGCCCGAGACCCCGATGCGCTGCGCGAGTTCGGACACGCGGATGGCCGCGCTGGAGCGCACTTCCGAGACGATCAGCGAGTGGCGGTCCTTCTTGTTCACGAACGGTGCTCCTGCCCCTTGGCTTCGATCAGCGCATCGGCCACTTCGGCAAAGCCACGCGCCGAGCGTCCTTCGGTGATCCAGCGCGGGTGTGCCGTCATGCCGTCCAGGGCATCGCGCACGTTCGCGACGCCGACCGCGTTCGGAAAGTAGCCGAACATCGGCGCGTCGTTGGGCGAATCGCCGACGAAGACCACGGCCTCGCGGGCCTCGCCGAGGTCGCGTCCGAACGCTTCCCTGAACAGCGCCTGCGAGGTGGAAAGCTTGTCGTAACCGCCGAACCAGCCGTTCACGTGGATCGACGAGACCTTGGCCGTCGCCCCGTAGCGCTCGAAGATGGCGATGATACCGTCCACGGCCGTGCGCGGCAGGGGCGGCACGTCCTCGCGAAAATCGATGGCGAGATCGGCTTCGCGATACGCCTGATCCGACGCGACGGCCGCGCCGGGTATCTCGGCGAGCACCGCCCGCTGGATCTCGTCCAGGCGGTCGCGGGCGATGCGCCGTTGGCCGTCGTCTTTGGCGTAGCGGCGGATCATGCGCTTCGTTGCGGGCTCGTAGCGGAAGTAGAACGCGCCGTTCTCGCCCACGACGGCATCCACCGGCCACTGCCGGGCGATCAGATCGCACCATCCCGCAGGCCGTCCGGTGACCGGAATCACGAGGAAGCCGGCGTGCTGCAGGCGTTCCAGCGCGTCGTAGGCGATCGCCGGCAGACGGCCTTCGTGGGTGAGCGTGTCGTCGATGTCGGTGAGGACGGCATGCACGGCGGCACGCACAGCGCGGGGACAGCGGTTCCAGGGTTCGAGAGTGTTCACAGGGTGTGGACGTAGCTCTGCAGGGTGCCGGCAGCGGCGGCCAGATCGAGGCACGTGTAGCGATCGCGGATGCGGCGCGCGTGCAACGTAGCCGCGCGATAGAACGGGCGCGGAACGCCGAGGGCTTCCGGCGTCATGGGGGCGTTGACCGCCGCGAGCGCCGCCTCGATCGAGTCGACCGGCAGCAGCACAGCGCGAATGGCGGCGCGGATCTCGGGCCATTGGCGTCGCAGCCGTGCGTCCAGTCCGGCCATGGCGGCAGCGTCGAAATTCTTCGGTGCGAACGCCTTCCAGCATTCCTGTCCCAGCACCTCGCCGAAGTGAGCGGTGAAAGCCTGCGGCGTATCGCCCGTCGGACGCAGCGTCGGACTCTCCGCAGCCGCAAAGAGTCGTGCCTGCAGGCGCGCGATGGTGAGAGTCGTGACGGCGATGTGCTCGCCGTGAAAGCTCTCCGGCCAGCCGGGCTCGCCCAGCATGTCGATGTAGTGGCTGATCAGGTGCTCGGCCTGGCTTGCGGGATAGGAGCCGCCGCAGATCGCCATGCCGAACCCGGAGAGGGCGAGGGTGCGCGCGAGCAGGGCGAGGGCTGCGCGATCGCCGCGGCACAGGCCCGCCGCCTGGGCGAACATGGCCGGTTCGTCTTCCTCCAGCAAGGCGAAGGGTGCGCGACGGTAGGTCTGATCGAGCAGCAGATGCGCGAGCAGCCAGTCGGCCTGCGCCGTGGTGCGGCAGGCCGAGTCGCCGAAGCCGGCGGCGATGAGCCGCGGCGGCGCTTTGCCGAGCACGTCCAGGTCGAGAAACACGCCTGCCGCTCCCGAGGCGGGGAGGGTCTTCTTGTGGCCTCGTTCGGTGATCGCGGCGTTCACCGACGTGTAGCCGTTCATGGATGGCGCGGTTCCGAACACTACGTACGGCTTGCCGGAAAGATGCGCGGCGTACTTGCCGAGATCGTTGATGGTGCCCGAGCCGACGGCAACGATCGCATCGCAGGCCGATGCCGCGTTGCGCACCAGGGCGACGGTATCGGCATCGGGCTTCGGATGGGGTGGCAGCACCACTTCCTGCACGTCGAAGGATGCCATGGCGGCTGCCGCCACTTCCGCTCCCAGGGCAGCACGAGTATCGGGGTCGTGCAGCACGGCGAGCCGCGCTCCGAGCCTCAGAGGTGCCAGCAGCGCGGCGGCGGAACGTCCGAGATCGGTCCCGATCACCACCGTGCTCACGGGGACCGACAACATGCCGCTGCCGTCGGGGTCGGGAAACCGGCCTGCGAGCAGGCGTTCGAGGTTGTTGGACATCAGCGCTGTGCCTCCGGTCTGGTGATCATGCGGCCGCCTCCTCATCCTGCTCGCCGAACCACCGGCGCACGGCGTTGCGGCCCGTCGGATCCAGGTCGATGAACGTCTTGGTTCGGCGGTAGAGGAAGTCCTCGGCGGTGACGGCATCTTCGCGCGCGGACGAGTGCCTCAATTCGGCCTCGCAGATGCCGGGTGCGACCTCGCGCGCGAGTGCTGGGCGCTGGCGCACCGCTTCGAACAGATCCGCCGCCACGCTGCCATAGGTGGCCACCCAGCGCGAGCGCAGTGCCGGGGCGAGATACATGGGCCCGCTCGCGGCCAGCGCCGGGTGGCGGTCGAGCGGCAGATCCCCACCGGTGATCGGCTCGAAGGCGGTCCAGGATTTCCGGCGAAAGCCCAACGTCGGTTCCAGTGCCGCCAGCACGCGCTCCGCCAGCACGCGGTGCGTCGTCAGTTTGCCGCCGAAGACGGTCAGCAACGCAGCCTTGCCGCGTGCTTCCGTCTGCAAGCGGAAATCGCGGGTGACCTTCGATGGTCGATCGGCACCGTCGTCCACCAGGGGGCGAACGCCGGACCAGCTCCAGACCACGTCGGCTGCCGCGATCGGCCGGCGGAAGTAGCGGTTGTGCACGCCGATGAGGTAATCGCGTTCTTCGGCCGTGCATCGCGCGGCGGTCGGGTCGGCATCATGGGAGATGTCGGTGGTGCCGATGATGCGGAACCGGCCACCGAGCCACGGGATGACGAAGACGACGCGGCCATCGTCGTGCTGCAGCGTGTAGGCCTCGGGCCGGCTGTCCGGGCGTGCGGCGACGACGATGTGACTGCCACGTACCAGGCGCAGGCGTACCGGGGACGACGTTCGCCCCTCCACGCGCTGGAGCAACCGGTCGGCCCACGGCCCCGACGCGTTCACCACGGCGCGCGCGGTCACCAATGTCCGCGTGCCGCGATCGCGCAGTTCGACGCGATAGCCTGCTTCCATCGGGACGACGACCATCGCCTCGCAGCGATTGCGGATGTCCGCTCCGCGTTGGCGTGCGTCGAGCAGCGTGCAGAGAGTCAGGCGCGCGTCGTCGGTCCAGCAATCCGGATAGCGCAGGATTGCTGTCGTGTCCTCGGTCCTCAGCTCGCTCAGGCCGGCGCTCTCTGCGGGCGTCAGCCGTCCGGTGCCTTCGAGGCGGTGCCTGCCGGCGAGCACGTCGTACAAGGTCAGCCCCAGGCTCACCATCCATGCGGGGCGTGGTTGTGACCGGGTGATGGGCAGCAGGAAGCGCAGCGGGGCGACCAGGTGCGGCGCGATCGAGAGCAGGACGGCACGTTCGTGCAGCGACTCGCGCACGAGGCGGAACTCGGCATGCTCGAGGTAACGGATGCCGCCGTGCACGAGCTTCGAGGAGGCCGAAGAGGTGGCGGCGGCGTAGTCGTCGCGCTCCACCAGCAGCACGCGGTAGCCTCGTCCCGCAGCGTCGCGGGCGACGGCGGCGCCGTTGATGCCGCCGCCGACGATGACGATGTCGTAAGCTCGTTCCGTCATGGTGTCAGTGCGATGGTTGCAATCGCGATGGGTCTGCGGCCGGTGCTGCCGGGTCGCGCAGGCCCTCTCCCGACGAACTGGGCAGTGGGTGTCGCAGGGCCGCTGCAAGACGCTGACGCGCCGCCCCTGGAGGCAGCGACCTCTGGGAGAGTGGTGGCCGTTTCATCCGCCGTACATCGGTGCGAGCGCGTCGAACAGACGGCGATAGCGCGCGTAGGCGCTGTCCGCAGCATCACGATCTCCCGCGCGCGGTTCGATCACGCTGAACGGTCCGGCGTCGGGTGCCACCAGGGTTCCCCTGTTGACCGCCTGAGCGGCGAGGGCCGCGGCGCCCAGGGGCGAAGTGTCGGTCACCGAATTGGTTTCCACCGGCAAGTTGGCGAGGGTTGCGCGAATGTCCGCCCATACGGCGCTGCGGGCGCCACCGCCCACCAGCCGGATGGATTCGATCGGGACACCGAGCGTGCGCAACCGGTCCGCCACGTCGCGCATGGCACAGGCACAGCCTTCCAGCACGGCGCGTGCGAGTTCCGCCTTGCCGTGCTTTGCGGTCATGCCATGGAAGGTCCCGCGCGCGTTCGCGATCCAGCGCGGTGCCATCGCACCCGACAGCGCGGGCAGGAAGGTCACGCCATCGCTGCCCATCGGCGCCGTGGCGGCAAGCTGTGACATGGCCTGCGGCGAATCCACCGAGAACGTGTCGCAGAACCATGTGACCGCGCCGCCGGACAGCCAGCCCGGGTTGCTGATGTAGGACCGGCCCCCGAACCAGCCGTGGGTTTCCACGAGCGCACCGTCGTCGATGACCGGCGTGTCTGAGACCGCTCCGAGTGCTTCGGCCGTGCCGAGCGAACAGGCGAGGCGGCCTGGATCGAGCACTCCGGCCCCCAGCGGGTTGGAAAAATCGTCGCCGGTGCCGACTGCAACGGGTGTTCCGGCGGGAAGACTGGTGAAGGTCGCGCCGTCGGCGTGAAGTCGGCCGGCCGTGTTGCCGGCCTCGTCGATGCGTGGCAGCCGCGACGCATCGATGCCGAAGGCGTCGAGCAGTTGCGGATCGAAGGTCTTGGTTCGCACGTTGTAGAGCATGGTGGTCGACGCAATGCCGTGATCGAACACCCGCTCGCCGGTGAGGCGTTCCACCAGGTACGACGTGGGCTGGTGCCACGTGCGCACTCGGGAGGCGTTCGCATCGTGACGCTCGAACCACCGGATCTTCGCCGCCATGTGGCTCGCGTCCAGCACCAGGCCCGCGCGCTCCCTGACGAGGGCGGACGGGATGCCGGCGATCTCGAGTTCTGCACGGCGATCCATCCACACGATGCAGGGCGCCAGCGCTGCACCCGACGCGTCGGTGGGAATGCAGCCGTCGAGCTGCCCGGCGATGCCGAGCGCCTGCACCGCTCGCGGTCTGATGCCTGCCTGTGCGAGCGCGCGCTTGATCGCAAGGCCGATCGCACCCATCCAGATCTTGGGATCCTGTTCGGCCCAGCCCGCTTGCGGAAAGTGCGGGCGATAGGCGATGGAGGCGGAGCCGATCACGTGCAGGGCATCGTCGGTGACGATCGCCTTGAGACTCTGGGTGCCGATGTCGACGCCGACGAATGCCACGCAGCCCTCTCAGCGGGGAAGGCCGCGAGGCCTTCCAAAGGGAAACGTCACGTCAGGCGGCCTGCTCGAGGCGCAGGCGGGCACTGTCGGCCATCACGTCGGCAAGCTGTGAGATGACCGATCCCTTCTGCGGGCTGTAGGTGCCGGAGAAGATGGCCGAACCGATGGTGAAGGCGTCCGCACCCGCTGCCGCGATCGCGCGCATTCGGTCGATGGTGTCGATGCTGCCGGCGACCACCAGCCGGCCGGTCCCCAGGCCGCGACGTGCCGCGCGCACCAGTTCGACCGGATCGGCGTCGGTAGCGCGGTAGGCGAGCAGGTCGGCGCCGGCGCACCCTTGCGCCATGAAGGCGCTGCACTGGCGTTCCACTTCCTCGATACTGCCGGCGAGTTTCGTGGGGTGTCCGAACGGTGTGCCCGGAAACGGGTAGTAACCGATGTTCGTGCCTGCCACGATCTCCCGAATCTCCTTCACCTGGGTGCCGCCGAGCAGGCAATCTACACCGATACGGCGCGCCGTCTCCGCGGATTTCAGGCAGGCTTCCGGCGACGTGCTGACCACTTCCATGTAGACCGTGGCGCCGCTCGCGCGGATGCGGTCCGTCAAGCGGCGCAGCACGTTCTCGCTCACGCCGATGTCCTTGAAGCCGACGTGGCGCAGGCCGAGCGGCCGGATCAGGTCGAACAGTTCGAGGCAGTCCTCGATGGTCCGGTCGTGCCGGGTCAGCATGAAAATGAAGTCCATCGTCGGGTTCCTCCGGCCGGTCCGGCATGCCTCGAACGGGCATGCCTGTTGGTTGGATCGATGTTGTAACCCACACAAAATGGCTTTGCAAGTTCCAAGCCGGTATGACAGGATCGCGGTGCGCGGCGCCTCTCGGAACAGCCCGTGCCGACGCTTTCTTTCCATGGGAGGGAGTACAGATATGGGACGGATCGACGGGTGGTTGCGCGGATTGGCAATCGGGATTCTGTTGTGGCAGGTCCCACAGTCCCATGCCTGGACGCTGGAGGAAGCAGCCAAGCCCTACAAGGGCGTCACCCTGCGCACCATCGGCGAGGCGCTGCCGCCGCTGGAGGCCATGAAGGCCATGGCGCCGGAGTTCACCAAGCGCACCGGCATCAAGGTCGAGATCGAGATGTACGAGCACTCCGAGGCCGTGAACAAGGTCATGCTCGATCTCAACAGCAAGCGCGCCCGCTACGATTTCATCCTCCAGCCCCACCGCGAGCTGGGCAAGTTCGTCGCGAACAAGCATCTGCAGGCGATCGACCGGTTCCTCGACGATCCGAAGCTGCGCGATCCGTCGTTCGATCCCGCGAAGGTGCTGTACCCCGGCCTGTGGAAGGAGATCTCCTGGTATCAGGGCAAGGTCTACGGTTTTCCCTTCACGGCGCTCACCATGTACGCGTGGTATCGCGCCGACCTGCTGAACGATCCGAAGGAGCGGGCCGGGTTCAAGGCGAAGTACGGCTACGAGCTGCAACCGGCGCGCGACTGGAAGCAGTATCGCGACCTCGCCGAGTGGTTCACGCGGCCGGACCAGGGGCTCTACGGCACCGCCCTGCAAGGCAAGCGCCACGAGGCGCTGTGGTACGAGTGGATCAACTTCCTCTACTCCTTCGGCGGCGACGTGCTCGACGTCAAGGCCGGCTCCGAATGCGGGCCTGTCATCGTCAACAGTCCGGAAGCGATCGAGTCGCTCGAGTACTACAAGAGTCTCGTCAAGTTCTCGCCGCCCGACACGCTCAATTACTTCTGGGACGACGTGATGGCGCTCATGCAGCAGGGCAAGGTCTTCGAGCTCATCATGTGGAACGACGCCACCTATGCAGTCTCCGAGGACAAGGAAGCGTCCACCGTGGCCGGCAAGATGGCGTTCGATCTCGTGCCTCAGGGCAAGGGCGGCAAGGTGGGCCAGGTGGAAGGCTGGAGCTACCTCGTCCCTGCAGCCGGCAAGAATCAGGCGGCAGCGTATCTCTTCATCCAGTGGATGATGGCGTACGATCAGCAGCTGAAGCAGCACCTCAACGGCGGGGCGAGTGCACGCCCCGACGTCTATGCCTCGAAGGAAGTCCAGAAACTCGCCTATGCCAAGGCGTCGATGCAGACCAACGAAGTGGCCAAGCCGAAGGCCACGCTGCCGCAATCGGGCGAGATGACCGACATCCTCGTGCGCGAGATTTCCACGTTCCTGGTGGGTCAGAAGACCGCCAAGGCCGCGCTCGACACGTCCGCGAAGGACATCTCCAAGCTCCTGGGCAAGTGCGCGCCGCTCAAGTATCCGGTCAAGTGACGGACACCTGGGAGCGCCATTGCGGCCGGTAAGCCCCCGCGGTCGCCTGCTGTTCGATCGGGGGACTGCCTGGTTCCTGCTGGCACCGGCCGCGGTGCTGGTGGTGATCTTCCTGGTGGAGCCGTTCTACTACATGACGTGGACGGCGTTCACCGACCTGTCCTTCGCGAACCCGGACCAGCACGGTTCGTTCATCGGCTTCGACAACTTCCGCCGGCTGATGCGCGAGGACGACATCTTCTGGTCGAGCTTCGGGCGCACGCTGCAGTTCGTCGTGGCGAGCGTAGGCCTCGAGTTCGTGCTGGGCTTCGCGCTCGCGCTGTTGATTCATCGCACCGTGCGCTCCACGCGCGTCTTGCTCACGCTGCTGCTCGTGCCGATGATGCTGGCGCCCGTGGCGGTGGGGTTGCTGTGGAAGCTCCTGCTGCAGGGAGACTTCGGCATGGTCACGCACTACCTGCGCAGCGTCGGGTTGCTCGGCCGCGACGCGGCCATCTTCTCCGATCCGGATCTCGTGATGCCGGCGATCGTCGCCATCGACGTCTGGCAATGGACCCCGTTCGTGACATTGGTGGTGCTGGCCGGACTCATGAGCCTGCCGCGCGAACCGTTCGAGGCCGCCACCATGGACGGCGCCGGTCCCTGGCGGCAGTTCTTCGACGTGCTGCTCCCGCTCATGCGACCCATCATCGCGCTCGTGCTGCTGCTGCGGGGCATCGACGCGTTCAAGGAGTTCGACAAGGTCTTCATCCTGACCGGCGGCGGTCCGGGCACGGTGAGCGAGCTGCTCTCGATCTACGCCTATCGCGTCAACTTCAAGAACTGGGACATCGGCTACGGGTCCGCCGTGGCGTTCATGGTCTATCTGGTCGTGGTGATCCTCTGCTCGGTGTTCTACAAGGCCGTCTACTGGAAGCGTTCCAGCCAAAGGGTCGCGGCATGACGGCAGCACCCGCGTGGCGGCGTCTCGCGTGGGCGGTGCTGGCAGTGGCCGTCGTGATCGCGGTCACGCCGTACCTGTGGTTGCTGCTGACGTCGTTCAAGACACGGGTCGACATCCTGTCGCCGCAACCCACCTGGCAGTTCGCGCCCACGTGGGCCAACTATCCGGCGGTCTTCATCGGCAAGGAGTACCTGCCGTTGCTGTGGAACTCGCTCTCGATCGCCGGGTTCTCGACGCTGCTGTCGCTCGCGATCGGCGCACCGGCAGCCTACGTGTTCGCGCGGGAGCGTTTTCCGGGGCGGGAGGATCTGTTCTTCTTCTTCCTCACCACCCGCATGGCCCCGCCCATTTCCATCGCCGTGCCGCTGTTCCTGTTCTTCACCGCCGCGGGCATGATCGACACGTTGTACGCCGTGATCATCGCGCACACGTCGTTCAACTTGTCGCTGGTGGTGTGGATGATGCGCGGCTTCTTCGCCGATATTCCGCGCGAGATCGACGAGGCTGCCCAGATGGATGGCCGCTCGAGGCTCGGTGCCTTCGTGGGCGTCGTGTTGCCGCTCGCGGCACCCGGTCTCGCGGCGACCGCGGTGCTCTGCTTCATCCTGAGCTGGAACGAATTCCTGTACGCCTTCCTGCTGGCGGCGTTCGAAGGCCGGCCGCTGACCGTGGGTATCCCGGGACTGGTCACCCCGCACGGCACGCTGTGGGGGCAGGTGGCCGCGGTGGCCGTGGTCGCGACACTCCCCATCGTCGTGTTCGCCATGCTGGTGCAGCGCCATCTCGTGCGCGGCCTCACCTTCGGCGCCGTGAAGGCCTAGGATGAGACCCCCCCGACGCTCCCGATGGTCGCCTCCCCCCAGGGGGCCGGCCCTCTTGGGGCGGCCCGGCGAGGGCTGGAGTGTGACTTCCCCCCCGATAGGCCTGCGGCCTTTCCCCCCGAGGGGGCCAGCCCTCTTGGGGCGGCCCGGCGAGGGCTGGAGTGTGACTTCCCCCCCGATAGGCCTGCGGCCTCTCCCCCCGAGGGGGCCAGCCCTCTTGGGGCGGCCCGGCGAGGGCTGATGGGCGTCGCGCTGCGCGGCATTCGCCGCACGTTTCCCGACGGTACCGTCGCGTTGCACGGCCTCGACCTCGCGTTCGAGCAGGGTGAGTTCATCGTGCTTTTGGGACCATCCGGTTCGGGCAAGACCACGGCCTGCCGCATGCTGGCGGGTCTCGACGTGCCGAGCGCCGGGACCATCGAGATCGACGGACGCGACGTGACGGCCTTGCCGCCGCGCCTGCGCGGCATGGGCATGGTGTTCCAGAACTACGCGCTGTACGCGCACAAGTCCGTATTCGAGAACATCGCGTACCCGCTGCGTGTGCGCAAGTTCGCCGCCGATGCGATCCGTTCGAAGGTGCAGGCGATCGCCGCGCTGCTGCGCATCGAGCCTTACCTCCATCGCCGGCCCGCGGAGTTGTCGGGCGGCCAGGCGCAGCGAGTCGCGGTCGCGCGGGCACTGGTCTGGGAGCCGGCGATCTGTCTCATGGACGAGCCGTTGTCCAACCTCGATGCGCTGCTGCGCCTGCAGCTGCGGACGGAGCTGAAGCGCCTGCATCGCGACCTCAGCAAGACCTTCGTGTTCGTGACCCACGACCAGGAAGAGGCGATGACTCTCGGCACCCGCATCGCGGTGCTGCGCGATGGTCGCCTCGAGCAATTCGAAGCGCCACGCAACATCTATCGCAAGCCCGCGAGCCGGTTCGTGGCGGAGTTCATCGGCCGGCCGGCCATGAACACGTTCGACGGCGAAGTGCGCGACGGCCGCTTTCATGCGCCGGGATGGGCAGTGCCGGTGGAAGATCGGCCTGCGGGTCCTGCCGTGCTCGGCATCCGGCCGGAACAGATCGAGATCGTGCCTGCCGCAACGGAAGGCGCGTTCCCGCTGGTGCTCGACGTCTGCGAGCCGGTGGAGCCGGACATCCTGTGGTTCCTGCGGGCCGGCGACCGGTCGTTGATCGTGCGCGGTTCGGGGGACGACATCGCGGCGGAATCGGGCGACACCGTCCACGTCCGTTTTCCCCGGGGTGCGTTGCACTGGTTCGACCCTGTCACCGGCGCGCGCCTGCCGTGAGCCTGCTCGGCTTCGTGCCGCTGATCGCTGCGGTGATCGTGTGGTGGGCCTTCAGTCGATGGAATCGCCGGCGCCGCTGGTTCTCGACCGGCGAGGTGATCTTCTGGGATGCGATCGTGCTGTGCGTCTTGCAGCTCGCCTGGCTGCGGTACTTCTGACGCGGCTCAGAATCCGCCCACGAACGCGCGGGCGAAGGGGATCCAGAGGCTGCCGAGGCGGAACAGCACCCCGGGTAGCAGCACCGCGGCGATGACGACACCGATGTGCGGCGCGACGTCCTTGCGCTGGAGCGCCGTCCGATAGGCGATGACGACCGGGGCGAGCATCGAGGCGTAGGTGAGGTGCAGCATCGGAGCGAACACCAGGAGATCCTGCACGGCACCTGCATGCGCCATCCTCCAGAGCGCCAGGCTGTGGTCGAAGAGTGCCAGCGTTCCGCAAAGGAAGAAGAGCGTCACCGGATGCCACCGACCGCGGGTCAGCAGCCAGGCCCATGCGAGGTAGGCACCGGCGTAGCTTCCGATCCACAGGAAGCCGTTGACGAGCAGGTTCGGATCCAGATCGCCGCGTGTGAGCAGCGCCAGCGGCTCGGCGACGAACGCCGTGTAGACGGTGCCGATCAGGACCAGATGCACGGTCGTGGGGGCGGAACGGCGCGGTCGCAGGAGGGCGGGCTTCCACAGCAGGAAGAGCGCAAGTCCATGCAACCCGGCGTGCCAAGCGTAGTGCCAGTCCGACGCCAGCAGCAGCGTGTATGCACCGATGCACCATGCGATGTACAGCGCGACCGGTGCGCGAATCCGCCAGCGCGCGTCCATCGTCCTGCTGCGGATCAGACCACGCCTTGCGTGCGCAAGGCGGCGATTGCCTGCTCGTCGAGACCGATGCCAGCTAGCACCTCGTCGGTGTGCTGGCCCAGCAGGGGCGGCGCGGTGCGATGCTCGACCGGCGTGCGCGACAGCTTGATCGGACTCGCCACCAGCGGCACCTTGCCGGCGGTGGGGTGGGGCAGCTCGATGCGCATGCCGCGATGCTGTACGTGGGGATCGTCGAAGACCTGCGCGAGGTCGTTGATGGGTCCGCAGGGCACGCCAGCCGCCTCCAGCGCTTCGCTCCAGAAGTGCATGGGCTTGCGGGCAATGCGCTCGGCCAGCAGCGGCACGAGGATCGACCGGTGCTTCACGCGTGCGGGATTCGTGTCAAAGCGAGGGTCCTTCGCAAGCTCGGGTGCTTCGACGATGTCGCACAGCTTCGCGAACTGCCCGTCGTTGCCTACCGCAACGATGATGTGGCCGTCGGACGCAGCGAAGGTCTGATACGGCACGATGTTCGGATGTGCATTGCCGGCGCGCACCGGCGGCCTGCCCGAGGCGAGGTAGTTCATCGCCATGTTCGCGGTCATGGCCACCTGGGTGTCGAGCAGGGCCATGTCGACGTGTTGACCGAGGCCGCTCTTCTCCCGTTCCGCCAGGGCGGCGAGCACCCCGACGGTCGCGTACATGCCGGTCATCAGGTCGGCCACGGCGACACCGACCTTCTGTGGCCCGCCACCGGGCAGATCGTCGCGCTCGCCGGTGATGCTCATCAGTCCGCCGAGACCCTGGATGATGAAGTCGTAGCCGGCGCGAGGTGCATAGGGGCCGGTCTGGCCGAAGCCCGTGACCGAACAGTAGATGAGTCGCCGATTGAGTTTGGAAAGACTCGCGAAGTCCAGCCCGTACTGGCGCAGCCCGCCCACCTTGTAGTTCTCGAGCAGCACGTCGGCGCGTTGCGCCAGGCGCTTCACGATGTCCTGCCCGGCCGGCTTCGAGATGTCGAGCGTGATCGACTTCTTGCCGCGGTTCGCGGACATGAAGTAGGCGGCTTCGCGCGTATCGGCGCCGGCCTCGTCCTTCATCCAGGGCGGACCCCAGGTGCGCGTGTCGTCGCCGGCGCCGGGGCGTTCCACCTTGATCACGTCCGCGCCGAGGTCGGCGAGGATCTGGCCGCACCAGGGACCGGCGAGGACGCGCGAAAGATCGAGGACCTTGAGGTGGTCGAGCGCCCCCACTAGGCAGAGAACGCCTGGATGCCGGTCTGTGCGCGCCCGAGAATCAGCGCGTGGACATCGTGCGTGCCTTCGTAGGTATTGACCGCTTCCAGGTTCAGCATGTGCCGCACCACGTGGTATTCGTCCGAGACGCCGTTGCCGCCGTGCATGTCGCGTGCGAGGCGTGCGATGTCGAGCGCCTTGCCGCACGAATTGCGCTTGACGAGCGATACCATCTCCGGCGAGGCACGACCTTCGTCCATCAACCGGCCCACGCGCAGCACCGACTGCTGGGCGAGCGTGATCTCGGTCATCATGTTGGTGAGCTTCAACTGGATGAGCTGGTTGGCGGCGAGCGGTCGGCCGAACTGCTTGCGATCGAGCGTGTATTCGCGCGCGGCATGCCAACAGAATTCCGCGGCGCCGATCGCTCCCCAGGAGATGCCGAAGCGCGCCTTGTTGAGGCACGAGAACGGCCCCTTGAGACCTTCCACGTCCGGCAACAGGTTCTCGTCGGGCACGAAGACATCGTCCATCACCAGCTCGCCCGTGATCGACGCGCGCAGGCTGAACTTGCCTTCGATCTTGGGGGTGGTAAGCCCCTTCATGCCGCGCTCGAGAATGAAACCGCGGATGACGCCGGCATCGTTCTTCGCCCAGACCACGGCGATGTCCGCGATGGGCGAGTTCGTGATCCACATCTTGGCGCCGGTGATGCGGTAGCCGCCATCGACCTTGTGTGCGCGCGTGATCATGCTGCCCGGATCGGAGCCGTGATCCGGTTCGGTGAGCCCGAAGCAGCCCACCATCTCGCCGGTGGCGAGCTTCGGCAGGTACTTCTGGCGCTGCGCTTCGCTGCCGAAGGCATAGATCGGATACATCACCAGCGAGGACTGCACGCTCATGGTGGAGCGATAGCTCGAGTCGACGCGTTCGATCTCGCGGGCGATGAGCCCGTAGCTCACGTGGTTCACCCCGGCGCAGCCGTAGCCTTCGATCGTGGGCCCGAGGAAGCCGAGCGCGCCCATCTCGTCGATCACCGCACGGTCGAACTTCTCGTGGCGGTTGGCCTCGAGAATGCGCGGCATCAGCTTGTCCTGGCAGTAGGCGCGGGCGCTGTCGCGCACCATGCGTTCGTCGTCGGTCAGTTGTTCTTCGAACAGCAAGGGGTCTTCCCACTGGAAGACGGGCTTGCGGGCGGGGGCATTCATGGCGCACTCCGTGATTGGCGACTCGAGCCCCGCATGGTAATGGCGCTTGCGTGCCCTTGCCAGCGGGCGGCGGATGGGGCCTGCCGGTGTGTAGAATCCAGGGCGGATCGCGAGCGGCCCCTGTCGAGGTGCCGACCGTAACTCAAGAACAAGAGGGAGCAGACTTGTGAATCCACGCTGGCGGCAGCGACCGCCCGGATCGACCTGGGGCGACTTCGGGCCTGACGACGAACTGGGCCGCATCAACCTGATCACGCCGGAAAAGGTCCGCCAGGGCGCCGCGGAGATCCGCGAGGGGGTGAACTTCTGCCTGTCCATTCCGCTCGACTATCCCGGCGGACGCAAGCTGAATCCGCGGCGCGGACCGCCCGAACTGACGCCGACGTCGCGTCAGGGCAAACCGAACATGAACTTCCCGCTGCGCAAGGAGAACGGGCACAGCACGGACGTGGTGTGCGACGACCAGGTGCTGCTCACCCTGCAGTATTCCACCCAGTGGGATTCACTCGCGCATGTGGGTGCGTGGTTCGACGCCGACGGCGACGGCAAGCCCAAGATGGTCTACTACAACGGATGGCGTGCGAACGAGCACGTGGTCGGGCCGGTGATCCATCACGATGATCACGAGGAAGCCTGCGGTGCTCATCTGGGGGCACTCAAGCTGTCCATTTCCAACTTCGCGGTAAAGCCCATCCAGGGACGTGGGGTGATGCTCGACTTCCTCGCCCACTTCGGTGCGATGCGGCGCGCGCTGTCCTACGACGACGTGCAGCGCGTGCTGGAGGCCGATGGTATCGAAGTGGAGCAGGGCGACCTGCTGGTGATGCGCACCGGCTTCACCGACGCGATCCTCGAGATGAACCGCGATCCGGATCTGGCCCGGCTCGAAGCTATCAGCATGGGCCTCGACGGTCGCGACGAGAAGCTGCTGCAGTGGATCACCGACAGCGGCGTCGCTGCCATCTGCTCGGACAACTACGCGGTGGAGTTCTATCCGCCGCGCGATGTGCCCGGCGCGAGCGCGCATCTGCCGCTGCACCAGCACTGCCTCTTCAAGCTGGGCGTGCCGCTGGGCGAGTTGTGGTGGCTCAAGGATCTCGGTGAATGGTTGCGTGCCCACAAGCGCACGCGCTTCATGCTGACCGCTCCGCCGCTGCGGCTGCCCGGTGCGGTGGGTTCGCCGGCGACGCCGGTGGCGACGGTCTGATATGAAAGCTCCCCCACGCTCCCTGCGGTCGCTGCCCCCTGAGGGGGCGCTTCAGTGGCTTGGGGCGGCCCTGCGCCACTGAAACGGAGGAATCCCATGGGCAAGCATCTCGATCGTTTTCGACTCGACGGCAAAGTGGCGTTCGTCACCGGTGGTTCCCGCGGGCTGGGGCTCGAGATCGCGGAAGCGCTCGTCGAAGCCGGTGCCAAGGTCGCCCTGATGGCGCGGCGGCCGCAGTACTTCGAAGAGGCGGTGAAGTCGCTGCCCGATGCGCTGTGCATCGTGGGTGACGTGAGTGTCGAGACCGACGTGGTCAAGGCGGTCCAGGAAGCCGAGAACAAGCTCGGCACGGTGGACATCCTGGTGAACGGCGCCGGCGTATCCTGGGCGGCACCGGCGGTCGACATGCCCGCCGAGAAACTGCAGCAGGTCACCGCGGTCAATTTCTACGGGACGTTCTACGCGTGCAAGGCGTGTGCCCCCGGGATGATCGAGAAGGGCTACGGCAAGATGATCAACATCGCCTCGGTGGCGGGCCTGAAGGGCGAGGCCCCCGACATTCTCGACGCTGTCGGCTACACCGGCAGCAAGGCGGCGGTGCTCGGCCTCACCCGCGATCTCGCGGTGAAGTGGGGCCCCCACGGCATCCGCGTGAACGCGCTCGCACCCGGTTTCTTTCCGACCAAGCTCACCGAGAAGGTCATCCCGCGTGTCACCCACGCGTTGCAGACTCACAATCCATTGCGGCGGGCCGGCATTCCCGGAGAACTCGCCGGCGCCGGCCTGTTTCTCGCGAGCCCGGCGTCGGACTACGTGAACGGGCATACGCTCGTCGTCGATGGTGGAGGTGTGGCCGGCTAGTACGGTTGCAGCCGAGACTGGCCCCGCGCCCAGGGAACCTGGGGCGCACGGGCCTCCGGTGCAGCAGCAGCGACCACTGACGTCTGACGTGAGTTCACCAGGAGGAAGCCATGCGCATCCTGATGGCGTACGACGGAACGATCGAAGGGCAACGCGCACTGCTCGCGGCGCCCGAGATCAACCTGCTGCCGCACGACGAAACGCACCTGCTCGCCGTGCTGCCGATGCCGGCGGGCCTGTTCCTAGCCGAGGGCTACGTGCCCGGCCAGGTGATCGACGAGGAGCGCGCCCAGGCCAAGGCGCTGCTGGACGAGTGCGTGGCTGCGCTGGTCGCACAGGGCTTTCCGGCGACCGGCCACATGTCGTGGGGCGAGCCGGTGGAGGAGATCTGCAAGGTCGCAGCGCAGCTGAAGGCGAGCATGATCCTGGTCGCGCACCCGAGGGCGACGTCGTTCGCGGCACGCTGGTGGCGCGGCTGGGTGGGTTCGTCGCTGCTCGAGCAGACGCCGTGCAGCCTGCTGGTGTCGGTCTACTAGTCTTCGGCGATCGTCGTGCTCTTGTCCTGCCGTCACGCGATCAGCGTGGGGGAAGATACCGACTTTGACGCGGGGGCAAGCGGTCGTCGAGGTGAGGCTCATCGCTGCCCCCACCCTGGCCCTTCCTCAGCGTCGCTGGGGGAGGGTATGTACGGGCGCATGCGTCTCGTCTCCGGTGAGCGCAGGCACTCCTTCCCTCGGCTTTGCCGGGGGAAGGCCGGGATGGGGGCGATCCTGGCCGCGCTACTTCGGCTTGCAGACGGACTGGCCGTCCTTCCAACCCGCGCGGTACTGCGAGTCGGACGCGAAGCGCGCCTTGTCCTCGGCCTCGGTCACCTTGCGTTTGGCTGCTTCACAGCCGGCGTTGAAACCGTCGCGGAACGGCGGCGGGTACCCCGCGAGGTTGTAGCGGGCCGGCGCCTTCTGGGCGGTGCCGGAGCCGCCATTGGTTGCACAACCCGCCAGCAGGGCAGCACAGCTCAGCGCGCAAACGACGAGGCCCGACGTTTTCACGTCGGGCCTCGCTGGGAAATTCGAACGGCCGCGTGGCAGCGCGTCAGCCGATGGTCAGCACCAGACCGTTCAGCAACCGCACGCGCTGGCCGACGCTGAAGCGCGGCTTGATGTGTTCCTGGATGACGCGCATGGTGCCGTCGTCCATGCGCAGCTTGACGACGAAACCGGTGGCCGCCGAGCCGGTGTCGGGCTCGCTCAGATTGCTCGCGGAGGATCCGTTCGGATCGCGCATCACCAGCGGTCCGCCGGAAGCGGCGGCGAGCGCATCGGGCGTCATGGCCTCGATCGATTGGACGCGGCCGCACATCGTGCAGTCGTCCGACGAGATACTGATGGGTTTGTCGCCCTTGGCCTTGGCTGCCGCGGCTGCCTTGGAGACCTTGAACGAGAACTCGCCCGCGGGATTGCCGCCGCGCGCGAGCGGGAGATTGCCGGTGATGGCTGCCACCCCGATCCCGCTGAACACGGCGACCGACAGCGCCGCGGCGACCATCAGCGGAAACAGCAGCCTGCTCCTCGATTCCATGTTGCCCCTCCGTTGCGCT
>JAIEQG010000071.1 GCA_019747905.1 Burkholderiales bacterium
CTCGTCCCCGGCAAGGGGCAGGTGGTCGTCTCGGTCAAGGCGGCTGGAGTGAATTTTCCCGACACGCTCATCATCCAGGGCAAGTACCAGTTCAAGCCCGAACCGCCGTTCTCGCCGGGCGGCGAGGTGGCCGGCGTGGTCAAGGTGGTGGGCGAGGGCGTGACCGGCTGGAAGCCCGGTGATCGCGTCATCGCAGCCGCCACCTGGGGCGGCTTCGCAGAGGAACTGCTGACCGATGCCGATCGGCTGATTCCGCTCGTCGACAAGATGGACTTCGTGCCGGCCTCCGCGTTCATCCTGACATATGGCACGTCGTACCACGCGCTCAAGGACCGCGCGCAGTTGAAGCCCGGGGAGACGTTGCTGGTGTTGGGCGCTTCGGGTGGCGTCGGTCTCGCCGCGGTGCAGCTCGGCAAGGCCATGGGTGCCAGGGTCATCGCGGCCGCATCGTCCGAGGCCAAGCTTCAGGTGTGCCGGGACAACGGCGCGGACGAAGTCATCAACTACGCTTCCGAGGATCTGCGCTCGCGCATCAAGGCGCTCACGGCGGGCAAGGGTGTCGACGTGATCTACGATCCGGTGGGTGGCCCCTATTCCGAGCCGGCCTTGCGCGACATGGCCTGGAACGGCCGGTTTCTCGTGGTCGGGTTTGCGGCCGGCGACATCCCGAAGATCGCCCTCAACCTCGCGCTGCTGAAGGGTTGCTCCATCGTCGGCGTATTCTGGGGGGCGTTCACGAAGAACGAGGCGGCGCGCAACCGGGCCAACAATGCCGAGCTGATGCAGCTGTATCTCGAGGGCAAGGTGAAGCCGCACATCCATGCGACCTATCCGCTCGAGCGTGCGACCGAAGCATTGAACGAAGTGATGAACAAGCGGGTGAGCGGCAAGGTCGTACTGGTGCCGTGACAACCGCGGGACGGGAGGAGTGACATGCAGTCCACGATGATGCAGGTGCCGCTCAACCTCACGCACTTTCTCGAGCGTGCGGGCAAGCTGTTCGGGACCGTCGAGATCGTCTCGCGCATGCCGGACAAGTCCCTCCACCGGAGCAACTACGCCGAGTTCTATCGGCGCTCGCGGCTGCTGGCGGAGGCCCTGCAGAAAGCCGGGCTCAAGAAGGGTGAGCGCGTGGCCACGCTAATGTGGAATCATTACGCGCACTTCGAGGCCTATTTCGGCGTCATCGCTGCGGCCGGCGTGATGCACACCCTCAACCTGCGGCTCGCTCCCGACGACATCGGTTTCATCGCGAATCACGCGGAGGACCGCTTCATCATCGTCGACGACGTGCTGCTGCCGCTGTTCGATCAGTTCAAGGCACAGACGAAGATCGAGAAAGTGATCGTCGTGCCGCTGACAGGCAAGCCGGTGCCGGCGGGGTACGTCGACTACGAAGAGTTCCTGAAGACGGCCACCGGCGACTGGGACTATCCCGAGATGCACGAGGACGACCCCATCGCCATGTGCTACACCTCGGGCACGACCGGGCGGCCGAAGGGCGTGGTCTACTCCCATCGTTCACAGGTGCTGCACACGCTGGTGCAGGTGATCCCCGATTCGATCGGCGTGTCGGGTCGCGACGTGCTGCTGCCCATCGTGCCGATGTTCCATGCGAACGCGTGGGGCATTCCCTACGCTGCGGCGATGCTCGGCACCAAACTCGTGTTCCCCGGGCCGCATCTGCATCCGGACGACCTGTTGCCGCTGCTCGAGAGCGAGAAGGTCACGGTGAGCTGCGGTGTGCCGACGATCTGGCTCGGCATGGTGCAGATCCTCGAGAAGAATCCGGGCAAGTGGAAGTTCCAGCCTGGACTGCGCCTCACCGTGGGCGGCTCGGCGGTGCCGGAATCGTTGATCCGCGCGTATGCGAAGCTCGGCATCGAGATCATCCAGGGCTGGGGCATGACCGAGACCTCGCCGCTCGCGACCATCGCCAAGGTCACACAGACGCAAGGTGCGGTTTCCGACGACGAGCGCTTCGCGACCCACGCAACGCAGGGCTATCCGTTGCCGCTGGTGGACCTGCGCATCCTGGGCGACTCCGGCGAACAGCCCTGGGACGGGTCGGCGGTCGGCGAGATCCAGGTGCATGGGCCCTGGATAACCGGCAGCTATCACAACCTTCCCGCATCGCAGGAGAGCTTCACCGAAGACGGCTGGCTGCGAACCGGCGACGTGGCGGCGGTGACGCCGCTCGGGTTCGTGAAGATCACCGACCGTACCAAGGACCTCATCAAGTCGGGCGGCGAGTGGATCAGTTCGGTGGATCTCGAGAACGCGATCATGGGTCATCCGGCCGTGGCGGAAGCGGCCGTCATCGCCGTCCCGCATCCGAAGTGGGCGGAACGACCGCTGGCGGTCATCGTCTTCAAGAAGGATGCGAAGGCCACGAGCGAGGAGCTGAAACAGTTCCTGGCGGGCAAGTTCGCCAAGTGGGCCGTGCCGGACGGGTATGTGTTCGTCGAGGCGATTCCGCGGACGTCTACGGGGAAATTTCTCAAGACCAAACTGCGTGAGCAGTTCCGGGACTGGAAGTGGGAGAGTGCGGCGTGAGACCGATGCGTGATCGCATGCCCCCATCCCTGCCTTCCCCCACCGAAGGTGGGGGAAGGGGTGTACACCCCCTCCCCCGGCTATGCCGGGGGAGGGTTGGGGTGGGGGCGACGCCGCACCGAGCGTAGGAGGACATCATGGATTTCCAGATGACCGAAGAGCGCAAGCTCATCCAGAACCTCGCGCGGGAATTCGCGCGCAACGAGATTGCCCCGATCGCTGCACGCTGCGACCAGGAAGCGCGCTTTCCCATGGACGTGTTCCACAAGCTGCGCGACGTGGGTCTCGTCAACCTCACGATCCCGGAGGCCTATGGCGGTCCGGGGCTCGGCGGCCTGGAAGTGGTACTGGTCACCGAACAGCTCGGCTGGGGTTGTGCCGGCATCACCGGTGCGATCGGCATCAATACCATCGTGGCCGACGTGTTCCATTCCGCCGGCACCGAGGCGCAACGCCAGCGCATCTTCGGCCGTCTGCTCGATGGTGAGTGGGGCGCTTACGCGGTGACCGAGCCGAGCGCCGGCTCGGACGTGGCCGGCATCAAGACCCGTGCCGAGAAGCGCGGCGACCGGTACGTCTTGAATGGTTCGAAGATCTGGATCTCGAACGCACCGCTCGCGCAGTTCTTCGTGGTGTTCGCGAAGACCGACGCCGCTGCCGGGCATCGAGGCGTCAGCGCGTTCATCGTGAATCGCGACGATCCCGGCCTTGCGCTCGGCAAGTCGCTCGGCAAGCTGGGGCAGCGCGCGGCGCCCGCGGGTGAAGTCTTCTTCAACGACATCCAGTTGCCTACCGATCGCCTGATCGGCGACGAAGGTCATGGCTTCATGATCGCGATGAAGGTCTTCGACCGCTCGCGGCCGATGGTGGGTGCATTGGCGCTGTCGCTGGCAACCCGTTGTCTCGATGAGGCGGTGGGCTACGCGCGCGAGCGGCACACCATGGGCAAGCCGATCATCGAGCACCAGGCGATCGGCCACAAGCTCGCTGACATGGGAGTGCGCGTCGAGGCTTCGCGCCTGCTGGTCTATCAGGCCGCTGCTCTGCTCGATGCCGGACAACCCAACACGCTGCAGGCGGCCTACGCGAAACTGTTTGCGGCCGACAGCGCGATGTTCTGCGCAACCGAAGCGGTCCAGGTATTCGGCGGCATGGGCTACAGCACCGAGTATCCGGTGGAAAAGCTGTTCCGCGACGCGAAGGTGCTGCAGATCTACGAAGGCACGAGCGAGATCCAGAAGTCGATCATCGCTCGGGAGCTGGCGCGGCGGTAGACGTCTAGTACAGCTTGAAACACGAAGGACACGAAGGGACACGAAGGAGGGCTCGGGATTCCGGGGACCGGGATGCGTCCTCGCCCCTGCAAGCAAGGGCGCCGTACGATCTCCTTCCCTGATTTCCTTCGAGTTCCTTCGTGCCCTTCGTGTCCTTCGTGTTGAAAGCGTTTGACCTTGACCTGGAGACAAACCGTGCCTGAAGCCGTCATCCTAGAAGCCGTCCGCACCCCCTTCGGCCGCCGCGGCGGGGCGCTGCGCGAGGTCCGTCCCGACAGCCTGCTCGCGCACACGTTGAAGGCGCTCGTGAGCCGCGCCGGCATCGACCCCGAAAAGATCGAGGACGTGGTCAACGGCACCGTCACTCTGGCCGGCGAACAGGCCGCGAATCCGGGCCGGCTCGGCGTCCTGCTCGCCGGGTTTCCGGTGAAGATTCCGGGCGTGTCGCTCAACCGCATGTGCGGCTCCAGCCAGCAGGCGGTGCATTTCGCCGCCCAGGCCGTTGCGTCCGGCGACATGGACTACGCGATCGCTTCCGGCGTCGAGAGCATGACTCGCGCTCCCATGTTCCTCGATATCAGTCTCGGTCGCGAAGGCGTGAGCGGTTTCGACACGCTGAACCCGGAGCTCTTCAAGAAGCACGAGCTCATCCATCAGGGCGAGAGTGCCGAGCGCGTCGCCGAGAAGTGGGGCATCAGCCGCAGCGATGTGGACACCTTCGCCAAGACGAGCCACCGCAAGGCATACGCTGCACAGCAGGCCGGGTGGAATCGCGAGGTGGTGGCCGTGGAAGGCGTCAGTCCCGAGGCGCAACCCATGACTCTGAAAATCGACGAAGGCGTTCGCGGTGTCATCGACGAAGAGAAGATGCGCACGCTGAAGACGGTCTTCCGTCCCGCCGGCAATGGTGTCGTGACGGCCGGCAACGCGAGCCAGATCTCCGACGGTGCGTCGGCTGTCCTGGTGGCCAATCGCGAGCGGGCGGCCGCCGATGGTTTCAAGCCGCGGGCGCGGTTTCGTGCGCGCGTCGTGGTGGGGTCCGATCCCATGCTGCAACTGACCGGCGTCATTCCCGCGACGCAGCTCGCATTGAAGAAGGCGGGGCTCACGTTGCAGGACATCGACTGGTTCGAGATCAACGAGGCGTTCGCGTGCGTGGTGCTGTCCTGGGCGGCCGAACTCGACATCGATCTCGACAAGGTCAATCCGTGGGGCGGCGCCATCGCCCACGGTCATCCGCTCGGCGCCACCGGTGGCGGCCTGATGGCGAAGATGCTGGCCGGCCTCGAGAAGACCGGCGGCCAGTTCGGTCTGCAGACCATGTGCATCGGGCACGGTCAGGCGACTTGCACGATCGTGGAGCGGATGGGCTGATTGGTCGTCTCCTGCTCGTCGCTCTGACGAAGTAAGTTCGCCCCCATCCCAACCTTCCCCCGACGAAGTCGGGGGAAGGGGTGTACGTCCCCTCCCCCGGCTTCGCCGGGGGAGGGCGGAGGGAGGGGCAGCGCAGCGCCGGCTTCGCCGGGGAGGGTCAGGGTGGGGGCCAGACTCAAGCAAGGGCCGCCGCCTGCCGAAAACGGAGTGACCCTCGTCTTCCATCGCGAAGCAGCTGCGCCCACACCGTGTTCAAGAAGCTCCGCATCGCCATCCTCCTCCTGATCCTCATCAACGTCGGTGTCGGCGCGTGGCTCACCCGTGCACGCACGACTTCGTGGGAGCGACCTTTGCGCGTAGCGGTGTTTCCGATTGCTGCCGACACGAGCGCGGCCACCGGTGAGTACATTGCAGCGCTCAACACCGAAACCTTCGCACCGGTCGACGATTTCTTTCGCGAAGAGGGCAAGCGCTACGGACTCGCGCTGTCGCGCCCCGTGGAAGTGCGGATCGCGCACAGTGTCGCGACCCTGCCACCACCGCCACCCTACGGAGAGAGTGGCGCATCGGTGCTGCTGTGGAGCCTGCAAATGCGCTTCTGGGCTTGGCGCAATGGCCCAGTTGAAGGTCCCGCGCCCCACGTACGCATGTTCGTCGTGTTCCATGACCCCAAACTCACGACCACAGTGCCGCACTCCCTCGGCCTGCAGAAAGGCCTCATCGGGGTCGTCCACGCCTTCGCGTCGAACGGGCAGACGGCGCAGAACAAGGTCGTGATCGCGCACGAGTTGCTCCACACCGTGGGTGCGACCGACAAGTACGATCCTGCCACCAACCTGCCGGCATTTCCCGACGGTTACGGTGATCCCGACCAGCAGCCGCTCCTGCCGCAGCAATATGCGGAGCTCATGGCCGGCCGTATCGCCATCTCCCGCACGGAAGCGGAGATGCCGGCCAACCTGGGTGCGGTCGTTGTCGGCGTCGCGACCGCGCGCGAGATCAACTGGGTGCGTTGAGGGCGGCGCTTGCGCGGCCGCCCCGACTTCTAGAGCCCTTCGAGCAGGATCGTGCCGCTCACGTTCACCGCGATGCGGCTGGTACCGGCCTCCACGGCGGGGGCCTGGACGCTTTCGGCCATGGCCGCACCCTTGGCCATGTACATCATGGGCCGCGGCATCGGGTGGCCGCCTTCCGCGTTCACGGCTGCGTCCTTCACCTTGTAGCCGCGCGCACCGAAGCTCTGGGCCACGAGTTCGGCCCGGCGCTTGAAATCCTCGATCGCCGCCGCGGTGAGCTCGTCTTCCACCTTCTTCCGGGCTTCCGGCGAGACCGAGAAATCGATCCCGCCGAGCTTGAGTGTCGCCTGCAGCCGACCGATCAGGTCCGACAGCGCCTTGAAATCGGTGCTCTGGAGCTGCAGGTCCGAGCGGGCGCGCCAGCGCACGATGCGGGTCTTCTCGTACACTGGATACGTCTGGTAGCCACCGCTCTTGGTCTTAACCACCGTGACGGATTTCGCCGTCTTCAGCGCCTCGGCGACGAGCTTGTTCACCGTATCCGCCAGGCGGGCGGGATTCGCGTCTTCGTCCTCCACGTACAGGGTGGCGCGCATGGTGTCGTTGTCGACCTCGGTCGCGGCCTGCGCCTGCAGGCTGACGCGACCGATTTCGTGGTCGTGGCCGTGGTCAGCTCGCGCCAGCGGGGGCACGGCGAGGAGGGCCAGCAGCGAAACGGCGGAAATCGTCTTTTTCATCGGGTAGCTCCAATAGAATGCGGATCGACTCTAACGCATAGCCCCGACGAACGGGGTTAACCGCCCAAGCCCATGACCGAAGACCGCGGGTACCGCCGCAACCTCACCAACTATGGCGATCGCAAGTTCGCCCTCTACCTGCGCCGCTCCTTTGCCCAGGCGACCGGATTGTCGCGCGAACTGATGGGCAAGCCCATCGTCGGCATCGCCCGCACCGACAGCGGCTTCAACAACTGTCATCGCGGCGTGCCCGAGCTCGTTGAAGCGGTGAAGCGCGGCGTGCTCGCGGCCGGCGGGCTGCCGCTCGACTTCCCGACCGTATCCCTGGGCGAGGTGTTCCTGAGCCCCACCAGCCTCATGTTCCGCAACCTGATGTCCATGGACACCGAAGAGATGATCCGCGCGCAGCCCATGGACGCGGTGGTGCTGGTGGGCGGTTGCGACAAAACCGTGCCGGCCCAGCTGATGGGCGCGGCGAGCGCCGACCTGCCCGCGATCCAGCTCGTGACCGGGCCGATGCTCGCCATGCCGTTCCGCGGCGAACGCCTCGGGGCCTGTACCGACTGCCGGCGCTTCTGGGCCAAGTACCGCGCGGGGGAAGTGGACGACGAAGGCATCGACACCATCGAAGCGAATCTCGCGACCACCGCGGGCACCTGTGCGGTGATGGGCACTGCGAGCACCATGGCCTGCATCGCCGAAGCGCTCGGCATGAGCCTGCCCAATACCGCAGGCATACCGGCGGTGCATGCCGATCGCATTCGCGCGGCCGAGGCGAGCGGCCGCCGCGCCGTCGCCATGATCGAGCAGGGGCCGCGGCCGTCGCAGATCATCACGCCGCAGGCGGTCGAGAATGCACTCACCGTGCTGCTGGCGATCGGCGGCTCGACCAACGCCATCGTGCATCTCACCGCGATCGCGGGTCGGCGCGGTATCGAAATCCCGCTCACGCGATTGAACGAGCTTTCGGACCGCACGCCGGTGCTGGTGGATCTCAAACCCACCGGTGCCTACTACATGGCGGATTTCCACGCCGCCGGCGGCATGGATGCGCTGCTGTGGGAACTACGCGATCTGCTGCACCTCGATTGCCTCACCGTGACCGGTGAAACCCTCGGCGCCCGTGTGCGTGAACCCGCCTTCGTCGATCGCGCCATCGTGCGTCCGCGTTCGGAACCGTTCCACCCGGTCGGTGGCCTCGCCGCACTGTTCGGCACGCTGGCTCCGAACGGCGCGATCATCAAGCGTTCCGCGGCCGATCCGAAGTTGTTCGAGCGCGAGGCGCGTGCGGTGGTGTTTGAGTCGCTCGAGGATCTGGCGGCGCGCATCGACGACCCGGCGCTCGACGTCACGGCGGATGATTTTCTCGTGCTGAAGCACGCGGGCCCTTCAAGCCCCACCGGCATGCCCGAAGCAGGGTATCTGCCGATCCCGAAAAAGCTTGCGCAGGCCGGCGTGAAGGACATGGTGCGCATCTCCGACGCACGCATGAGCGGCACTGCCTATGGCACCGTGGTGCTGCACGTGTCGCCCGATGCCGCGTCGGGCGGACCGCTCGCCTCGGTGCGCAACGGCGATCGCATTGCCCTGAGCGTCGCGCAGCGGCGCATCGACCTGCTGGTGGACGCGGCCGAGCTCGCGCGCCGGCGCGCCGCCTGGGTTCCACCGCAGTTCCCCTCGCGGGGTTATCAGCGCTTGTATGCGGATCACGTGCTGCAGGCCGAGCACGGGTGCGATTTCGACTTTCTCCGGGGAGTTGGCGATGCCTAGCCTCGTCGATCGTGTGACCAACCTGCGTCCACTCGCTTGGACCAAGACCTTTCCCTGGCGCGAGTGGGTGTTCGTCGGCATTCCCGTGCTGCTGGCCATCATCGTCGCCCTGTGGATCGCCGGCCGCTACATGGGCGCGGCGCCGCCGAAACGAGTGGTCCTCGCCACCGGTCCCGAAGGTTCGACCTATCAGGTCTTCGCCGAGCGCTATCGCAAGGTGTTCGAGAAGAACGGCGTCAAGCTGGAGCTGCTTCCCACCAAGGGCGCGCGCGAGAACTACAAGTTCCTGCGTGGCGCACCGCCGGATCCGGCACCCGATGCGACCGCTGCCCAGAAGGCGCCGGACGCTGAAGCGTATCCCCACGTCGACGCGGCCTTCGTCCGCGGCGGCATCGGCGATGCCGAGGAGGCGCCGCACCTGATCGCGCTCGGCACCGTCGCGTACGAAGCCCTGTGGGTGTTCTGCCGCGGTGAGCATCGGTTCGACGACCTGCCGCCGCTCACCGGCAAGACCGTCGCCATCGGCGGCAAGGGCGCGGGGATGCGCCGGATGGTGCGCACGCTGCTCAAGGCCAACGGTACCGACGAAGCGGACATCACCGCGCTCGACATCGGCGGCTACCAGGCGGCCGAAGCGCTGCTGACCGGCAAGGCCCATTGCGCCTTCCTGCTGGAATCCCCCGAGGCCGGCATCCTGAAAGCGCTGTTCTTCGCGCCGGATGTCTACATGGTCGACTTCCGGCGGCGTGCCGACGCTTACGTGAAGCAGATCCCTTTCTTGCAGAAGGTGATCCTGCCGGAGGGCGGCATCGATCTCGCGGCGAACATGCCGATCGCACCGATCACGCTGCTGGCGGCGCAGACGCAGATCCTCGCGCACGAAGACCTCCACCCGGCCATCCAGATGCTCTTCCTGCAGGCCGCGAAGGCGACCCACGGTGAAGTGGGCATGTTCAACCGCCAGGGCGAACTGCCGGCGCCCAACAAGTTCGACTTCCCGCTGTCGGAGCAGGCCACGCGCTTCTTCGAACGCGGCACGCCGTTCCTGCAGCGCTACCTGCCGTTCTGGCTGGCCAACTTGGCGGATCGGTTGGTGGTCATCCTCATCCCGGTCGTCGCGATCGTCTTTCCGCTGGCCCGGTTGCTCCCGCCCCTGTACGCGTGGCGCATGCGCCGGCGCATCTATCGCTGGTACGGCGAGCTGATGTTCATCGAGAACGAGATGCGGCGCCAGCTCACCAAGGGCGAGACGCGCGACTTCCGCGAACGCCTGGAGTGGATCGAGCGCGAGGTGAACGAACTGCACACGCCGGTGGCCTTCGCGAACCAGCTCTACCTGCTGCGCCAGCACATCGATTTCGTGCAGCACAAGCTGGAACAGATCGCGTTGCAGGCGACGACCGGCAAGCACCCCATGGTGCCGGAGTTTCAGGGGCGGCAGACCGAAGGCTAAGGGCTACGCCGCGGCCTTCACGGCGCGGCTTCGGTCTGCGATGTTCAGGTTGCTGCGGACGACCCCAGGTCTGCTGCCTTCCGGGTTTCTTCACCGATCGGTGCGTTGACGTACCGACCGGGCGGGCATGCCTCTCTCATATTCACCGCATCGCTGGATCACTATCCGGTGAATGTGGCAGCCGACGAATCCTGGTTCGGGACCTGTCGCATGGTCCTGTCCGGAGCAATGCCGATGAAGAAGACCTTCGCAATCGCCCTCGTGTCCGTTGCACTGCCCGCAGCCGCTCAAGCGGAGGGCGGCACCGACATCGAACGCAGCGATTTCTACATCATGGGTGGCGCGCTGCGAGGCTTGAGCGAAACCACCTGGACTGCCCAGAGCGGCTTCATCTACCGGCCGGGCGACCGGCGCTGGGGCCTCGGGTTCGCCTACAACAACGACGGCCATCTGACCAACAACCATCGCGACGGCCTGGCGGCGCAAGGCTGGTACGTACAGCCGCTCGGCGAGCATTTCGAGTTGCAGCTCGGGACCGGCCCTTACGCGACGATGAACAACACGACGATCGACGGCGAGCGATTGAACGCCTTCCGGGTCGGGCTGATGAGCTCGGTCGCCTTGAAGTGGCGGTTTTCGGAACGAGGGTGGTATCTGCGCACGCAGTACAACAACACCTGGGTGCCGGGGTCGTTCAATTCGAACGCGTTGTTGGTCGGCGTCGGCCACGACTTCACCGACACCGATGACATCGACAGCCCTCTGCGTCTCAACGCCAAGGTGAGCGTCTGGGGCGGCACGTCGAGGACCACGCAGCTCGGGACCCAGAACAGCGCGGCGGCCTATCAGCTCGAAGCGCAGTACCTCCTCGACTCGGAGCAGTGGTGGAAGCCGGCAGCCCTCTCCGTCGCGTTCCTGTCCGAGGGCGACACGCTCCTCGCCCATCGGACCGGGGTGCCGGTCCAGCTCTGGTGGAGCACCGCGCCCAACGGTTTCGTCTTCAGCTTCGGCGCCGGACCCTATGTGGCCTATGACAGCGCGCGTGAGCAGGAACTCAACCTGATGGGCATCCTGAGCCTGCGTGCGGCCTATCGGTTCGCGGAAACCTCGCGTCATGCCTACGAGGTCGGGTTCATGTACACGCGCGTCGCGTCCTTCTACAACCGCGACCAGGACATCTTCATGCTAGGGCTGCGCCTGGCGGGGCGCGTAGGGGAGCGCTGATGCCCCTCCGTGGGGTATCCGGCCGGTGCGTGGTGCCGTTCGTCGCTACCCGCAGCCGTTCACACTCAGGATCCGGTCGTTCGTCGCACGCTCGTGGCTCGTTGCGGGGGAGGGTGCGCATCATGGCACCGCAGTCTGATGAAACGTGCGGGGCAGGAGCCCGGCGCTCATCAGCAGCCCACTCAAACCACCCCCCAACGCTCAAGGAGAACGCCATGAACACCCGTCAATCCCTCATCGCCGTTGCCGCTCTGACCTTCGTTTCCGCCTCGGCCTTCGCCGTCGAAGCGCCCGTCCTGAAGGACAACCGCGGCGGTCATGACCGCGTCGCGCTGGGCACGGTGAAGGTTGCCGCCCCCGACGCGATCGGTACCCGTGACCGTTCCGGCAACGAAGTTATCGTCAAGGCCGCGACCCGCCCGGTCGCCCAGGTGGCGGTGAACGTGGCCGCCCCGCGCGACGGTTCCGGTTCGTAACTGCAGGGCACTGAGGGTGACGCCGCCGCGTCATCCTCGCAGCACCGCGGCGCCAACCTCTCCCTCCTCCCTTAGCGCTGCGCACTCGACCCGCCGGATGCGGCATCCCCTCGCATCCGGCGGTTTTTTTTGCTCAGCCGGACAGCCTAGCGACGCCGGCGGCGCCCGGAAGCGCCCATGAGGGCCAGTCCGGCGAGCAGCGTGAGCCATGTGGCCGGTTCGGGCACCGGCGCGGCGTAGGGCAGCGCCCAGTTCGTCCCGGACAGGGACTGCACTTCGTAGGCGAAGTCGTTGCCGTTGGCATCCTTCATCGAGGTGATGCCGTTCCACAGTACCGTCTGACTCAGATCCGAATAGGCTTCGACCGTCTCGTCACCGGTGAAGACGCTGGCATTTGCGAACAGGCTGACGCCCAGTGTGAATGGCGTGCCGATGGTGATGACCACGTCGGCCGCGATCGACGCCGGCAGCGTGTCGCCGCCCATTCCGGCGAGCGTCTCGTTCCAGTAGCCACGACGGATGAACGAGCACACCGTCGGACAGAAAGCACCACCGACTTCGACTCCCAAGCTGTAGTCGGCACTGCCGAAGCCCTGGTGGGGCCGCTGCGTCACGCCGCCGCTGCCTCCTGCCACCACTTCGAAACTGAACACGCCGCGCGTTAAATTCAAGGCCGGATTGGTCGGCACGACCGTCACGATGTCGCTCCAGGCCGCTGACGCGAAGCCGTTGGCACTCAACTGGTTGTTGGGAAACGCCGGCGGCGGGCCTCTCACCTCGGCACCGCCCAACGCACTGAGCTTGCCGAATTCCGCCGACGCGATGGCCTGCCCGCCCGCGTAGGTCGGTCCTCCGATAGGGCCGCCATCGACGACCACGCCGTCGCCCAAAGTCCCGCTGGGCGCAGTCCAGTCGAATTCGCCCTGATCCGCCAGACCAGGCAAGGGCCCGGACAGGGAAGAGGCAGCATTGCCGGTGATCCGCAGATGGGGAGGTGTCGCGGCGGACGCGCCGGGGGCAAGGATCCATCCCGCGAGCAGCAATCCCGCCGAGACACAGGCTGCGAGACCAGGCAGGTGACCTTCACTTCGACCGGTTACAGACACAGTGACTCCTGGCGTCGAAAGGCGGGCGTCCGGCCGCACGGACATCGAATCTGGAGGCAGTCTATTTCGGCGGACCCGGGCTCCGCACTACCCTTTTTGGGTAGTCCGGAAGGGGTGTCGCAGCTGCATCCGGCGCCATTCGTCGCCCGGAATGGCCGCTCGGCCCCCGAATCCGGCTGTTCGTCGCACGCCCGTGGTCCTGCGAGCCGTGGATGCGCAACATGGCGTCGCAGTCTGCTGAAACGCGATGGGCAACAGCCCCGCGATCGCAGACGCCAACTTCAACCACGTAACGCTCAAGGAGAACACCATGAATGCTCGTCAATCGCTCATCGCCGTCGCAGCTCTGACCCTCGTTTCCGCATCGGCCTTCGCGGCCGGCACCCCCGTCGAACAGGACAACCGCGGCGGTCACGGCCGCGCGGCCCTGGGCACGGTGAAGGTTGCCGCGGCCGACCAGATCGGTACCCGTGACCGTTCCGGCAACGAAGTGGTGGTGAAGGCCGCCACGCGCAGCATCAGCCACGTGGTGGCGAACGTTGCGGCCCCCCGTGACGGCTCCGGTTCGTAAGTTCCGGGCACTGGGGTGACGCCGCCGCGTCGCCCCAAGCAGCACCGCGGCGCCAACCTCTCCCTCCTCCCTTAGCGCCGCGCACTCGACCCGCCGGATGCGATCTGCATCCGGCGTTTTTTTATCCCGCGATTGCTGAACAGGTCCAGGCTCGCAGTGGCACAGTCGTGGGGGCCTCGACCCGCCTCGATGCGCTGCCCGGCACGCTCAGGGAGGTTACCGCCTATCGCATGGCGCGACGCTCGCGGCGCTTCGCCGCGAGCGCCAGCATCGCGATACCAGTGAGGACCAGCATCGCGTTCGCGGGCTCGGGGACCGGCGCTGCGTAGGGCAACGACCAGTCGGTTCCCGAAGCAGACTGCATCTGGAACGCGATGGGTGCTCCCGAGGCGTCTGTCACCGTGGCGCCGTTCCAGAGCACCGTATTGCGCAAGTCGCTGAAGGCTTCGACGCTTCCGTCGCCGCCGACGCTCACGGTGGCGTTCGCCGCGATGGATACCCGCAGGACAAACGGCGAACCCAAACTGACGCCCGCCTCGCCCGTCAATGCCTGCGGAAGCGGGTCTCCGTCGAAGCCGGTCGGGCTGGTCGAGTTCCAGTACCCGACGCGGGTGAACTGGCAGCCCACCGGACAACTGCCGACCTCCACCGACGCGGAGTACTCGGCGTTGCCGAATCCCTGGTTCGCGAGGGTCGTCCGCACGATGCCGCCGTCACCCGACAGGAAGACCTCGAAGCGGAGCCGGGCGGGTGTGAACAGCAGCGCCGGGTCGTTCGGCATCAGGGTCACCTCATCGACCCACATGGCCTGCGTGAACCCGCTCGCGCTCAGGCCCGACGCGGGGAGCGCCGGTGGCGGACCGACGGCGACGGCACCGCCCAGAGCGCTCAGGCGCCCGAATTCGGCCGATGCCACCGACTGTCCGCCGGCATAGCCGGCCTCACCGATGCGCCCTCCGCCGTCGACGACCACGCCATCGACGAGTTGGCCGCCGGCTGCCGTGAGGTCGTAGTAGCCCTGATCCTCGAGTCCGGGGGTCGGCTCGACGGCAGAAGATTGGGCACCGCCGACGATCCGGATGTAGGCGGCCTCAGCCGGTGTACCCGCAGCGCTCGCCGCAAACCCCGCCAACAACAGGAACTGCACGATACGCACGGGGATGCTCCTCGATGGCGAATGGTTCGGTGACCCCACCACGGCCGCATACGACGGGTGCAGGGCCTCTCGGGAAGCAGTCTTCCCGAACCGCCCTGCTGCCGGAACTCCCCTTTTTGGGTAGTCCGGAGGGGGTGTCGCAGCCGCATCCGGCGCCATTCGTCGCCCGGAATCGCCGTTCGGCCCCCGAATCCGGCTGTTCGTCGCACGCCCGTGGTCCTGCGAGCCGTGGATGCGCAACATGGCGTCGCAGTCTGCTGAAACGCGATGGGCAACAGCCCCGCGATCGCAGACGCCAACTTCAACCACGTAACGCTCAAGGAGAACACCATGAATGCTCGTCAATCGCTCATCGCCGTCGCAGCTCTGACCCTCGTTTCCGCATCGGCCTTCGCGGCCGGCACCCCCGTCGAACAGGACAACCGCGGCGGTCACGGCCGCGCGGCCCTGGGCACGGTGAAGGTTGCCGCGGCCGACCAGATCGGTACCCGTGACCGTTCCGGCAACGAAGTGGTGGTGAAGGCCGCCACGCGCAGCATCAGCCACGTGGTGGCGAACGTTGCGGCTCCGCGCGACGGCTCCGGCTCGTAACTGCAGGGCAAGGGGGTGATGCCCGCCGCATCATCCCCGCAGCACCGCGGCGCCAACCTCTCCCTCCCCGGCGCCGCGCACTCGACCCGCCGGATGCGGTATCGGTATCCCCTCGCATCCGGCGGTTTTTTTTGCCGGCCCGCCGAAGATGACATTCCCCAATGGGGCAGCGGCCCCTTGCGAAGGGGCTGAGATGATGCGGGCATCGAGAGTGCTACCATGCAACCGACCGCTTCCGCCATGAGCCTCGCTTCCACCCAGCGCCCTGCGCTGCCGCCGCTACCTGCGACCACCGGCATCTGCCTCGTCCAGTTCTCGCGCGACGTCGCGGTCTGGCTCGTGCTGAACAGCGCCATCGCCGGCGTCCTGTATCTGTGCATGGACTCCGAACGGGGCATGACCTACAGCCGCCTGTGGGTCTACTCGCAGTGCATCGGACTCATCACGTTCTTCTCGTCGATGGTGGCGCGCCGTGTGTTCTGGCCCGGCCGCATCCCGATGCCATGGGGCATGGTGCTCGTGTACCTGGGTGCAGTGCCGCTCGGCTACGTGTCGGGCTATTCGCTCGCGAGCTGGATGCTGGGCTCGCCCGAAGGATTCATCGATTTCGCGCGCGAGGTGACGCAGGCCGAAATGGCGGCGCGCGCCGGTGCGTGTACGTTGATCATCACGATGTTGGGCGGTGCCTTCGGCGTGTTCCTGCTCTGGCGCCGTGCCGAAGTGGCGCATCTCGAGGCCGAGATCGCGCGCCAGGCGCTGCGTGCCGAGGAGGTCGAGCGCCGTGCCACCGAATCCCACCTGCGCATGCTCGCCGCGCAGATCGAGCCGCACATGCTGTTCAACACGCTCGCCAACCTGCGCTGCCTGGTGACCGCCGATCCGGCGCGCGCGCAGTTCATGCTCGATCGCCTGATCCAGTTGCTGCGCCTGAGCCTCACCGTGTCTCGCGCCGACAGCGTGTCGCTGAAGGATGTGTTCTGGTTCCTGAGCGCCTACCTCGATCTGCTCGCCATCCGCATGGGCGAGCGGCTTCAGTTCACGCTCGATCTGCCGCACGAACTGGAAGGCGTGATGGTGGCCCCGCGGTTGCTGCAACCGCTGGTGGAGAATTCCATCAAGCACGGCCTCGAACCGAAGATCGAAGGCGGGTCGGTGCACGTCGCCGCGGCGATCGACGGCGATCGTTTGCTGCTTACTGTCGCCGACACCGGTGTCGGTCGTGCCGCGGAAGTGTCCCCTACCGGCGTGGGACTGTCGCTCGTGCGCGAACGGCTGACGGCAATCTATGGGTCCGAAGCTCATGTCGACGTCGCCGACAATCACCCGAGCGGTGTGAAGATCAGTCTCAGCATTCCCCTCGTGGCGCTTGATGCCCAAGGCGCTGATCGCGGAGGATGAGCCGCTGCTCGCGGAAACGCTGGCGGCGGAACTGAAGGCGGTCTGGCCCGCGGTCGAGATCGTCGCCCGGGCCGGCGATGGCGTGAGTGCCGTCGAGAAGGCGCTGGCGCTGCTGCCCGACGTGTTGTTCCTCGACATCCGCATGCCGGGCCTGACCGGGCTCGACGCCGCCCAGCAGGTGGCCGAACGCTGGCCTGCCGGGCGCCGGAGTCCGGAAGTGGTGTTCGTGACGGCCTACGATCAATATGCCGTCGATGCCTTCGAGCATGCCGCGGTCGACTATCTGTTGAAACCGGTGGAGCGCAGCCGGCTCGAGCGCACTGTCGAACGCCTCGAAAAGCGCCTCGCGCCCGCGACCGGTGAAGCCTCTCCGCCGGCCGATCTGCAGCGACTGATCGGTGAGATCCGCCAGGCGATGGGGCAGGGGACCGCGCCGGGCGCCGGGCTGCGCGTGATCCGTGCGGCGGTCGGCAATTCGGTGCGCCTGATTCCGGTCGAAGAAATCTTCTACTTCCAGGCAACCGACAAGTACGTGAACGTGGTGACGGCGGATGGCGAAGCGTTGCTGCGCGCGAGCCTCAAGGAGCTCACCGACCAGCTCGACCCGGAACGCTTCTGGCAGATCCATCGCGGCACGGTGGTGAACGTGTCCGAGGTGCGTGCCGCCGTGCGCGATCGCCTGGGAAGGCTTTCGGTTCAGCTCAAGTCGCGAACAGAACTGCTACCCGTGAGCCGGCAATACGCCGACCGCTTCAAGCAGATGTAGGTCGGCTGCGCCGACCTCTGCGAGGTGTAATTGTGGCTCCCCCTCATCCCCAGCCCTTCTCCCTGAGGTCGGCTGCGCCGACCTCTGCGAGGTGCAATTGTGGCTCCCCCTCATCCCCAGCCCTTCTCCCCGAGGGAGAAGGGAGCACGCTTCCCTCTCCCTGCGGGAGAGGGATCGAGGGTGAGGGAAGACCTTCTTACGCTGGGAGGGGTGCCGGCTTGCGCTCCTTCAAGAGCAGCCAGCCGCGCGCGATGCGGTAGACCAACCAGAGTCCGGTGCCCACCGCGATGGCCCAGGCCAGCGGCAGCCCGATGATGGTGATGCCCACGGCAAACGCAATGACGATCCACAGCAGCGCGAACCAGAAACTGCGGATCTGCCAGCGGAAATGCGACTCGAGAAAGGTACCGCGGGCTTCGCCGCGGTACATGTAATTCAGGATCACCGCGACGATCGAAGGGATGCCGAAGACGAATGCGGTGACGATGAAGGCGGCGCTCGAAACGCCGATCAGGATCGACGCCGCGTGCAGCGCGTACACCGCGTGCGCCACCGCAACGACCGAATCGGCGGGGCGACCGGGGGGCGGCGACAGCGGGGTTTCGGTGTCCGTCATCGGTCTTTTCCGCGAGGGCGATCTGATTCTAGAGGGCCGCGCACAGCGCTGCGGCAACCTGATTCAGCCGGGTCACCGGATCCGGGTGTGCGGCAGCGGCCAGCAGTTCGTCGAGGAAGCCCGGAATCGGATTGTGCGGGACTGCCCGCAGCGTTTCCAGGGTTCGGCAAAAGCGTTCGCCGTTTTCGATCCAGAGCGCGTGCGCGAAGCGCGTTTCGTGCGCAAAGTGCATGGCAAGCGGAACCGGGCGCTGGATCCGTTTGACCGGATAGCCCGACGCCAATGCGAGGATGGGCAGGAGATAGTCCCACCACGGCTCGCCCACGCGGAAGTGCTCCGGAAACGCCTTGGTGCGGTTGATCTCGCGCACGAACTCGTGTGGCAGGACGAAGTAGTCGAAGCCGCCGAGGTAGAGTCCCTTCACCACCAGCTCGCCGTTGCCTTTCGGATCGGTCACGTCGGTCCGGTTGCCGAAGTACACGACGTTCGGGTCCAGGACCGGAAACAGGCTTTTCATCGCGCTGGTCAGCGCTATGTCGGCGTTGGTGAGGAGCACGTGCTTGTCGGTCATCGACTCCATGGTCCGGAAGACTTCCGCCAGCGCGGGCTTGCGCTCCGTGCGCGCCCACTCGACCGGGTCGGCGGCAGGGGCCTGCTCGGAGACCGACACGACCTTGGGCGCCGTCTGGGTCCACGACTTGACGCAGAGCTTGAACCAATGGGGTCCGGCGTCGGCGCCGTTGCCCGCGCGCCGCTCGTACGCGCCGCCGATCGAAGTCGACACGGCGCCGACCTGGATGCCGAGCCGTCGGACGGCTGGAGGTCCGGGCTGCGCCGGGCGATGGTAGATGCCGTCGTATTGCTGCACCACGCCGCGGGTTTCGTCGTAGTAGGAAGGCTCGAGGGAGACCCGTTCGAAACCGAGCTCCGCCACGATCCAGCGGTCGAGCGCGAACATGTCCGGCGCGCCGACGTAGCACTCGACCATCGAGAGCTCCACCTGCAGCAGCCGCACCCGGGGCAGATGCGGCAGCAAGCCCTCCAGGACCTGCCGTTCGTAGCCCTGGACGTCGATCTTGATCGCCTCCACGGAGGCCAGCAGCTCGGGACGCATCAGGTCGGACGCCCGGTTGACGAACACGCGCTCGGTGCCGATGGTGCGCGTCGTGCGTTCGGCGCGCAGGTGGTTGTCGTGCACTGCCAGCATGGAGGTGCTGTAGCTGTTCTCGGCAATGTTCAGCTCGAGAAATCCCGGCTCGGCCCCCGCCCCCTGGCGCGGCAGTACGATCCAGCGCGGATCGAGCCGCGCGTTGGCCAGCAGCTGCGGATAGCAACCCGATTGCGGCTCGACCGAGAGGATGGTGCCCTCGTAGCCGAGGGCCCTCAGCTTGCCCGCGAACTGCCCCGCATTGGCGCCGATGTCGAGGACCCGGTCGATTCCGAGTTGGCCCAGATGTCGCACGAAGAGGCGCTCGGACCGGTCGTTGGCACCGACCGACGCGTTGAGTCCCATCGCGTCGTGACCAGCGGCCATCACAGGTCGAAGGCCGCCGGGCCTTCGCCGCGCTCGGCCCGTTCCCACATGCGAATGTAGGCCTGCTCGAGCGTCCGCGTGAAGCGGGTGCTGTCGAACAAGGGTTGCGTCGCGTGGTTCCGGACCAGGCGTTCACGGAAGGATGCGATGAGATCGGGTTCGCGCGCCAGGCGCAGGATGAGTGCCTCGTATTCCTCGAAGGTACTGGTCACGAGCTCGCCCAGCCCTGCGGCGTTCAGCAGACTGGCCGCGATGCGGCTCGCGAAACTCTTCCCGAGGCAGGTGACCACGGGCAGCCCTGCCAGCAGCGCATCGCTGGTTGTCGTGTGCGCGTTGTAGGGGAACGTGTCCACCAGCAGATCGGCGCAGCGATAGCGTGCGAGGTGGTCCTCCATCCG
>JAIEQG010000139.1 GCA_019747905.1 Burkholderiales bacterium
GCACGGTTCACGTGCGTCGTGACGCCGTCCACCGTGCGATCGGTCCCGATCGTCGTGCCGACCAGCACTTCGCTGCCGCCGAGCAACGTCAGCCCACCACCGTTGTGGGTGCTGAACGCACCCGTCGATTGGCTCCCCACCGTCGCCGCTGCGAACGAGGTCACGTTGCCCACGATGAAGAAGCCGCCCGCGTTGCCCGCGTTGCCGCCGATGCTCACCAATCCCTGCGCGCTCGAGCCCCGGCCCGCTTCGAACATCTGGGCCACCTGGATCTGCCCGCCGTTCACCAGCAACGATCCGTCTACCGTCAGGCTGCCGTTGGCCGACACGGCGTTGACGGTGCTGAAGGCCGATCCGATGGTGAGATAGTTGGTTGCCCCTGAACTCGCACCCGCGCCCACGCCATTGACCACGCCGTGCGCGAACGAGTCCGCACCCATCGCCCCGGACAGCAAGCCCACTTCGTAACCGCTATACCCGCTCACGCCCGCGGCGTTGACTTCGCCGCGCGCTTTCACCACCGTCCCCGCCCCCGCGCCGTAACCCACGCCCGCGTACAGCGTGCCGCCATTGTTACCGCGCAGCTCACCCGTGCCCAGGTTCACGCTGCCTTGCGCGTCCCCACCCGTGGTGGTGCCCACCGAGGTGTTGAAGTTGGTGTTCAGGTTGCCGCTGCCCGAGGTGAGGCTGCCCACGGCCTGGCCGTTGGTGCCCGTGGTGCCCACGTTCAGCACACCGATCCGGTTCGCCCCCATGTCCAGAGCGCCCGCACTCATCGTGCCGCTCACGACACCGCCGTCGGTGGTGCCGATGCGCATGCCCCCAATGGCGCCCGTCATGCGCAGGGTCCCATCGATCGTGGCCGTGCCCGTCGCACGGTTCACGTGCGTCGTGACGCCGTCCACCGTGCGATCGGTCCCGATCGTCGTGCCGACCAGCACTTCGCTGCCACCGAGCAACGTCAACCCACCACCGTTGAGTACGCTGACGCTCCCCGTGGACCGACTGCCGACCTGGGTGCTGTCGAACGCCGTCACGTTTCCTGCGATGAAGAATCCCGAGGCCGTGCCGGCATCGCCACCAAGGATCATCGTCCCTTGCGCCACCGAACCGCGGGCCGAGCCGAACATCTGACCGGCCCAGATGGAACCGCTGTTGATCGTGAGTGCGTTTTCCGTCATCAGGAACCCGAAGGCCGAAGCCGCGCTCGCAGCACTCCCGACGTAGCCGACGATGGCCGAGCCCGCCTGCCCGCCGGCGCCGGCGATCGTGACCAGGCCGTTGGCGAGCGGTCCGGTAGAGAATACCGCGCCAACGTTGATGGCACCGATGGTGCGGATGCCGATGCCGTTGCTTTGAACCGAACCTGCGCCTGTGCCCGATGAACCGAGGCCGACGCTGAGATCGCTCAACAGGGGCGTGATGCCGATGCCGCTCAGCTGGGCGTTCCCGCCGTTGGTGACGATGACGCTGCTGCCCGCCCCCGGCACCACGGCCGGATTCCAGTTGCCGGCGGTGAACCAGTCACCGGTGCCGGCGTTCCAGGTTTGCGCGACGGCCGGAGGTGATCCGACGATGAGTGCGGCGAGAAGTGCCGCGAGTGTGCGCCGCCGCCCGTGTGCGCCTGCATCGCCGCGTGACGATGCGCTTCTGTCTGCCGGTTTCTTGTTCACGTCTTCGCCCCCGATTGTCGGACGGTACGCCGCATGCGCCAGGCGCGATACGCACCGACCCTGGTTGGGATCTACGTCTCGGCGGCGCGGACGCAACCCTCGTGCCCTGCGAGGATTGCTTCGTTACGTCAAGGAGATGGACGCATGCGGACCCAGCCCACGGGAGCGGACGTAAGGTGGGCCGACAGATCGGCGGCCGCTTGCCCCCATCCCAACCTTCCCCCGTCTTCGCCGGGGGAAGGAGTGCAAATGGCCACCGGCGCCGCGAGCTCCTTCCCCCGCGCGACAGCGTGGGGGAAGGCGGGGGATGGGGGCAGCCTTCCGCGCGTCAGCAGCGGGAAGGCGTGGGCGGTGGCAACCTCAACCCGCCACGATTCCCCCGTGTTCACCGAGGGAGGGCGTGCGAATGGCCACCAGCGCCGCGAGCTCCTTCCCCCGCGCGGTAGCGTGGGGGAAGGCGGGGGATGGGGGCAGACTTCCGCTCGTCAGCAACGGAGAGGCGTGGGACGGTGACAGCCTCAACCCGCCACGATTCCCCCGTCTTCACCGAGGGAGGGCGTGCGAATGGCCACCGGCGCCGCGAGCTCCTTCCCCCGCGCAGCAGCGTGGAGGAAGGCGGGGGATGGGGGCAGACTTCCGCGCGTCAGCAGCGGGAAGGCGCGGGCGGTGGCAGCTTCAACCCGCCACGAACTTCATCGCGACCCCATTCATGCAGTACCTCAACCCCGTGGGCGGCGGGCCGTCCTCGAAGACGTGCCCGAGATGCCCGCCGCAGCGACGGCAGTGCACTTCGGTCCGGGTCATGAACAAAGTGCGGTCTGTCGAAGTGCCGATGGCGTTGGGCAGCGGCCGGAAGAAACTCGGCCAGCCGGTGCCGCTGTTGAACTTGGTGTCGGACGAGTACAGCGGCAGGTCACAGCCGGCGCACACGAACGTTCCGGCGCGCTTCTCGTGATCGAGTTCGCTGGTACCGGCGCGCTCGGTACCGTGCAGGCGTAGCACGCGGTACTGCGGGGGGGTCAACAGCTTGCGCCACTGCTCATCGGTCCTGGTGATCTCGAACTTCTCGTTTACCGCACCCATCGCCACGTCTCCTCGTTGTCTTCCGCACGCCGCCATGAATACAGCGGCTCCGCTGGCTGCCAGCCATGTACGCCGGCTCTCGTTCACGTCTACCCTCACTTCGAAGCCCCCCACAGCGCTTCGAGCCGGGCATCACGCCCGCAGTTCCAGCGGTAGAAAGCATACTTGTTCGGGTTCTTCCGGTGGTAGTCCTGGTGATACTCCTCGGCGGCGTAGAACGGGCCGGCCGGCACGATCAGCGTTTCGATCTTCCCCTTCAGCCGGCCTGACTCGTCGAGGGCCTTGAACGAAGCTTCCGCAGCGCGCTTCTGGGCCTCGCCGTGCACGAAGATCGCGGTGCGGTATTGGTCGCCGACATCGCAGAACTGCCGATTCTTCGCGAGCGGATCGATGTTGTGCCAGAACACGTCGAGCAGCCGCTCGTAGCTGACCCTGGTCGGGTCAAATTCGACCTGCACCGCTTCCGCATGCCCGGTACCGCCGGCGGAGATCTGCTTGTAGTTCGGATTCGGCACGGTTCCGCCGGTGTAGCCCACGGTAGTCTTGAGCACCCCGTCGATCTTCTCGAACGGTGGCTGCATGCACCAGAAGCAGCCGCCGGCAAAGGTCGCAACGGCGGGCTTCTGCGTCGCGGCGACCGGCTTGTCGTCCGCTCGTGCATCGGGTCCGGCGGCAAACAGACACAGTGCCAGGCTCAGAATTGTCGCTGTGCGCTTCATGAGGTTTCTTCCTCTGCGGAAACGATGATCATGGTACGAGCCGCGACCCGCAGCGGATGCCTATTTCTGCACCAGAACCACCGCATGACCATCGGGATCCTTGACGGTCAGATAGTGGCGATAGGGCTGATTGTCCAGTGTCACGACGTCCGGTGACACGAACGTCACACCGTGGCGTTGGAGCTTGTCGACGAGTGCTCGCAGATCGTCCACCTCGACGACGACCCGCGTGGCCGCGAGATCGTTCGAGCGTGTATCGCCCGGTGCAGGGCGCCCGCCCGTGGGGGTGACGTACTGCAGGAACTCCAGCCCGGGGCCTTCGGGGCGCTCGGGCCTGAGACCGGTGATGCGCACCACCGCTCCGAAAGCATTGTCGAGTTGCTCCTGCGTCGGCCCGGTGTTGACGCCGCCACCCACCACTTCGAATCCGATCAGATCGCGATAGAAGGCGGTGCTGCGTTCGGTACTGGACACCGTGATGGCGGAGTGATCGATGCCGAGGAACAGGCGCTCGCCCGCACCTTGCCACTTCGCGCTGCCCTTGCCGGACGGGAACCAGAGCAGCTCGAGCGGATGACCGTCCGGATCGCGGAACTTCCACGCCTTGATGCCGGCGGCGGCACGATTGGATTCGGGGATCGTCTGCGGCGCACTGGAGATGCTCTGCACATCGAACTTCTGCACGTGCTCGTGAGCCCGTTCCATGTCGGACACGACCACCGCGAAATGCTGGAACCACAGGTCGTTCGAGCGACTGTCGACGGGGATCGGTCGGCCTGCGGGACTGACGAACTGTTCGAGCTGGATGGTCTCGTCGCCCAATCGCAGCACGGCCGTTCGCAGCCGCGTCCCGAACACGCCGGTCACGTAGTCGTAGTTGCGATCGACGATGGTGCGCTCGGACACCTTGCGGAACCGAAGCGCGTTTTCGTAGAAGGCCACGGAGCGGTCGAGGTCGGCGACCGTGAGTGCGAAGCTGTCGAGGACGAGGGCGCGGGCGAAGACCGTGTTCGCGATCGAGCAAAGTGCCAGCGCGACGATTAGCAGGATCGATGAGCGGATTCGGTGCATGGAGGTCTCCTGATTTGGGTTCATCGTTGCCCCCATCCCGACCTTCCCCCACCGGAGGTGGGGGAAGGGGTGTAAGTCCCCTCCCCCGGCTTCGCCGGGGGAGGGCGGAGGGTGGGGGCAGCGCAGCGCCGGCTTCGCCGGGGGAAGGCGCACTACACTCCTTCCCCCAGCTCTGCTGGGGGAAGGCGGGGATGGGGGCCGGCATTCAACTCAAGGCCGCACCCCCGGCACGTTCAACCGGATGCGATACAGCGCACTTTCCGCCGCGAGATAGAGCGTCCGGCCATCTTCGTCGCCCCACGCCATGTTGTGCGGATGCTTCGGGCCGATGATGGTGCCGAGATGCCTGCCGTCGGCGGCAAGTACCCACAACCCGCCGGGACCGGACACATACACGTGCCCTTCCACATCCACCTTGATGCCGTCGATGGCCTCGTCGCCGGCCGCGTCGGTCATGTCGTGGAAAACCTCGCCTGGTTCGAGCGTGCCGTCGGGCCGCACCGCGTGGCGCATGACCACTTTCGCTTTCTCGTCCCAGTTGCCGACGTAGAGAAACTTCTCGTCCGGCGAAAAGGCAATGCCGTTCGGTCCGGTCAACGAGCGATCGAGCAGTTGCACCTCACCGTCCTTCCAGCGGTACACGCCGCTGAACGGAAGCTCCTTGCGCGGATCATCGAAGAACCTGGGCAATCCGAACGGCGGATCGGTGAAATACACCGACCCGTCGGACTTCGTCACCAGATCGTTGGGGCTGTTGAGGCGCTTGCCCTGATAGCTGTCGGCAAGCACCGTGACCGAGCCGTCTGCGGCGAGCCGGCTCACGCGGTGGTTGCCATGCTCGTTGACGAGCAGGTGCCCTTCACGGTCGATCGTGAGTCCGTTCGAACCGGGTTGACCGTATTCGCTCACATCGGCGCCGGCGTAACCGCTCGGCGATCGAAAGACGGACAACTCACCCGCCTGCGAGTAGCGATAGATGGTGTTGGCGTTGGGGTCGGAGAACAGCAGATGCCCGCCGTTGCGATCGCGCACCCAGACCGGTCCTTCGGTGAAACGAAAGCCCTCGGCGAGCTTGAAGATCTTGGGGTTGTTGGTGACGATGCGGGACATCTCCGGATCGCGGCGGATCACTTCGACGTTGACCTCCTGCGGCGGCACTGCGAGCGGCCCGGTCGCGCCGTCGTGCAGCTCGAGCCGCGCGTGGTGCATCCAGACGAAGTTGGTGGGCGGGCTCGACAGCGGTCCGTTGATGCCGAACACCGCGAGCTGGATGCGCTGGCCCGGTGTCACGTCACGAGCGATGACGAGGCGGTTGTCGGCGTTCCATCCGCCGATGACCGAACCGCCCATCTGCCCGGAGCCGCGCGCGAGTTCGCCGTCGACCCAGATCTCGGCATAGTCGTCCACCGAGGTGTCGAACACCAGTGTGCGGCCGCGCGTCTCGATGCCACCGATGCGCTCGGGCACCGTGAGGCTGATGCGGTACCAGTTGAATGCGAGGCGCCCGTGCGTGCGCCGCTTCATGATGTCGGGTGCGTCGAAGCGCTCCCACGCCGAGTCGTCGAAACGCGCGCCACCGGCGCGCGGTGCGATGTCGAGCGCGCGGACCATGCCGCCGGTGGGTTGGCCTTCCGGCCCCGGCGCGAAGAAATCGGTCTCGACGATGCGTGCGTCGCTGTAGCGCCATTGGCCCTGGACCACGGCAGCGCCTTCGCGCGTGCCAAGATCGATGGTGGCGAGGGGTTGGTCGGCGGAATGGGTGACGCCGGTGTGCAGCGCCAGGAGGACGGCGAGGGCGGTGAGATCGGCATGCATTGGGGAACCCTTGTGTGTCGAGTGACAGGAACCGCCGCTTGCCCCCACCCTGGCCCTCCCCCGGCGAAGCCGGGGGAGGGGATGTACACCCCTTCCCCCGACTGCGTCGGGGGAAGGTCGGGATGGGGGCCAGCGAACTTCAATCCGAAATCGGCTTCACCACGAAGTACAGAAACGGCGCCGACACCTCGCGAAACCAGTGCGGCGTATTCGGCGGAATCACCACCACGTCGCCCCGCGCCAGTTGCCGCGACTCGCCGCCGGCGAGCCCGGTGCCACGGATCTCGCCCGGTGCCACCACTTTCGTGTCGAGTGCCTGACCACCGGTCACCAGGGTCGCCGTGCCATCGATCACGTAGACCACGTCCGTTTCGTGCTCATGGATCTCCACCAGTCCGGGTGCATCACGGCGACTCGCGTGCACCTTGTAGACGCCGTTCTCGATGAGCGGCATGCCCTTCGCGAACGCCGCCGTCACTTGCGCGTGATCGAGGTAGGTCGTGGCCGCAGCGGCGTCGGCCGTCAGCGCCGCCGCAGCGCCGGCAATGGCGATGTCCTCGACCTGTTGCGCGCTCGCGGCACCACTCACGCCGATGGCGCCGATGATCTGACCGTCGACGACGATCGGCACGCCGCCCTGCAGCGGGGTGAACAACGAATCCGGCAAGGCGGCCATGGCGGTGCGGCCCTTGTTCACGATGTCCTCGAAAACCTTGGTGGGCTTCTTGAAGAGTGCCGCAGTGCGGGCCTTGCCCACGGAGATCGTCGCGCCCGCCGCGAACGTGTGGTCGAGGCGCTCGAGCGCCACGAGGTTGCCGCCGTCGTCCACCACGGCGATCACGCCGCCGGGTGCGTTGAGGCGCTTCGCTTCGGTCTCGGCAGCAGCGATCACCTTGCGCGCGCCGCCGAGGGTCAACACCTTCTTGTCACTCACGCTCGCTGCGCCCGCATGCGCTGCACCGAGCAGCGCCAGCGCGACGACGCCGACGATTCCACGAACGATGCTCACGGTTCGTTCCTCCGGTTCGGACTTTCGATCGGAGCCGGCACCCGGTCGAGCGACCGAGCGCCGGCCGAGGCATGTCAGTTGCCGTTCTTGCCGCCCGGACGCGCGTAGGGCGACGTGGTGATGTAGGCACCGGCGATCTTCTCGCAGGTACCCTTGGGCACGGCGATCCAGGCTTCCTTGTCGCCATCGGTCTTCACCGATCCGTGGCAGCCGCTGTGGCTGGTGCCGCAGTCGTTCTTGCCGGCCTTGATGACGCCGGCACACTTCTCCATGTCGGCGGCCTGCACCGGCGCCACGATCGTGGTCAGGCCGACGGCGATCAGGCTAGCCAGGGCACCGCGAATCACCGCATCCGCATTCTTCATCGTCGACTCCTCTTGAGTGGAAGGGGGTTGCTGCTGCGGCAGGACCAGCCTGCCTGGACACCATTCTCGGCATCCGGCATCCGGTCGCCGTCACGTGAAGATCACGTTTTCGATGGTCACGCGGTACACTGCGGTTCGCGCGCGTCCGGGGTGGGGAATCGCATGCATCTGCGCTGGAAACTGGTCCTGCCGATGGCTGCCGTGGCCGCGCTGTTGGTCGGCCTGCTCGCGTACGGCGTACCGGCGGCGGCCTTCGGCGGTGCGGGGACGTTCCTGCTCGGGCTGGCCCTCGCGCTGACGATCGCAGCACTCGCGGTTGCCGTCGCGCTCGCCCGTGGCCCCCTCGCCGTCATGGAGCAGGAAAGCGCCGCGCTGCCGCGCCTGCGCACCGAACTCGACGAAGCGCGCGCCACGCTCGTGCGCGAGAGCGCCCACCGGCGCGAGGCCGAGGAAGCGCTGCACGAAGCCGAGGAACGCTACGCCCTCGCCGTACGTGGTGCCAACGACGGGCTGTGGGAATGGGATCTGCGGCGCGAGGAGGTGCACTACTCGCCGCTCTGGAAGAGCCTGCTCGGCCACGACGACAGCGAGATCGGTACCGGCATCGACGAATGGCGCGATCGCATCCACCCGGACGATCGCGCGCGCGTGCTGCAGGAACTGGACGAGCACCTGGCCGGCAAGAGCGCCCGCTTCGAGAACCAGCATCGCCTGCGTCACAAGGACGGCAGCTGGCGCTGGATCCTCGCGCGCGGGACCGCGATCCGTCATGCGAGCGGAACCCCCTATCGCCTCGTCGGCCTCCACACGGACATCACCGCGCGCCGCGCCGCAGAACAGACCCTCATCGAAGTGGCGGAATCGCTGTCGGCGGTGAGCGGCGATGAATGCCTGCGCACGCTGGTGCGCAGCTTCGCCCAGGTGATGGGGGTCCGCGAGGCTTTCGTGTGCGAGCCGTGCGATGCGCCGCCGACGCGGGCGCGCATGCTCGCGTGGTGGCGCGACGGCGAGTTCCTCGCCGGGGTCGAGTACGACCTCGAGGGCACACCTTGCAAGAACCCGCACGTGTACGGGCGCACGTGCTACTGCCCCATGGATCTGGAAAAACAGTGGCCGCTCGAGAAGCAGTTCAACCGCCGTGCATACCTCGGACTGCCGATCCACGATTCCGCCGGACAGCTGATCGGCCACATCGCCTGCACCGACAACCGGCCGATGCCCGAGCAGACGCCGCACCTCGCGATCTTCAAGCTGTTCGCGCAGCGCGGGGGGATCGAGCTGGAGCGGCGGGCGTTGGAGCGTGTGAGGGGTGAGGTGATGGACGCGTAGGTGGTGGGCGGCTGGCTGGCCCCCATCCCAGCCTTCCCCCGGCGGAGCCGGGGGAAGGAGTGCCTGCGCTTTGCGTCCCCTCCCCCAGCTTTGCTGGGGGAGGTTCAGGGTGGGGGCAAACAGCCACCCCTCATCGATAAGTCTTCACCCCCTCCCCACCCGTGATCAACCGCGTCGTGCCGCCGAAGGTCAGGTACGACCAGAACCAGTCGAACAGCACCGACACGCGATTGCGCACGCCCACGAGAAAGCCCACGTGGATCGCGCCCCACAACCACCATGCGGCGGCGCCGGACAACCGGACGAAGCCGAAGTCCGCCACGGCCGCCTTGCGCCCGATCGTCGCGAGACTGCCGAGGTGCCGGTAGCGGAACGGTTCGGGTATCGACTTGCCCAGCACGCGTGCGCGAATCACGCTTGCGACATAGGCACCGCCTTGCTTCGCCGCCGGAGCGAGGCCCGGTACCGGTGCGCCCTTCCACGCCTTCGACGCCGCGGTATCGCCGAGCGCGAACACGTTCCTGCAACCCGGCACCGAGAGATCCGCGCCGACTTCCACGCGCCCCGCGGCATCCTGCTTCGCACCCAGCCACTGCGCCGCCGGTGACGCGATCACGCCGGCGGCCCACAACACCGTTCGCGATGCGATGCGCTCGCCGTTGACCATCACGCCGGTAGCATCGATGCGCTCGACCCGGCTGTCGATCAGCACTTCGACGCCGAGTTGCGCCAACGCGGTGGCAGTCTTGACGGACAGGTTCGCCGGAAAGGAGGGCAGGATGCGCGGCCCCGCCTGCACCAGGACCACGCGCGCTCGCGCCGGATCGATGCGGCGGAACTCGCCGGTCATGCCGTAGCGCGCCAGCTCGGCGATGGCACCGGCGAGTTCCACGCCGGTGGGTCCGCCACCGACCACCAGGAAAGTGAGATGCTCGTCGCGCTCGGTCTCGCTCCCCGCCGCCTCGGCACGCTCGAACGCGGTGAGAATGCGCCGCCGCACTTCGGTCGCGTCTTCGACCCGCTTCAAGCCCGGCGCGAAGGGCGCCCATTCGTCGCGCCCGAAATAGCTGTGCGCCGCCCCGGTGGCGAGTACCAGGTAGTCATAGGTCACGCGCCGGTCGCCGGTCAGCACTTCGCGGCGTTGCGCGTCGATACCGGTCACCTCACCCAACAGCACCCGCGCGTTGAACTGCTCGCGGAACACGCTGCGAATCGGGACCGCGATGTCGCCCGGTGACAGCGCGGTGGTCGCCACCTGGTACAGCAGCGGCTGGAACAGGTGATAGTTCTGCCGGTCGATCAGCGTGATCCGCACCGGCGTCCGCGCGAGCCGGGCCGCGCACGCAATGCCGCCGAACCCGGCGCCGACGATGACCACGTGCGGCAGGCCATCGAGCGCGAACGCGGGTTTGCCTTCGATCTGTGGAAACCGGCGAGCGAGCCATCGGGACAACACGGCATCGATCGAGAGGGGGCCGGGGCCATGCACTGCTAGCAGTGCGAAGGCGATGATCCAGTACACGGCCATCGAAGCCTGCATGCCGTCACCGCCCAGCAGCACCACTGTTCCCGCGACGAGCAGCAGGGCAGCGATCCTCGCACCCAGACCCGCCGTCAGCAGCGCAATCAACACCGCGGCGATCGGGCCGCCGAAGGGTTCCGCCGACGTGACGGGGAATACGTTCGAGAGTTCGCTCGCGCCGGTCACGGCCAACGCCACGGCGACTCCGATCCACATCCGCAACGCCAGCAGATGGACCGGCACGGCAATGCTCGAGAAACGCGCCAGCCCCCGCACCGCAACCCGCGCGAACGGCAACGCGCTCTGCGCGAGCCCAGGCGCCAGCGCGGCATCGAGCGAGCAACGCCCGGCACCGCGCGCGATGATCCAGCCCAGCAACGCAGCCCAGATGAGATGCGCATCGAGCGCCCGATACTCGAACTGGATCACCAGTGACAGCGCCGCCAGCGCCAGCGCGGCGGCGCGCGTGCCGAGCCCGGCCGCAAGCAGAATCGCACCGAAGAACTCGATGCCGACGCCGAGCCATGCGGCCGCCACGGGGTCGAGCCAGCTCACGGGATACTCGTATCGCGCCAGGTCGAGCGCGCGGTCCCAGTCGGCCAGCTTGAGGATCGCGGAGACCAGGAACATGGGGGCCAGGCTCCAGCGCAGGCCCAAGTCCAGGATCGGTCCGATCGTGCGCTCGCCGATGCGCACCGCCTGCACGCAACGGCCGAGGATGTCGCCTGCCAGCAGTTGACGCGAACGGCCCGACGGGTCCGCGATCATCGCCGCACCTCGTCCGCCGCCGGCTCGTGCCCGCAGTGGATGCAACGCACGCCGGGGTCGTGGTCGAGCTTCGCGCAATGCACGCCGGCGCCGACGAACCGCCGCAACTCGGCGGCAGCCAGCATGCCCAGCGGCGGGGCAATGCAGTACACCCAGAACGCGTCGAAGCGTTGCGCCGGCACGGCCGAGGCGAGGGTGCGTGCCGGATTCATGCTCATGCCCGACAGCGGTGCCTCGATGGCGATGAACAGCGCCACCAGGGTGCCGGCGGCAACACCGGTCCAGCGCATCGAGGTCGCGCTGTTCGAGACGGCGAGCACGACGCTCATCAGCAGTGCCGAGATCGCGAACTCGGCCAGGAACGCGACACCGGTACCCGGTGCACCGGGTGTCGTGGTCACGAACGTCACGGGCGGCATGGCGAAGGCCGGGCCGAGGAGCGCCAGGGCGAATAGCACGCCTGCGAGCCCGCCCAGGCATTGCGCGGTCCCGTAGAACAGCGCATCCCACCCCGCCACTTTGCCGAGGCGCCAGAACGTCAGCGTCACCGCAGGGTTGAGATGCGCGCCGGAGCGCCGTCCCCAGGGTGAGTAGATGATGCCCACGGCCGTGAGCCCCATGGCGGCACCGATCAGCACGCGGCGCACCGTGTCGTCAGCCACGGCGCGATGTACCGGTGAGCCGGGGTACTCGAACAGCGTCGTGAACACCGCGGCCGACAGCATGAACAGGCCGAGTCCCCACGCTTCCACGAGGTATTCGGGCCAGTGGCTGCGCAGCGCGGCGATCGCGTCCGCACGCCCGCGCATCACCAGCGCTGCTTCGCTCATGACACCACCGCCGGCGCCCGCTTCTTCTTCGACACGCCGTCGGCGATACCCAGCTCATGGCGCCAGTACGCCGGCACCGCTTCGCGGTACTTGCGTTGCACCAGATTCGCGACCAATCCGGTCCACCCGGTCTGGTGCATGGCCCCGAGCCCGAGGCCGGTCTCGCCGTGGAAGTATTCGTTGAAGAGCAGCAGGTCCTTCCAATGGGGGTCGTACTGGAACGGGCTGTCGAGCGGCAGCGCGGGCACGCGCCCGGTCGCGTCGCGACGGAACATGTTCACCAGGCGTTCGGAGATGAGGTTGGAGATCTCCCGCAACGTGAGCTCCTTGCCGTCCAGCGCGGGCACCGGCACCTTGAAGTCGTCGCCGAGAAACCGATGGAACTTCTCGATGGCCTGGATCAGCGTGTAGTTGGTCGGCATCCAGATGGGCCCGCGCCAGTTGGAGTTGCCGCCGAACAGGCCCGAGGTGGATTCGCCGGGCACGTATTCGATCAGCGCCCGGCCGATGCCGTGGACGTGGCCCAGGTCGCTGCGCATGGCGTGCAGCTTCGACACGCTGCGGATGCCGTAGTCGGAGAGGAACTCGTCTTCGGCAAGCAGGTGCCCCAGGATCGCCCGCAGCTTCTCCTGGTCCACCAGTGCCAGCAGCCGTTCGCCGCGCGCATTGGTTTTCGTCGGGCATTCGGAGACGTAGTGCCCGTCGAACATGCCGTACCGGTGGGCGTTCATCACGCTCGCGAACCGCGGCGCGGCCTTCAGCAGCCGTTGATCGACGATCTCCACGGCGAACATCGGAATGATCCCGACCCACGAGAACACGTCGATGCGCTGGCGCGACCCGTCGGGCGCCACCACCACGTCCTTGAAGAATCCGTCCTGCTCGTCCCAGAGCGAGATCCCCATGCCGGAGTGCCCGGCGATGGTGTTGGCGATGGCGAGGAACTGGTGATAGCACTGGATCGCGACGTCCTCGTAGTCGGAGTTGTCGGCGGTGAGCTCGAGGCACATCACGGTCATGTTGAGCGCGAACATCGCGACCCAGCCGGTGGCATCGGCCTGCTTGAGCGAAAACCCCGGCGGCAACGGCTGCGAGCGGTCGTAGACGGAGATGTTGTCCAGGCCGAGGAAGCCGCCCTCGAACACGTTGTTGCCGCCCGAGTCCTTGCGGTTGAGCCACCACGTGTAGTTCATCAGCAGCTTGTGCGTCACCCGCTGCAGGAAGCCGATGTCGCCCTTGCCGCGCTGCACGCGTTCGGCGCGGAACACCTTGAGCGCCGCCTGGGCGAGCACGGGCGGATTGACGTCGCCGAAGGCCCATTCGTAGGCGGGAATCTGGCCGTTCGGATGGAGATAGTTCTCCTTGAGCAGCAGCTCCACCTGATCCTTCGCGAAATCGACGTCGACCAGGGCCAGGGCAGCCACATGGAAGGCGAGGTCCCATGCGGCGAACCACGGGTACTCCCAGGCGTCCGGCATCGAGATGACGTGTGCGGCCTTCAGGTGACGCCAGTGGGAGTTGCGGCCGTCGCGCCGATGGGAAGGCGGCGGCAACCGGTCGCCGTCGATCCACTTCGCCACGTCGTAATGGAAGAACTGCTTGCTCCAGATCATGCCGGCCATCGCCTGGCGCAGGATCGCTTCGTCCTGCGGATGGGCCTGGGGCAGCAGCTCGTCGTAGAACACGGAAGCCTCCGCCTCGCGCCGGGCGAAGATCACCTCGCGCTTGCCGAAGGGTTGTTCGAGCGGCTTGGCCGACAGGGTCAGGCCCACGACGGAAGTCTGGCCCGGCGCCACCGTGAGCAGGTGCCGCGCACCCATCTTGGTGCCGCGGTTCTCGCGATTGACCGCATCGGCGTCGCCTTCGATCAGGAAGCGATGAAACGCGTCCTTCACGTAGGCAGATGCGTTGGGCGTGTTCCACAGACGCTGGGCGTTGCTGTCGTTCTCGGTGAACAGCAGGTCGGCGTGATGCCGTCCGTACAGGTGGTAGCGGCCCAGCGTCGGGTGGTCGGCACGCACGGCCCACATGCTGTCGCCGGGGGTCGGCGCCGCGTTGATCTCCGGTCTCGCCTCATCGTCGCCCCAGGACCACGTGTTGCGGAACCAGAGGGTGGGCATGACGTGGACGGTCTGCGTCTCCGGCCCCCGGTTCGTCACCAGCACGCGGATATGGATCTCGTCCGGTGTCGCCTTGGCGTAGCGCACTTCGACATCCCAGTAGCGGCTCTCGTCGAAGGCGCCGGTGTCGAGCAGGGTGAAGGGCGGATCGTGACGGGAGCGCCGCGCGTTCTCCTCCACCAGGCGCGCGTAGGGATAGGCGCGCTGCGGATACTTGTAGAGATAGCGCAGGAACGAGTGCGAGGGCGTGGCATCGACGTAGAAGTAGTACTCCTTCACGTCCTCGCCGTGGTTGCCCTGGTTGCCGGTGAGACCGAAGGCGCGTTCCTTCAGGATCGGATCCGCGCCGTTCCACAGGGCGAGGGCGAAGCACAGCCGTTGCTGTTCGTCGCTGATGCCCCCGAGACCGTCTTCGTTCCAGCGGTACGCACGCGCGCGCGCCTGGTCGTGATCGAAGTACTCCCAGGCATTTCCATGGGGACTGTAGTCCTCGCGCACCGTGCCCCACGCGCGCTCGGCGAGATACGGCCCCCACAGGCGCCAGTCTTCGAGGCCTCGATGCTGGGCTTCCAGCCGGTCGCGTTCGGGATTGCGCTGCGTCTTCGGTTCCATCGGGGTCTCCTGGTTGTCCGTCTCTACATCAAGCCGTGATCGTTCTGTCGGCATCGGTCCGGGCAGGACGAACCGCGTCGCGCCGCCGTGCACGCTCGAGCCGCCACCACGCTTCGAGGGTGCACGCCACCGACCACGCCTGGACCGGCGCTCCACGCGGGTAATGGGGCGGATCGCCGTCGAAGATCTCGGTGACGGTGCCGAGCGCGCCATCGGCGAGGTGATCGCGGATCGGTTCGAGCCGGCGTTGCGCCGCGTCGGCATCGCCGTGCACGCGGTATTCGGCGAGTGCGTAGTGCCCCAACAGCCACGCCCACACCGGCCCCTGGTGATAGCCGCTGTCGCGTTCCCACACGCCGCCGCTGTAGCGCGAGCGATAGTCCCGGTGGTCAGGCACGAGCGAACGCAGTCCGTACGACGCGAGCAGATCGCGGCCGCAGACGTGCACCACGGCTGCCTGCGCGCTCGCATCGAGCGGACTGTAGGGCAGGCTCACCGCCAGGATCTGGTTCGGCCGCAACGTGGCGTCGTCGCCGTCCGGGCCGTCGAGCACGTCGAACAGGCCGTAACCGTCCGCCTGCACGAAGCGCTGGAATCCGGTCCGGGCGCGCGCGGCCAGCACGAGGCACGGGTCGGCGGGGATGCCGAGTCGCTCGGCCATCATGGCCGCCGCATTGAGCGCGTTGTACCAGAGCGCGTTGATCTCCACCGGCTTGCCGATGCGCGCGGTGAAGACGTGGTGACCCACCTTCGCGTCCATCCAGGTGAGCTGCACCCCGGCCTCGCCCGCGGCGATCAACCCGTCGCGTTCGTCGAGCTTGATGCCGTAGCGCGTGCCCTTGCGATACCACTCGATGATGCCGGCAATGGTCGGGAACGCTTCGCGCAATGACGCGACGTCGTCCGTCTCTTCGACGTAGGCGCGCCACGCTTCGACGAACCAGAGCGCGGCGTCGACCGTGTTGTAGTCGGCCTGCTCTCCCGCACCGGGGAAGAAGTTCGGCAACATGCCCTGGTCGACGAAGCGCGCGAAGGTCGCGAGGATGCGCCGTGCGCTGTCGTGGCGTCCGGTGGGCAGGGTGAGGCCGGGCAGCGCGATCATCGTGTCGCGGCCCCAGTCGCCGAACCACGGATAGCCGGCGATCACCGATTCGCCGTCGGGCTGATGCTCGAGCGGTCGCGCGAACACGAAGCTGTCCGCCGCCTGCACCAGGCGATTGACCCATCCCGGCGCATCCGACAACTCCGGAGTCATGGCGCGCGCCCGCACCAGGAGCCGGGAATCGTGCGACCGGAAGCGGCGCATCGCCTCCTGCAGGTACGGCGAAGCCGCCGCGTCCAGGGACCCCACGACACCGACCCATTCATCCGGACGCAACTCCAGTTCCGCGGTGCCGATGCACAGGTGGTTGTCGCGATCGGGGAGGCCGCGTTCGCGTTCCGCCGGCAGGTCGAAGTTCTCGATCCAGTCGCGCGCCGCCACCACGCCGCCGCCGCAGGCGCGCAAATAGAACGTGAACCAGTCGCCGAAACGGGCCGATACGCGTGTTCCTTCCACGGCGATGGCCGGATCGAGTCCGCCCACGGACATCTGACCGTGGTGGTCGCGTGCGTTGACGAGCAACCGCACGCGCAAGCGCAACGCTTCGCGTGGTTCGTCGGGGGCTTCGAGACGCCACGCCACGTAGGTGGTGTTGCTGCCCTGCTCCATCCACACGCGCATCTCGATCGCGCGATTGCCGATGGCGTAGCGCCACACCGGCATGCGGCCGTCGAGATGGAACGATTCGATGAGCCGGTGACCGGTGGGGTCCACGGCCCCACCGGTCCAACGATTGGTGCCGAGCGGCCAGACCCGCTCGCCATCGATGACACTGGCGTCGGCCTTGGCGAACACCAGCGCCCGGCCCAGAGGCGCGTTCACCGGCGCCACCAGCAGGCCGTGGTAGCGGCGCGTCAGAGTGCCGGCGATGGTCCCGGCGGCATAGCCGCCGAGGCCGTTGGTGATCCACCACTCGCGCCGTTCCGCCTGCTCGAGGTCGCCGCAGATGTCACGCCCAAACCGGATGTCCTGCACGAGCGGGGGATTGTTCATTTCGGGTCCGTTCCTGTTCGATGCGTTGTACGAGACCGCTCGCCACGCGCAGCGACCACGCGTAGATGGTGAGCGCCGGATTGACTCGGCTGGAGCGCGGCAGCACGCTGCCGTCGACGACGTAGAGGTTGCGCATTCCATGGACGCGGCCGTCCGGGCCCACCACCGAGGCGCCTGGATCGTTCCCGGCGACCAGCGTGCCGCAGGCGTGTGCGGTGCCGGTGACCGGGATCGATTGCGACATCGGCATCAGGCCCATGGCCAGCAGGTCACGGTTGAAGCGCGTCACGAGACCGCGGTGTTCGTCCCGCGCATGGGGAATCCGCGCGAGGTCGTAGTCGAGGCGCGGGCGGCCGATGCCGTGGGCGTGGGCGACCACGCGATTGTCGGGGTGGGATCCGTCTTCGGTCTGGAGGAAGAAGCCGTACAGGCGCGGACCGACGAAGCGCGCGACCGGCTTCGGCAACCAGGACGGCGCGATGGCCGAGAAGAACTCGCCGTCGAACCAGCCGAGCGGCTGCACGCTCGAACGCGGAAAATCGTCGTGCAGGAACAACGCGGTCTTGCGCAGCAAGTCGGTCTTGCGACGCGGCGAGAAGGCAAGGACGGCCGTCAGCACGTGCGACTTGTAGTTGCGTCCGACGAGATTGGCGGAGGGCAGCGTCCGGCCAAGGCCGGTGCGCTCGAAGTAGCTTTGCAGCAGTCGCGGCGAGTGCAGCGCGCCGGCGGCCAGCAGCACGTGCTGCGCCCGATGCACGGTCCCGTCATCGCAGACCACGCCGATCGCCCGCGTCGGGTCGGTGTCGGATGCGATGACATCGGTCACCGTGCGCCCGGTGGCGATGACCAGATTCGGATGGCGGCGCACGCGCTCGAGGAAGGCGCTCTGTCCATCGGACTTGAGGCCGCGCGGAGAAGCGAAGCCGTCGAAATGCTTGGCTTCGTCCGGATGGTCGAGGATGGCGGCGGACAGGCCGAGCGGCAACGGACGCACGTCCCAGCCGCGCCACGGTCCCGTCAGGTGATCCGCGATGCGCGCGAGCTCCGGTTCCACCGGGAACGTGCGCACCCCGAGCAGTTGCTCCGCGGCTTCGTAGAAGGGCGTGAGTTCATCGGCCGCGATGGGCCATGGCAGGAGCAGACGCTGCGCATCGCCGGCAAACTCATCGCGGCCGAAGCGCAACAGCGCAGCCCCGTACCAGCGCGTCTTGCCGCCGAGATTGGAACGCTCCTCGGGCACGATCTCGCGGCCTTGCCCATCCGTCCAGCGCTCGGTCTCGACGAACGCCTGACGGCCGAACACCTGCTCGACATCGAGGGTGGAGCCGTCGCGCGGCAGCTCCGGCCCACGTTCCAGCAGCAGCACGCGGCGGCCGCTCTGGACGAGGTAGTAGGCCGCGGCCGAGCCGCCGGCGCCGGAGCCCACGATGATGGCGTCGAAGTGCATGGGGGTCATACCTCTAGCCGCCGGTGCGGAACTCGGGGTACAGGGTCATGCCACCGTCGACGTAGAGGGTGGCGCCGTTCACGTAGTCGGAGTGATCGGACGCGAGCCACACCGCGGCGCGTGCGATGTCGCGCGTTTCGCCGACGCGGCCGTAGGGAATCAGGCGCAGCAGTTCGCGCTCGGCCTCCGGCGTGTCCCAGGCCGAGGTGTTGATCGGCGTCTTGATGGCCCCGGGCGAGACGCTGTTGACACGGATCTTGTGCATGGCGAGTTCCTGCGCCATGGTCTTCATCAGCATGGCGACGCCGCCCTTGGACGCGGCATAGTTGGCGTGACCGGCCCAGGGGATCGCGTCGTGCACCGACGAGACGCAGATGATCTTGCCGGCGGCCATGGACAGTTGAGGCTGCACGCCACGGCGCATGAATTCGCGCACGGCCGCGCGCGCACACAGGAACTGCCCGGTGAGGTTCACCGCGATCACGTGGTTCCAGTCGGCGAGCGACATCTCGTGCAGCTTCGCGTCCTTCTGCAGCCCCGCGTTGTTGACCAGGATATCGATGGAGCCGAAGGCTTCCACGGCGGCGCGGAACATGCCCTCCACCTCGTCCTCGCGGCTCACGTCGGCTGCGATCGCGATGGCGGTACCACCTGCGTCCCGGATGTCGCCGACGATGCGCTCGGCGGCATCGGCACCACGGACGTAGTTCACCACCACGGCTGCGCCCGCTTCCGCCAGGGCACGCACGATGCCTTCGCCGATGCCGGAGTTGGCGCCGGTGACGATCGCGCGCTGGCCATGCAGGCTCAGTTGGTGCGCGCCTCGGTCGGTGACCAGTTCGCTCATCGTGCCCACGCCATGGCTCCTTTCTTCTCCGCGAAGACGAACTTCGCGAGCAGGTGATCGATCGAGAGGCGGCCCGGGCCGAAGAACAGCGGCACCAGCAGCATCAGGCCCCAGTACACGTGATCCTGGTAGCCCGTCTCCCACAGCGCGGGATAGGACAGGACCGCGACGATGTTGAAGACGAACAGCATCAGGGCCGCGGGGCGCGTGGCGAGGCCGAGCGCGAGGAACACGGGCAGGACCAGCTCGTTCGCCGTGCCGAGGTATGCCGCCACGTCGGGCGGCAGCAGCGGCACTGCGTACTCGTTCTCGAACAGGAACAGCGTCGAGTCCCAGTTGCCGATCTTGGTGAGGCCCGCCATGAAGAAGACCTTGGCGACCCACAGCCGGAACAGCAGGCTGACACCGCTGCTGCCGAGGTCCAGAGCGCCGTAGACGCGTCGGACGATGGGGATGAATTTCTGGAGCATGGGAGCCTCGCGTGGAATGCGGGTTCAGAAGGTCGCGCGGGCGCCGGGGTCGCCGACCATGCCGGACAACAGCACCATCAGCTCCACTTCGGTGGGTTCGTCGTCGATGTCGAGCACCGCTTCGTCCATGGAATGAACAGCGGGCGCTTCGATCTCGTAGTCGAAGCGGTCGATCAGGGCGTCGAGAGTCATGGAGGGTCTCCTTCGTGTCGGGTTGAGGTCCGGCGCCCGCCGACAGGCAGCGGGCGTCGATCCTTGGGGTTCAGCCCTTGCCGCCGTGCTTGGCGT
>JAIEQG010000161.1 GCA_019747905.1 Burkholderiales bacterium
AACCCCCTGTCTTCCCCCGACGTAGTCGGGGGAAGGCCCTGTACATTCCCTCCCCCACGAACGTGGGGGAGGGTTAGGGTGGGGGCAAGATCCGTGTGCGGTTACATCTCCGCCGGCACCCAGTGATACGGCCCGCCGGCCGACGACAGCAGTTCATCGTCGAGTTCTTCAACGGCGTCGGCTTCGACGTCCTCGCTCGCGTCGAACAGCAGAAACTCTTCGATGATCCGCGAGGTCCGGGATTGCATGGTTACGGTCTGCATGTGCATTCTCCTGGTGAAAGGTTTGGGGTTCTCAAGCGCGGTGGGCACGCGGTGCGATCGGCAATGCGCTGCGATTGCGCTGCAGCCAGTGCTCGAAATCCATGAGACCCGGATGCAGCTTCCGGCTGCGTTCCGGCGATCGCATTGCGCAGAAAGCTTCGTTGAAGTCGCGCTTGAACTGGAACATGTTCGCCAGATCGTCGGCGCCGGGGAAGCCGAGCTTCGCGTACTGCTCGGGCGGCATGGGGTAGTGGCGGACCGGCTCGCCGATGCTGCGCGCGAGCGCAGCGGCCATCTGGGCGCCGGTCAGGTGCTCGCCGGCGATGCCGACGTGGGCGCCGATCAGGCTTTCGCCCTCGGCAAAGATGCCGAACGCGCAGGCCCCGATGTCTTCGGCTGCGATGCCGGGCAGCTTGCGATCGTCCATGGGTAGCGTGAACACCAGGTTGCCGCTTGCGTCGCGCTGCGGCGCCATGCCGAAGTGGATCAGGTTGTCCCAGAAGAACGAGGTGTACAGGAAGGTGGTCGGGACACCGAGATTGGTGAAGCAAGCGTTGGCCTCGCCCTTCGCATCGAGGTGCGGCACCTTGTACCGGCCCATCAGCGTCGGCATGCGCGGATCGTCGAGAGGCACGAACCGGCGCGTGTCCTCGAGGGTCGACCAGACGACGTGCCGCACCCCGGCACGTTGTGCGGCTGCGGCAATGTTGGCTGCCTGGGCGAGTTCGGTCTCCGGCGAATGGTGCTCCCAGAAGTTGGTCAAGGCGAAGACGCCCCGAGCGCCCGTGAACGCAGCCACCAGCGATTCGACGTCGTCCAGGTTGGCACCGCGCAGTTCCACGTCGGCCTTGGCCAGCGCGAGGGCGGCCGCGGTATACGGACGGCGGGTCAGGGCACGGGGTTGGAAGCGGCGGTGCGGATCGGCGAGCATCGCTCGCACGAGACCGCCGCCCTGGGCGCCGGTGGCGCCGATCACGGCGATGACGGGACGGGACATTCCTGGACTCCTCCGGTGGGTTTCGCCGGGTGCCACGCCGGCACCCGTTTCGATGCCTGGCAGTCTAGGAAGGTGGGTGGGGTGCCGCTGCTAACTCTTCACTAACCGGATCTTAAGAATTTCATAAGGGCCGGGGTCGATGGCGGTTGCCGGCACTTGCCGCAAGCAGGGCGGTTACACGGCGGTCGCAGACCTTCAGCGAGAAGGTCTCCGACGGTACGCACGGAGTTTCATGCGACGCACCGCTGCGGCCCGAAGGCACGTCCCGTATCATTGATAGGTCGCGGCTGCTGCCGTGCAGTGAGCCGCGGCCGCCGTCCTTTCTCTGTCGGTCCTGATCGTTGAGCGTCCTCGCCGCATTCCCTGCCCCAGCATCGTCCCCGGAAGGCGGTGTCGCGTTTGCCGACGTGCGCAAGCGGCTGGTGCTGTACCTGCGCGCGCTCTGGGACCGCGGAACCGAACTGCGGGCGTTTCCTGCCAACCTCGAAGCTGCCCGGCCGTATCTCACGCCGATCGGCATCCACCTGCCGGAAGCGTATCGGGCCGCCAGCGGCCAGCGGGGCGTGGAACTCTATCGTGCGGCGACGGCGCACGCGGTAGCGCATTTGATTTTCTCCCCGGGCAAGGCGATGCCGCGCGGCAGCCTGCGACCGGTGCAGGTGGTGCTCACCGGATTGCTCGAGGATGCGCGGGTCGAACTGCTCGCCTGTCGCGAACTGCCCGGGCTGCGCCGGCTGTGGCTCACCTTTCACGAAGCGCGTGCCGACGGCGGCGCTGCCACCTTCGCGGGACTCGCCGTGCGGCTCGCCCGAGCGCTGCTCGACCCCGCCTACCAGGACGACAATCCCTGGGTCAGCAAGGGTCGAACGCTGTTCTGCGACCCGGCCAACGATCTCGAAGACACGGCGATGCCGCGCCGCCTCGGCTCGCTGCTGGGCAACGACATCGGCCAGATGCGCTTGCAGTTCAACGCGAAGACCTGGGTGATCGAGCCCCTGTACCGCGACGACAACAGTCACCTCTGGGAGCCCGATGGTTCCGAGAACGCCATGATGCTCGAGGAAGAGGTGATGCTCGTGCAGCCGGACCTGGTGGAATCCGAAGGCGGCGACACGCTGGAAGATCCTGATGGCGGCGAATCGGAGCAGGGCGTCAAGCCCGTGGGCGCGGACGAGCCGGACGACGAGAGTCCGGAACTCGTCGAGTTCCTGCGCACGGCGAAGTATCCGGAATGGGACTACCTTATCGGCGCGGCGCGTCCGCAGTGGTGCACCGTCCAGGAACTGCGGCCCGAGCCCGGCGATCCGGCCTTGATCGACGACATCCTCGCGCGCAATGACGACCTGCTCTATCGGCTCGACCGGTTGATCCGCGGCAACGAACTGCGCAAGCCGGTGCGCCTGCGCAAGCAAATGGACGGCGATCGGTTCGACCTGGATGCCGTGATCAGCGCGATGCTGGACCTGCGCACCCATCGCACCCCCGATCCGCGATTCCACATTCGCGTGGACCGGCGCGAGCGCGATCTGTCGGTGCTCGTGCTGCTCGATCTTTCGGAATCCACCAACGACATCGTGCCGGCGTGCAATGCGCCGGTGCTGCATCTCGCGCGCGAGGCCACCGTGCTGCTCGCGCACGCCATGGAAAGCATCGGCGACCAGTTCGCCATCCACGGGTTCTGCTCGAACGGCCGACACGAAGTTCGCTACCAGCGCTTCAAGGATTTCGGCTGGCCCTTCGACGATCACGTCAAGGCGCGCCTCGCGGGGATGAGCGGCAGCCTCTCGACCCGCATGGGCGGTGCCCTCCGCCATGCGACCGGCTGGCTGAAGGCGCGGCATAGCGACCGCAAGCTGATCCTGCTCATCACCGACGGCGAGCCGCACGACATCGACGTGCACGACGCGCGCTACCTGGTCTTCGACGCGAAGAAGGCGGTGGACGAAGCGAGCCGCGCCGGTGTCTTCACTTATTGCATGACGGTGGATCCCAAGGCGGACGATTACGTGAGCCGCATCTTCGGGCAGCGCAACTACATGGTGGTGGATCACATCGATCGGCTGCCGGAGAAGCTGCCGGGGTTGTATCTGCGGCTGACGCGCTGAGCGACGACCTGGGCCGCCATGGCCCGGTCGACGTTTCGGTCGCCTCATGACCACAAAGAGATGGTCCGTTGCCGAAGCGTAGGCCATATGGCTCATGCGTCGCTCAGCCCAGTCTCTCAGGGCGTGGCGCGGATGGCCGGGTGCGGCATCGGTAACCCATCGGTAAGTTCCCGGCTGCTAGATTTGGCTGCAGGTGCGGAGCCTCGGCTGCCCTCGGGCGGCCTGCAAGGTTCGGCACCAGATTCAAGAAGACGAACAAGACCCCCAACAAGCAACCGACAGGAGCATTGCCCATGAGTCGCCTATCTGCTCTGGCAGGATTGGCTGCGGCCGGCTTGGTTTTGGCCGCATTTTCGGTTCAGGCCCAGGAAGTCAATCTGCAGTTGAACCAGGTGGTCGCCCCCGCCGCTCCGGCGTCGTCGACACTGCCATGGGTCAACGTGCGCGCTTACGAACTGGACGGCTACGCGCCGCTCGCGAAATCTGTGGAATTCCAGATCACGACGAACCAGGTCACGCTGGACGAGGGTGCTCCGGGAGGTTGCTGCCCCGTTCCTGGTCGGGGCAACCTCGGCGTGGGCGAAATCCTTCGCTCCGTCTCGCTCACGATCGATCCTTTCCTGCTGTCGGTACCTGGATCGTCGCTGGTCGTGCAGTGGACGGGTGAGCCGGTCGTGCTCACCGGCGACATCTTCCCGGACGCGGGTCAGAAACCCTCCGGCATCTCGGTGTCGGGCAACCCCGCCGCGACCGACTTCGACATCACCATCACGTTCGCCGAGGCTGCCGCCGTCACCCATTCCAAGTTGCTCGCGAGCTATTTCATCAATGGCGCGGCCGCCGAACTGAACGACTACGACATCGCGTTTACCAACAGCACCGGCTATTCGGCGGTGGCCGTCATCCAGTACGCCAACGGCGGGTTCGGCGTGATCGGTGCGGTCCCCGAGCCGGGAACCTACGCGATGCTGGGGCTGGGCATTCTGGTGATCGGTTTCGCGGTGCGGCGGCAGCAGCGCTGACGGCATACCGCGGTAGCGGACGACGGCCTCTCCGGGAGGCCGTCGTCGTTTACCCCGCTTCAGGTCGTGCCGACGCGGGTGAGCCAGCCGCGGTGCCGCTCGCCTTCGCCACGCACGGCGGCGAAGTATGCGGATTGCAGCGTACGCGTGACCGGCCCCGGCTTGCCGTCGCCGATGTGCCGGCGATCCAGCTCCACGACAGGGGTGATCTCCGCTGCCGTACCCGTGAAGAACACTTCGTCCGCGATCCAGGCTTCGTCCCGCGTGATGCGTTTTCGCTGGACTTCGAGCCCGGCTTCCGCTGCGAGCGTGTGAACGGTGCGGCGTGTGATGCCGTCCAGTGCCGAAGCGGTGTCGGGCTCGTACAGGCGGCCGTCGCGCACGACGAACACGTTCTCGCCGCTGCCTTCGGAAACGAAGCCGTCGGTGTCGAGCAGCAGCGCTTCGTCATAACCGTCGGCGCGCGCTTCGCGACACGCGAGTATCGAGTTGGCGTAGGTCGAGACCGATTTCGAGCGGCACATCTGCACGTTCACGTGATGGCGCTGGAACGACGAGGTCCTGACGCGGATGCCGTGCTCGATGGCCCGCGGCCCGAGGTAGCTGCCCCAGGCCCAGGCGGCGATCGCGACATGCGCCTGCGTGCCCACTGGATCGATGCCGAGTTTCTCCGGCCCCAGGAACACCAGCGGCCGCACGTAGCCGTCGGTCAGGCCGTTGCGCCGCAAGGCCTCGACCTGGGTCGCGTCGAGCGTATCGGCATCGAACGGAATCTCGATCTGCAGGATGCGCGCGGAATCGATCAGGCGCCGTGTGTGATCGCGCAAGCGGAACACGTGAGTGCCGCCGGGCCCCGAATACGCACGCACACCTTCGAACACGCCGAGCCCGTAGTGCAGCGTGTGCGTCATGACGTGCGTCGCGGCGTCCCGCCAGGGCAGCCACGTGCCGTCGAGCCAGATCCAGCCGTCGCGATCGGAGGTGATCATGTCGCCTCCTGGACTGCGAGCGGGGCCGGGGGTGTCGTGAAGGCGCACGATGACGGCGACCGCTCGATCTCGAGCGTCGTGTCGTTCAATGCTTCGATCACGACCACGCCGTGGGTTCGCACCCGATGGCTCGCGCCACCCTCTAGAAAGTAGTCGACGGGATCTCCGGCTTCGGTAAGCCAGAGCTGGCCGTCGCCGCACCGGATCTCGATGCCGTCGGCCCCGCGCAGTTGCATGGTCGCGCCTTTTTTGAGTTTCATGAACGGAACCCTCCGTGACGATGCTCCGAGCATTCACGGTAGGGGGATCCGCGCTACCATTACAGATATAGCTGCAGTGATTGATATGCAGTACAGATGCTATCTTGCGAATCTGTGCTGGTCGTGCTTCGAGGCATCTGTGCCGACTGCGCTGCACCTTCCGGGAGCAGGATGAACCCATGAACACACCGGATCCGGAGTTCGTCTACCTGCAGCTCGCCCAGCGTCTGGCGGATGCCATCGGCACCGGGGCGTTCACGCCCGGCGAACGTCTGCCGTCGGTGCGCATGCTGGCGCAGCGCGAACGCGTGAGCATCGCCACGGCGCTCGCGACCTATCGGCACCTGGAGAACCGCCGGCTGGTGGAGGCGCGGCCGAAGTCCGGCTACTTCGTGCGTGCGCGGCCACCGCGCCTGGCCGAGCCCGAGGCGCCTGCGGCGAAGCGTGCGCCTGCGTTCGTCGGGGTGAACCGTCTGGTGATGGAGATCCTCGATGCGTCGCAGGATCCGAAGGTGGTGGCGCTGGGTGCCGCCTGTCCCAGCAGCACGTTGTTCCCGACTTCGAAGCTGCAGCGCATGCTGGGTGCGCGCGCGCGGCGTCGACCCGAGGCCCTCGGCGAATACGGCATGGCCACCGGCGCGGAATCGCTACGACACCAGATCGCGCAACGCGCCTTCGGTTACGGTTGTCGCATCGAACCCGAGGAAGTGATCGTCACCAACGGCTGCATGGAGGCACTCAACATCGCGCTGCACGCAGTGGCCGCACCGGGCAGCGTCGTGGCGCTCGAATCGCCAACCTACTTCGGCGTGCTCCAGATTGTCGAAAGTCTCGGAATGAAGGCGCTCGAGATTCCGACGAGTCCGCGTACCGGCCTGTCGCTCGACGCGCTCGACTTGGCGACGCGCAGGTCCGGTGCCGTCAGTGCGTTGCTGGTGATGCCCAATTTCAGCAATCCGCTCGGCTGCCTGATGCCCGATGCGAACAAGAAGCGCATGGTGGAGATGATGGCCGAGCGCGGCATCCCCGTGATCGAGGACGACATCTACGGCGATCTGCACTTCGGCGACCGGCGCCCGAAACCGGCGAAAGCGTGGGACCGTACCGGCAACGTCCTGCTTGCGTCGTCGTTCACCAAGACCGTGGCGCCCGGATTGCGTGTGGGCTGGATCGCACCGGGACGCTGGTTCGCACAGGTGTCGATGCTGAAATTCATCAGCACCATCTCCACAGCGGAGCTCGGACAGGAAGTGATCGCCGAGTTCATGGGCAACGGCGGCTACGATCATCACCTGCGGCGCTTGCGGCGCGCGTTTCGCGAGCAGGTCGGTCGCATGACCGATGCGATCGAGCGCCACTTTCCGGCGGAGACGCGCGTCACGCGGCCCGCCGGCGGTTTCGTGCTGTGGGTGGAACTGCCGCCGTCGGTGGATGCGCTGGCCTTGTTCCAGGCGGCGTCGGCGAAAGGCGTGAGCCTCGGTCCGGGCGTGATCTTCAGTCCGACCGGGCGATACACCCACCATCTGCGGCTCAACTGCGGACTGCCGTGGTCGGATCGGCTGGAGACTGCGATGCGCGACGTCGGGCAGGCAGCGCGGCGGTTGGCTGGACGGCCCCCACCCTGACCCTCCCCCAGCAAAGCTGGGGGATAGCTGCGCTATCCCCTTCGGGGTACTGGACGGCCCCCACCCTAACCCTCCCCCAGCAAAGCTGGGGGATAGCTGCGCTATCCCCTTCGGGGTACTGGACACCCCCCACCCTGACCCTCCCCCAGCAATGCTGGGGGAGGGGACGTAGCTCCTTCCCCCGACTGCGTCGGGGGAAGGCGGGGGATGGGGGCAGCAAAGCGCCCGACTGCGTCGGGGGAAGGCGGGGGATGGGGGCAGCGAAGCGCCCAACAGCGTCGGGGGGTCGGGATGCGGGCAACGGCCAGCGACTCAGGCGAGCGCTGTTTGCTCCAACCGCGGCATGGGCACCGGCACGCTGTTGCGCGACATCCCCGCGATCATCAACTCGTGGAGATAGATCGCGCGCTCGCGCACCGGCCGCCAATTGACGTTCGGATCGGTACCGAGCGCGATATGCAGCGAGATCACGCCGTGGATTCCGGCCCAGAGGGTCTGGGCGATGAACTCGGCGTCGGTCAGGTCCTCGCGGAAGACGCCTGCATCGATGCACTCCTGGACGACGGACAGGAACAATCCGTAGGAGTCGGTATCCGGATTGGCGTGCTTTTCCGCCAGGAGTGAATCGTCCGGCGACAGGAGGGGCGTCATGAACATCAGCCGGAAGTGGTTCGGCTGCTCCAGGCCCATGTTGATGAAGGCTCGGCCGAAACTCCTGAGGCGCTCGAGCGGCGTCAGCTCCGCCATGCTGGGCCGGAAGGTGGCCATCATCGCGGCGATGTCGCCCTCGCACAAGGCGCGAACCATCTCGTCCTTGTCCGAGAAGTACTTGTAGATCGTAGCCGGACAGTACTCGATGCAGTCGGCCACCTTGCGCAGCGTCACTGCGTCGTAACCCTCTGTCGCAAATAGATTTCTTGCCGCGTCGAGGATCCTGGTGCGCATTTCCTCGCGCTCGCGTGCGCGTCGTTCAGTCACACCCATGGTCGTAGTGAACCCCGAAAAGAAAATAAAAGTGTTGACATTATAAACACTGTTTACTATTCTGTCACCGTTCGCTGAGCAATCGTGATTCAAAAGCTACTCGTACGTTACAGAAGTCGTACCGGGTTGCCAAGGTTCTGAGCGAAGGGACTTTTTTTATGCGGGACCGTGTTGTGAGCGCTTGCTCGCAAGCAGCCCACCAAACCAAAGGAGTGTTGCCATGAAATCGATCCGTATCCAAGCAGCTGCCGTCGCCGCCATCGCCGCTCTCGGTTTAGCCGGGGCCGCTTCCGCCGACGAAGGCTCGGTCGTCAAGTCGCGCATCTACCTCGAGGCCCAGACCTGGACCGGCGGCGGTGCCCCGGATTCCGCCTTCAGCAAGGGCAATGTCCTGAAGTCCCGCCAGTTCGATACGGTCGCCAACGACACGACCGGTGGCCCGGCAGCAGCGCAATCGACCAAGGTCGTGCGCACGCTGTCGTGGGATAACGCGCCGGCATGGACTGCCCGTGAAGGCGGCCCCACCGTGAGCCCGGTGTCGCAAGTGATCGGTTCGAAGCGCGCTTCCAACTGATGCCTGCACGGCGACCGCGCGGGGTGAACCCGCGCGGTCGCCTCAGCGCAGCGCCAGCAATCCCGAAGGAATACCTGCCATGAACGCTCTCGCTATCTCTCCCAACCGGCTGCTCCACACCGGCCTCGTGCTCGGCGCGGCTCTCGCGGCCCTGACCGCCCTGGCACCCCGGGCGCATGCCGCCCAGTCCTACGATCGCCCCGCGAGCTACGACGTGCGCGACGTGCGCTCCAGCGGGCCGGTTGGTGCGGTCGCGGTCAGCCGCGGTGCCAATTCGGCGGCTTCCCGCGAGGCGCGCTGCGACATCCGCGACGTGTGCTCCGAGTCACCGCCCATCGCCGTGAAGTCCTCCACGGAACGCGCGGACGCGAGCAATCGGAATCGTGCCTGCGATACGCGCGATACCTGCACCAGCACCGGCGCCCCGTTGGCAACGACCAATGTCGACGTGCGCTACTCGCAGAATGTGACGAGCGACACCGTCACCCGCTAAGGCAGTACCGCAGTACCGTCGGCCATGCCGCCGACGTTTCAGTTGTCTCCTCCTCCCCTCTGCGCCCCGCATGCCGGACTCCTTGAGAGTTCGCGGCGGGGCTTCTTTTTGGCCGCAACCCCCTACACTCGCGGTTCGACGACCTGGAGCCCGAGATGAGTGAAACCGCCCCTGCCGTGCAACGTGCCGAGCCGTGCGTGCTGGTGATCTTCGGCGCCTCCGGCGACCTCGCGCAACGCAAGCTGATTCCGGCGCTGTACAACCTCCACCGCAACGGGTTCTTGCCGGATCGATTCGCCGTGATCGGCGTGTCCGGTTCGACTTTGACGGACGATGAATTCCTGAGGCGCGTGGAGGATTCCGTACGGCGTCATTGCGCGGATTGCTCGGACCTCGCTTTTCTCAGCGCGAGCGGGCATCGGTTCCACTACGTCGCCGGCCGTATCGAAGCCCCAGAGACCTACGCTCACCTCAAGGAGCGCCTCGACTCGGTGCATGCCGAGCACGGTACCCGCGGCAACACGGTGGTGTACCTCGCCACGCCGCCCGACCATTTCGCGACCATCGCCGAAGGGTTGCACGCTGCCGGCATCGCGGCGCGTGGTGTGAACGGTGCCGGCTGGACGCGGCTCATCGTCGAGAAGCCTTTCGGCCGCGACCTCGAATCGGCCCGTGAACTCAACCGTCGTCTGCGCGCGTGCTTCGACGAATCGCAGATCTACCGCATCGATCACTACCTCGGCAAGGAGACGGTGCAGAACCTGCTCGCGTTCCGTTTCCTCAACGGCATCTTCGAGCCCATCTGGAATCGCAACTTCATCGACCACGTGCAGATCACCGTGGCCGAGCAGCTGGGTGTCGAGAATCGCGGGCGCTACTACGACACGGCGGGTGCATTGCGCGATATCGTGCAGAACCACATGTTCCAGGTGCTGTGCCTGATCGCGATGGAGCCACCGTCCTCGCTCGCGAACGAGGAGGTGCGCAACGAGAAGCTGAAGGTGCTGCGCGCCATGCGGCGTCCGCAAGGAGAAGCGCTGCTTCGCAATGCGATCCGCGGCCAGTACGGCCCCGGTGTCGTCGACGGCGAAACGGTAGCCGGCTATCGCGACGAGGCGCACGTGGCGTCGGAGTCCGCGACCGATACCTTCGCCGCCCTGCAGCTTCACATCGACAACTGGCGCTGGGCGGGTGTGCCGTTCTACGTGCGGACCGGCAAGCGCCTGAAGACGCGCAGCACGCACATCGTCATCCAGTTCCGCCAGGCGCCGCTGCCGCTGGTTCCCATGGAAACGATGCAGCATGCCAATCGGCTCACCATCCAGGTGGCGCCCGAGGAGCGCATCCAGTTGCGCTTCCAGGCGAAACAACCCGGGCCCGGCATGGGCCTCGCACAGGTGGAGATGGCATTCAGCTATCGCGACCTGGGCGGCGACGGTCTCGCCACCGGATACGAAACGCTGCTGCACGATTGCATGATCGGCGAGCGCATGCTGTTCCTGCGTGCGGACATGGTCGAGGAAGCGTGGGACGTGCTGACTCCCGTGCTCGATCTCTGGCAGGCATTGCCGCCGCGGGATTTTCCCAACTACGCGGCGGGTACGTGGGGGCCAGCCAGCGCCGACGAGATGCTCGCCCGCGATGGGCGGCACTGGGTGGAGCCCGCGCCTTAACCTCGGCGGGAAGCGGCCGATATTCGACCTGACCCGGTCCGCCCCATGCGCATCCCCAGACAGATGTTCGGTGTCCTCGGTCTCGCGGTCGGCCTGCTGGCGCTGGCACTCACGCTGCTGCCGCCGTGGATCGAGGACTACACGCGCCCGCCACCCAAGCCCGTCGCTCGCGCCGTGCTCGACACGATCGGTTCGCTCAAGGATCGCGTGGTCGGTGCGTTCTCGAGCGAAACCCCGCCAGTGCCGGCACCGCCCGTGATCGAAGTCGTCCAGACGCGCAGCGCCTTCGTCGCGCTGCTCGCAGGCTTCGCCGCCCTCGTGTTCGGCATCATCGCGTTCGTGCGCCGCGAGGACGCGCGCCTGACCGCGGTCTCGATTGCGCTGGGCGCCGGTGCCATTGCAGCGCAACACACGCTGACCGCGGCCCTCATCGTCGGCTTCGCGATCCTCACGACCTGGGTCCTGGCGCGGCATTCCTGACCATCGCTCGGAAGCCCGAGTGCCGGGTCGCGGGAATCCACCGGTCGACCCATTGACAGCGTCGGCGTCGGGATTACGCTGACGACCCCATGCGATCCTGAGGACAATCACCATGGCCGGCATCTTCCTGAGCTATCGGCGTGACGACAGCGGTGGGCATGCGGGTCGTCTCGCCGACGACTTGAAGCAGGCCTTCGCGGGCGATCAGGTCTGGCGTGACATCGAAGCCATCGAAGCCGGTGCGGACTTCGTCGACGCGATCGGCAAGGCGATCGGTTCCTGTTCGGTGCTGCTCGCGTTGATCGGGCCGCGGTGGCTCGATGCGAAGAATGCGGCCGGCGAGCGCCGCCTCGACGATCCGAACGATTTCGTGCGGCTCGAGATCGCGACCGCGCTCGAGCGCGGCGTGCGCGTGATTCCGGTGCTGGTGGGCGGGGCGATCATGCCGTCCGAGCCCGCACTGCCCGAAGTTCTGCGTCCGCTCTCGCGGCGCCAGGCGCACGAACTGACCGACAAGCGTTGGGACTACGACGCGGGCCAACTGTTCGATGCGATCGGAAAACTGCCGGGACTGTCGCGCCGCAAGGCCGCAGCACCGGATCCTGCGGTGATCACACCACCTCCCGCGAAGTCGCAGGGCATGCCCGGCTGGGCGAAGGGTCTGATCGGCGTCATCGCGGCGCTGGCGGTGCTCGCGATCATCGGCAACATGATGGAAAGCTCCGATCCCGATCCCGCCGTGGACCAGTTCGTCGAACGCGCCGTGCAGCAGATGAATCAGGGCGTGCCCGCTCCAGCGCCGCTGCCGGCCGCGACGCAGGCTGCGGTGCCGGCGCCGATCCAGCCTGCGGCTGCCCCCGTCGCTTCGGCTCCGGCGCTCGCGAACGTGGCCGGTTCGTGGATGTCGCCGATCGGCGATCGCTACGTCATCCAGCAGTACGGCAACCAGTTGCAGGTCTCCGCCGTGGATGCCGCCCACCAGTTCCAGCTCGTGGGCCAGGGGTTGGTCGAGGCCCGCCAGGTGGGCATGGCATTGGTGCACCAGGGCAGCGGCATCACCATGGAGGTCCACGCGACACTGTCCGCCGATGGCCGGAGCATGCACGGTACGGTGTACGTGCCTGCTTCTGGGGTGACCGACAACCTGGTGCTGCACCGGCAGTGAAGTGACGTCCCCCCCGAAGGGCCTGCGGCCCTTCCCCCGAGGGGGCCAGCCCTCTTGGGGCGGCCCGGCGAGGGCTGTGGTGTCCCCCCCGATAAGCCTGCGGCCTTTGCCTCCAAGGGGCCCAGTCCTCTGGGGTCGGCCCGGCGAGGGCTGAGGCGGACCGGCGCGTTGTGACGCTCGAGGGAACCGGCTAGAGTTCGCCTCGATTCGCTTCACACGACAACAAGACGGAGGAGCAGCGCGCGTGAACCCGATCGCGGTGATCGCGCTGGCGTGCACGCTCGTGGCGCCGGCGATCGCGTCCGCGCAGGATGCCTGGCCGGTGCGACCGGTGCGCATGATTGCGCCGTTCACGCCGGCCGGCGCCACCGACATCCTCTCGCGCCTGACCGCCGACGCATTGTCGAAGCGTCTCGGTCAGAACGTCGTCGTGGAGAACCGTCCCGGCGCCGGTGCGAATCTGGGCGGCGAACTCGCGATGCGCGCGGCCCCCGACGGGTACACCATCCTGATGGCGCCTTCGACCGTGTATGCGGCGGGCGTCACGCTGTATGCGAAACCCAAGTTCGATCTGGCGCGCGACTTCATCCCGGTGGCCACCCTTGCCTACGTGCCGCACGTGCTGGTGGTCGCCGCAGAAGTGCACGCGAAGAACGTGCAGGAGTTGATCGCGCTCGCGAAGTCGCAGCCCGATCGACTCATCATGGCCTCGCAGGGGGTGGGCACCATTTCGCAACTGGAAGGCGAACTGTTCCAGCACATGGCCGGCATCGAGATGACGCACGTGCCCTACAAGGGCAGCCAGCCTGCCCACGTGGACCTGATGGGCGGGCGCGTGCAGGTCATGTTCGACAGCGTGGCGGCGGCGCTGCCGCATATCCGCACCGGCAAGCTGCGCGCACTCGGTGTCACCACGCCGACGCGCGTGGCACAACTGCCCGATGTGCCCACCATCGCCGAGGCTGGCCTGCCGGGCTACGTCGCCGAATCGTGGCTCGGCATCTTCACGCCGGCGGGTGTGCCGAAACCCATCGTGACTCGGCTCCAGCGCGAGTTGACGGCGCTCGGCGCCGATCCTGTGTTTGCGCAGAAGCTCGCCGACAGCGGGTTCGAGGTACGCGTGCAGGGCACGGAAGCGTATGCGCAGTTGATCCAGCGCGAGACCGTGCACTGGGCCGCCGTGGTCAAGCGCGCGCGCATCACTCTCGAATAGGCGCCTGACCAGTGGGACCGCTCGCGGGCATCCGCGTCCTCGATCTGACGCGCATCCTGGCCGGACCGTTCGCGGCCCAGATCCTCGCCGACCTGGGGGCCGAGGTGGTGAAGGTCGAGCGGCCCGGTACCGGCGACGACACGCGCGCGTGGGGGCCGCCTTACCTCAAGGACCGCGACGGCAATGAAACGCGCGAAAGCACGTATTTCCTGAGCGCGAACCGCGGCAAGCGCTCGATCACCGTGAACCTGGCGCACGCGGAAGGTCAGGCACTGGTGCGCGACCTTGCGGCGCGGGCCGATGTGCTGCTCGAGAACTACAAGGTCGGCGATCTCGCACGCTTCGGTCTCGACTTCGCGTCGTTGTCCGTGGTTCACCCGCGCCTCATCTATTGCTCCATCACCGGCTACGGCCAGGACGGGCCCTACGCGTCACGTCCCGGCTACGACCCGATCGCGCAGGCGCTCGGCGGGATGATGAGCGTCACCGGTGAGCGCGATGACCTGCCCGGCGGCGGTCCGCAGCGAGCAGGTGTGGCGGTGATCGACGTGATGACCGGAATGTACGCCGCGCTTGCCGTGACGGCCGCACTCCAGCATCGGCATGGCACGGGCAAGGGGCAGCATATCGACATGGCACTGCTCGATGTCCAGGTGGCGAGCATGATCAACATCGCGCAGACCTACCTCAGCGCGGGTGTGGTTCCGGGGCGCATCGGCAGCGGTCATCCGAGCGTGGTGCCGTCGCAGATCTTCCGCGCAGCCGATGGGCACGTCATGCTGACGGTAGGCAACGACGCGCAGTTCGAGCGCTTCTGCGAAGCGGCCGGCTGCCGCGAACTGCTGGGCGATCCGCGCTTCGCGACCAACGAGGCGCGCGTGCGGCATCGCGAGTTCACCATCCCGGTGGTGGCGGCGGTGGTAGGAACTCGGCCCGCGACTTTCTGGGTCGACGCGATGACCGCGGTCGGAGTCCCTTGTGCGCGCATCAACGACATGGCGCAGGTGTTCGACGACCCCCAGGTGCGTGCCCGCGGGCTACGGGTGGAGTTGCCCGATGCGGTGGCCGGCATGCTCAGCATGGTGGCGAGCCCGCTCCGGTTCTCCGACAGCAACGTCGAATACAAGCTGCCGCCGCCGCGGTTGGGCGAACATACCGAGGCGGTGCTGCAGGATTGGCTCGGCCTGGCTGCCGATGACGTCGCGCGGTTGCGGGCGGCGGGGGCCGTGTAATCATGCATGCAACCGCTTCACCAGGGTGCCCAGCCGGCACGACGCAAGTCGACGCACGTTCCCTCCCCCGGCTTTGCCGGGGGAGGGTCAGGGTGGGGGCTGCGATGGTCGCAATCGAGTCGCTGGCCCCATCCCAACCTTCCCCCACCGAAGGTGGGGGAAGGAGCAACAACTCCTCCGCGTGTTTGGCGCGGCAATCACCCCTTACTCGACATCTCATCAGGAACTCGCACCATGATCGGCAACCCCGTAGCCCTGACCATTCGCCGCAAGTTCGAACGCCCCGCGCCGGCGGTGCTCGATGCATTCCGCGACGCCCCCACGGGCTTCGTGACCGATGCCTTCAACGGCCGCGGCAGCATGCATCACTCCATCAAGCCGCTCGACCCGCGCATGCGTTTCTGCGGAACGGCGGTGACTGCCTATTGCGGACCGATGGACAATCTCGCGGCCATGGCGGTGCTCGATTTCCTGCAGGCCGGCGACGTTATCGTCATCGCTTCGGGCGGCAACGACACCGCGGCCGTCATCGGCGACCTGTGGGCGATCTGGGCCAAACGCATCGGCGTCGCGGCGATCATCTGCGACGGCCTGGTGCGCGACGTGCCGGGCCTGCTCGCCGCCGACATCCCCGTGTTCACGCGCGGCTGGTGTCCCAATGCGGGTTATCGCAATGGTCCTGGCGAAGTGAACCTCGGCATCACCTGCGGCGGCGTGCATGTCGGGCCGGGTGACATCGTTGTCGGCGATCGCGACGGCGTGGTGGTGGTGCCGCGCGCCGAATCGCAGGCCGTCGCGGAACGCCTGGCGCTGGTCAAGCAGAAGGAAGCCGATGCCGAGGCCAAGGTGAAGCGCGGCGAGAAGCTCGCGTTCTGGGACGAAGCATCGCTCGCCGACCGGGGTGGCGTGCGCTATCTCGACTGAGCACCGGCACGCGCGAAGGACGCACCACGCCATGAGCATCGTCATCAATCACGCCAGGCGGCAACTGGAAGCCGGCAAACTCGCGATCGGCCTCGGGCTGCGCCAGGCTCGCACCGTGGACATCGCCCAACTCGCACGGACCGCAGGCTTCGACTGGCTGTTCATCGATTGCGAGCACAGTTCGCTCGACGTGGACACGGCCGCGCAGATCTCCGCTGCCGCTCTCGCAGTCGGCATCACACCGGTGGTGCGCGTGCCGGGCTACGAGCACTATCACGCTTCGCGCATGCTCGACAACGGCGCGCAAGGCATCGTCGTTCCGCACGTCGACACCGCGGAGCACGCCCAACGCATTGCGCATTACTGCCGGTTCCCGCCGCAAGGTCATCGTTCCATGGGTGGGGGTTTGCAGCAGGTCGGGTTCGCGCCGATGCCCGTAGGTGAGATGGCCGAGGCGGTGAACCGCGAGACGCTGGTGGTCGTGATGCTCGAATCGCCGCTCGCCATCGAGAACTGCGAAGCCATCGCGGCGGTGCCGGGCATCGACGTGCTGCTGATCGGCACCACCGATCTCACCTTCGAGATGGGCATCCCGGGGCAGATCGAGCATGCTCGCATCGAGCACGCCTACCGGCGCGTGATCGCGGCGTGCCGGCGCCATGGCAAGCATCCGGGTATGGGCGGCGTGTATACCCCGGGACCCATGCAGCGCTACATCGACATGGGTGCGCGGTTGATCATCTCGGGGTCCGACTTCTCCTTGCTGCTGCAGGCTGCAACGGCGCGGGCAAACCTGGTGCGAGGGTTCCTGCCGGGCTAGGGCACGTACTCGGCGTCAACAGGCCCTGGAGCGGCAACAGGCCCTAGAATAGCGGCTCGACCGAGATACTCCCTTGAGGATGCTCCCCGAACTTTCCGCATGGCCCTGTTCTCGCTGATTCTCGCGCTGCTGCTGGAGCAGGTGCGTCCGGTGAATCCCCACGGCGCCGCATTCCAGGCCTTCGGGCGCTGGGCCGAGGCGGTCGCCACGAATTTCAATGCGGGCGAGCGCCGGCACGGCGCGCTCGGCTGGCTGTGCGCCGTGCTGCCCTGGGTCGTGGCGGTGAACGTGGTGTTCTGGATCCTGCACGGCATCAGTCCCATCTTCGCGTGGGCCTGGAACGTCGTCGTGGTGTATTTCACGATGGGCTTCCGCCAGTTCAGCCACGGGTTCACCGTGGTGCTCGAAGCGTTGCGCGCGGGGCAACTCGATCGCGCACGCGCGGCACTCGGACAGTGGCGCGAAGAGTCGGTCGACGAGTACACGCAGGCCGAAGTGGCCAAGGTGTCGATCGAGCAGGGGCTGCTGGGCTCCCATCGCCACGTGTTCGGCGTGATCGCGTGGTTCGTGTTCCTCCCCGCCGTGTTCGGCACTGTCCTGCCGGGGACCCTCGCGATCCTGCTCTCCGGCCCCGGCGGCGCTGTGCTCTACCGCTTGAGCGCGTTGCTCGGCGAACAATGGGGCGCGCGCGATGACGAAGAGTTCGTGCAGTTCGGCAGTTTCGCGCGCGAAGCCTTTCACGTGCTCGATTGGGTGCCGGCGCGGCTCACTGCCGTGTCCTTCGCCATCGTCGGTGACTTCGAGGATGCGGTGTACTGCTGGCGCTCGCAAGCGGCGGCGTGGCTCGAGCCCCTGCAAGGCATCGTGCTCGCGAGCGGTGCGGGCGCCATCGGCGTGCGGCTGGGTGAGACGCTGCACGCGGACGGCAGCGTGGTCTTCCGGCCCGAGATCGGCCTCGGCGAAGAGGCGGATGTCGAGCACATGCAGCGTGCGGTCGGTCTGATCTGGCGCGCCCTGATCATGTGGGTGATGGTGATCGGCCTCGTCACGATCGCGTCGTGGATCGGGTCGTGACGCCATCCGATCGGCGCAGTTCCTCGCCGATGCGCCGATAGGACGCAAGCCGCCGTTCGCTGATCGTACCTGCCCTGACGGCAGCCTCGACGGCACAGCCCGGCTCGGTGAGGTGCCGGCAGTTCGCGAAACGGCAATGGCCGATCGCGGGACGGAATTCGACGAACAGGTGATCCAGGGCGTCGGCGGCGATGTGGTGCAGGCCGAACTCCTGCATTCCCGGTGAATCGATGATGTGGCTGCCGGGCCCGAGGTGATACAGGCGCGCGTGGGTCGTCGTATGGCGTCCCGAGTCGAGCGCTATCGACAGGTCCGCCGTGGGTGCGTCGGTGCCCGGCAGCAGGCGATTGATGATCGTCGACTTGCCCATCCCTGACTGCCCGACCAGCACGGACGTATGGCCTTCGAGCAACTCGCGCAGCGGCGTGACGTCCACCTTGGCGGTCAGCGGCAGCAACGGATAGCCGAGCGTTGCGTAGAGTCGCAGCCGCTCCAGCGCCGCGCTCGATGCCTCCAGGTCGAACTTGTTGAGCACGATCACTGCGCGCACGCCAGCATGTTCCGCCGCGACCAGACAGCGGTTGAGCAGGTCCTCGTAGTAGCTGGGCGCGGCGGCGAGCACGATCACGATCTGCGTCACGTTCGCCGCGATCAGTTTCTGGCGATAGGCATCCGAGCGGTAGAACAGCGCCGAACGCGGATCGGCTGCGACGATGACGCCCTGGCCTTCGGCCGTCTTCTGGATCTGTACCCGATCGCCGCATGCGATCTCGCTGCGCTTGCCGCGCGGAAAACAGGTGAGCGTCGGTCCGCCGTCCAGTTCCACCAGATAACTGCGGCCGAAGGCCGCGACTACCGTGCCGTTCTCGAGCGCGGGCTTCAAGTCATGGTACGCATTGCGGGCGCCACCCGAGGCTACGCCGCGTCGTTCAGGGACTTCTGCGAGCGGCGCGCACGAACGCTCGCGGCGAGTCCGTCCAGCAGCAGCGTGCTCTCGTCCCAGCCGATGCATGCGTCGGTGATGCTCTGCCCGTAGACCAGCGGACGGCCAGGTTCCAGATCCTGGCGGCCGGCGATCAGGTGGCTCTCCACCATCATCCCGACGATGCGTTCTTCACCGCCGGCGATCTGCGCACCGACGTTCTCGCAGACGCCGATCTGGTTCTGCGCATTCTTCTGGCTGTTCGCATGGCTGGCGTCGATCATCAGCCTTTGCGCAAGACCTGCCTTGGCGAGTTCGGAGGCGGCAGCAGCGACGCTCGCGGCGTCGTAGTTCGGGGTCTTCCCGCCGCGCAGGATCACGTGGCAGTCCTCGTTGCCGGCGGTCGACACGATGGCCGAGTGCCCGCCCTTCGTGACCGACAGGAAATGATGGGGCTGCTGAGCGGCCTTGATGGCGTCCACGGCAATCTTCACGTTGCCGTCGGTGCCGTTCTTGAAGCCCACGGGGCAGGAGAGGCCCGAGGCGAGTTCGCGGTGCACCTGGCTCTCGGTGGTGCGGGCACCGATGGCACCCCACGACACGAAATCGGCGATGTATTGCGGCGTGATCATGTCCAGGTATTCGCACCCGGCTGGCAGGCCCAGTTCATTGATGTCGCGCAGCAGCTCGCGAGCGATGCGCAGGCCCCGGTTGATGTCGTAGCTGCCGTCCAGCGCCGGATCGTTGATGAGCCCCTTCCAGCCGACCGTCGTACGCGGCTTCTCGAAGTACACGCGCATGACGATCTCGAGGTCGGCGGCGTGCCGGCGGCGCTCGGCGAGCAGGCGTGCGGCGTACTCGCGAGCTGCTTTCGGGTCGTGGATCGAGCAGGGGCCGATCACGACGATCAGCCGATCGTCCATGCCGTGCAGGATGCGGTGCAGCGCCCGGCGCGCCTGTTCGACGGTGTCGGCGGCGTGTTCGGAGCATGGCAAGTCGCGCAGCAGGTGCGACGGGGGAGCGAGTTCCTTGATCTCGCGGATGCGCAGATCGTCGGTGCGGTGGGTCATGGTCGAAACGAATAAGCGGACGACCCACGAGTGTAGCTCGAATCCCCCGACGTCAAGCCGGACGTGGGGACGTCACCTCAGCCCACAAGCGGGCTGTCCCCCTCGGAGGAGGGGCCGCAGGCCCTTCCGGGGGGGACGTCAACCTATGCAGCTTCCTCGGCGTGCTTGCGCAGCATCCCCACCAGGCCGGTGAACGCCCGATCGAACAGCGGCACGTTCGCCAT
>JAIEQG010000079.1 GCA_019747905.1 Burkholderiales bacterium
TCGCGTGCCGACTTCGGGTTCGCACTGGCGCTGTTCGGAATGCTCGTCTTCGCACGGTGGTCGCCGGTGGTGGTTGCGGTGGCAGCCGCGAGCGTCGGCTGGTTGCTGACCTTGTGACAAGCTCGCAACGACAACCACCCGCGACCTCCATGCCGGCTGCCTGCTCAGCGTCACTCGAGTCCCACCCGCTCGAGCCGGTCGTCGGCCACCGCGCCCGGGACCGCCTGATTCAGCCATCCCAGCATTCCGCGAACGACGTTCTCCACCTGGTCCCCGCGTTCCAGCGCGCGCGCGGGACTGAACACGAGCAGCGCATCACGGCGTGCTTCGAGATACAGCGGTCCGAGGGTCTGCAGGACCTCCGTCGACCAGCGCATCGGCAAGGGATCGCCGGCACCGTTCGTGTACAGGCGATAGTCTGGCGGCACGTCGGCGTCGTCGGTCCGCTCCGCCATCTGCACGAGGTAGCGCTCGAGGTAATGTCCGGGTGTCAGCACGAAGTCGCAGGCCCATGGCGGTGCGTTCCTCTCGAGCACCACGAGCGTATGGCGGTGCACGACGTGATAGTCGGGCGCCGAGGTATGGCCGTAGTCGAAGACCCGTAGGCGCCAGCCTCCGAGGGTACCTTCGGACACGTTGCATTCTTCGCGTTGGTCGCCCCGCCGCAGGTACACGAAACCATGGCGATTGATCGTGCCGCGCGTGGACGGGTCGAAGGTGAGCCCGAGCCGGACCGCCAGCGCCGCCATCTGCTCGGCGCGTTCGTCGTTCTGCGCCCGCTGCTCGGCGATGTTGGGCTCCTGCATGCGCGCCGCCAGCGGGTGGGCAGAGAAACGCTGGAAGTTCTGCAACCCTGCCACCGCGAACGGTCGCTGACGCGAAGCGAACTCCTCCTCGGTGTGCAGCAAGAACTCGGCGGCCGAGTGGTCGATGATGCGTGCCGACTCGGTGAAGCGGAATTCGACGCCGTCCGCGGCAGGCAGGTTCTTCAGTGTGCGCTCGAGCGGCAGGAGATTGAAGCCGACCAGCGAGCCGAGAGTCAGCAGATGGTGGGTGCGACCTTCGCGCTGTTCGGTCCGGTGCCGCAGCACCGGACTGCGGAACATGCCGGCGAAGTTGGTCGCCAGCAGCTCGAACGCAGCCTTCAACGTGAGGCGCCCCGTGATCACGTAGCGGACCGAGGGCATGAGCAGATAGATGAGCAGAACCAGTTCCAGCGCCACGCCGATCAGCATGCCAAGCAGGAGGTCCGTGGCCAGGATCGCTACGACGGTGCCGACGAACACGATGAAGCGATCGCGGCCGATCGTCGCCATGCGCACGAACAGGGCCGGCTCGCAGAGGCGCCACCCGATGTAGATCAGGATGGCGGCGATCGCGGCCAGGGGGATGCGCGACAGCAGCGCGGGCAGCGCCAGCGCGAACAACAGCAACGCGAGGCCGCTGTACAGATTCGACCACAGGGTCCGGGCTCCGGCCTCGATGTTCGCGCGGCTCGGGACGGCATTCGGAATCACCGTGAGGCCACCCATCATTCCGGAGGCCACGTTGCAGACACCCATGGCCCGCAAGGTCCTGTTGGCGTCGGACTGGCGACGCCACGGATCGATCTTGTCCACCGCCTTGACGCTGGCCACCGACTCCACGCCATCGATCATCGTGAACGTGAAGACCACCAGCGCCATCGTCAGCCACAGGTGAGGGGCGGCGGCAGCCTCGGCAAACGCCGGCCAGTGCAACCCATCGACGACATGCTCGGGCATGCGGATGCGAAGCTCCGGGCCGAGTCCCATGGCGGCAGCCGCCACCGCGCCGAGCGCCGAAACGATGATGGCGGCCGGCAGCCAGCGCCACCAGCCCGACTGGAGCCGGCGCAAGCCGAACATCAGGGCCAGTCCGCTCAGGCCGACAGCGGCGGCGGCCCAGTCCGCGTGGCTCAGCTGCGCCGGCAGGCGCTGCAACGACGCGACGACTGAGGTCGAGGGACCACCGACAGCGCCCATGAGCGCCGGCAGCTGGCGCACGACGATCATGATGCCGATGGCCGCCAGCATGGCCTCGACCACCGTGGCCGGCAGCATGGTGGCATAGCGGCCCGCGCGCAGCGCGGCGAGCACCAGCTGCAGAACGCCGGTGAGGACGATCGCCACCAGCACCAGGGGATAGCCGGTCGCGAGATCCCCCTGACCCAGCAGCAGCATGCCCCACAGCAGCACCGGGGCCAGCGCCGCGGCCGGCCCGCTGACCGTGACGTGCGAGCCCCCAAGCAGCGGAAAGAGCAGTCCGGCAACGATCGCGGAGATCAGCCCGGCGACGGCCGGGGCTCCCGAGGCCAGCGCAACGCCGAGCGAAAACGGCGTCCAGAGCAGAGCGACCTGGAGTCCTGCGGGCAGGTCGTGCCGCCAGTGGCGCAGACCGGCGAACCCGCTCGCAGGCGTCTGCCCGTGGGCCATGGCGACAACGCTCATGCGGCCGCGGCTTCCGGCCGAAGTCGCGACGCTTCCGATGTGACGACGATGCCGGCCGCGCCGGCTTCGCGCGCAACCGCACCATCGGCAACGACGAGCGCGCCGGCGACATAGCAGGGCAGCCTTGCTTGCTCGGTCGTCCGACGCACGAACTGCCAGTCGGGTGCGCCGGCACCGCCTCGTGCTGCCGGGATGATGGCGCCATCGGCACCCAGTGCCTGCGCACGCGCCAGCGCCTGGCCGTCCGCAGCTTCCACGATCCACGCCCGCGCTGCGGGGCGTGCCGGCAGGCGGCTCAATTCGGCGTCATCACTGCAAATGTCGGGCAGCCCGGCCTGTCGGGCGTCGGCCACTCCGCCGCTCAGCAACAAGCGGGCATTGCGGGGCCGCAGGACAGCCGCCAACCGACGGCCCAATTGCACCCGTTGCCCCGCTGGCAGACATGGCGCCGCGAGCAGCATGTCGGCGCCAGCCGGCATGGCCGCCGCCGCGGCCGCGCAGGCGGCCCAGGCATCGCACCCGTGCACCAGCTCCACTCGCACCAGCAGAGGCGGCAGGCTCAGTTGCGCGAGAACTCGAACATTGGAAGGCAGCAGCGGCAGCGGCGGATGCCTTGCGTCCGCCCACTCCACGCGCTGCCCTTCCCGGCCACGGGCTTCGCCGTGCCAGCGCGTGACCTGGAAGAAATGCAGACGCAATCGCCTGGTGGGGAAACGATGCTCGTACTCGCACCAGGGCGACAGGGCGTCCGCGTGCAGCCCCACTTCCTCGAGCAGTTCGCGCCGGGCCGCCGCCAAGGGCGTCTCGCCGGCATCGACCTTGCCACCGGGCAACTCCCAGAACCCGGCCGATACCTGGCGCGGCGTGCGTTCGGCCAGCAGGACATGACCCTGGGCGTTGCGCACCACCGCCACCGCCACATCGAGGACTCCGTGTTCTTTCTTCGGCATGGGTGCATGTGTTCGCGCCGGACCGCTCAATCAGGCCAGATGCGCCGTGGGTGCAGCGCAGCCTGGGGGCCGTCCAATGTCGAGGCCGGTATGCCGAACGCGTCCGGTTCGGGCGTCGGCACGCGATGAGGTACAGCGGGTGTTGGTCTGACGTACGGCGTACGTTCGGTGTCGACGAGCGCCGGCGAGGCCTTCGTGCCGGCCCTGCGACGCACCACGTGGGTACCAGCGGGGGTCTTGCCGCGCTTGGTCATGATTTCGCCTGCACCGCTTCGGCCAACGCTGCGGCGTCGACCGCAAAGGCGCACTGGTCCGCACTGGGCGCCTGGCCCCCTTCGACGTGCACCGTCACGTTGACGTGGCGCGGGCCGAAGCCGAGGTCCGGGTAGAAGTTGCGCTGCTTCGACAACTGCTCCAGTTCCTGCAGGAAGCTTCTAGTGCCCGCATAGGCATCGAACTCGAAGCGCCGGAACAGCGACGGCGGCCGGTCGACCCATCGCCAACCGGCCGGAATCGAAGGTGTTGCGTCGCTGGGCGAATGGTTCTTGGCTCCGGTTTCCATCGAAAGCCTCCTTAAGCTGCGATCCGGCGCATGCGCTGCAGCAGCGCAAGGTGCTCCGCTTCCTCGCGCTGCAAGAACTCGAAGAGATCTCGCGATGCGGACCGGGACGGGGTCGCGCGCAGCGCGTCCCGGTACAGCAGCACCGCGGCCGATTCGGTCCGGCAAGCTTCGTCGAGCAGTTCGTCGCGCGTGCGCCCGGTGGGCAACACCGCCAACGCGCCGTCGGCCGGCATCGCACCCGCGGCGAGGATGGCATCGGCCAACAGGCCGGCGTGGCGCAGTTCTTCGCGCGCACCCTCGTCGCACTGTGCCGCCAGCTTCGGGTCGCCGAGCCGGCGCGCGATCGACGCCTGCAGAGCGAACTGTCGGGCGGCCGCGAACTCGTGCCGCAAGGCCCGCTGCAACCAGCCGAGGGTGCGAGTCATGGACGATGCGCCGTGCCTGCTGCTCGCACCGGCCGGGCGGCGGTCCGTGCGTCAGCTCAGGTCGCCGTCGCGTCCGCTGCCGGCCGCATTGGGCGATGTCGGCAGGACTTGCTCCACCTCGGCGTGCGGGCGCGCGATGATGTGAGCGGCGGCAAGGCCGTCGCCCACGCGCTCGCAGGCATCCGCGCCGGCGCGCACCGCCGCGTTGACCGCACCGGTCTCGCCGCGCACCAGCACCGTGACATAGCCGCCACCGACGAACTGACGGCCGATCAGGCGCACTTCGGAGGCCTTGGTCATCGCGTCGGCGGCCTCGATGGCCGGCACCAGGCCGCGGGTTTCGATCATGCCGAGGGCAATGCCCAACTTTTCGCTAGCCATCTTCGTTCTCCTTGGGTGAAACAGGGGTCGTAAAGGGGTTGGATTCCTGTGCCTGCGACGCCCGAGGGCGCCGTCACGGTGTCGGGGCCGACGCTAGCTGCGCCAGCGCTCCTCGTTCCAGTGATCGATGATGCCGCCGATGGTGAGATCGGTCGTTATCTTGGGGTTGCCGGCTGCGATGCGCGCGGCCGACACACCGATGGTGATGACGAAATCGCCTGGCTTGGTCCCGATCGGGTCCAGCGCCACTTCGAGATTGCCGCGGTGGTCCTCGACCACGCGCAGCGCCTTGGCCGACAACCAGAAGTTGCGCTTGCTCGTGACCAGGTCGCGCACCACGCGCTGGATCAGCATCAGGGCTTGCCTCCCGTAGCGGTGCCGGAGGCGTCATCCCAATAGTCGATGATGCCGACGATGGTCAGGTCGCTCGGGTAATCCTTGCTGCCGGCTGCGTCGCGCGCGGCCGAGCTGCCCACCGCGATGACCCAGTCCCCGGGCTTGCAGCCCACCGGATCCACGGCCACCTGCTTGCCACTGGAGCCGCGCTCCTTCACGACCAGCAACCGGCGGTTCTCGAGGCTGCCGATGCGGGCCGTCGCCACCAGGGTTCCCTCCACCTGACAGATCTTCATGCGCTGGCCTCGATTGCGGGATCCGCGCTGACGTCGTCGAGGCGCGCCTGTGCGCGCGCGTGGACAGCCGCACGCACCACGAGCTTGCCGTCGCGGCAGGCCTGGACATGGCGCGCGCAGACTGCGGCGGCGAGACGGCGTGCGCGCAACTCGGCGCGCTCGCGCGCGCCCGGAACCGCAGCGTCATAGGCGCAATGGGCGAGCACGGGCACGGCCAGTCCGCGCGGGGCGTGCAGGTGTCCGAGGATGCGCAGGCCGACATCGAGGTCGGCAGCGCCTTCCTCCACCGTGTCCATCTGGGCCTGGAAGGCGAGGTTGCGCAACTGCACTTCGTCGATGCCGTCGCCCACGACGATCAGGTGTTCGGTGTGGCCCCGTTCGGCATACGCCGATCCGTGTTCGCGGCGCACAGCATCAACTTGGGCTAGGTTGTTCTTGAGCAGGTAACCGCACAGCCAGCGCACGCCTTCGGTCGCAGCATCGTCGTCACCCACGCCGGCACACGCTGCAACGGCGTCGCGGATCGCGGACTTGGCGGCTGCGCGGTCGAGCGCTTGCGTCGACGCATACAGTGCCGCGGCATCCACGTGCCGGTCGAGGCTGCAGGCACCGGTGGCATCGGGGACGTGCACGCGAATCGCATCGGTGTCGGTGTCCACCCCCACGAGCAGGATCGCGACGCCGGCGCCAACGCCATGCGCCGCGTGCACGGCACGCTCGAACTGCTGCAACCGCAACAGCAGCTCGCCGGCGGCGCGCGCATCGTCGCTGCCGTGCGCCGCGCAGCCGTCCCGGTGCGGCTCGAGGCTGCTGAAGTGGTAGACCCCGATCTTGAGGTAACGGGTCGGTTCATCGGCGCGATTCGGTCGGCCGTCGCGCCAGCGCCGCAGCTCCACAGCCTCCCAGTGGCGCAGCGTCTCCTCGACGTCGAACATCGCACCGGCGTGCGACTTGATGTGCGTCACCACCGGCGGCGGTACGCGCAGGATGTAGTCGACGACGCCGGCGAGCCGGCCGTCGGCGCAGGGCGAGATGTCGATGGCATGGAAGCCGAAACGGCCGATCAGGGTGGCCGCATCCTCGCTCTCGGCAGCCCGCGCGAGACGGGCCAGGTTGCGGTCGAAATCGCGCTCGATCAGCTGAGCGAAGACGGCCAGCACGCAGCGCGCATGCAGCCGCCCCAGGGCGAGCGGCTGAGCCCAGTGGGCCTGCAGGTCGGCTGACTCAAGGTCCAGGCCGAATGCGTCCGACAACTCGCGCCGCGCGGCGGTTGCGAACCCTTCGTCGAACTGGCGCCGCGCGAGCGACTGCAGTGTGGGCGCGATGCGTTCCAGGGATGCCTTGATGGTGCTCGCCCGGTCGTGCAGGGCCGCGCTCCAAGCCGGCTCGGCGAGCGGGTGCCCGCTGCCGCGAACGGAGGCCTCATGGATCCGGTCGATGGCCCTGGCCGACCAGTCGGGCATGCCCGGCTCTGCCGTCAAAGACCGGGCGAGCCAGCCCTCGCGCCAAGGGGCGCTCGGTCGGCGCGCGACGCGGTTCACCCTTGTGCTCCGCCCGAGAGGGTGACCTTGGCCGCCGACTTGGCCGACCAGCCCACCATGCCGGTGACGATCTGCTTGGGTTCGTCGTGCCGTCCCTCGCTCTTGAACAGTTGCGCACCGGCGAACGCATGGGATTTGCCCGCGCGCTCGCTCGGATTGCGGACCGTGGCGCTGACGCCTTCGGTGCCGGTCACGCGGCCATGCGGATCCCAGGCGCCGCCGGTGATCGGCCTGCCTTCGGAACGGCCCTCACCGGTGATCGGCGTGCGCTTGCGCTCGCCCTCGCCGGCAATCCGTGGTTGGAAGTGAAATTCCGCGTTGCCCGTGATCTTGTTGCGGCCCGCAGCGAACGACCCGGTAATCGAGTTGCCGATGCCGCGCTCTGCCGCGGCGAGTTGAGCATGGCGCTGCGGCGAGGTGACCGAGAAACGTGCGTCGATCGCCGCGACCGGGTTCGCTGCAGGCATGATCGCGGGTTCATCGCGCTCGTAGGCCGAGCCCGTGATGTTGCGACCGGCCCCGCGCGCAATGCCGGTGACCTGCGTGTCCTGCCCGGGCAGATCGCCCGTGACCGGTAAAGAGGCGGCCCGCCGCTCCAGGCGCCGGGCGCTGCTGTCAGCCTCGGCGTGGTCGCACCAGGCAAAGGCCGTGGACGGGCCCTGGTAGGGCGTACCCGTGACGACACGGCACGAACCCGGCTCGTCGCCGGTGACGCCGGGTTGGTGTTCCACGTTCGGGCCGGTGACCCGCTGCGCGCCCCACGTCTGCGACTCCGCGACCTTGCCGGCTGTCACAGGATCGCGCCGGCCGCTGTTCAGGTGTTCCGGCGGGGCGAATCCGCCGCCTCGGCCGCCACACTCCGTGGCACGCGCCGCCGGAGCGAGATATTGGTCGCCGGTGACCACCCGGCAGGCACCGGCGGCATCGCCGGTGACGCGGGCGCTGCGCCCGACGGCACTCCCGGTGACGGCCTGTCCACCCAGCGTGGTCTCGATCGGCCGTTCACGCTCGCGTTCGCGCGAACCGACGCCCTTCGCGCTGCGACCGAGGTTCGTGCCGAAGACGCTGTGGCCGTGCGGGTCGACCTGACGGTGAAACTGCGCGGACGGCGCCGCGCCGTCTTGCCCGCGCCGCGTGAGATCATCGCCCGCGCTGCCGTCGGCCTCGCCGGTCACCCGGACCCGAGTGCCGGCTTCATCGCCCGTGATCGGCACGCCGTTGCGAACCTGGGTGCCCGTGACGACGTTGCCGGCCGCGGTGCGTGTGGCACCCACCTTGAGACCGCCGCCGCTGCGTGCACTGCCCGGCTCGTCGCCGGCGATGTAGCCGGTACCCGAAACCGCGATCGCCGCGCCCGCTTCGTCACCGGTGACGCGGGCGCCGCGACCGATGCGCAGGCCGGTCACGCGTTGCCCGCCCACGGTGGCCGACTCGACCACCTTGGGCGCGTATTCGATGCGACCCTCCGGTTGCGGGCGGCTGGGCCGCGCCGGCGGTGCTGCGCCGCGGCCGACGCGGGACATCTCCGACCGCCGAGCACGGACTTGCTCGCGGCATGAACCGGTATCGCACGCCACGGGCACCGGCTCCGGGCCCACCGGAAGATCGGAAGCCGCCGGAACACGCGCCGTGCCGGGGGTGACGGGGGTGGGTGCAGCCTTGCCAGCACTTTGCAGCCGGCGCCGCAACATCGACATCTGGCGTCCGGCACCACTGCCGAGCGCCGCAGTGAGGGCCGGCTCGACCGGACGAGTAGTGGCAACCGCGGCCGGCGGCTGGACGGCTGCCGTGGGCGCGGTTGCCGGCACCGGTGTGAGGGCTGCGGACTGAAGCGGCGCCGGAAGCGCGGCTTCACGCCGCCCAGAGCGCACACGCTCGCTTGCCACGGGCAGCCCGGCCTTGCCTGCGACGAGGGCTTGGCGGCGTCCCATCGCAGCAACGCGACCGGTCAAGCTGGAGATGTCGGACACGATGAGCCCTGATTGTTGCGTTCGTCGCGGTCGGTGCGGATCTCGTGAGCGCCTTCAGTGCCCGCCGGCGCGGTAGACCACGAACGCAGTGCCTTGCGACTGTGTGAAGTTGTCGTAGCCGAGCACGCGGACGTGATGGCCCGGGTTGGCGCGATGACAGGCCTCCAGCTCGGCCAGGATCCTGTCCACGGATTTCTCGCCGAAGAACGGCAGCTTCCACAGGTACCAGAAGCTGGAGAAGGATTTCTCGGGTTCGGTGTGCTCCACCGCCGGATTCCAGCCGCGTCCGATCAGGTAGGCGATCTGCTTGCGCATGCGCTCGGGCGTCATGGGCGGCAGGTAGGAGAACGTTTCGCTGCGGCGCTCGGTGGTCTTGTAGGCTTGCGTTTCCGGCATGGTGCTCTCCGTGGTCGCTATGGGGGGTGGTCGGATCGGGTAACGCTCGAGATGCGGTTCAGTGGTGTGCCACGTCCAGCTTGTCCACCACGTCGAATTCGAACTTGATCTCCTTCCAGGTCTCCATGGCGATCGCGAGCTCGGGGCTGTGACGCGCGGCCTCGGTAAGGATCTCGCGGCCCTCGCGTTCGACGGCCCGGCCCTGATTGCGGGCTTCCACGCACGCTTCGAGGGCCACGCGGTTGGCGTGCGCACCGGCGGCGTTGCCCCACGGGTGGCCCAGCGTGCCGCCCCCGAACTGGAAACAGGCGTCGTCGCCGAAGATGGCCGTGAGTGCAGGCATGTGCCAGACGTGAATTCCGCCCGAGGCCACCGGAAACACGCCCGGCATGGCACCCCAGTCCTGATCGAAGAAGATGCCGCGGCCGCGATTCTCCGGCACGAAGGCCTCGCGCATCAGGTCGACCCAGCCCAGGGTCGCTTCGCGGTCGCCCTCCAGCTTGCCGACCACGGTGCCCGAGTGCAGGTGGTCTCCGCCGGACAGCCGCAGACATTTGGTGAGAACGCGGAAGTGGATGCCGTGCAGCGGGTTGCGGTCCAGCACGGCATGCATCGCGCGGTGAATGTGCAACAGCATGCCGTTCTCGCGACACCAGTTGGCAAGGCCCGTATTGGCGGTGAAGCCTGCCGTGAGGAAGTCGTGCATGATGATCGGCGCACCGAGCTGCTTCGCGAACTCCGCACGCTTGTACATTTCCTCTGGCGTCGGCGCAGTCACGTTGAGGTAATGACCCTTGCGCTCGCCGGTCTCCGCCTCGGCCTTGCGCACCGCCTCCATCACGAACTCGAAGCGGTGCATCCAGCGCATGAAGGGCTGGCTGTTGATGTTCTCGTCGTCCTTGGTGAAGTCGAGCCCGCCGCGCAGGCATTCGTAGACGGCGCGCCCGTAATTCTTGGCCGACAGGCCGAGCTTGGGCTTGATGGTGCAACCCAGCAGCGGGCGACCATACTTGTTGAGGCGGTCGCGCTCCATCTGGATGCCGTTGGGCGGGCCGCCGCAGGTCTTCACATAGGCGAGCGGAAAGCGAACGTCCTCGAGGCGCAGGCTGCGCACGGCCTTGAAGCCGAACACGTTGCCCACCAGGGACGTCAGCACGTTCACCACCGAGCCCTCCTCGAACAGGTCGAGCGGGTAGGCGATGAAGGCATAGAAGGCGTTGGGATCGCCGGGCACCGGCTCGATCCTGTAGGCGCGACCCTTGTAATAGTCGAGGTCGGTCAACAGGTCGGTCCACACGGTGGTCCAGGTACCGGTGGAGGATTCGGCAGCCACCGCGGCGGCGGCTTCCTCGCGCGGCACTCCAGCCTGCGTAACCACCTTGAATACCGCCAGCAGGTCGGAATCCAGCGGCAGGTAGTCGGGGGTCCAGTAGGTTTTGGCGTAGTCCTTGACGCCGGCCTGGTAGGTAGTTCCTGCCACGGAGTTCTCCTGGGTTTTGGGCGCCTGGATCGAGGCACCGCACGCGGGTGAGACTTGCAACGTGGTTGAACCTTAGCCAGGCACATAAATCAGGTAAAGTCACTATTTCTTCTGCTGTCATCAGTTTTACTTATTTTTTCAACAAGCGATGCATGTGACTTTCCGACAGCTCCGGTTCTTCGAGGCCGTCGCGCGCCACCAGTCTGTAACCCGGGCCGCGACGGAACTGCACGTGACGCAACCGGCGGTGTCGATGACCTTGCGGGAGCTCGAAGACCAGATCGGCGTGCCCTTGCTCGACCGGCAGGGTCGCAAGCTGCACCTGACGGAGGCCGGCCGGGAGTTGCTGCATCACGCGCGCCGGGCCGACGGCCTCATTCAGGACATCGCGGCCTCGATGAACCAGCTGCGCGGGCTCGAGCGCGGCGTGCTGCGGCTGGCGGTGGTTTCGACGGCCAACTACTTCCTGTCGGGCGTACTGGCCGGCTACAGCAAGCAGTTCCCAGGCGTGCGTGTCAGCCTCAGCGTGGCAAACCGCGATGCGGTGCTGGCAGCCTTGGCAGAGAACGCGGCGGAGCTGGCCGTGACGGGGCAGCCGCCGGACGGTGGCGAAGTCGTCGCCCAGCACTTCCTCGATAACCCGCTGGTCGTGATCGCGGCGCCGGAGCACCCGCTGGCGGGCGCGGGCACGATTGCGCTCGAACGGCTCGAAGGCGAAGTGCTGGTCGTGCGTGAGCAAGGCTCAGGCACCCGCGCGGCGATGGAGCGGCACTTCGCGCAACACGGACTGCGGGTGCGCACGGGCTGCGAGCTGGCCTCGAACGAGGCGGTCAAGCAGGCCGTGCAGGCCGGGATCGGGCTCGGGGTGGTGTCGGCACAAACGCTCGAGCTGGAGCTCGAGACGCGGCGGTTGGTCGTACTACCGGTGGCAGGTTTTCCGATCCTGCGACGATGGTACGTGGTGCACCGCAGCGAACGGCGACTGTCGCCGGCGGCCGCGGCACTGCGCTCGATGCTGCTGGCCGGTGATCCGGCCGGGCGGTCAAGCCGCCCGAGGGTGCGTCGCTGACCGGCAGCCTGCCCGGGACCGGCCAAGGGACGGCGTTGACGCCGAAGCTCTCGACGCGGCGATCTCGGCAGAACGCCAGCCCAAAACCTCAGGTTTGCGCTGCGTCGGTTGCTCTGCCTCGACTGGCAGCAGCCCGTCGCCGAGCGTGAGGACCACGTTGTCCTAAGCCGTCTCGCGTGCGAACAGGGACGCGAGGTGTGCCTCGCCCCGTTCGAGGATGAAGTAGCGAAAGGCCTCCGCTGCCGGCGACAGCGCCTTTCCGGCGACGTGGACCACATTCCAGCGGCGCACGAGCGGCAGACCGGGTACCGCAGGCGCTGCCAACAGGCCGCTGTTCCATTCGAGCGCGATGGTATGCAGCGACAGCACGCTCACTCCCATTCCGGCCATGACCGCGTGCTTGATCGCTTCGTCGCTCGGCATTTCCATCACGAAGGTCGGCTGGATGCCGTGCTGATCGAGAAACTGCTGCAGAAGGTCGCGCGTGCCGGACGTGGGCTCGCGAACGATGAACGGCTGCTCGGCGAGCGCCGTCACGGGCACCTCTTCGGCGCGGGCAAACGGGTGGTCGCGCGAGCAGACGAGGCCGTGCGGATGCATGGCGAACGGTTCGACGCGGCCAGGCAGGTCTGCCGGCGGCCGCCCCATGACGCATATGTCGGCCTCGTTGGCGTGCAGCATCGCCGCCAGTTCGGCACGCTTCCCCAGACGCAAACGCACGTCGATGCCGGGGTGTTCGGCCCGGAATACCCCTAGAAGCTGCGGCAGGAAGTAGCTGGCCGCCGCCGCCATGCCGATCGTGACCCGCCCGGTCTCCAGCCGTGCCAGCCGCGCCATCGTGTCCTCGGCGTCCTTCAGCGTCGCCAGCAGGCGGCGGGCGTAGTGGAGAAAGTATTCGCCCGCGGTGGTCAACGACATGCGGCGCCCGCCCCGATCGAACAGCGTGTGGCCGGCCTGCTGCTCCACTGACTTCACCAGCTGTGACACTGCCGGGGGTGTCAGGTGCAGAACCTGCGCCGCACCAAGCACGCTGCCTTGACGCGCGACCTCGCAGAAGACGCGGACCTGCTTGATGGTCAGGTGCATGTTCAGAAAAAACTTAATCGATAGTGAAGTAATTCTACCTATGAATTAATCCACGTCGGCGCTAACGTGAGTTCGTCGGCAACGTAGTTGTTCTGTCGGCAGCGCGATGCCGGTGCGCTGCCGACTCCGCAACCAGCATCGCCGCGGTGCGCGGCACGACCGTCCCAAGCCCAGGAGATCCCCGTGACCACTGCCGCCCAGCGCTGGACGCTCACGCGATACCTCATCGAGGAACGCCGTCGGTTTCCCAGTGCCAGCGGCGACTTGAACGCGCTGATCCTCGATGTCTCGATTGCCTGCAAGGCGATCGCCCGCATCGTCGCATTCGGGGCGCTCGAAGGCGGGGTGGCCGCAACCGCCGAAGGCGGTGCCGTGAACGTGCAGGGCGAGGTCCAGAAGCCGCTGGATGTTCTGTCCAACGAGATGTTCGTGCGCATGAACGAATGGAACGGGCACCTGGCCGGCATGGCCTCGGAAGAGATGGAAGCTCCCCAGCAGATCCCCGAGGCCTATCCGCGCGGCAAGTACCTGCTGGTGTTCGATCCGCTCGACGGATCGAGCAACATCGACGTCAACGTCGCCGTCGGCAGCGTCTTTTCCATCCTGCGCGCGCCGGAGGACGTGGTCGAAAGTGGACGCGACGTGACTGAAGCAGATTTCCTGCAGCCCGGTGCGGCACAGGTCGCCGCGGGTTACGCGATCTACGGCCCCACGACGATGCTGGTGCTGACGGTCGGCAACGGCGTCGCCGGGTTCACGCTGAACCCCAACATCGGCGAGTTCGTCCTGACGCACCAGAACATCGAGGTTCCGGCCGACACCCATGAGTTCGCGATCAACACGTCGAACAGCCGCTTCTGGGAGCCCCCGATCAAACGATACGTTGACGAATGCCTCTCGGGCAAGACCGGACCGCGAGGTCGCGATTTCAACATGCGATGGATCGCGTCGATGGTGGCCGAGGCCCATCGCATCCTGATGCGCGGTGGCGTGTTCATGTATCCGCGCGACACGAAGGATCCAATCAAGCCCGGCCGTCTGCGCCTGTTGTACGAAGCCAATCCGGTCGGATTCATCATGGAGCAGGCGGGCGGGCGGGCGAGCACCGGCCGGCAGCCCGTACTGGGGGTCACGCCCTCATCGCTGCACCAGCGCATCGGGCTCGTGTTCGGTTCGCGCCACGAGGTAGAACGCATCGAGCGCTATCACCACGAACCGGGCTCACGCGATCCGGGCGTGCCGCTGTTCGCCGAGCGCAGCCTCTTCCGCGACTGACGACCGCGAGTCCGCCATGTCGGAAAAGCATCCCATCATTGCCATCACCGGCTCGTCCGGTGCCGGCACCAGCTCGGTCACCAAGACGTTCGAGAACATCTTTCGGCGCGAGCAGGTCACGGCCGCGATCATCGAGGGCGACAGCTTCCATCGCTACGACCGCCAGGAGATGCGCGCCCGCCAGGCAGAGGCCGAGAAGGCGGGCAACGGACACTTCAGCCACTTCGGACCGGAGAACAACCTGTTCCCGGAACTGGAGCAGCTCTTTCGCTCCTATGCCGAGACCGGCACGGGTCGTTCGCGCAAGTACCTGCACGATCCCGTGGAAGCGAAACCCTACGGACAGGAACCGGGGACGTTCACGCCATGGGAGGGACTGCCGGCAGATACCGACCTCCTGTTCTATGAAGGCCTGCACGGCGCCGTGGTCACGTCCGATGTCGATATCGCGCGCTATCCCGACCTGCTGATCGGCGTGGTGCCGGTGATCAACCTCGAATGGATCCAGAAGCTCTGGCGCGACAAGCACGTACGCGGCTATTCGGCGGAGGCGGTGACCGACACGATCCTGCGCCGTATGCCGGACTACGTGCACTACATCTGCCCGCAGTTCGCGCACACGCACGTCAACTTTCAGCGCGTGCCGGTGGTGGATACGTCGAATCCGTTCATCGCACGCGATATCCCTGCCGCCGCAGAAAGCCTATGCGTGATCCGTTTCGCCAATCCCAAGGGCATCGATTTTCCGTACCTGCTGTCGATGATCAACGACTCGTTCATGTCGCGCGCCAACACTATCGTGGTGCCGGGCGGGAAGATGGAACTGGCGATGCAGCTCATCTTCACACCGTTCATCTGGCGAATGATGGAACGGCGCAGGCGGGCGTTGGGGGCGCTGTGAGCGTCGTGGATCGTGATCGGCGCCCGGCCCCCACCCTGGCCCTCCCCCGGCAGAGCCAGGGGAGGGGATGTACCCCTCTTCCCCCAGCTTGGCTGGGGGAAGGTTGGGATGGGGGCCGAGCGCTACCCCGATGCCGGCCACGGGATTCGTCCATCGATCGGAGTCCACCATGACATCCACAGCTCTAGACCGCGTAATCCGCCCCGACAACGGCAAGCGCAACGATATGGCCAACGCCCTGCGCGCCCTCGCCATGGACGCCGTGCAACTCGCCAACTCGGGCCACCCCGGCGCTCCCATGGGCATGGCGGAGATGGCCGTGGCGCTGTGGCACAACCACCTGCGCCACAACCCCGAGAACCCGCAGTGGCCCGACCGCGATCGCTTCGTGCTGTCGAACGGCCACGCCTCGATGCTGATCTACGCGCTGCTGCACCTGACCGGCTACGCCCTGCCGGTCGCGGAATTGAAGCGATTCCGCCAGCTGCACAGCAAGACGCCTGGTCATCCCGAACGCGGCCTGACACCGGGCATCGAAACCACCACCGGGCCACTGGGCCAGGGCATCACCAACGCTGTGGGCATGGCACTCGCCGAGAAGCTGCTCGGCGACGAGTTCAACCGGCCCGGGCACGTCATCGTCGACCATCGCACCTACGTCTTCCTGGGGGACGGGTGCCTGATGGAAGGCATCAGCCATGAAGCGTGCGCGCTCGCCGGCGCCTGGAAGCTGAACAAGCTGATCGCGCTGTACGACGACAACGGCATTTCCATCGACGGGGCGGTAACGGGCTGGTTCATCGACGACACGCCCGCACGCTTCAAGGCGTACGGCTGGAACGTCATAGGTCCGGTCGACGGCCACGACGCCGTCGTCGTGAGTGCCGCGATCGAGCAGGCCAAGCAATGCACCGACCGCCCCACCCTCATCGTCTGCCGCACCACCATCGGCAAGGGGTCGCCGAACCGCGCCGGCACGGGCAAGGCCCACGGCGAGCCGCTCGGTGCGGAGGAGATCGAGAAGGTCCGGCTCGCGCTCGACTGGCCCCACGCGCCGTTCGAGATCCCGCCAGCACTCGCGGCGCGATGGAATGCGCGCGAGCGCGGTGTCGCGCGCGAACTGCAGTGGCGGGCACGCTTCGCGGCCTATCGCAACATGCATCCGGTCCTCGCGCACGAGTTCGAGCGGCGGATGGCCGGCGACCTGCCGCTCGATTTCGAGGAAACACTCATCAAGGCGATGGCGGAGTTCGGGCAATCGCGCGAGTCGATCGCGTCGCGCAAGGCATCGCAGAAACTGCTGGCGCTGGTGGCCCCCAAGGTGCCCGAGATGCTGGGCGGCAGCGCCGACCTCACCGGCTCGAATCTCACCGACTTTCCGAACTGCGGTGCCGTGCGCGGCGGTGAAGCGGGCGGACGGCACATCAACTACGGCGTGCGCGAGTTCGGCATGGCCGCGATCATGAACGGCATTGCCCTGCACGGCGGCTACATCCCGTATGGCGGCACTTTCCTGACGTTCAGCGACTACAGCCGCAACGCGATCCGCATGGCGGCGCTCATGAAGCTGCGCGTGATCCACGTGTTCACCCACGATTCCATCGGACTCGGCGAAGATGGTCCTACCCACCAAGCGGTAGAGCACGCGGCGAGTCTGCGCCTCATTCCGAACCTCGACGTGTGGCGGCCTTGCGACACCGCTGAAACCGCCGTCGCCTGGACCCAGGCCCTGGCGCATCGAGACCGGCCGACGGCGTTGCTGCTTTCGCGCCAGAATCTCCCGGCCCAGACCCGCACTCCCGAGCAGGTGATCGCGATGCGCCGCGGCGGCTACATACTGAGCGACCGCAAGGAGGCCGTGGCGGCCATTCTCGCCACCGGCTCCGAAGTGTCGCTCGCGATGGCGGCCCAGCAGCTGCTCGACACCCGCGGCGTGCCCGTGCGCGTAGTATCGATGCCCTCGACGACGGTGTTCGATCGGCAGGATCGGTCCTGGCGTGAAACGATTCTGGGGAACGGAATGCCGCGCATCGGCGTCGAAGCCGGTGTCACCCGCTGGTGGTCCCAATACGGCTGCGTGGCGGCGCTCGGTGTGGACACGTTCGGCGAGTCGGCGCCGGGCCCGAAGGTCTATGACCATTTCGGGCTCACGGCAGAGCGCCTTGCGGACCTCGTGCAACAACACGCTGAACAGGAAAGGAGTCTCGCCCGGTCGAGCCGTTGAGGATGAGTTACGACATCGTCAGTTTCGATCTCGACGGCACGCTCGTCGACACGGCCGGTGAGATCGCCGAGGCCGCCAACCGGGCGCTCGAGTCCCACGGCATGACGCGCCGCCCGGTGCCCGAGATCACGCTGCTCATCGGGCACGGGTTGCGCGAGTTGATGATCAAGCTTCTCGCGAAGGTGTTCCTGGAGCAACCGGCGCTCGCCGACCGGGTGCGGATCGATGAAGTGCTCGAGACGCTCGACCGCCACTACGCCGACACCACAGGCACCATGGCCGTCCCCTACGAGGGCGCCCGGGAAGCGCTGGAGCGGTTGATGGCGGCCGGCGTCAAGCTCGCTTGCGTCACCAACAAGGAAACGCGACATGCGCTGCGTGTCCTGGAAGCGACAAGTCTCGATCGCTACTTCGAGTTGACCATCGGCGGCGATTCGCTGCCCGAGAAGAAGCCGCACGCGAGCGTACTGCGCCATGTGGTGAGCAAGCTGAACGGCGACGTGAGCCGCACGGCCCACGTGGGAGATTCCAGTACCGACGTGGAGGCGGCCCGCAATGCAGGCGTGGCCGCCTGGGCCGTCCCTTACGGCTACAACGCGGGGGCACCGATCGCCGACGCCAGGCCGCAGCGGATCTTTCCCGGGCTGCTGCACGTGGCCGAGCATGTGCTCGCGGCCCGGGCTGCGTGAGCAACGCCCGATGACGCAGCTCAAGGCGCTGTTGTGGGACGTGGACGGGACTCTCGCCGAGACTGAACGCGATGGCCATCGCGTGGCATTCAACGCCGCGTTCGAGGCATGGGGCCTTCCATGGCACTGGGACGAAGCGCACTACGGGCGGCTGCTGCGCATCACGGGCGGCCGCGAGCGCATTCTCTACGACATGAATTCGCGCGAGGCAGGTCCGATGTCCGCAGAGGATCGCGAGGAACTCGCCCGGGCATTGCATGAGCGGAAGAATGCCCTGTATGCGGATCTGGTCCGCGAAGGCTGCATCCCATTGCGCCCGGGTGTGCGCGACCTCATGTGCCAGTGTCGGATGGGTGGCGTGCGCATGGGTATCGCCACCACGACGAGCCGTGCCAATGTCGACGCTCTGCTGCGTGTGCATGTGGGCGAACACTGGGCCGACTGGTTCGACGCCGTCGTCTGCGGCGAAGATGTGCGACACAAGAAGCCCGATCCCGAAGTGTATCTGCGTGCCCTGGAGATTCTGGAGATCGAGCCCCACGAAGCGGTCGCCATCGAAGATTCGCCCAACGGCGTCGCTGCGGCCCGTGCGCTCGACATTCCCGTGGTCGTGACGCGCAGCGCGTATTTCGCAGACAGCGTCTTCGACGACGTGCTGGCCATCGGCCCCGGATTGGACCAGCGGCGCGGGTGGCAGCCGGGTCTCCCGTCGTCGGCTGCCAACGACGAGCCCCTCGGCCTCGACGACATCGCGGGCTGGCTCGTACACTCGGAAGCTACCATGCCGGCAGCGTGACTCTGCGCCGGCACAAGATCCATATTCATCCCACTCCTGGAGACGCTGCCATGGCTCTCGTTTCGCTCCGCCAACTGCTCGATCACGCCGCCGAACACGGCTACGGCGTACCCGCGTTCAACGTCAACAACCTCGAGCAGATCCAGGCGATCATGGAGGCGGCACAGGAGACGCAGTCGCCGGTCATCCTCCAGGCCTCGGCTGGCGCGCGCAAGTACGCGGGCGAGCCGTACCTCCGGCACATGGTGCTCGCGGCGGTCGAATCGCATCCGGACATCCCCATCGTGCTGCATCAGGATCACGGCGCTTCCCCAGCGGTGTGCCAGCAGTCGATCCGCTCGGGTTTCACGAGCGTGATGATGGACGGCTCGCTCAAGGAAGACATGAAGACGCCGGCGAGCTACGACTACAACGTCGCGGTCACGCGCCGTGTGGTCGAAGCCGCGCACGTGGTCGGTGTGTCGGTCGAGGGTGAACTCGGCTGCCTGGGTTCGCTGGAAACCGGGGAAGCGGGCGAAGAGGATGGCGTCGGCGCCGAGGGCAAGCTCACCCACGACATGCTTTTGACCGATCCGGACCAGGCGAAGGACTTCGTCGAGAAGACCGGCGTCGATGCCCTGGCCATCGCGATCGGCACCAGCCACGGCGCCTACAAGTTCACGCGCAAGCCCACCGGCGACATTCTCGCCATGGATCGGATCGCCGCGATCCACGGAAAGATTCCGAACACCCACCTGGTGATGCACGGGTCATCCAGCGTGCCGCAGGAGTGGCTCGCGATCATCCGCAAGTACGGTGGCGACATCAAGGAAACCTACGGCGTGCCGGTGGAGGAGATCCAGCGCGGCATCAAGACCGGGGTGCGCAAGGTGAACATCGACACCGACATCCGCCTCGCCATGACCGGCGCGATGCGCAAGGTCTTCGCCGAGCAGCCGAGCGAGTTCGATCCGCGCAAGGCGCTGATCGAGGCGAGGAAGGCCGCTCGCGGCATCTGCAAGGCGCGGCTCGAAGCGTTCGGCTGCGCCGGCCAGGCGCCGAAGATCAAACCGGTGCCGCTGGACGACATGGTGAAGCGGTATCACTGAGCTGCGCTGAGAAGAGGAATGTAGCGCGCAGGCACTCCTTCCCCCAGCGAAGATGGGGGAAGGCTGGGATGGGGGCAATCATTCCTGCGATCGCTCTGCCCCCACCCTGACCCTCCCCCACGACTGCGTCGCGGGGGAGGGAACGCACGGCGCGAGCAATTGCTTTCTGCCAGCCATAGGCGCGCCTTCCCTCAGCGACGGCGCGAGAGGAAACGCAAAGCGCAGGCACTCCTTCCCCCATCGAAGATGGGGGAAGGCTGGGATGGGGGCAATCATTCGTGCAATCGCTGCTTGCCCCCACCCTGACCCTCCCCCACGACTGCGTCGCGGGGGAGGGAACGCACGGCGCGAGCAATTGCTTTCTGCCAG
>JAIEQG010000158.1 GCA_019747905.1 Burkholderiales bacterium
AGACGCTGCCGAAATCGGCGACCGGCAAGGTGCAATGGCGGTTGTTGCAGGAGAAGGAGTTCGCGAAGGTTTGAGGGTGGTGGCCCCCACCCCGACCCTCCCCCACCTGCGGTGGGGGAGGGAGCGTGCTTTCATCGTCACCGCGATTTTCAGGCACTCGTTTCCCGCGACGAGTTCGTGGGGGAAGACGCTGCCGAAATCGGCGACCGGCAAGGTGCAATGGCGGTTGTCGCAGGGGAAGGAGTTCGCGAAGGTTTGAGGGAGGTGGCCCCCACCCCGACCCTCCCCCACCTGCGGTGGGGGAGGGAGTTTCACCTCATCGTCACCGCGATCTTCAGGCACTCCTTCCCCCGCGACGAAGTCGTGGGGGAAGGTTGGGATGGGGGCAGCGCCGATCGCGAATGGTGGCGGTCGCTCAACCACGCTCCACCGCCGCAAACTTCGTGGTCAGCAGGTCGAGGAACGCCCGCACGGCCGGCACCATCCCGCGCCGGCTGACGTACACCGCCTGCAAGGTTGCCGGTGGCTGGCTCCAATTGGCGAGCAGTGGTACCAACCGCCCAGTCCGGATGTCGTCCAGGCAGAAGGCTGCGGGCAGCATCGTCGCACCGAGCCCGGCGAGCGCCGAGTTGCGCAGCACCTCGAAGCTGTCGGTCGTGAGGCGTGCCGGCAGAGCGACATCGCGCCGCTCACCGCCCGGCCCCACCAGCGCGAGACGGGTCCTGCCGTCGGGGCTGCCGAACCCCATCATCGGCAACCGGGTGAGATCGTCGGGGTCGTCGATGGGACCGCTGGCTTCCAGCAGTTCCGGGTGCACAATCAGCATCAACGGTGCCGGCTGCAAGCGCCGCACTACCAGCCCGGGCTCTTCGTCGTCGGCCGGTCGGACCCGCAGTGCGATGTCGACTCCCTCCTCGATCAGTTGGACTCGTCGATTGGTCACGACGAGATCGAGGTTCACCTCGGGATAGGTCGCCAGGAACTCCGGCACCAGCGCCCCCACTTCGCTCTGGGCCAGCCCCACGAGGCAGGTCACGCGCAGCAGGCCGCTCGGAACGCGCCGTACCCGGTCGACCGCCTCCACGGCGGCATCGGCTTCGGCCATCACGTTCTGCGCGTGCTGGTAGTACAGGCGGCCCACCTCGGTCAGGGCAAGCCGGCGCGTGGTCCGCTGCAGCAGACGGACACCCAGCGCGGACTCCAGCAGGGCCACCCGGCGCGACAGGCGTGACTTGGGCAGGCCGAGGCTGCGTGCCGCCGCGGCGAAGCCGCCCTTCTCGACCACCTTGGCGAAGTAATAGAGGTCGTTCAGATCCTGCACGCCCAGCCCCATTGTCCTATTGATAGGACAATCTATCGCGATTTCGGCTACTACTCCAGGTTTGACGGCGCCCGCATGATGAATTCCATGGATGACGACCGCCCATCGGCGGCCGAACCCACCGATGAAAGGAATCCTCATGAACGTGCTGCATCTCGACTCGAGCATCCTGGGCGACGCGTCGGCGTCGCGTGAACTGACCCGATCCGTGATCGCCGGTCTGCGCGCAGCGGACCGTGGAGTAAACGTGGTGCACCGCGACCTCGGTGCGAACCCCATCGCCCACCTGACACCGGAGGTCCTGGCCACCCGAGGCACGCCCGCCGACTTCCTGAACGAAGTGCAGGATCGCGAAACCCGCCTGGACGCCGACCTGCTGCGCGAACTCGACTGGACCGACGTGCTGGTGATCGGCGCGCCGCTGTACAACTTCACGATCCCCACGGGTCTCAAGGCGTGGATCGACCGCGTCACAGTGGCCGGCAAGACCTTCCGCTACACGGCGCAGGGTCCTGAGGGTCTGCTGCGGGGCAAGCGCGCGATCGTCGTCGCGACCAGCGGCGGCGTGCACGGAGACTCACCGGTGGACACGATGCACGTCGGATACCTCAAGACTCTCCTTGGTTTCGTCGGCATTACCGACGTCGAGGTCATCCGTGCCGCCGGACTGGGCATGGGTCCCGAAGTCCGCGCCCGGGCGATGGCCGATGCGCGCTCGCGGATCGATGCGATGTTCGTCGCGGCAGCGGCATGACCTGACTCTTCCATTCACTGAAGCAGTACGGACGGGCACCCCACGCGGTGCCCGTTTGCTTTGCGGCCACCCGCCCAGGCCCTGATCCGATCCCGTCGATGAAATACACTCTCTTCCCCGATCGACCCGCCGATCCTGCAAGCGCCGCAAGCCGCCGTCCTCCATGCCCGCACCGCACTTGAAGCACTGGCCCAAGCAGTTCCCGCATCACCTCACGCTGCCCGACACCAGCCTCTGGACCAATCTCGCGATTGCCGCGCAACGCTATCCCCGGAAGGCCGTGTCGGTGTTCTTCGACTCTCGTCTCGCCTACCAGGATTTCGTCGCCGAGGCCGAAGCGCTCGCAGGCTACCTGCAGCACGACTGCGGCGTGGCACGCGGCGACCGCGTGTTGCTGGACATGCAGAACTCGCCGCAGTTCGTGCTCGCGTACTACGCGATCCTGCGGGCCGATGCCGTGGTCGTTCCGGTCTCGCCGATGAACGTCACCGACGAACTGGAGCACTACTTCGACGACAGCGGCGCATCGGTGGCGATCATGGGACAGGAGTTGTACCGGCACCTGAAGCCGCTCATGGGTGTGCGCGTGAAGCGCGCCGTGGTGGCCGCGTACTCGGACCATCTCACCGCCACGACCGAACTCACCGTCCCGGATTTCATTCGCGCGCCGCGCGAGCCCGTCACCGACGCCGGCGCCATCGCCTGGACCGATGCGATCGCCGCCGGACGCGCGCCGCGACCGCACACCGCGGGCCCCGACGATCTCGCCGCGATCCTCTACACCTCCGGCACCACCGGCAAGCCGAAGGGTTGCATGCACACGCATCGCACGCTCATGTGCACCGCCGTCGGCGGCGCACTGTGGGAGGGCATGATGCAGGACTCGGTGGTCCTCGCGACCGCGCCGATGTTCCACGTGACCGGCATGCAGCACAGCATGAGTGCCAGCCTCTACGCGGGCGCGACCATCGCGTTCCTGCCACGCTGGGACCCCGCCGCGGCGGGCTACCTGATCGAGCGCTACCGCGTGACGCACTGGGCCAACGTGCCGACGATGGTGGTGGACCTGCTCGCGCACCCGTCCACCGCGGAGCGCGACCTGTCGTCGCTGCAGAATGTGTTCGGCGGCGGCGCCTCGATGCCCGAAGCGGTCGCGGCGCAGCTCCAGGCACGCTGCGGCATCGAGTACATGGAAGCCTACGGGATGACCGAAACCATCTCTCAGACCCACGTGAATCCGCCGCAGCAGTTGCGCAAACAATGCCTCGGCATCCCGACCTTCGACACGGAATCGTTCGTGATCGACCCGGAGACGCTGAAACCCCTGCCCCCCGGCGAAGTGGGCGAGATCGTCTCTGCCGGCCCGCAATTGATGAAGGGCTACTGGAACAATCCGGAGGCGACGCGCGCCGCGTTCCTCGAGTTCGATGGGCGCACCTACCTGCGCACCGGCGATCTCGGCCGCATGGATGAAGACGGCTTCTTCTACATCGCCGATCGGCTGAAACGGATGATCAACGCCTCGGGCTACAAGGTGTGGCCGGCGGAGCTCGAGGCGACGCTGTACAAGCATCCCGACATCAAGGAAGTCGCGATCGTCTCCGCCCCCGACGGCCGACGCGGCGAGACGGTGAAGGCCTACGTCGTGCTGAAGGACGGCGCGCACGGCAAGGTTGCGGCCGACGACATCGTCGCGTGGTCGCGCGAACACATGGCGGCCTACAAGGTGCCGCGCCTGGTGGAGTTCACCGACGCCCTGCCGCGATCGGGCACCGGGAAGATCCAGTGGCGGACGCTGCAGGACAAGGAGTGGGGACGCTGACGATCGATCGCGCCTTGCCCGGTTGCACCGCCTGACATCCGCCTCGCACGCAGAAGGACCGGACCATGACCCGACGCTTCGCCGACCTCGCTTTCACGCCGAACGTGTGCGCGCAACAGGTGCGCCACGGATCGCGCACGCAGTACGCTCGCATGCAGGCCACGGGCGGCGAGCCGGACCGCCTGGGGCCCGAAGAAACCGAGTTCCTCGAGGATGCGGACAGCTTCTACCTCGCCACGGTTAGCGAGACGGGCTGGCCCTACGTCCAGCATCGCGGCGGCCCGAAGGGCTTCCTCACCGTGCTGTCGCCGCAGCGGATCGCCTTCGCGGACTACCGCGGCAATCTCCAGTACGTCAGCGCCGGGAATGCGGTCGGCAACGATCGCGCCGCACTCATCGTGATGGACTACGTGCATCGCAGCCGCCTCAAGCTGCTGGGCCACCTGCACTTCGAGGACGTGAACGAGGCCGATGCGGAACTGGTGCGCAAGGTGTCGCCATCCGGCTACTCCGCCAAGGTCGAGCGCATCGCCATCATCGACGTGGCCGCTTTCGACTGGAACTGCCCGCAGCACATCACGCAACGGTATTCGAGGCAACAGGTGGAGGTCATGATCGATTCGTTGCGCGCTCAGATCGCCAGCCTCGAGCAGAAGCTCGAGGAGGCCCGCAGGCAGGGCAGCGCGGCCAGCTGACGCCGGCACACGCGCGCAGCCCGGAGCCAGCGCTCGCTGCCAAGGTACAATCCGGGTCCATCGCTGCACCTCGCTCGCCAAGCGTTTTCCCGATCCCCGGGTGGCCCGGCCCGGATCCGCCAGAAAGGACGAATTCGTGAAACCCCTGTTCCAACGCACCGCCGCCGGTCTGTTGATCGCCTTCGTGACCGGCTGCGCCTCCACGAACAATTCCATGCAGGAATCCAAGGGCGCGGCCATGGATGCCTATCGCACCGGCCAGGACTCGAAGATTGCCCAGCCGTGGATCTGCGCGGTGGCCGGCGCACTGGTGGCGGGCGGGCTCGCATCGACCGAGAACAAGGAATCGGCGCTGATCGGTGCCGCCGTCGGCGGCGGCTTGGGCTGGTGGGCCTGCCGCAGCATGGAGAAATCGTTGCCGGATGCCGACAAGGATGGCGTGCCCGACAAGGTCGACATGTGTCCCGACACGCCGTCGGGTTCGCAGGTCACGCCGAACGGTTGCGACGTGAACATCGACACGGATGGCGACGGCATAGCCGACCGCAACGACAAGTGCGCAGCGACGCCGAAGGGCTCGGAAGTGGATGCGAGCGGCTGTGTCGTGAACAACGACGCGGACGGCGACGGGGTGCCCGACAGCGCCGACATGTGCCGCAACACCCCGGCCGGCGCCAAGGTACTGGCCAACGGCTGCGAGGAGGACACCGACGGCGACGGCGTTCCTGATGCGGCGGACCGCTGCGCCGGCACCCCGCGCGAAGTGAAGGTCGGTCCTGACGGCTGCGCCCTCGACACCGATGCCGACGGCGTGCCGGACGCGCTCGATCGTTGCCCCAACACCAAGCCCGCGGTGAAGGTGGACACGACCGGTTGCGAGATGCTGTCGCCCAAGTCCGAATCGCCGCCGATCGCGCCGATCAAGGACAAGATGGTCCTGAAAGGCGTGAACTTCGAATCGGGCTCCGCCAAGATCACCCGGGATTCCTTCCCCACGCTGGACAACGTGGCCCTGCAACTCAAGGCCAGTCCAGGCACGAAGGTGGAAGTCGCCGGCTTCACCGACAACTCCGGGTCGGACGTGCTGAACCGTGCGCTGTCGCAACGCCGCGCCGAGATGGTGATGTCCTACCTCATCGCCAAGGGCGTTCCGGCCGCGAGCCTGGTCGCGAAAGGCTACGGCCCCGATCAACCCATCGCCGACAACGCATCCGACGACGGCCGTGCGCAAAACCGCCGGGTCGAGCTGCGGCTGATCGGCAACTAGTCCCGCAAGCACATGCGACACCAACGGGCGCTGCGAACCTCGCGGCGCCCGTTGCACTTCGAGACCTCACCCTACGGATGAACGCTCCCGCCTTCGCACCGCTGGACGCCGGCATCGAGGCAGACCTGATCGCCTCGGTGGATGCGCTCGAGCCGGCCCTGGTCGACCTGCTCGCTACCCTCGTACGCTTTCCGAGCCTGATGGGCGAGGAAACTTCGGCACAGGACTACATGGAGGGGCTCTTCCGCGGCCTGGGTCTCAAGGTCGATCGCTTCGAGGTGCGCGACGACGATCTGAAGTCGATGCCCGGCTACGCGCCACCCACCGGTCATTGGGCACGGCACGACAACGTCGTAGGTGCGCACGTACCGCGCACGACGATCGGGCGCTCGCTCATCCTGAACGGCCACATCGACGTCGTGCCGATCGGCGCCGCCGAACTGTGGAGCGCCCCCCCGTTCGAACCGGTAGTCCGCGACGGGCGCCTGTACGGGCGCGGCGCGGGCGACATGAAGGCCGGCATCGCGGCCTACGTGATCGCGTTCGAAGCGCTGCAGCGCATCGGCATGCAACCGGCCGCCCCGGTGTGGCTGCAATCGGTGGTCGAAGAGGAATGCACCGGCAACGGCGCGCTCGCCTGCCTGCATCGAGGCTATCGCGCCGACGCCGCGTTGATACCGGAGCCGTTCGATCACGCGATCCTGCACGCGCAAGTGGGCGTGATCTGGCTTGCGGTGGATGTATACGGCAGACCGGCGCACGTGCTCAACGTCAAGAGCGGCATCAATGCGATCGAAGCCGCGTTCGCCCTGTACCAGGGGCTCACCACGCTGCGTGACGAATGGAATCGTCCGGAGCGACGGCACGCCGCCTACGCGGAACACGAACACTCGATCAACTTCAATCTCGGCCGCATCCACGGCGGCGAATGGGCCTCGTCGGTGCCGACGAAATGCACCATTGAAGTCCGCTGCGGCATTCCGGTGGGCATGGCTGCAGCCGATGCCCGCGCGGCCATCGAAGACCGTCTCGTACGCACGCTGCAGACCGATCCGAAGCTCGCGGGCGTGCAGCATCGCGTGCGCTATTCCGGGTTCCAGTCGGAAGGCTGTGTCGTGCCGAAGGATCTGCCGATGATGCAGCTGCTCGCACAGACCCACGAGCGCGTGATGGGCTCGCCGCCGGGTTGGCTCGCCAGCACCGCCACCACCGACGCGCGGGTGTTCAACCTGTACGGCGCCACCCCCGCTACCTGCTACGGCCCGGAAGCCACGCACATCCACGGCATCGACGAATCGGTCTCTCTGCAAAGCACCCTCAAGGTGGCCCGGGTGCTGGCGCTCTACGTCGCGCGCTGGTGCGGCCTGGAGAAGCGCGGGCGATGAACGCGCGCTGCACGCTGCTGGCTGCGGTCGTTCTCGGCCTCGCCGGCTGCGCGCAGCAACCGATCGCCGAGCACGAAGCCGCGGAGGTCCTCGAACCCGCGCAGCAACCGTCACCGGCACAATCGCGCGCGGGCGATGCCGCCATCTTCGCGATGGCCCAACTGGGCAGCCCGTACAAGTACGGCGGAACCTCGCCCGCGGGCTTCGACTGCAGCGGACTGGTGCGCTACAGCTACGGCCTGGTCGGCGTCACCCTGCCGCGCGATACGCGCGAGCAACGCAAGGTCACCCGCCGCCTCGAACCGGATGAAGAATGGACGGCCGGCGACCTGCTGTTCTTCCGTTTCGGCGGCAAGAACGGCTTGCACGTCGGCGTGTGGGTCGGCAACGGCGAGTTCGTGCACGCCCCCTCGAGTGGCGGCAAGGTGCGCGTGGAGCGGTTCGACGCGCCGCACTGGCAGAAGCGTTTCATCGAAGCCCGGCGGGTCGAATCCGCCGCCTGACCGGGACTTCGAGCAGCGTTGTTCGGGAGCAGCGTATTACCGTAGCATCGGCGCCGGCTTCCCGCGCAACGAATCACGTCGGCGGCATGACCACCATCAACAGGAGATCCCTCGCATGAGCTTCGTGTCGGAATTTCGCGAATTCGCGATGAAAGGCAACGTCGTCGACCTCGCCGTGGGCGTGATCATCGGCGGGGCGTTCGGCAAGATCGTCGATTCCATCGTGGGCGATCTCATCATGCCGGTGGTGGGTCGCATCTTCGGCGGCCTCGACTTCAGCAACTTCTTCATCGCCTTGAAGGATGTGCCGCCGGGCACGGCCATGACTCTTGCCGAAGTGAAGAAGGCCGGCGTACCAGTGTTCGCCTACGGCAACTTCATCACCATTTCGATCAACTTCATCCTGCTCGCCTTCATCATCTTTCTGATGATCAAGCAGATGAACCGGCTGAAGCGCGCCGAACCGCCCCCGCCCGCACCGCCGACGCCGGAAGAAGTGCTGCTGCTGCGCGAGATCCGCGACAACTTGAAACGCTGACCTTCGACGGCGCGACAGGTGAACCAGGGAACCTGGCGTGCACAGGCCATCGGGCGAGAAGCCCGGCGGCCTGGAACTCAGGATCGCACGGCGCCTGCGGGCGCCGTGTTCACTTGGGCGCGGGCGCGGCCCCGGGTTTGGGCGCCTCGGCCTTCGGGGCTTCCTCGATCTGCACACCCGCGGGCGGCACGAACAGGGTCTTGTCCACCGCGAGTCCGCGCTCGTAGCGAAGGTAGCGCACCGCGAGCGCTCGTTCTCCTACCGTCACGACCACCTGGAACGGCACGCCGTCGGATTTGCGCGTGAAGAGCGACATCTTGCGCCCGGCCACCTCCACGGTGGACTCGATGCAGGTGATGCCGGCCACGGATTTCTCGCCCGCTTCCTTCGCTCCCTTCTCGCGGAAGTATTCCACTTCACTGCCCATCTCGAGCTTGGCGATCTCGTCGTTGCCGTCGGCGGTGAAGACGGGGAACTTCACCTTGTAGGTCGGGCCCGGGTCGAGCTCATGCTTGCCGCGCTTGGCCACGCGATCGATCACCCAGATGTCCGGCTGCGCCACCACCACGAGGCGCTGCTCGCCATTGTCGGGATTGACCACCTCCTCGAGGCGCAAATGAGTATCGCCCACTCGCCAGACCTTCTTGGGCTGTGCGAGGAAGCTGTCGGGGGCGAGCCCGAAGGCGACGAGCTGGTACTCGATGAAGATCATCTTCGCGTCGTCGGCGGCATGGGCCGAAGCGCCCGCCGCCAGCAACGCCGCCATCATCGCGCACCGCATCCAGTTCCGCATCCGTGTCATATCCATGTCGTGCTCCATCGATCGGCGTGAAGGCCGCCGGTGTCAGAATTGTCCGATGATACCGACTCAAGCCGGGCAAGGCCTGTCGAGGGGGTACGTCTCATCAGGCCGCCCCCTCGGTCGGAGAGGCCGCAGGCCTGTCGGGGGGGGAAGTTACTTGATCACCGGCTCGGTCCGTCCGAGTCGCGGAACACGCCGCACGGCGAGATCCAGCAGATAGAACAGCAGCGCCAGCGCCGCGAACCACGGCCACAAGGCACGAGGTCGCGTTGCACGATCACCGAGGGATGCGAACACGTCCGCCGGGTCCGGCGCGAACTTGCCGCCGGTCTGTTCGGCGATCGCCTGCAGCAGCGACTGATCGGGCGGCCGCAGGCGCAGCTCGTCCGGATAGGGCCGATGCAAGGCCTGCACGCCGGCACGGGCCACGAGCGCCTTGGGTACGCCGCCACCCTCGATCAACTCGAAACGCCAGGGAGCGCGACCCGTTCCTTCCAGCGGCGTGCGGACCTCGTATCGCCCCGGGCCGACCTGCGACATCGTGAGCGTTCGCGTCGAGCCGTCCGGCAGCGTCGCCTTCACCTGCGGACGCAGGTCGTTGCGGAACGCGCCGCCGGCATCTAGCGCCGCCAGGCGGACGACGGCACCCGTATCGTCGCGCGTTGCCTCGAAACTCACGTCCTCGCCGGCATCGCGGCGCATGGTCTCGCGCACCAGCTGGCTCCACAGCTTGCCGTACCCGGACCAGCCCAACCAGTCGGCGGCCCAGCGGCCCTTCGCATCCGAAGTGAACACCGCCGTCTTGCCGAGGCCGTACTGCCAGCGCGCCAGCAGCGGCGCGCCGGTCTCGGTCGAGAGCGTGAGTTCGGCGCCGTCCTTCAGCTTCGTGCTGGCATAGCCGCGCAACCGTGGCGCGTGCTCGAAGTCGATGCCGCGGATCGCTTCGGCCCTGCGGCGCGGTACCGCGCGCACCGGTTCTTCCACCAGACTCTCGTTGACGAGCCGTTTGGTCTCGTCGATGAAGATCTTGGGCACCAGATCCGGACTCACGGTGTAGTAGTGCCGACCCTTGCCCCAGTTGGCGATGCTTTCCATCAACGCCGTGTCGGCCTCGGCGCCGATCGCCACCGTGCTCACGGTGATGTTGGCTTCCGCCATGCGCTTGACCAGCCGCTGGAAGTCGGCAGGCTGCGTGTCACCGTCGGACAGCAGGATCACGTGCTTCGACTTGGAGGGGTTGTCGACCAGCAGCCGGTAGGCCGATTGCAGGGCTGGATAGATGTTGGTCTGGCCGCTCGCGGTGAAGCGCGAGATCTGATCCTCCGCGCGGCGCTTGCTGCGCACCGGCGCGAGCGGCACCGTCTGCTCGGGCTGCGAATCGAAGGTGATGACGCCGAAGCGATGGTTCTCGTCCAGCAGGTCGAGAGCACCCAGCGTGGCAGCCTTGGCGAGATCGAGCTTGCGCCCCTTCATGCTGTAGGAGCGGTCGAGCGCGATCACGAGGGCGAGTTCGCGCCGCTTCTCCTGCGCCTCGAAGGTCACCGGCAACACCTTCTCGACCGCGGACTCGCGCCAGCCGGATTCGCCGTAGGTGCTGGCACCGGCCGCAAAGATCAGCCCGCCGCCGCCATCGCGCACCCAACTCGCGAGCGCCTGCATCCGCGCCGGGCCTAAATCCTTGGCCGCGACGTCGCTCAGGATGACCGCGTCGATTCCATCGAAGCCGGCCGCCTTGTCGGGCAGTGCCGCAGGCGCAACCGCAACGGCCTCGATACCCTCGCGCACCAGGGCGTCGCGCAGGGGCGCACCGGTTTCTCCCGGGCTTTCGACGTACCACACGCGGGGGCGTCCACGAACCGACACCGATTGCGTGTAGCGGTCGTTGTCGCGGGTCTCGTCGCCCTCGGCGACGACCGACGCTTCGAGCGCCGTCGCGCCGGCTGCGGGCATCTTCACCGTGAACGCCACCACGTTCGCCCCGGCATCCAGGTTGACCGACTTCTGCGCGACCGGCTTGCCGTCGCGTGCGAGAGTCACCCGGGCCCGCGTGCCGGTCTGCGCCTCAACTCTCACCTTGACCAGCCCCGGCTCGTCGCGGCGCCAGTCGCGCGGCGTATCGATGCCTTCGATCCAGGCATCGTTACCAGGGCGCACCGAGGCTGCGCTGGTGAAGACGCGCACGCCGTCGCGGCGCAAGCGTTCCACCGCGCGCCAGGTGTTGCCGCTGGTGGCCACTCCATCACTGATGAGCACCAGGCGCTTGATGCGATGGGGCGTGAAAGCATCGCGGGCGGTATCGAGCGCCGACTCGAGATCGGTCGCATCCCGATCCAAGGCCGACGCGCTGCCGCCGCTCCCGCCGCGGACCGGTAGCGCGCGAATCGCTGCGGCATCGGCCGCAAGCCGCGCCGACGCCGCGAACGCAACGAAACGTGCGTCGTGAGGCGGGCCCTTGCCCTCGGTGCGCTCGATCCACCGGATCGCGGCATCGATGAATGCCGGATCGATGCTGCGCGACACGTCCAGCGCATAGATCACGGAAATCGCGTCGGTCCGCGCGAGCCACACCGGTTGCATCAGCGCGAACACTGCCGCCGAGATGGCGGCGATCCGCAGGCCGGCCACCCATGGCCGGCGAGCCGGCGACAAGGCAGTCTCGGTGCGGCGGGCGACCCACAGCGTGAACAGCACGCCGACGGGCAGCAGCACCAGCGGCCACCACGTCTCGATGGCGAAAGCGCTCACCGTTGCGCCCTCACACCGTGAGGCGGCGGTGGTAGGTCCACCACTCGAACGACATCAGGAGAATCGCGACCACCAGCAGCACGACCCAGGGTTCGGGGGCGCCGGCAGGCGTGGGTGCATCGGTCGCGGCCGTGCGACGCGGCGCGAGCCGGCTCGCATTCACGGCGGTGACGGCAGGGTCCAGCGCGTTGGCGACGATCCGCAGCCGGCCCGACTCGCCTTCAGCGGCATACACGCCTGGCACGTCCGCGTCGAACAACGTGGCATCCGGCACGAAGCGCGTGTCCTTCTGGTATCCGCCAGGGCCGACGATGCGTGCACGCGCAATCGGCACCGACGCGAGTCCGAGCGGGCGCGGAATCGCGGGAGGTTCGTCCAGCAGCCAGGCGAGCGCGTTCACGACGAACATCGGAAAGGAAGCCTGCGCGGCGAAGTTCGAATCCTCGATCGCGAACCCGGTCGCGATCCAGCGCGGCGGCGCGGCGGAAGCAACGATCATGGCTGCGCCGCCGGAATCTCGCGCCAGAGCGATCGCCTGCTTCTCGTCGGTCCGGAAAGTCGCGCTGCGCTCGATCTGCACATCCCGCAGCGACACGTTGTCGAGGACGGGATGGCCGTCGAGCCACGATTCCACCAGCGGCGAGGTGCGCATCGCGCCGATCGGCGGTAACCACGCTCGTGGCGACGGTCGGATCAGGAGCACGGGAGCCGCCGGCGCAGCCGGAGGTGCGAAACGGTCGAACACGTAGGCATCGAAGCCGGCCCGGGACGCATACTGCTGCGGGGTCAGGATCGTCAGCACGACGCGCGGATCGAGGCGCAAGGCCTGCTCCAGCGCGCGATTGCCCGAAGTCACGAGCGCCACCTTGGCGACCTTTGTCACCGGCAGGAACGCATAGGCTTCATCGTCCAGCGCGAACGCATCGCCGTCCGCCCGGACCGATGCCCGCACGGGCCCACCCACGAAGTCCGGCAGCGTCACGGTCAGCGTCCGCGTGTCGCGTGCCTTCACATCGAGCACGCGTTCGACGGGTGCGCGCCCGGCACCGGCAACCGCAACCGCCACTTGCTGCGGAACCGCACCCGCGTTGGCCACGGCGACGAAAGCCTCGTAACGACGCGGGTCACCCGGCAGCGCACGGACGTCGAACGCGGTCAGCCCCACGTTCGCGGCCGGCTCGAAGACCGACACGACCTCGACACCCTTCGGAACATCGAGCTCGGCAACGCCGTCGGTGATGAACACGATGCGCGCTGCATCCGCCGTCGCTTCCGCGCGCACACCCTCGGGAAACCGCGGCTTGCCGCGAACATCGGCACCGATGCGGTCGAGCTCCGCCAACGCGCGGCGCCGGTCCTCGAACGCCGGTGCGCCGAGCGTGCCCATGGTATCGACCACCTGGGTCCGGCCCGCGGCACCGCCGGCAGCAATCAGCTGCCGGGCTTCCTCCACGGCCTGCTCGAGACGGGTACGCCCGTCGCTGCGCAATGCACGCATGGTCGGAGAGTTGTCGACGACGATTGTGATCCGTTTCGCGTCGATGCCCCCTTGCCCGGTATCGGGACGGGCAATGGCAAACGCGATGAGCATGGCGATCAGGAGCGACAACAGCACCGACAGCCACCAGCGCCAGCGCTCGGTGTCCCGGCGCTTGCGGTGAAGAACACGCTCCCAGATCAGGGTCGAGGCAATGACGATCCGCCGCGGCGCCGGCTTCAGCAGGTATAGCCCGATGACCACCGCCGCGACGGCGACCAGCAGGCCCGCGGCCCACACAGACGACAAGCCCAGAAGGTTCACTTGAGCACGCCCTGCTCGCGCAGCAACTGCAACATCAGTTCCTCGAAGGGAGCATCGGTGCGTGCGCGCAGGTAGGTCCAGCCGCCGCTGCGGCACACCGACTCGATCTCGCGGCAATGCTCGTCCTGCGCCTCGGCGTACTCGGCGATCAGTGCCGGCGTCACGTGCACGGTGTCGGCAACGCCGGACTCCGCATCCACCAGGACCACTTCCTCGGGCAGGTCCGGCTTGACCTCCTGCGGCGACAGCACCTGCATCGCGAACACCTCGTGCCCGAACTGGCGCAGGAAATTCGCGGCCGGGGCGAAACCACCTTCATCCAGAAAATCGGACAGCAGGATCACCAGGCCGCGCGGGCGCCGCCCGCCGAAGTAGCTGCGCAGCGCGGCCTGCAGATCGGTCCGGCCGCCCGGCGCCAGTCCCTGCAGGAACCGAAAGACCGGCCAGGTCTGCGCGTTGCCGCGCCGCACCGGCAGCTCGCGCGCGATACCGTCGGCCCAGGCCACGACACTGACCCGGTCATGGTCGAGCAGCGCGAGATACGCGAGAGCCGCGGCCACGCGGCGCGCGAAGTCGAACTTGGAAGGTTCGCCGAAGGCCATCGACGCGCTAGCATCGACGAAGAAATAGACCGGCAGGTCGGCCTCTTCCTCGAACAGCCTCAGGATGAGGCGGTCGAGCCGAAGATAGATGCCCCAGTCGAGGTTGCGCGTGTCGTCGCCGGGCGTATACGGCCGATAGTCGCTGAAGACCATGCCGCTGCCGGTGCGGCGCGAACGGTGCACGCCCCTGAGATGCCCCGCGACCGGCCGGCGCGTCGCGAAGCGCAGGTGCTCGAGGCGGCGGAGGAAATCCTCAGTGAAAAGGTCGGAGCGGGGCTGGGGCACTGGGAGCAGGAAAATCTTTCAACACGAAGGACGCGAAGGACACGAAGGAAAACGAAGGAAATGCTCGAGTTCGGCGCGTCGGCTCCGCGCGCTCCTGGAGAGGCAAGTATTGATCTCGAAGCTTGCCTGTTCCGCCTCTCTTTCGATGCCTTCGTGCCCCTTCGCGTCCTCCGTGTCCTTCCTGTTGAAAGCGGTTAAATTACGATCTCTAGACACCAACCTGCTCCACGATCCGCGCCAGGATCGCATCCGTATCCACCCGATCCGCTTCGGCTTCGAAGTTGAGCAGCAATCGATGCCGCAGCGCCGACAGCGCCACCGCCCGCACGTCGTCGGTGGCCACGTGCACGCGATCGTTGAGCAGCGCATGCACCTTCGCACCGAGGATCAGCGCCTGCGTGCCACGCGGGCTCGCGCCGAATCGCACGTACTTCCGCGCGAGTTCGTGCGCCTGGTCCGACTCGGGGTGGGTCGCCAGGGTCAACCGGATCGCGTAGTCCTGCACCGGACGCGCGACCGGCACTTCGCGTGCAGTCTCGCGCATCTCGAGGATCTCGCCTTGCGCCAGCACCCGGTCCACCTGCGGTTCGCGTGCGTGCGTGGTGCGATCGAGCACCTCGTGCAGTTCATTCACGCCCGGGAACCCCATCTTCAGCTTGAAGAAGAACCGGTCGAGCTGCGCTTCGGGCAGCGGATAGGTGCCTTCCATCTCGAGCGGGTTCATGGTGGCCAGCACGAAGAACGGCTGCTGCAGCGGATGGGTGGTCTTGCCGGCCGATACGCTGTTCTCCTGCATCGCCTCCAGCAACGCGGACTGCGTCTTGGGCGTGGCGCGGTTGATCTCGTCCGCCAGAACCATGTTGGCGAAGATCGGCCCGGGCTGGAACTCGAAGTACTTCTTGCCGCCTTCGTCCTCGCGCACGATCGACGTGCCGATGATGTCGCCGGGCATCAGGTCGGGCGTGAACTGGATGCGCAAGAACTTGAGGTGCAGCACGTCGGCCAGCGTCTGTACCAGCTTGGTCTTGCCGACACCGGGAATGCCTTCGAGCAGCACGTGGCCGCGTGCGAGCAGGCAGGTCATCACGCCGTCGATCACGTCGTCGTTGCCGACGATCACCCGACCGACCTCGGTGCGCACCAGGCGCATGTTGTTCTGGAACTGTTCGATCCTGCGATCGACCTCGACGGTGGTCATTTGGCGTCCTGCTCCCGCAGCTGGGTGAAATAGCGTTTGACGATCGGCCGGTGGCGCAACGCGATGCGTTCCGGGTTCATGGCTTCCTCTTCGGCGCGCCGGTATTGCGGCGGCGGCTCGGTGCGGTACCGGACCTTGGCCGGAGTCTGCCGGCTCGCCGCGTAGAACGTCGAATCATCCCCCTCGGGCCCGTCGCGGTCGGCGCCACGGATGGTCTCGAGCTTGTACTTCGCCTCGGGCCTTTTCATCTCGTCACCGAGCACCGGATCGCCCTGCGCGTTGCCGGACGCATCGCCGGCACGCACGCCATCGCGCTCGCCCTCCCGTTCCTTCGCGACGGCGGCCTGGCGATACATCGCACCGCCCTCAATGTTGGCCTGGCCTGTTTCCGGCGAATCGCTGCCCGGCGTGCCTTCCTGCTGGCCGAAGCGGCCGGCGCGCAAGCGCGTATCGCGCGACATGGACATCGACATCGTGTCCAACTTGCGGCGGGCCTGGTTGAGGGCGGTGGCACCGTCCAGGCGCTTGGCGATCTCTTCCAGATTCTGCACGGCCTTCGAGATCTTCCCCTGGGTTTCGCCGGTCACGTCACGGTCCGGATTCTGCGCCGCGGATTGCAGCGATTCCTGCAGGTTGTCCAGAGCGGAAGCCTGGTCGGGCGTCTGGTTCGCATCCGGAGTCGCATTCTCGCTTGCCGGATCGCGTGCACCCTCCGGCAACAGGCGCTTCAGGGCATCGGCAGCAGCGCGAGCATCGCCGCTGCGCAGCGCCTGGGCCACGTCGGCATACTCCGCGCGACCGTTTAACTGGTCGGCCAGTTGCCGCAGACGTTCGCGGTCGGCAGCGGCGTCGAGCCCGCGTTGCTCGGCGAATTGCCGCGCCTCGTCGAGAGCGCGCCGCTTCTCCTCGTCGCTGGCACCGGGCCGCTCGAGCGACGCCAGCACCTGCTCGAGCTTCGCCTTCGCGGCTTCGTCGCCGCGGCGTGCCGCTTCGTCGGCCAGCTTGCGCAGCGCCGCGAGCTGTTCGTCCTCGCGCTCGCCGGCCGGCGTCCCATCGACGGCGACCGACAGCAGGTCGTTCGAAATGAGTCTCGGTGCCATCCAGCCCACTGCCGCCAGCGCCACGACCAGAACCAGGGCGAGACGAAGCCGCGGCGGCACCGTCAGCGGGATCAGCCGGACCGGATCGAGCGCGGCGGCTGCCCGGGCGGCACGAGCCATGACGAGAGGAATCCAGGGCGACGCATCGCTCCGGCTCGAAAACCACAATGCCGAGGCCAACGTGTCGTGCAGGCCCGCGCGCCGATCGGCCTCGCCGGCAGCCTGTTCGCGGCTACCGTGCTTCATGGCGCGTGCGATGCCGGCGGCTACGACGACAACGCAAGCCACCGCGAAAAGCGTCGCCACCAGGGACATCCCGAACAGGCCCGCACGCGGCGGCGTCGCCGCATGCAGCACGACTGCAACAATGGCCAGTCCGAGGATTGCGACAGCGACGTCGGTGCCATGTTTCAGGGCACGGTCGAGACGGAGCCGGCGCTCGACGCCATCGAGCGCGTTGAGGAGTGTTTCGCGGTCCGCCATGGTTTTCGGGATGCTAGCACAGCGCCCCGGCGCGACTGACGGGCGCGGCGCTGGTTGCGCGCCGCAAGATGGCCGCTGCCGGGGCGTCGGGTAACATGCGCCGGTGGCACCCCGTTCGTCGCATCCCCTGCTTCGCCGCTGCCTCGTGGCCGGCCTCGCGTTCGCGCTCTGCGCCGGTGCGCTCGCGGCGGACCGCCCGCACATCGTGTACCTGATGGCCGACGATCTCGGGTGGCATGACGTCGGCTATCTCGGCAAGGAAATCCGCACGCCGAACATCGACCGCCTCGCCGAAAGCGCCGTACGGTTGAGCCAGTTCTACGTGCAGCCGTACTCCTCGCAGACGCGCGCAGCCTTGCTGACCGGTCGCTACCCGATGCGCTACGGCCTCCAGACCCAGTCGCTGTTGCCCGCGAGCCAGTTCGGGTTGCCGACGGATGAACGCACGCTCGCCCAGGCACTGAAGGACGTCGGCTACCGCACCGCCCTGGTGGGCAAGTGGCAGCTCGGACACGCGAAACCGGACATGACGCCGCTACGGCGCGGCTTCGACTATCACTACGGTCCACTCGCAGGTCAGGTCGATCCCATGCGCAAGACCAACGCGCTGGGCCTCGATTGGCGCCGCAACGACAAACCGGTGAAGGAAGAAGGTTACGTCACCACACTCCTCGGCCGCGACGCGGCGAATCTCGTGGCGAAGCACGATGCCGGGACGCCGCTGTTCCTGTTCGTCTCGTTCACGGCGCCGGCGGCACCGATGCTGGCGCCGAAGGAATTCCTGGAACGCAACACTCACATCCTGGACGCGGACCGGCGCACCTACGCCGGCATGGTGAGCGCCCTCGACGACGCCGTCGGCCTGATCAGTCAGGCGCTGGAGAAGAAGGGCATGCTCGAGAACACGCTCGTCGTGTTCCACAGCGACAACGGCGGCGCGATCGCGACCCGGTTTCCCACGGGCGACGGCGACGTCACGGTCGGCGCATCGGACAACGGCCCCTATCGCGACGGCAAGGGCAGCGTGTACGAAGGCGGCGTGCGCGTACCCGCCTTCATCCGCTGGCCGAAATTGGAAGGCGGCGTGACCACCGCCCTCATGCACGTGACCGACATGTACCCCACGCTGCTCGCTGCTGCCGGCGCAAAGCTCGACCAGCGCAAGGCGATCGACGGCTTCGATCAATGGCCCGCAATCCGCGACCACCAGGCCTCGCGACGCAAGGAAGTGCTGCTCACGGTGGAAGACCTGCGCGGGGCCATTCGCATCGGTGACTGGAAGTTGATCCTGTATACATCGCTGCCGCAAAGGCTCGAACTTTACGACGTGCCGCACGACCCGGGCGAAGAGGACAATGCCGCCGAGCGCAACCCGGAACTCGTCGCGCAGTTGCTCGCGCGCCTCAACGACTATGCCTGGGAGATGACGCCGGCCCGCTACGTCGACGAACTCGCCCGCGCCCGCAAGACCGATGTCCCGATGGTCTGGGGCCCCAACCCGCCTCGCCACGGCGCCGCCAGTGCCACCGATTCCCGCCCCGACCCGTCACTGACGGTGGAACGGGCCGATCAACCCAAACAACAATGAACGCCTACAACATCGCCGACCTGCGCGACGCCGCACGCAAACGCCTGCCCAGGACCATATTCGAGTTCATCGACGGCGGCGCCTTCGATGAAGTCACGCTGCGGGCCAACCGCACCGACTTCGAGAAGCATCGCTTCATGACCCGCGTGCTGACCGACGTCACGACGCGCGAGCACTCGACCACCATCGTCGGGACGCCGGCATCGGCTCCGCTGGTCTTGGCCCCGACCGGGCTCGCCGGCATCCTGCACCGGAGCGGGGAGCTCTCCGCCTCGCGCGCCGCATTCGCCGCGGGTGTGCCCTACTGTCTTTCGACCATGTCCACCTGCTCGATCGAACAGATCGCGCAGGCCTCGGACGTACACCGATGGTTCCAGCTGTACGTGTTGCGCGACCGCGGACTCACCAAGACCATGATCGAACGGGCCCGCGCCACCGGTTGCAAGGCGCTGGTCCTCACCGTCGACACGAAGGTTCAGGGGCCGCGCGAGCGCGACATGCGCAACGGCTTCACGGTGCCGCCGAAGTTCACCCTCGGCACCATGATCGATTTCGCGCGCCATTGGCAATGGCTGTTCGACGTGGGGCTCGGGCCGAAGGTCACGTTCCGCAATTTCGACGGCACCGCCGCCCAATCCGGTAGCGCGGTCACTATCACCCAGTTCATCGCCGGACAGTACGACCTGTCGATCTCGTGGAAGGATGTCGACTGGTTCAAGTCGGTCTGGGGCGGACCGATCGCGTTGAAAGGCGTACTGAGCCCGGAGGACGCCAGGATCTCGGTCGAGCATGGCGTCGACGCCATCATCGTCTCGAACCACGGCGGCCGGCAGCTGGACGGCGCCATTTCCGCGATCGACGCGCTGCCCGGCGTAGTCGCGGCCGTGGCCGGCAAGGCCGAAGTGATCCTCGACGGCGGCGTGCGGCGCGGGTCCGACGTGGTGAAGGCATTGTGCCTGGGAGCGCGTGCCTGCATGATCGGGCGCGCCTGGTTGTACGGCCTTGCCTCCGGCGGCGAAGCGGGTGTCGCGAAGGCCCTCGACATCCTCATCAAGGAGATCGACATCACCATGACGTTGCTGGGTCGGACGACGTTGGCCGAACTGGGGCCCCATTGCCTGGTGTCGGATTGAGGAGGACGCGACGATGCTGAACGGGAAAGTCGTGGCGATCACCGGCGGTTTCGGACAACTGGGGGTGGCCGTGGTGCAAGGTGCGCTGGCAGCCGGTGCGAAGGTCGCGGCGCTGGATCGCGCAGCCGCACCCGCCGCCGCAGCGAACCTGGGCGATGCGCTCGTTCTGGGTGGTCTCGATCTCGCGGAACCCGACGTAGCGACGAGCGCACTCGACTCAGTCGCGCGGAAGTTCGGCGGGGTCGATGCGCTCGTCAACATTGCCGGCACCTTCCGCTGGGAAGAACTGGAGCAGGGCAGCGTCGATACCTGGGACTTTCTCTACCGCGTCAATCTGCGCAGCGCGGTGAGCACGTCGCGCGCCGCATTGCCGCACCTCGCCCGGCGTGGTGGCGGACGCATCATCAACATCGGTGCGGGTGCTGCCGCGGCGAAGGCAGCCGCCGGCATGGGTGCCTACACCGCATCGAAGGCCGGCGTGGCCAAGCTCACTGAAGCGCTGGCTGCCGAGGTGAAGGATCGCGGCATCACCGTCAACGCAATCCTGCCGAGCACCATCGACACACCAGCGAACCGCGCCGACATGCCGAAGGCCGATTTCAGTCGCTGGGTGGCACCGAAGTCCATCGCGGACACCATCGTGTTCCTGTTGTCCGATTCGGCACGCGACATCACCGGTGCGCTGATTCCTGTATCGGGACGCGTCTAGCATGGCTGCGGACACTACGCCCCCCGTCACCATCGCTCACGCGGTGTACGCGCTGCACACGGCATCGATCCTCATCGGCCTTTCCAGCGCGGCGTTCATCGTCACCGCGTTCGTGTTCGGCCTGCCGTCGATGGTGGCCGTGATCCTCAACTACATGTACCGCGACGAAGCGCGCGGCACGTTCCTCGAATCGCACTTCCGCTGGCAGATCCGCAGCTTCTGGTTTGCACTGCTATGGATCGTCATCGCGGTCGCCATCGGGCTCACGATCATCGGCTTGCCCATCGCCTGGGCGATCGCGGTGGGTACCGGACTCTGGCTGATCTACCGCATCGCGCGTGGCTGGCTGCTCCTGAAGGAGCGCAAGCCGGCACCCCTTACATCTGCTTGAAGCGGTCGGCGTACTGGCGGCTAACTGGCAGCAGTTCCGTGCGCGACTTGAGCTGAACCGAAAGCCTTCCCAGGCGATCGCGCACGGCGGCACGCACCTCGGACACGTTCACCACCGT
>JAIEQG010000026.1 GCA_019747905.1 Burkholderiales bacterium
GTCCACAGCTTGTAGCGGCGGATGAGGCCGTTCGGATCGATGTTCGACAGCATGTATGCGCGGCCGTCCTTTGGCTTGCGCATCACGTGCAGCTGCGGCAGTTTTTGCACCGCCACCTGGGTGCCGCGCACTTCTGCGGCGGCAGCGGTGCGTGCGCGTTCCCACTCCTGCATGTCGATCTCGCCATCGCCGTTGGAATCGAATCGTTCCAGCAGCTTGCGGCGATCGCGCTTCCATTCGGCGAGGAGGGCAGCGGTGTCGGCCTTGGCGTTGGCATTCGGGTCGGCCGGATCGATCGACGTGAACGCCCCCAGGGCATAGACCGAATCGTTCGGACGGATCAGCCACTCGGTGATCCGGTAGGGCTCGCTGAACCAGGTGCGCTTGCTCGAGGTCAGCACCTCGGCGCCTTCGGGGTCGACGACGCAGTCGCCGCTGGCGTCGCGCAGGATGAAGGTCTCGTCGCTGACGCCGCTTTCCACCTTGCGCCAGTTCTTGCCCTTCTTCTCTTCCACGAGAAAGCGGTACCACACGCAGTTGAAACGCGACTTGGGCGCGATCATCCGCTGGCCTTCGTGCCACAGGGCCTGGCCGTGCAGTTCCACATACCCTTGTGCGGCCGAGGCGACGCGCGATGTCGGCAGGTCTGCCATCACGCGCGTGCGGCCGTAGGAAACCTTCCACCCGACCAGCGCCAGCCCGGCGATGCAGATCAGTGCCAAGGTCCAGCCGAAGCCGCCGCCGATGTGCCCGCCGAACAGCAGCGAACCCGTCTGCGCGGCGAAGATCGTCTCGGGACGGAAGGCCGAGCCGGATTTCTCGAGCATGGCCGCGGCTGACTGCCCGGCGTTACGCCGCGAACAGTTGCTTCAGGTCCACGTCGCGCTTTTCCTCGGCGGAGAACTCGAGGAGATCGCGCGAGCGATGGTTGAACATGCCCGCGATGATGGCATCGGGGAACTGCTCGATGCGCACGTTGTAGACGTTGACCGACTCGTTGTAGAACTCGCGCCGGTCGGCGATGGAGTTCTCGAGGCCGGAGATGCGATGCAGCAGCGTCTGGAAGCTCTCGTTGGCCTTGAGCTCGGGATACGCCTCTGCAATCGCGAAGATGCTGCCCAGGCCCAGGCGCAACGCACCTTCGGCCTGGCCGAGGGCGCCCATGTCCTGCTTCTGCCGCGCTTCGTGCACGCGCGAGCGAGCGGAGATCACCTTGTCCAGCGTGGTCTGCTCGAATTCCTTGTACTGCTTGCACGTCTCGACCAGCTTCGGCAGCTCGTCATGGCGTTGCTTGAGCAGAACGTCGATGTTCGCCCACGCCTTCGAGACGTTGTGCTTGGCCTGTACCAGGGCGTTGTAGATCATCACGCCGTAGATCACTACCACCAGCGCGATCGCCAGCAGCACGATGAGGAACAGACTCATGGATTTGCTCTCCCGGGATGGAGCAGAATAGTAGGTGCGGAGCGCGGGCGGCTTCCGGCCTCCGGACCCGCCCGATCAGATCAGGATGTCGGGGTGGCCGTCCGCGCTACGCACCGGGGTAATGAGCACAAGGCATGCCGGCGGCAAAAATCGCCGCCCGCTTCCGAACCCCTCGACAAATCGGGCACTTACTCGCGTTCCTTCGCCGGCTTCGGTAGAATCGCCGCCTTTTCTTTCGAGCGGTCGGTGCGCGCAGAATGGCAGTGATTGTCCAAAAATACGGTGGCACGTCGGTGGGCTCGGTGGAGCGCATCAAGGCGGTCGCGAAGCGAGTCGCCAAGTGGCGCAGAGCCGGCCATGACGTCGTGCTCGCACTCTCTGCCATGAGCGGCGAGACGAACCGGCTCATCGCACTCGCCAAGGAGATCCAGGCGAATCCCGACCCGCGCGAGCTGGACGTGGTGGCTTCCACGGGCGAGCAGGTGACCATCGGCCTCGCCGCCATGGCACTGATGGAACTGGGCCTCAAGGCACGCTCCTATACAGGTGCGCAGGTGAAGGTGCAGACCGACAGCGCCTTTACCAAGGCGCGCATCCTCGGCATCGACGAACATCGCCTGCGTGCCGACCTGGCCGCCGGCATCGTGCCCATCGTGGCCGGCTTCCAGGGCATGGACGAGCACGGCAACATCACCACGCTGGGCCGCGGCGGATCCGACACCACCGGCGTCGCGCTCGCCGCCGCCCTGCGCGCGGACGAATGCCAGATCTATACAGATGTCGACGGCGTCTACACCACCGACCCGCGCATCGTCCCGGAAGCGCGGCGCCTTAAGACCATCACCTTCGAGGAAATGCTCGAGATGGCGAGCCTCGGCTCCAAGGTGCTGCAGATCCGCTCCGTCGAGTTCGCCGGCAAGTACAAGGTGCGGCTGCGAGTGCTCTCCAGCCTGACCGACCCCGACATCCCCATCGAAGAGGAGTCCCACTCCGGCACCCTCATCACCTTCGAGGAAGACGAAAACATGGAACAGGCCGTCATCTCCGGCATCGCCTTCGCGCGCGACGAAGCCAAGCTCACCGTCATGGGCGTGCCCGACCGCCCCGGCATCGCCTACGCGATCCTGGGCCCCATCGGCGACGCGAACATCGACGTCGACATGATCATCCAGAACGCCTCCACCGACGGCACCACCGACTTCTCGTTCACGGTGCCACGCGGCGACTACCAGAAGGCACTGGGCATCCTGGAAGGCGTGAAGGCGCACATCGGCGCGCGCGCACTGGTGGGCGACAACCGGATCTGCAAGGTCTCGATGGTAGGCGTAGGCATGCGCAGCCACGTAGGCATCGCGAGCCGCATGTTCCGCACGCTGGCGGAGGAGGGCATCAACATCCAGATGATCTCCACCAGCGAGATCAAGATCTCCGTAGTGGTGGACGAGAAGTACCTGGAGCTGGCGGTGCGGGTGCTGCACAAGGCCTTCGACCTGGACACGACACCGGCCTGAGGCCTTTCGCCCCCTCTGACCTCACTCTGAGCCCCCCACCTATCTGCACTCGCTCAAGCAAGGCACTCCCCACGCAGGGCACTCCCCCAACCAAGGCACTCCCCCAACCAAGGCACTCCCCCAAGCAAGGCACTCCCTCCAAGCAAGTCACTTCCCCCAAGTAGAGCACTCCCCCCAAGCAAGGCACTCCCACCAAGTAGGGCACTCCCTCCCCCGCGCAAAGCGCGGGGGAGGGCTGGGGTGGGGGCAGCAGTGCCAGCAGCAATAGGGTCAGCAATACCAGCAGGAATGGGCACAGCAACGCTCACCGCCGTGGACGTGGCGGATCACCACCATCACCCAGCCATCCAGCAGCAACTTCCATCAAGAGGCAGACCGCGAGGGAATCCCCCCACATATCCCCTTGTTTCATTGACGCCCCCCACACCCGCCCCGTATCATTCGCCGCCTTCGGAGACGTGACCGAGAGGCCGAAGGTGCTCCCCTGCTAAGGGAGTATGCGGGCAAAACCTGCATCCAGGGTTCGAATCCCTGCGTCTCCGCCAGTAACCTATGGCGGCGTCACACCGAAGATCGAAGTCGATGCCTTGAGTGCAGGGCAGAGACGAAGCAGTGCAAAGCGCCCGTAGCTCAGTTGGATAGAGTACCTGGCTACGAACCAGGGGGTCGTGGGTTCGAATCCTGCCGGGCGCGCCAGAGTTTCTTGTACAGGGCAACACTCCGCCCTGTAGGGGCAGACCGGCCTCATCGGGAGATTCCATGAACGCGCGGATCGAATCCATCGTGGAGCAAGCTAAGGCCTTGGACCCCGAGGAACGCGAGGCTCTGATCGCCGCCTTGCAATTGACGCTCGATCCCCCGGATCCCGATACCGAAGCAGCGTGGGTTGCCGAGTGCATCGACAGACTCGGCGCGATCGAGCGTGGCGAGATGAAGCTCATCGACGCCAATGAGGTGATGGAAAGGGCGAGAGCGCGACTGCGCGCTTTGTGAGCCTTCGATTCTCTGAGGCGGCGCAGCTCGAACTCGAGGACGCTGCACTGTTCCTGGAGGCCCGGGAACGTTCGCTTGGGGAGCGATTTCTTCAGGCGGTCTCGACCTCTCTGATATTGATTCAGGAGCACCCGAGGGCATGGCAGACAATCGCCGGCGATATCAGGCGCTGCAAGGTGCCGGGATTTCCCTATGGCGTGATCTTCGTCCTTCGTTCGGACGATGACATCGAAGTGATTGCCGTCGCGCATGAGCGTCGTAGACTTGGATACTGGCGCGACCGATTGAAGGGGCCGAAGTGACGGAACTCTACCTGCCCGATAATTCTCCGAACGAGAAAGCCACCGACCCTGTAACCGCGGAGCAGCGGTCGGAGTTGCAAGCCCGCCTCGCGCACCACTTGGCGAACCCCGACGAGCGCGCGTTTACGCTCGCTGAGATCAAGGCAAAGGCCGGGATCGAATAGCGGCCTTTTCGGTTCGCTACATGGCACGGTCGCGGAAAGGCTTCGCCTCTAAATATTGGGGGCGGCACGCCCCAGACCTCATTCGGCCTGCTGCGCCTCGCCCGAGTCCCGGCAGTGCTACCATCCCCCCACTTTCCGAGGGGGCGCATGGGTTCAGAACAAGAAGCGCGGGAAACGGTTGATCGGATGCTCGCTGCTGCTGCTGGCTGGGCTATTGACCTTGAGCCTGTAGACCGCGCAGCGCTTGCAGAGTGGTGCTGTGTGAACTCGGGGGACGCCGAAGTCCCTCCGCTGTCGCAGGGGTTATAAGCTTCCAATGACAAAGCTCGAGGACATTACCCCAGGGACATCACTCCGGGGAATTCTTCCCGACAGCATAGTTGCAGTCGTCAAAGTAGATTGGTTTGGGTCGGAGGCCCTTGAGCTTACCTACAAGACCCCCGCCGGCAAGGTCGCCAATGAGCTGCTCTACCGCCACGACGAACCCCGTCTCGAGATCGTCGAAACCGGGCGTCCGTGGAGCTTCGATGGCGATGGCGCACTTTTCCGCCTCGTCGCGGAAGCCCACCGCATCCGCCTCGCCCATCTGTTCGATCCTGTGCTCGCGGTTCACACATCACTCGTGGACCCGCTGCCGCATCAGATCACGGCCGTTTACGAGGAAATGCTGCCTCGCCAGCCGTTACGTTTTCTCCTGGCCGACGACCCCGGCGCAGGCAAGACGATCATGGCGGGGTTGCTTATCAAGGAGTTGATCGCTCGCGGCGATCTGCGGCGCTGCCTGATCGTCTGCCCGGGGAGCCTGGCCGAGCAGTGGCAGGATGAGTTGGGCCGGCGGTTCCATCTGCCCTTCGAGATCCTGACAAACGACAAGCTCGAGGCCGCGCGCACGGGCAACTGGTTTCTCGAGAACGACCTCGCCATCGCGCGCCTCGACAAGTTGTCCCGCAACGAGGAAGTGCAGCAGAAGCTCAGTGCGCCGGATTGTCACTACGACCTGATCGTCTGCGACGAGGCGCACAAACTCTCCGCCACGTTCTTTGGCGGTGAAGTGAAGTACACGAAACGCTACCGGCTCGGCCAGATGCTCTCGGGTCTAACGCGCCACTTCTTGCTGATGACCGCCACGCCGCACAATGGCAAGGAAGAGGACTTCCAGCTTTTCCTCGCGCTGCTCGACGGCGACCGTTTCGAAGGCAGGTTTCGCGACGGTGCGCACCAGGCGGACGTCTCCGACCTTATGCGCCGGATGGTGAAGGAGAATTTGCTCAAGTTCGACGGCCGGCCGCTGTTCCCCGAGCGCATCGCCTACACCGTTCCGTACAAGCTCTCCGACGCCGAGGCGCGTCTCTACAGAGAAGTCACCGAGTACGTTCGCGAGGAGTTCAATCGCGCGGAAGCCCTACAGAACGACAAGCGCGCCGGTACGGTGGGTTTCGCCCTCACCATCCTGCAGCGACGCCTGGCTTCTTCGCCCGAGGCGATCTATCAGTCGCTTCGCCGCCGACGCGAGCGGTTGGAGAAGCGGCTGCGCGAGCTTGAGCTCCTGCAGCGCGGGATCGGGGTTCCCGAACAAGCGATCGCGGGACCTGTCCTCGACGCCGAGGACGTCGAGGATCTCGATGAAGCTCCCGACAACGAGGTCGAGGCCGCCGAGGGAGAAATCCTCGATCAGGCCACAGCCGCTGCAACGCTGGCTGAGCTTAGGTTTGAGATTGACACGCTCGCTCGTCTCGAGGCGCTTGCTATCGAGGTCCGCCGCAGCGGCAAGGACACCAAGTGGCGCGAACTTGCGCACCTGCTCGGTGAGATCTTCACACCAACGCGGTCTGGCGATCGAGTCGCCGAGCCTACCGCGCCATACGGGGCTGGCCCGATTCCCAAGCCCGTCTCATCACCGCGTCAGAAGCTCGTCCTCTTCACCGAGCATCGCGACACCCTCAACTACCTTCAGCGGCAGATTAGCTCGCTGCTCGGCCGCCCACAGGCGGTCGTGTTGATCCACGGCGGTATGGGGCGCGAGGAGCGGCGCAAGGCGCAGGAAAGCTTCCTGCACGATCCCGAGGTGCAGGTACTGCTCGCCACCGACGCCGCGGGCGAAGGCATCAACCTTCAGCGTGCGCACCTGATGGTGAACTATGATCTGCCCTGGAATCCGAATCGCCTGGAGCAGCGCTTTGGTCGCATCCACCGCATCGGCCAGACTGAGGTCTGCCACCTGTGGAATCTGGTAGCCGAAGAAACTCGTGAGGGCGACGTCTATCGCCGGTTGCTGGAGAAGCTAGAAGAGGCGCGCCAAGCCCTCGGCGGGCAGGTTTTCGACGTGCTCGGCAAGCTCCAGTTTGAGGGCCGACCGCTGCGCGAGCTCCTGATCGAAGCCATCCGATACGGCGACCAGCCCGAAGTGCGGGCGCGCCTCACCCGCGCTATCGAGCACGGTGTCGATCGGCCGCACCTGGAGGGTCTGATAGAGGAACGCGCGCTTGCACACGACGTGATGGATTCGAGTCGCGTGGCGCGTGTGCGGGAGGAGATGGAGCGTGCCAATGCGCGTCGCCTGCAGCCGCACTACATCGAGTCGTTCTTCCTCGAGGCCTTCAAGCGCCTTGGCGGGACCGTACGCCAGCGGGAGCCGCGCCGCTACGAGGTTACCAACGTGCCAGCACCGGTTCGCAACCGCGACCGGCAGATTGGCGTGGGCGACCCTGTGCTCGCGCGCTACGAGCGCATCACATTCGAGAAGGACCTGATCGCACCTCAGGGCGAGCCGCTCGCGGCCTTTGTCTGCCCGGGCCACCCGTTGCTCGACGCCACCCTCGACATCACGCTCGAGCGCCACCGCGATCTCCTGAAGCGGGGCACGGTGTTGGTGGACGAGCGCGACCTCGGCACGAGCCCGCGCGTACTCTTCACTCTCGAGCACGCCATCCAGGACGCGAGCCTCCTGCCCTCGGGCGAGCGCCGCACCATCTCACGACGAATGCTCTACGTCGAGATGGACGTCGATGGGCAAACGCGCCATCTGCAATACGCGCCATACCTCGATTACCGTCCGCTCGGGGAAGGCGAGCCCCCGATGGCTGACGTTCTTGCCCGGCCCGAGTGCGCCTGGATCACGCGCGCTCTGGAGCAGAAGGCGCAGAGCCATGCGATCGCGCAGGTTGTTCCAGAACACATTGCCGAGGTACGCGGACGGCGGCTCACATGGATCGAGAAGACCCGTGCTGCCGTGAAGGACCGGCTCACCAAGGAGATCACCTACTGGGACCACCGCGCCGAGCAACTCAAGCTTCAGGAGCAGGCTGGCAAGGCCGGCGCGCGGCTCAACTCGCAGGAGGCCCGGCGTCGCGCCGACGATTTGCAGGCGCGGCTCCAGCGGCGCCTCGCCGAGCTGGACCGCGAGGCGCAAGTCTCCGCATTGCCGCCCGTGGTGCTGGGCGGGCTTGTCGTGGTGCCGCTTGGGCTCGTCGCCGCGATGACCGGGCGCACGCTCGCCGCCCTCGCGAGCCAAGCCGACACCCAGGCAGCAGCGGCGCGCGCGCGCGCCATCGTGATGGCGGCGGAGCGCAGCCTCGGCTTCGACCCCACCGACCGCGAGTTCGAGAAACTCGGCTACGATGTAGAAAGTCGCGTACCAAACACGGGACAGCTGCGATTTATCGAAGTGAAGGGCCGAGTGGCAGGTGCGAAGATAATTACGGTGACCAAGAATGAGATTCTTTACTCCCTCAACAAGCCAGACGATTTCATTCTGGCAATCGTCGAGTTTGATGGCCCTGAACACCGACTTCATTACGTCAGGCGACCGTTCCAACGTGAGCCAGACTTCGGCGTCACGAGCGTGAATTACGATTTCGCGGAACTGTTGGCACGAGCTGTACCACCGTGCTAGCCCCGCCATGAAAAGCAACTACAGCCAGGCAACACAAGGAGCAGAAATGAGCAGTTTGTCCCATTGGCAACAGTTGGCCGGCGAGGCCATCGATCGAGATCCACGTGAGAACCGATTCGGGTATTTCTCGGGAGGGTCTTTCGTCTTAGACAGCGTGCGGGTGTTTGCGTGGTTCCCGTCTTTGAGTTCCATGCAACACAATATTCTCGAGGTGGAGCCGCGTAACTATGGTGTTGAGGACGTCTCCGAGATTCAAGCCTATCAGGTTAGACTGGCTCCGATCCTCGACCGTCTTGGCAGCGAAGGGCTGACTCCACAGTTGCTGGAAGCAGTAAGGGCAGTGATTGGAGACCTGTACTCAATCGAGTGGTGGGGCACCTTTGACGACATCGCGAGCGGTAAGGACGAGTTCGCGCGCGAGGTTCTGGACGGGTTTCTGGACGACGATGCACCACAGTCTGTCCGAGAAGAAGACATGAATGACTTCGTGGAGTATCTGGAAACCTACGGTATCTAGGGTCTTCTGGCCGGCGATTCTTGCGCCGCGCACCATTCAAAGATTACTCACACGACTGCCCTTGGGGATGCGAAGGCGGTCGACATAGCCAATACGGCGTCGCGCTCGAACGCACAGGCGGCGGACGCGTTTAAATCCTCGGCGGTCAACCTTGACCAGACGGCGAATCCGTCCGCCGCAAGATGTCGGTAAAAATCGCGAGGTTCAATGTGTCACATATGGATGCATTTCGGCGGCCAGTACCCCTCGTAGTGCCAAAGGAGATTATCGAGCATCACCGTGCGTGCGCCCGATTAGCAGCTACCATCAACGTTGCATTCAGCAAGAGTCCCACGATCAAGCATCGGAGCGTCGAAGCAGATATCGGCCCGACATTAACGCGCTTTGTCGTGCCTTCCCGCTATGAAATAGAGTTCGCGACGCGAACGTCCCAGACGTTGGAGGTTGATTTTGGTCCCCATGACCCCATCGGCGATCCGGAGTGTTTGCGTGAGATACCCAATTGGATCTCGGAGATGGCCGAAGCAAACGCATCGGATGTCTGGATGTTGACCAGTGGCCTGGATTTCTTTCGATGGGTAGATGGCGAAGGCGGCGGCATCTACGAGCATGGGGACACCAAGCTTGTGGACCTCTCATCTGTGCCGGCTAAGGGAAGAACACAATGAGCTCGCCAACAAAGTGCAACAAGAAGCTCATCGAAGTCGCCTTGCCCCTCGAAGCCATCAACAAGGCCTCGGCCCGCGAGAAGTCGATTCGCCACGGCCACCCGAGCACGCTGCACCTTTGGTGGGCACGGCGGCCGCTGGCGGCGGCGCGAGCGGTGATCTTCTCGCAGATGGTGGACGATCCGTCGGCCTACGTGGACGTGCTGCGGGCGGACCCGAAACTGCACCGTAAGGCGGAAAGCGCGCTCAAGGCCCGGCTGAAGCTGTGGGAGGAGGCGCGCGCCCTCGCCAAGAAGGCCGAAGGGACCAGCCTATCGGTCCCTGAACCCGGTCCGGCACCGACCCTAGACGACATGCTGGCCGACCAGGAGCGCCAGCGGCTCTTCCGCATCATCGAAGACCTGGTGCTGTGGGAGAACACCACCAACCAGACAGTGCTGCAAGCGGCGTGCGACGAGATCTGGCAGAGCTGGCGGCGTGCGTGCGCCGAAAACGCCGATCATCCGCGTGCCAAGGAATTGTTCGACCGCCAGAAGCTTCCCGCCTTCCACGACCCCTTCGCCGGCGGGGGCGCGCTGCCGCTCGAGGCGCAGCGGCTCGGGCTCGAAAGCTACGCCAGCGACCTGAACCCGGTGGCGGTGCTGATCAACAAGGCGATGATTGAGATCCCGCCCAAGTTCGCCGGCAAGCCGCCGGTGAACCCCGAAGCGCGCAAGGAGAAGTCACTCATCGCCCGGGACTGGAAGGGCGCGCAGGGCCTCGCCGAGGATGTGCGCTACTACGGCCAGTGGATGCGCGACGAGGCCGAGAAGCGCATCGGCCACCTCTACCCCAAAGTCGAGGTCACCGTCGAGATGGCGAAGGCGCGGCCGGACCTCAAGCCGTACGTCGGCCGGAAGCTCACCGTGATCGCCTGGCTCTGGGCGCGCACGGTGAAGAGCCCGAACCCGGCCTTTGCCCAAGTGGACGTGCCGCTCGCCTCGACCTTCATGCTCTCCACCAAGGCGGGCAAGGAGGCGTACGTTGAGCCGGTGATCGAGAATGGCGGGTATCGATTCACGGTGAAGGTGGGGAAGCCTAAGGATGCGGAGGGAGCGGATAACGGCACCAAGCTTTCGCGCGGTGCGAACTTTCACTGCTTGATGTCAGGCGCGCCTATCGCCGGCGATTACATCAAAGCTGAAGGAAAAGCTGGGCGCATGGGCGCACGACTACTTGGGATCGTTGCCAATGGGGAACGTGGGCGAGTCTACCTTTCTCCGACTCAACAGCATGAAGCTATCGCGCACAAGGCTGAGCCGGAATGGAAGCCGGAGGTAACAATATCGGGAAGCACGCAGTATCTCGGTGTGAAGCCCTACGGTATGGAGCGATTCGATCAGTTATTCACGAACCGACAGATTAATGCACTGACGACACTTGCCGACCTCGTGCACGAAGCCCGTGAGCGCGTGATCCTCGATGCACTCACGGCGGGTCTGCCAACTAACGGCGAATCGCTCGCCAAGAATGGTAATGGGGCGATCGCCTATGCAGACGCTGTCAGTACCTACCTCGGGTTGGGCGTCAGCAAACTTAGCGACTACAACGGGTCGCTTGTGCAATGGAGCAAATCTCGGGACCAAGCAGTCCACGTCTTCGGTCGGCAGGCACTGCCGATGGTGTGGGACTACGCGGAGATCAACCCATTTGGTGATGCGGCCGGTGATCTGACTACATCGTTGGCCGGGATCTCACGCACAGTCGATGTCTGCGGCGGAGACGGCCATGGCTCTGCCGTAATGGCCGACGCCCAGAATCAAGAGTTATCGACGAATCGCTGCGTTAGCACGGATCCGCCGTATTACGACAACGTGCCATACGCCGACCTTTCGGACTATTTTTACGTCTGGCTGCGACGTGCGCTGCGGCCGATCTTCACCGACCTATTCGCAACCGTCGGGGTTCCGAAGGCAGAAGAGCTAGTTGCATTCGCCTATCGTCACGACGGCAAAAATAGAGCCGAGGCTTTTTTCCTAGAAGGCATGACGCAGGCCATGGGGCGGCTCGCTGAACAGGCACATCCTGCTTTTCCGGTGACCATCTACTACGCGTTCAAACAGGCTGAGGACGATAGTGCTGTAGGTACGGCCAGCACCGGGTGGGAGACCTTCCTAGATGCTGTGATTCGCGCTGGTTTCGCGATCGGTGGAACATGGCCAGTTCGCACGGAAAAGCCGGGCCGAATGCGGGAAAACGACTCAAATGCTCTCGCATCCAGCATCGTCCTCGTCTGCCGCCCGCGCGCAGCCGACGCCCCCACTGCCACGCGCCGCGAGTTCGTCACCGCGCTCAAGGCCGAGCTGCCCGTGGCGCTCGCCCACCTCCAACGCGGCAACATCGCGCCGGTGGACCTCGCGCAGGCGGCTATCGGCCCGGGCATGGCGGTCTACACCCGCTACGCGAAGGTGCTCGACGCCGAGGGCAAGCCGCTCAGCGTGCGCGAGGCGCTGGCGCTCATCAACCAGACCCTCGACGAGGCGCTGGCCGAGCAGGAGGGCGACTTCGACGCCGACAGCCGCTGGGCGCTCACCTGGTTCGAGCAGTCGGGCTTCGACGAGGGCGAGTACGGCGCGGCCGAGCAGCTCTCCAAGTCCAAGAACACGAGTGTCGCCGGAATGGTCGAGGCCGGCATCGTCGAATCGAAGCGCGGCAAGGTGCGGCTGCTCAAACCCGAGGAACTGCCCGCCGACTGGGACCCGGCCACCGACCCGCGCCTCACCGCGTGGGAGATCGTCCACCAGTTGATCCGGGTGCTCGCAAGCGGCGGCGAAGGCGCGGCGGCCGGGCTCGTAGCCAAGCTCGGCGCCAAGGCTGAGATCGCCCGCGAGCTGGCCTACCGCCTCTACACGCTGTGCGAGCGCAAGAAGCGCGCGCCCGAGGCGCTCGCCTACAACGGCATCGTACGGAGCTGGCCGGAGATCGTCCGCCTTGCCCGCGAGGGCGCCAAACCGAAGACCGAGCAGGCGGCGCTGTTCGAGGAGACGGAGGAGTAAACCATGGCCATCACCAACCAGGAAAGAGTCGGCAAGGCGATGGACCTCCTCAAGGACGGTCTCGCTCCGTTTGTTGAACGCGAGCTCAAGGCACAGGATGCCCAAGGATGGCTCGACATCGTCCGCCAGTCAGTCGCGGAGACTCAGGCGAAGCTCTTCAAGGACGACGCGGTGCCGAAATGGGACGCTGCGTCGTTGCTAGCGGTCCTGTGGAACCAATGGAACACCGTCTTTCGCAAGACCCTGGGACAGAGCGAGCGGACCCTGGTATCCGAGCTACGCGATGTCCGCAACAAGTGGGCGCACCAGAATCCCTTCTCGAGCGACGACGCCGATCGCGCGCTCGACTCGATGGCGCGCCTGCTCACCGCGGTCTCGGCCCCGCAGGCGGACGAGGTCAACAAGATGAAGCTCGAGCTACGCCGGCTCACTTTCGACGAGCAGGTGCGCAGCGAGAAGCGCAAGGCGGGCGGCTCGCTGATCGAGGCCGCCGCGACCGGCACGCTCAAGCCGTGGCGCGAGATCGTGACGCCACACGCCGACGTGGCGAGCGGGCGCTACCAGCAGGCCGAGTTCGCGGCGGACCTCTGGCAGGTGCATCTGGGCGAAGGCTCGGACGAGTACAAGAAGCCGCAGGAGTTCTTTCGGCGCACCTACCTTACCGAGAGCCTCAAGCGCCTGCTCGTGGGCGGCGTGCAGCGCCTCTCGGGCAAAGGCGGCGACCCGGTGGTGCAGCTCCAGACCAACTTTGGCGGCGGCAAGACACACTCGATGTTGGCGCTCTACCACTTGTTCTCCGGGGCGAACCCGGCCGAACTGGCGGGTGTGGACGCGGTGCTGGCGGAGGCAGGTGTGAGAAGCCTGCCCAAGGCAAACTGCGTGGTGCTAGTGGGGAACAAGATCTCGCCCGGCAACCCGGTCACCAAGCCGGACGGCACCGTGGTGCGCACGCTTTGGGGCGAGCTCGCCTACCAACTCGGCGGCAAGAAGGCTTTCGCGCGCGTCAAAGCTGACGATGAGAAAGCCACCAACCCCGGCGACGTGCTGCGCGAGTTGTTCAAGGAGTACGGGCCGTGCCTGATCCTCATCGATGAATGGGTCGCCTACGCGCGTCAACTCCACGATCAGAGCGACCTGCCGGCTGGTGGCTTCGAGACCCAGTTCACCTTTGCTCAGGCGCTCACCGAATCGGCCAAGCTCGCGGGTAACTGCCTGCTGGTGATTTCGCTGCCGGCATCGGACACCCAGGGCTCGCCGCACACGCAGGCGGATGATGCGGAGGTGGGCGGCATCCGCGGGCGCGAGGCGCTCGAGCGGCTGCGCAACGTGGTCGGGCGTGTGGAATCGTCGTGGCGGCCGGCGACCGCCGAGGAGGGGTTCGAGATCGTGCGCCGGCGGCTGTTTGAGCCGCTCGCCGGGCAGGACGCCTTCAAGCAGCGCGACGTGACCGCGCGCGCCTTCGCAGACCTCTATCACGCGCAGGGCGCCGAGTTCCCCCCCGAGTGCAAGGGCGGCGAATATGAGAAGCGCATCCAGGCCGCGTACCCGATCCACCCGGAGATCTTTGATCGGCTCTACACCGACTGGTCCACGCTACTCAAGTTCCAGCGCACGCGCGGAGTGCTGCGCCTGATGGCGGCGGTGATCCACAGCCTGTGGGAGAAGGGGGACCGCAACCCCCTGATCCTGCCGTCCACGGTGCCGATCGACGATCCGCGCGTGCAGTCCGAGCTGACGCGCTACCTTTCGGACAACTGGGCGCCGATTATCGAGAAGGACGTCGATGGACCGAATTCGCTGCCGCTAAAGATCGACGGGGAGCAGCCCAACCTCGGCAAGCTGCACGCGACGCGGCGGGTGGCGCGGACGATCTACCTCGGCTCCGCGCCGACCGCAGCCGCGGCGCATCGCGGCCTCGAGGACCGGCGCGTCAAGCTCGGCTGCGTGATGCCAGGTGAGTCACCGGCGGTATTCGGCGACGCACTGCGGCGGCTCGCGGCGGCGGCGACCTACCTCTATCAGGATGGCCCGCGCTTCTGGTATGCAACTCAGCCGACCGTCACGAAGCTCGCTGAGGACCGCGCGGAGCAACTCAAGCGCGATCCCGACAAGGTGGCGCAGGAGCTGGACGAACGGTTGCGGGCTGATCTTCGCAGGACCGGGGAATTCTCGCGCATCCATCCGCTGCCGGGCTCAAGCGCAGACGTACCCGACGATCTCGATGCGCGACTGGTCGTTCTACCCGCCGAGCATGCGTACACGAAGGAGCCAGGCAGTGCGGCGGAGACCGCAGCCCGGGCGATTCTCGAGTCGCGCGGCAACACGCCGCGCCTCTATCGCAACACGCTCGTCTTCCTCGCTGCCGACAAGGTACGAATGCAGGATCTCGACGAGGCGCTGCGAAGGTTCCTTGCGTGGAAATCGATTCTTGTCGAGACAAACTCGCTGAACCTGGACCCTCATCAGGTCCGTCAAGCTGAAACCCAGAAGCAGGCCGCGGATGGTGCGGTGGCCGCGCGCCTGCCAGAGACATTTCAATGGCTACTGGTACCGGAGCAAGTGAACCCACAGGCGCAGATCACGTGGGATGCTATCCGGTTGTCTGGCAGCGACGCGCTTGCCGTGCGTGCGAGCAAGAAGCTTCGGAGCGACGAACTGATGGTCAGTACCTTCGGCTCGACGATCTTGCGGAAACACCTGGACGCGGTGCCCCTGTGGCGTGGAGAGCACGTCGATGTCAAGCAGCTTGTAGAGGACTTCGCGCGTTATCTCTATCTGCCGCGGCTCGCTGGGCCCGAGGTGCTGGTTCAGGCTATTCGAGACGGCGTCGCGCTGCTTACCTGGCAGTCAGACACGTTTGCGTTCGCGGAGAGTAAGGACGATGTTGCAGGTAGGTATCGCGGCCTGAGCGGTGGCCAGATGATTACCGTGTCGCCGGAGAGCAGAGGGTTGTTGGTGAAGCCAGATGTCGCTCAAAGGCAGCTCGAAGCGGAGACCTCGACGCCCACATCGCCTAGCGGATCGGCCGGTGCAGGCGGTGTGGCGGGGCAACCAAGCTCGGATCAATCGCCGGGCACGGGCGGCGGCGCAACTGCCACACCACGTGGTGCTGCAGCGGCACCACGTCGGTTCCACGGCACAGTGGCCCTTGATCCTACGCGCGTCGGACGCGACGCCAGCCGCATCGCCGATGAAGTCATCGCGCACCTTGCGGGGCTCGTGGGTGCAAACGTACGGGTGACGCTCGAGATCGAGGCCGATATTCCTTCGGGAGCTCCGGACAACGTCGTGCGGATCGTCACCGAGAATAGCCGCACGCTGAAATTCACAAGTCAGGGGTTCGAAAGCGAATAGGGGGTGTTTATCGGTGCGGCCTCGGTCTGGGAATCGTTTCCGCATGAAGTTTGACATGGAACGGCCTCAGTGCTGAGAGCCGAGATCCCCCGAGTTGCGATCAGGGCGCTTCGGCCTTCGAGCAGTGTGTGCGCGCACTCCGAGAGGGCGACTACATCGAGCGGCCTCCGATCCGAGCGGGGCATGAAGATGCATACGACCAGACCGCACGGAAACGTGTACCTGAGTCCCGGGAGCTCACCTGCCGGCCAGGCTTACATTTCGGATTCGCTTGAGCCTTGCATACGGAGCCGTCGACTACTTTGCCGCTTGTCTTGTCGTCCATTCGGTCCGCCGGGAAGACTATTTGCTTAGTGCCAATCGAAAGGGAAACGGCGCGTCGATATGTGAAAGTGCGACGAAGGTGATCGGGTTCACCGTGCGCTTAAACCGCCCCCTTCTTATAGTTCCATCGCCCAACCACTAACCCCACCGTCCGCGCACGGGAACTGAGGCCTTTTCTTCTAATGTGCTTCCTGAGCATGCGCCCCAATTCGCTAGAGACATTCTTTCGTGGCTGGCGACGGTGGCTAGTAGCTACTGGCGTTCTGCTCGGAGTTCTGGGAATTCCACCATGGCCCGTGCTCCCAGTGTCGCGAGTTCGTGATGTTGTTGGCGGAGATGCGAGCGACGCATCCTCGCCTCGGTGGCCAGGGAGCGTCGTGGGCTTATGAGTAAATCGTCAGCTGTCAGTTGACTGCGAGGACACAGTTGAGCGTTGGAGACAACTTAGAAGTGTTAGGTGAATGGGAGGACGGTGCAAGGGAACGTGTACCCCTCGGACCAGTTTCCTGGAGTGGACCGTCTCGTTACCGACACGTTGCGTCTATTGCCGGGAATGACGTTGCTTTCGTAGTAAGGACCGGTCCCGGCAGAGGACTATGGGTAGGAAGCGTCAAGGGCTGGAGTTGGCTAAATGCGGAGGACGTTGAACAGGACATCGTTCTCGCAGGGTTTGCCGGCTCTCCAGTTGCAGCGTTCGCAAATCTGCGGGAGGCAAAGAAGGCGATCGAGAAGGTACTTCTTGGAGCAGTGATTCGAGACGGTCGAACACAGGCTCGCAAGCGATCTGGCGACGGGTAGAAGAACGTAGGGCGAGTCTCATTTCGACTGCCATCTCTGGAGCTCTCCATGGAGATGCGCTAACTCTTTGTCCTTGGCGTTCTGGAAGAGACTTGGATTCTGCTCATGCGCCCGTTGCACCCGTTCGGCAAAATCGCCCTCCACGGGTGCACCTAGGGAATCCGCGTGCCTGACCCAGGCCCTTACCGCCACGAAGCCCGCAGCGAATGCAGTCGAGTACATCACGTGATTCACCGCCTGCACCGGGTCTTCCATCGCGACTTGCCATCCCGCCACTTGGGCGGCTGCATACGGGGATAGATGGCGTACCCCGAGGGACATCGCGGCCTGGGCTGTTCCTACAAATTGCTTCCGCGCTTCCAAGACCTTCGCCCACGAGACTTCGCCGCGAAGGTAGCGCTCGACCAGGGGCACAACGGGCAGGCTGCGATCGGTGTCAGCGTAAGCCCATGCCCGCTGCGCGCAATGAACCGCGAAGGTGCGGTGGAGGAAACTTACCCTGAGCTGCTCGTGGAGCTTCCAGGGGAACGGTATTTGTTGCAGTGGTGTCATTGATGTCTTCAGGGGTTCGGGGACTCAATGCTTCCGATGTCGTCACCGCAACGGCATACTGAGGAAAAGGCATCGAGCATGGACTGCTTATCCCACTCGACCGGGAATCGTTCATCAGGCGTCTCGACCGACAAGCGCGCACCGGTGTCCGGTTCGGGAGTTAACACGGTAACGTAAGGTTCCAGATCAGCTGCGGCAGGTAGGTCTGGATCAATCGCTAACGCGCAATTGGTACTCGGCCAAGCGGTACCAACCAGTAGTGGCAACGAGCCGTTGAACATGGCGCGGCGGGGTTCGGACCCCGCCAGGGTGCGCCGCGGACAGGATCGCGGTAGCTGGTTCGTGCTGCGGGCTTTGGGGGAGGGGCCGGCCGGTGTCGCTCAGACGGACGTGGGATTGCTGGACGGCGCGCGACTGCGCGTAACGTGCAGAGGTGCCATAGCGAGTTCTCGAAGTGCCCCGCGGACGGTCACGCACGGCGGCGACCGGGGCAGGCAAGTCACAGCCAACGCTTTAGCAGCATTTGTAAGTCGCCCTGCAAGTTGTTGATTAACGCGGCGGCGCACCCAAAACAAAAAACCCGCCGGCGGGTAGCCAAAGCGGGTTTCGGGGCAACCGCTTTAGCTGAATTTATATGAGCGCCCGCAAGCTGAGATCAAATCGGCGCGAATGGACTATAGCTCGGTATTGACGAGGGTCTCAAGTACTTCGTGCAGATACGGATGACAGCCTCAAGGGCTCGGGCGAGTCGCGAGTAGAGTAGAGTGCGTCCGCCCCCGTGGGATTTCTCGTCTTGCAGGCTTTCAAGACGCAGGACCTACTGCGCGCCTGCCGCCCCACTGCGCGTCAGCGTCACGGCGGAAGATCCAGAGCTTCCAGCCTTTCGCGCAGTTGAGCAATCATCACCCCGAATTCGGGAACCCGCCCGGATAGGTTGCGTGCGAAGGCCTCCCACTGGCGGCGCTTGCCGGGATCCTCAGCAAAGGCGTTGCTGAGGCCCTCCGGGACAGCGGACGGGACGGCTGTGTTCCGGCGAGCGAAAGTCGCCTCGACGGCCCGTCGAAGACGCCCCGGCTCGAGGTCGAATGCGTTGGTGAGCATCCAAACATCGTAGTAGTCCTTCATACGGCTGTTGGCTCGACCCAAAGCCACCATCGCATGGAACTTCTCTGCGATGACGGTCTCAGGCGGATAGGCACGCAAGTGAGGCGATGGCATGTCGAGCAGCACCGGAAGTTCGATATCCTCGATGCCCGGCTCGACGGCGTCACCGAAACCGATGTCGACGGTGATCGGAATGCGCGCGCCCGCGAGTGCCGCGGTGGTGCGTAGTCGCGATCCGCCGTACTCGATCTCTTCGCGGATGGCCTCGATCTTCAAGTCATCAAGGTTGAAGCTCACCCCGTCGTCAATCTCGATCGCCATGATTTCGCGAAACGTCCCGAGCAGCGCATCGTGAGCTGCGTCGCCGAAGCCAAGCAGGTCTACGTCGCGCGTCGCTCTGTGCGGTTCGTCGAACCAGGTAACGAGCAGCATCGCGCCCTTCAGGACGAACCGGTCGCGGTGCGGAGACAGGCTCAGTCGATGCAGTAGGCGTTCCAACGCGTAGCGCGTGAGGAGCAGTTCCATGGGTTGGCCGCGCGCACGCGCCAGATTGAGCAGGCGCTGGCGCACCGAGGCGCCGACGTTGCGCGGACGATCAGGCATCACTGGTCAGCGCCATGACATAGGGCTCCATCGCTCTCCATATGCCCGCGAACTCGGCCTCGCGCGCGATCTCCGCGGGCGTGGCCTTCCTCCGCCTTAGCGCCTGGCGCAGGCCCTCGATCGCGATCGCATCGCCCACGGTTCGGCGGTATCGGAACAGATCGGCCACGGTCTTCGCAATCCCGAACACAGGCACCGTCGTGCCGGCAATCTTCTTGCGTTCGACGCTTCGGCGTAGCTGCTCGTCGGAGAAGCGGGCGATGCGGATCGGCGGGTAGGTGATGCGGGGGCGCCAGTCCTTGCGGCCGATGGCGATCCAGACCTTGGGCGGCATTTGGTCCGTGAGGCCGTGGAATGCGAGTGCCGAAGCCAGGCAGATAACGCCCTTTGGCACTAGCCGGGCCACCTCAGCCAGGGATTGCTGGGCGTCGAGCGCAGCATTTGGCAATTGGTATAGCCCGCGTGCCAGACGTACCACCTCGCCGGCTCGCTCCAGCCGGCCTACCGTGGTGGCGGTGATGCCGGCTTGCCGAAACTCCGCGAGGCGCGTTATCCCGCGCCGCTTGAGCAGGGCCAGCGCTTGGGTGCGCTGCGTGGACATGTCAGAGGCGGGCATGGTATGGATCCTCGGGCGAATCAAGGAAATGACCGAGGGTTTATACCATTTCGGCGCGGCTGCTACGAGAGGGAGCGCCTCTCTAATTCAGATCTGTTTACAAACGGGGCCGACCTCACAGTCAGGCTTGAGCAACCACCTAATCAGTGATGCATCAAAGGGGCTTGAGCGCACCTCGACAGGTCGGACAATATCCCGCCCCTCGATTCGAAGGGCAGTGCCCCTGGGAGCAAGTAATAGATCCACATTTTACGCAACGGTAAAGAGTTCTGTGCTGACCACAACTAGGACATTTTCCTGATGGCATGAATCCTCCTTAATGCATTACTTACGGACACAGTAAGGCTAGTGGAAGAAGTTGCAAGGCTGCCTGCAGCGCTGTCGTGACCAGGAGAAAGTGCGCGGCCCAAATCCTCCTTTCTTGCGCCCGGTATGTGTGGCAGACCCAAAGCCAAGTAGTTCATAGCGCATAAGCATCCGCGGGCTCTGTCCTGACCGTGTCCCACACTTAGTGTGGGACACGGTCAGGACAAAGTCGGAGGAGCTCCTATGTTTGACTAGGCATCCGAAGCGCTTGGGCCCGCGCGGGCCGCGACGCCGGCCCGTCTCCAGGATCGGCAAGCCCGCGCATGGTGCTCATCTCAGCCGGGACCTGCATGTTCAAGGCAACTAGCCCATCGGAAACGGGCTGACCAGGTTCGACCAGGATATCCCTTACGACGCCTGCCGTCGGTGCTGGAATCTCCAGCAACCACCCAGCGCACTCCAAGGTGAGCAAAGGGTCGCCCAATCCAACAGCTTGGCCAGCATGGACATCGACGGAATGCACCCAGTAGTCGTGCTTTTCTGCGTCGAACCCGGCGAAGGCATCGACGCCACGCAGCACTGTCTCATGCCCGGCAACGGGTGGCGCGGACGTGTGTCCGGACGCGTCGGGCGTTGCGGTTCCGGCTGCGTCCTGCTCTACCCGGCAGCGACAGCCGAGCCCCTCAAGGGCAGTCTTATACTTCCTCGCTTGGTCTGTTGTTAGTCCGGCCGTCATTGGCAACTCACCCGCGGTCAGGAGGGCTTTGGCTTGTTCGACCGAAAGTTCGGTACACACCGCAGCCACGTATCTCGCGGCGATAGACAGCGGAACACCTGGCTGGCATCCGCAAAGAATGACGCGAAACGTTGTGCTCATGACCTCCTCCGCGGCTCTGGTGCTAACGCGATCAGCATGCGCAGCCCGGCTGTAGCCTTGCAGCAGCAAGAAGCGCGCCCGTGTCCCGCAATCGAAAAGGGATGGGGCGCTTGGGCTTGAGGCGCTTGGGTTTTCTGTGCCACTTGCAGCGTTAGTCGTCGGCCCCATGGAATTCCCCCAGCTCTCCGGACACTACGCTAAGCCCGCATGAGTACGTTCGAACTCGATGGGGCTGACCTGCC
>JAIEQG010000122.1 GCA_019747905.1 Burkholderiales bacterium
ACCGTTTGTGACGCGGCCCCCATCCCAACCTTCCCCCACCTTCGGTGGGGGAAGGGGTGTACGTCCCCTCCCCCGGCATTGCCGGGGGAGGGCCAGGGTGGGGGCAGCGAAGTACACCCTTTGCCCCGAATTCGTCGGGGGAAGAAGGCGAAGGCTTGATCGGCGTGCTGTGCGGGCGATGGGATTTTCGTTCACCGCGACCTCGTCCTCGATGCGGCCCCCATCCCAACCTTCCCCCACCGATGGTGGGGGAAGGGGTGTACGTCCCCTCCCCCGGCTGTGCCGGGGGAGGGCGGAGGGTGGGGGCGGGAAGTACGCTCCTTCCCCCGATTCTGTCGGGGGAAGGTTGGGATGGGGGCCAGCGTTCGCCCGATGAACAGCGTCGCCCTCTCCGTCATCCTGACCCTCGCCATCCAATCGATGGTATCCATGGCGGTGTTCACCCCGCCTGTGCTGGCACCGGTCGCTGCGATGGATATCGGCCTCGCTGCAAGCAGCGCCGGCATTTCCACCGCATTGATCTATGGTGCAGCTGCCATCGCAGCCCCCGCGAGCGGCAGTTTCATCGCCCGCCTCGGCCCCATGCGCACGAGCCAACTCTGCCTGTTGTTCGTGGCGGTGGGCATTTCCTGCATGGCGCTCGGCCATCCGCTTGCGGCGGCGATCGGTGCGATCCTCATCGGCTTCGGCTATGGACCCGTGACGCCATCGTCGTCCACGATACTCAACGAACGCACGCCGCCGAACTGGCGCGCCTTCATCTTCTCGCTCAAGCAGACCGGTGTGCCGGTGGGTGGAGCACTCGCCGGGGCGCTCGTGCCTTTGTTCATCCATGCCATGGGCTGGAAAGCCGCGGCACTGGCGGTGGGCGTTCTTTCCGCGATCCTGGTGCTCGCCGTGCAACCCACCCGTGCGAGCATCGACGCGAATCGCGACCGCACGCGCCGGATCGGCTCGATCCGTCTGCGCGAACCGGTGCGTCTCATCTGGACCCATCCGCAGCTACGGCGGCTGGCACTCGCGGGCTTTGCCTACTCCGGCATGCAGATGTGTTTCGGGTCTTATCTCGTGGTGCTGCTGCACGAGGTCGCCGGCTTCTCGGTCCTCGCTGCCGGTGCGGCGCTGTCCGTGGCCATGGCGGGCGGGATCATCGGTCGCATCGGCTGGGGCATCGTCGCCGACCACGCGGTCGCACCGCGGGTGTTGCTGGGCGGGCTCGGTATCGCCATGTCCGTCGCGGCGTTCGTGGTGCCGTTTGTCGGCCCGGACTGGCCCTGGTCGGCCGTGTTGTTGTTCTCGTTCCTGTTCGGCACCACCGCTGTCGGCTGGAACGGTGTCCAGCTTTCCGAGGTTGCCCGCACCGTCGATCCGCAGTTGGCTGCCATGGCCACCGGTGGTTCGCTGGCCATCACGTTCTCGGGTGTGGTGATCACGCCGATGATGATCTGGCTCGTGGTACAGGCCGGATGGGGCTACGGCGCGGGGTTCGTGCTGGTCGGGTTGCTCACGTTGTGGCGCGGCATCTCGTTCTTTCGCCGCTGAACCGCTCCTAACCTGCGGGTCGCAACACCTGACCCAGGAACCGGCGTGCCCGTTCGGTCTGCGGCATCGCGAAGAACCGCTCGGGGGTGCCCGTCTCCACGATTCGCCCCTGATCCATGAAGACGATGCGGTCGGCGATCTCGCGCGCAAAAGCCATTTCGTGCGTAACGACCATCATGGTCATGCCGTCATGGGCGAGGTCGCGAATGACCTGGAGGACTTCGCCGATCATCTCGGGGTCGAGTGCGCTAGTCGGCTCGTCGAACAACATGATGCGCGGAGCCATGGCAAGTGCGCGGGCGATGGCCACGCGTTGCTGTTGCCCGCCCGACAGCTCGCCCGGATAGGCGGTGGACTTGTCCGCGACGCCGACGCGGGCCAGGAGCTCGCGGGCAGTGGTCTCCGCTTTAGCTCGCGAAACCTTCAGCACCTGCACCGGCGCGAGGGTGACGTTCTCGAGCACCGTGAGGTGCGGGAACAGGTTGAATTGCTGGAACACGAACCCAATCTGGCTGCGTAGGGCGTTCACGTCCATGCCAGGCGCGTGGATGTCGCGCCCGTCCACGTGGATGGTTCCGGAGGCGATCTCCTCGAGCCGGTTGACGGTGCGGATGAGCGTCGATTTGCCGGAGCCGGACGGACCGCAGACGACGACCACTTCGCCGGCCGCGACGATGAGGTCGATGTCGGCGAGCACGTGCAGGGCACCGAAGTACTTGTGGACGGCAGTGAACTTGATCACCGGACCGAAGCTAGCAGAAAACTTCCGTACGGTGCGAGCCATGGGACAATGTCGCATCGAGGCCTGGGCGCGACGGCGCCCCCGGCTTTCATTCAGACGAAAGGAGCACCTTCATGCAGACCACCGCCACGGAACTGTCCGCGAAGCCCCTGCGCCGCATGCTGCGCAGTGCCGGCGGTCATTGGGTCGGCGACGGCTTTCCCGTTCGCACGCTCTTCTTCTACGGTGACGCGGGCGCGGCGCTCAGCCCGTTCCTGCTGCTGGACTATGCCGGGCCGGCGGAGTTTCCGCCCACCACGGAACGCCTCGGTGTCGGGGAGCATCCACATCGTGGCTTCGAGACCGTGACCATCGTCTACGAGGGCGAAGTGGAACATCGCGATTCTTCCGGCGGTGGCGGCCGGATCGGACCGGGCGACGTGCAGTGGATGACGGCCGCCGCCGGCCTCGTGCACGAGGAGTTCCACGGCCGCGAGTTTGCGAAGCGCGGCGGCAAGTTCGAGATGATCCAGCTCTGGGTCAACCTGCCGGCGAAGGACAAGATGTCGGCGCCGGGTTACCAGGCGATCACCAGCGACCGCATACCGGCCGTGCCGATCGCGGGCGGCCAGGGCACGGTGCGCGTGATCGCCGGAGAGTACGCAGGTGCCAAGGGCCCGGCTCGCACTTTCACGCCGGTTCACGTCTGGGACATCCGGCTCGAGCCCGGCGCGCGCACCGAGTTCGCGCTGCCGGACGGTTTCACGACAGCGCTCATGGTGATGCATGGCGAAGCTCGCGTGAGCGAGTCGGGCATCATCCGCCCGGCCGAGATCGGGCTCTTCGATCGCAAGGGTACGTCCATCACGGTCGAGAGCGGGCCCGGCGCACGCATGCTGCTGTTGTGCGGTCAGCCGATCGCGGAACCGATCGTCGGCAGCGGGCCCTTCGTGATGAACACGTCGGACGAGATCCGCCAGGCGATCGTGGACTATCAGAGCGGACGCATGGGCCATCTGCCCGGCTGACGGGAGTCGAGCGACAGGGCCGGTACCGATGGGTGCCATCGGTCCGTGCCGAGGCAATGAACTACCGGCACGTTGCATCTGCGCACGGATATGCAAGTCTGGCGTGCGCCGATCAACGTATGGTCTGCGGCGGGACGACGACTTGACCGGTGTGGTACCGGTCGGCATCATCCCGATTCGGCGGTAACTGATCGCGAGAAAGACAATCCAATGGCCACACGAGGGTTTTCCGGCAAGGGGCTTCCGCCCGCAGGGCAAAATCGACTGCCGCCGGGGCAGTACACGACGCACGACTTTCCGGTGCTGTCCGCCGGACCGACGCCACGCGTCGCGCTCGACACCTGGCGTTTCACCCTGCGCGTCGGACCGAAACCCGTGAAGCAATGGACGTGGGAGGAGTTCAATCGCCTGCCCATGACCGGTGTCACGCGCGACATCCATTGCGTCACGAAGTGGAGCAAGTACGACACGGCGTGGGAGGGCGTCCTGGTCGACGATATCCTCGCCGATGCAGGGCTGGAGGCACCGACTCCCTGGGTGCTCGCGCATTCGTTCGACGACTACACCACCAACGTGCCCTTCGCGGACCTCGCCGGTGGTCGCGGCATGGTCGCATTGCGCTACGCCGGCCAGCCGATCGATGCCGATCACGGTGGCCCGGCACGCCTGCTGGTGCCGCACCTGTACTTCTGGAAATCGGCAAAGTGGGTGAACGGCCTGCAGTTCACGCAGCGCGACGAGGCTGGTTTCTGGGAATTGCGCGGTTACCACATGTACGGCGATCCCTGGCGGGAGCAGCGTTACTCAGGCGACTAGAGTGAACCCCCCGATGGGCCTGCGGCCTTTCCCACCGGGGGCCAGTCCTCTTGTGAGCCGATGACCGAGTCGGCGGTCCCGGCGCGCAAGCGCCCATGGCAGACGGCGCGAGTCGTCGCGATCGAGTCGCTGAGTCCGCGCATCAAGGGTTTTCATTTCGCGCTGCCTGACACACCGACCTTCGTCGCCGGACAGCACATTGATGTCCGGCTCGTGGCGCCGGACGGCTACGAGGCGCAGCGCAGCTATTCGATCGCCTCGGCGCCCGAGCACGCCGAGCGCATCGAGCTGGCGATCGAGCGCCTGGATGACGGCGAAGTCTCTTCGTTCTTCCACGACGTGGTGCAGGTGGGTGACGAGATCGAGTTGCGCGGGCCGCTCGGCGGCCACTTCGTGTGGTCGGTGCGCGACGGTGGTCCGGTGCTGCTGATCGGTGGCGGTTCCGGCGTGGTGCCGCTCATGTCGATGGTCCGCCATCGCGCGGCACAAGCGAGCACGGTACCCGTCACGCTCGTGACCTCGGGACGGACTGCGGCCGATCTCATCTATCTCGACGAACTGCGCCGCCTCGATGCGAACGGAGACGGATTCACGTTGAAGGCCCGCGTGACGCGCGAGGCTGCGACCGCATCCGACCTGGGTGCAGGCCGCATCGATCGTCCGCTGCTCGAGAGTGTGCTCAACGAGATGACAGAACCGAGCTTCATCTTCGTCTGCGGCAGCAATCCGTTCGTCGGCACGGTGGCCGACCTGTTGCTCGACCTCGGCCTGGCACCGGGGCGGATCCGGACGGAACGCTACGGTGGCTAGAGCGCCGTGCGAATCCCTACTGCGCTCCAAGCAAGGGATTGTGTTTCTCGAGCGCCTTGCGAGCCTGCTCGATCTCCGTCGCGGGTAGCGCATCGAGGCGCATCGACCGCCGGTCCAGATACAGCAGCGCCACGATGGCCTCTTGCCGGCTCTCGGCCGTCTTGCCGTAGCGTGCCGCGAAGCCGTAGGCCCAGGAGAACGGCCACGCGCGGGCGTAGCGACGGGCCATGTCCACCATCAGTTCGCGATAGCGGTCGTCCCGCGTCTCCTCGTACAGCAGTTCGGCGATCTCGAGTTGCAGGTATACGGGATGGATGGGGTCGTAGTGGGCGACATCCGTATCGACGAACGATTGCCACAGGCGTTCCAGGGCCGAGGCGCGCTTGCCCTGTGCCTCGTCGATCACGGCCTGGGCCATTGCATAGTAATGGCCGGCCCGGGTCACCTCGCGATGCCGCGCCGTGAGTTGCGCAGCATCCGCAACGTGGCCTGCGCGACAGAGGGCCATGACGTAGAACGGCAGTGCATAGTTGGACGGGTAGTACGTATTGCCTGCGGCATCGACGGGTGAGGCGTAGAGCCGTTGTGCCCAGGGCAGCAGTTCCTTCCAGTCCCGTGCCCTGAACGCGGCATAGGACTTGAGCAGCAGGGTACTGGACTGTGCCGTGGGACGAGCCAGCGCGAAGACCGGTTCCATCGTCGCTGCGCTCAACGGCCGATCGACCCAGAAGAGTTCGAAGGCGAGCTTCCATGGGACGTCGACGGAGTCTTGGTTGCGTTCGATCCGGTTCGACACGTCGTCCATCCAGCGCTGCGGGTCGGTGTCCGTCAAGCGGGCGCCGGCCGCCAGGGCCCGCACAGCCAGGGCGGTCCCGTGCCGTGCGCTTTCGATCGCCTCCGACGTGCCGTCGCTCGTCTTGCCGACGAGGAACGCGATCCAGGCGCTGCGGGCACGCGACTCGTTGCTGTCGTAGCGTTCGACGTTCTCGCGCTCCGCCGCGCGTGATGCGGCCCAATCGCGCGCGATCATGCCCAACCGCGCCCTGGCGACGAGCTCCGAACCCGAACCGGTGCGGTATTCCAATGCGAGCTCCGCCTCCTGTTTCGCGCGGGCGGTTTCGCCGACATTCATGAGCAGTGCGCTGAGGGTTTCCTGCGCGTTGGCCAGCGCGACCGGCGACGAATCGTCGGCTCGGAACGAAGGCCAGGAGTGCAGGACGCGCTGCGCCTCGTCGGGTCGGTGCAGCTGCAGCAGCGCGATCGTGGCGTCGTAGTGGTAACCCCAGCTCGAAGTCCCCGCGTCGATGCGCGGCATCAGCGCCGCCAGTCGTGCCTCCGGGTCCGGCTTCTGGCCTATCCGGGTACGCTCGAAGATCGAACGGGCAGGATCGCCATCGAAGCGGCCGGCGTTCGCCGCGAGCCAGGCGTCCGCCTCGGCCTCGCGATCCAGTTGTCGAAGGTAGTAGTCGACCTCCGCGACGTAGTGGAACCCGGTGCGCGCGAGCAGCGCCGCTCGACGATTGCGTGCGATCACGCGCTCCACGTAGTCGACCGTACGCGGCGCGTGCTGCGCAGCCGCCCAACCACCGGCGGCGCGATGGGGCCGCGGGGGCACGTCCACCCAAGGGCCGTCGATGCCGTGCTGCTGCGAGATCTGGCGGGCAGCGCCGGTTTCGCCATCCTCGGTCGCGATGAGGTGCTTCGCGAATTCGAAGGCCGCTCCGCCCTGCGTTCGGCTGGCCAGGTTGTCCTTGTTCGCGCCCACCCAACGGATCGCGAGCAGAGTGCGCGACAGGATGAACGGATTGGAGCGCAGTGCAGGCGCCATCGTCATCGCCTCGCTCATCGCGCGTTCGTGCAGCGCCTGCTTGCCCGAGCGCATCTCGAGGTTGCGATCGGCGGCCTGGCGATTGAGCGCGAACAGCACCTCGTAGAGGTCGCGTTCCGCCAGACGGTCGTGGGCCGGCGCGCGCCATTGCGCTGCGCGGGTGCGCCATAGCGGCGCGTACGACCGCTCGGCGCGGCTGGCCGGATCGGATTGCAGCAGGTCCCCCGGATCGACATACAGCACCCACTTCGCCAGCGCTCGCAGGACCACGCGCTCCCACGGATCCTCGATGGCGACACCGCGCAGCTCGAGGCCCAATTGCGCTCTCGCCTGGCCCTTGGCACCGCCCCAGTCGCTGCTGCTGAAGGCCTGGTAGAGAAAGGGCGCGTAGAGGGGGCGAAGATCGATGGCCTTGTCGCGACGGTGTTCGTAACCGTCGGTGTTGTCGTACGCCGAGCGCATGCCCTCGACGCCGATCTGGCCGATGACCCGCGCGATCGGCGAGGTCAGCGCATCCACCGCCGCCATCGACGCGGCGAGATTACCGCGCGCGAGTTCCCGCACGACGCGTGCTTCGGGAGTCACTCCACTCGCTACCAATCCTTCGGCGTAGGGACGCCGGGAGAGGTAAAGCCAAGCTCGCGCCCGCAAGGCGTTCGCATCGTCGTCCGATTCCGGCTGGTGACGCAAAGCCACCAGCGATCGCACCCAGAGCGATTCGGCTTCCGGTTGAAACTCCGTCAGCGTCGATGCCAGGAACTGCAGGCGTTCGGCGCGATCGAGGGCGGAACCGGTATCGGCGAGCAGGCCTTCCGGAACGTCGGGCAGGTCGCGGGTTGCGGCAACCGGTGGCAGGGGCTCGACCGGCTTCGCGGTGAAGCCGAGCCGTGCCGGCACTGTGTCGAGCGCCTGCAGGTAGGGCAGCTCAGGCGGCAATTCGTCGGATACGGGCTGGCGCGGAAACCGGATGGACCCGGTCGATCGCCAGCTCGAGCCCGAACCCGCATCGCGGCCGTGACCGGTCAGTTCCAGAAAGGCGGCACTTCCGTCCGGCGTGGTGCTCGCGGTCCCGCGCACGATCCAGCGAGCCCCGATGCGGTCCGCCAGCCGGTACACGGAATCCCATTCGATGTGCCGCCGTTGCTCGCCGAGCGCGCGCCGCACCAGGTCGAAGTCGGCAACGCACAGGCCGGTCTGCTCGGCGATGGTGGCGGCCAGCGTGCGCGCCACGAGGTCGCGGCCAATTCGATCGATGGAATTCACCGGGGCCTCGAAGGGCACGACCAGCGCATCGCAGCGGTAGCCGTCGAACACTTCCGAAAACAGCTGCTCGCGCGCGTCGTACCAGACCGACCGGCGCGGCGCATGCACGAGGTGCCACAACGACGTGTAGTACCCATCCGGGGTGTACATGAGCCCCGCGAGGACGGCGGGGCCGGCGATCACTCCTACGAGCAGTGCCGAGCCGCCCCGGAACACCGGGACGCGTGTCCGCACATTGCGCACTGCTGTCGCGACCAGCGCGACGATGCTGACGACACTCATGGCGATGCAAAGCGCGACGCAGACGAACGCCACCGCGCAGGCGATGGAAGGCCACCATGGGGCAGTGCCGGCGGCGTAGAGCAGCAGATGGCGGACGATCAGGACCGCTGCGACGATGCCGCCGAGCATCGCGACGATGGCGGCGGCAATGGTCGCCGGGACGCCGAGCAGCGGCACGATGCGGTAGTGGACGTGCAGCGCCACCATCAGTGCGGACAGGGCGCCGCCGACCCCGAAGGTGACTGCATGGCGCGCCGTCTCGCCCATGACATCCCAGCCGAACAGCGTGCCGAGCGCCCAGCTCAGTGCGCTGGCGATCACCGCCGCTGCCGCGATGATGGGAAGCACCGTGCTTAGCCGTGGTCTTGCATAGGCCCCGGTTCGCACCTGTTGCGTGGCCGCCTCGATATCCTGGGACATGCTCCCTGCATTCGTGCTGGTCGCTGGCCGTCCGGAGCATACAAGACGAACCCCGGAGCATTCCACCACGGTCTGCCGTCGCCCGGCGATCGTATTGCGGACACATATGCATGCTAGGTTCGGCCGGTCACCGCGGGACCCGGTTCGAGTCGCGCTGACAGTGAAAGAGAAATGGAGCCTGGCGAATTGCGTTCGTGGATCCGCAGCGTGATGGCCCTCGCACGGATAGCGGGGTTGCTGGCGACCGGTTACCTGAAGGTCCGCTTCGTCCGGTCATGGCTCCGGCCGGCGCAAGGGGATGCCATGGTTCGCCGATGGTGCGAGGAGATGCTGCGTGCGCTCGGTGTGCGGTTTTCGGTGGCAGGCCACCCGCTCGATCGATGCGCCAACGACTCGGGCCTGCTGATCGTGGCGAATCACGTGTCGTGGATCGATACGCTGGCGATCCGTGCGGCGTTGCCCTGCGGTTTCCTGGCGAAGGACAGCCTGCGCCACTGGCCCGTCGTCGGCCCGCTCATTGCCGGTACGGGTGGTGTGTTCGTCCAGCGTGGCAACCCCTTCGATCTCGAGCGAGCGCTCGGTGAGATGGGTGGCGCGGTGACGGCGGGACGTTCGATCTGCGTGTTTCCTGAAGGCACGACGACCGACGGCGCCAGCGTGGCCGGCTTTGCGACACCGGTGTTCGAACTCGCGGTCCGGCATGACATCGCCGTGCTGCCGATGGGCGTTCGATACCTGCAGGATGGGGAACCCAGCCGGCTGCCCGCGTGGGTCGGCGACGAAGCGTTTTTACCGTCGCTGCTTCGCATCGTGCGAGCTCGCGGGCTCGAGGTGAGGTTGGTCGCCGGCCGGCCGTTGCGACACGTGAATGACCGCCAGCGTGCCGCCGAGGAGGCCCGTCGGGCCGTGGGCAACCTGCTATGCGTGCCGTTTGCGCCGGATCCGGTGATCGCACCCACGCATACTGTGCTGGCGGATGCCAGCGCCCGGACCTCCGACATCGCCGAGGCAGTACGGCGCTGGATCACCGATGACCGGCAGGTGCAGCCGCACGAAATCGGCGATCACGCGTCATTGCGCTCGCTCGGGATCGACTCGCTGTCGATCCTGCGCATCGTGGTGGAACTGGAGCAGCGCCTCGGCCTGCGAGTGGACGAGGCGAAGCTCGACCTCTCGTCGCGGGCGACAGTGCTGGAACTCAGCGCCGCCGTGGCGAACGCCGAACGCTAAATAGCGGGTCCCCCCGATGGGCCTGCGGCCCTTCCCTCAAGGGGCCAGCTCTTGGGAGCGGCCCGGCGAGGGCTGAGCCCCGTCGCGCGAATCACGACGCGGGTTTGCCCGTCGACTTGCGCCACTGCTCCAGCCCGATGGGCTTGCCGCCTTCACCTTCCACGAAGAGCTTGCCGTCGCTCGCACGCACCAGGAAGGTGGCCCACTTCTCTGGCGCCGTGGCCGGGTTCGAATAGAACGTCACGGACCAGTGCTTCTTGCCCATGGGCGTGCGCGAGCCGGTCAGGATGCCGCCGGTCGCGGGGGCCTTGCGATCGGCATCCGCGGCCTTGCGCCGCTCTTCCTGCCACGCTTTCACTTCCGGCAATTCGAGCACCAGGGCGCGGGCTTCGTCCATGGAAACGGCCTTGCTGACGCTCTGGGCGAATGCGGGTGCGACGGTAGCCAAGGCGAATGCGGCGGCAATGAGGGCGGTGCGGATGACGATGTTCATGGGGTGTCGATGCGAAGAATGCGGATGATTGCGCGATGCCGGTCCATCAGGCGTCGATGAAGTCCTCGATGGCGCGCGCGAAAGCCCTTGGTTGGTCGTGGTGCATCATGTGACCGGCATCGGGGATTGTAACCTCGGTCAACCGGCGGAACGCCGCCCGGCGGCGCTGCCAGTCCGCCGGATCGTCGCCGGCCCAGCGTTTCAGATCGTCGTGGTTCTCGCCCCACAGCCACAGCACCGGGGCGGTGATGCGCTCCCACGACGCGAGTGCTTCCTCGATGCGGTAGAGCACGGGATTCACCTGCTTGTGCCGCGGATCGGCCGCCAGCTCGACGGTGCCGTCGTCGCGCCGCCGCGCCCAATGCTGCGCGAGGAAGTCGGCCTTGTCGCGGGCGAGCCGCGGGTTGTTCTTCATCAGACGCTCGGCCACTTCGCCGAAGTTCGCATAGGGCCGCAACTGCGCTTCGGTCTTCAGCTCGTCCAGCCAGCGCCCGATGCGCTCCGGCGCCTTGGCGGGCTGGGTCGCCTTGAGCCCGAAGCCTTCGGCCAGCACCAGGTGCGATACGCGAGCCGGACGCGCGCCGGCGTAGAGATTGACGATGTTGCCGCCCATGCTGTGGCCGACGATGGGGCAGGGCGCGTCGGGCGAGTAGATGTCGAGCAGCGCGTCGAGGTCGCCGAGGTAATCGAGAAACCAGTATCCGTCGGTGGCCCACTGCGTGAGGCCGAAACCGCGCCAATCGGGCGCCACCACGAACCAGTCGCGCTGCAGTTCGTCGACCGCGAACTGGAAGGATGCGCCGACGTCCATCCATCCGTGCAGCAGCACGAGCGGCGGCGCATCGGCCGGACCCCAGGTGCGCACGTGATAGCGCAAGCCGCGAATGTCGTGGAAATGCGATTGGCTGGATTTCATTGAACTAGGGACTGGGGGCTAGGGACTAGGGGCTAGGGGCTAGGGAATAGGGGCTAGGGTCTAGGGATCAGGGGGCACAGCGTTGTGAAGCAGGCAGAACCCTAGCCCCTAGTCCCTGATCCCTAGCCCCTCATTCCTGCGCCATGCTCGGATCATCGCGCGTATGCGACCGGACTGCCTGCCACGAGACCAGGCCGAGCGCCACGGCGATCAGGACGGCGCCGACCAGCTCCGCGGCACGCAACCGTTCGCCGAGCTGGATGGCGGACGACAGCGTGGCGACCACCGGTACGGCGAGCGATGCGAGGCTGGTGGTGCCGGCCGGCAGGCGATTCAACACGTACTGCCACATCAGCCATCCGCCGGCGGTGGCGACCACTCCGCTCAGCAGGATGGTCGCGATCAGCAACGGTGTGAACTGCGGAATCGGCTCTGGCGCGATCGCCATCACGATCACCATGGGCACCAGGCCGAACAGCATCTGCCAGAACGTGAAATCGAACATGTCCACGGGCGCGTGGCGTTGCAGGCGCTTGGTGAGCACCACGCCGATCGCCCAGGCCATGCCGGCCATCACGGCCGCCACCTTCGACAGTACTGCCGCGTGCATCAGCCACGGCTCCATGATCAGCGCCAGCCCGGCGATGGCGGACACGATCGCGATCCACTGGAGCCCGGCGACCTTCTCGGACAACACCGGCCAGGCGAAGAGCAGGACCCAGAACGGCATCGTGAACGTGAGAATCGAAGTCTTGCCCGGTTCGCCACCGGAAAGGGCCCATGTGTTCAGCATCAGGAACGCGCCGGTCTGGATGAGCCCCACGAGCACGGCACCCCGGGGCGGACGTCGAGAAAGGCGCCCCCGCTTGATGAAAAGCAGAAAGGCGCCGAGCGCGATGACGCCGCAGGCGGTCCGCAGCGCGGCGAAGGTGAATGGCCCGGCGAGCGAGAGCCCCAGCTTGGCGATGATCCAGGAATAACCCCAAACCAGCGCCAGAATGGCCATGACGATCGCGGCGCGCCGTTGTTCGGCAGCGGTGGTCACGCGCCGGGAGTGCCCGAAACGACGAGCCCGTCGCGACGGACGGGCTCAGGCGCAGCGGAGCAGGATGTCTTCATCGAGCCCGCGATTATACGGACCAGCATCACCGACCTCACGCACCATTCACCGGGCGCGCAGCGCTCGCCAAGCCGCCACAAGAGTGACTAGGTGCCGCAGGCACGTCGGAGGGGACTACACAGCCCGCGCCGGGCCTGCGATCGGCCGGAGGCCGATGGCGTTCGGCAGGCACTGACAGTCCGCAGGGACTGTCCGTGTCCGGCCTCACCCCGCAAGCGGGCTTGGCCCCCTGGGGGGAAGGGCCGCAGGCCCATCGGGGGAGACTACTCTCTTCAGCGCGCCTGGTTACGCTCGTACAGGGCGTCGTCCAGCGCTTTCTTCGCCGTTTCCACGGCCTTCTCGAGGCCTGCGATCCGGTTGAGGTAGCCTTCGCTCGGGCGTGCGCCGGCGCCCACGGTGCCGATCATCTCGCCCGGCAAGGGCGTGCGGCCCTGTTCCAGCGCAGCCTGGGCGTTCGCTAGCGCCTGGCGTGCCTGCTTCACACGCTCGTCCGCGTCGTCGAGTTTCTTGCGGCGATCGTCGAGCCGGCCCTTCAGGGCCTCGCGTTTCTGCGCTTCCTCCAGCGCGCGCTGTTGCGCCTTGGCCTTGTCGGCCTCGGTCGGCGGGGGCGGCACGTTGACCGGCGAGGACTTCGCGCCCTTCAGCGGCGCGTCGGAATAGATGATCCGTCCGTCCGGCATGACGTTCTTGTACACCTGGGCTTGGGCAGCCAAACCGAGGGAGAGCACACCAGCGAGCAGCAGACCGACGGGGCGGACCATGGCGACTCCAGGACGGAACGATGGGCAGCATCATAGACAGTTCGCGCGTGTCGCTGTTCCGAAACACTGCCAAGTGCCCGCCCTGCCGTAAGTTTTCTGCGGCGCGACCGGCGTGGTTAGAATCCGTCGGATGATGGCCGCACCCCGATTCGTCCACCTGCGCCTGCACAGCGAGTACACCATCGTCGACGGCATCGTCCGTATCGACGAAGCGGTGGCCGCGGCGCGGGCCGACGGCATGCCGGCGCTGGCGTTGACCGACCTGTCGAATCTGTTCGGCATGGTGAAGTTCTACTCCGCCGCTCGCGCCGCCGGCCTGAAAGCCATCGTCGGCTGCGACGTGTGGATCACCAACGACGAAGAGCGCGACAAGCCGTTCCGCTGCGTGCTGCTCGCGCAGAACCACACGGGCTACCTGCGCCTGTGCCGCTGGCTCACGCGCGCCTACCGCGAGAACCAGTATCGAGGCCGGGCGGAGTTGCGCAAGGCGTGGTTTCTCGACGAAGGCACCGAAGGCCTGATCGCGTTGTCGGGCGGAGTGGCCGGCGAGATCGCGCAGGTGCTACTGGCGGGCCACGACGAGCGCGCGGACGTGCTCGCGCGGCAATGGGCCGAATTGTTCGAAGGCCGCTTCTACATCGAGTTGCAGCGGGCCGGCCACGCCGATGCCGCTGCGGTCGAGCCGGCATTGCTGCGGATCGCGACGCGGCTGCGCATTCCACCGGTTGCCACGCATCCGGTGCAGTTTCCGACGCCGGCCGAGTTCACGGCGCACGAAGCCCGCGTGTGCATCGCGGAAGGGCAGGTGCTGTCCGACCAGCGCCGGCCACGCCGCTTTACCGAGCAGCAGTACTTCAAGTCGCAGGCGGAGATGGTGGAATTGTTCGCCGACCTGCCGCAGGCGCTGGAGAACTCGATCGAGATCGCGCGCCGCTGCAACGTGGTGATCGAACTCGGCCGCAGCCGTTTGCCGCCATTCCCCACGCCCGGCGGCGAAGGGCTCGACGATTACCTGCGTGCCCAATCGCTCGCGGGCCTGGAACAGCGCCTCGTCGCGCTCTACCCCGATGCCACGCAGCGCGACGCCGAACGGCCGCGCTATGTGGAGCGGCTCGAATTCGAGATCCGCACCATCGTGCAGATGGGCTTCCCCGGCTACTTCCTGATCGTGGCGGACTTCATCAATTGGGCGAAGGGCAACGGCGTACCCGTCGGGCCAGGCCGCGGCTCGGGTGCCGGCTCGCTGGTGGCCTACGCGCTGGGCATCACCGACCTCGATCCGTTGCGCTACGACCTGCTGTTCGAGCGCTTCCTCAATCCGGAACGGGTATCCATGCCCGACTTCGACGTGGACTTCTGCCAGGACGGCCGCGACCGCGTGATCGACTACGTGCGCCGCAAGTACGGCGACGAGTCGGTGTCGCAGATCGCCACCTTCGGCACCATGGCGGCGAAGGCCGTGGTGCGCGACGTGGGGCGCGTGATGGAGTGGGGCTACAACCGCACCGACGAACTGGCGAAGCTGATCCCCTTCCAGCCCGGCAAGCTCATCACGCTCGCCATGGCGCGCGAGATGGAACCGCGATTCAAGGAGCGAGAGGAGACCGAAGAGGAAACGCGCGAGCTGATCGCCCTCGCGGAACAACTCGAAGGCATGACGCGCAACGTCGGCATGCACGCGGGCGGTGTGCTGATCGCGCCGGGCAAGCTGACGGACTTCTGCCCCTTGTATTGCGCGCAGGGTTCGGAAAGCGCGGTGTCGCAGTTCGACAAGGACGACGTGGAAGCCGTCGGCCTGGTCAAGTTCGACTTCCTCGGCCTCACCACGCTCACGATCCTCGACTGGACGCTGCGATTCATCAAGCAACTCGATGCGGAGTCGAAGCTCGCGCTCGAAGCGCTGCCGCTCGATGATCCGGCCGCCTATCGAATCTTCGCCACCGGCAACACCACGGCCGTGTTCCAGTTCGAATCGCGCGGCATGCGCGAGCTGCTGACGCGCGCGCGGCCGGACCGGTTCGAGGACATCATCGCGCTGGTCGCACTGTACCGGCCGGGCCCGATGGACCTCATCCCCGACTTCATCGAACGCAAGCACGGCAAGCGCTTCGAGTATCTGCACCCCATGCTCGTCCCGGTGCTGGAACCCACCTACGGGATCATGGTGTACCAGGAGCAGGTGATGCAGGCCGCGCAGGTGTGCGCCGGTTACTCGCTCGGCGGCGCCGATCTGCTCCGGCGGGCCATGGGCAAGAAGAAGCCCGAGGAGATGGCGAAGCAGCGCTCCATCTTCGTGACCGGTGCCGGCGAGAAGGGCATCGGCGAGGCCAAGGCGAACGAGATCTTCGACTATATGGAGAAGTTCGCGGGCTACGGCTTCAACAAGTCGCACGCCGCCGCCTACGCGCTGGTCGCGTACCAGACCGCGTACATGAAGGCGCACCATGCGGCAGCATTCATGGCGGCGAACTTGTCGGCTGTGATGGACGATACCGACAAGGTGCAGCAGCTCTTCGAGGACGCGAAGGCCATCGGCCTCACGATGCTGCCGCCGGACGTGAACACCGGCGAGTACCGCTTCGTGCCGGTGGACCGCAAGAGCATCCGCTACGGGCTGGGCGGCGTGAAGGGCACGGGTGAGGCCGCGATCGAGAGCATTCTCGAGGTGCGGCGCGAAGGCGGGCCGTTCCGCGACCTCTTCGATTTCTGCAGCCGGGTCGACACGCGGCTCGTCAACCGGCGGGTGGTCGAATCGCTGGTCAAGGCGGGCGCCTTCGATGCGATCGACACCAACCGCGCGCGGTTGTTCGCGTCGGTGGGTGTGGCGCTGGGCGCGGCCGAGCAGGCCAGCCGCAGTGCCAACCAGGTCAGCCTGTTCGGCGGCTTCGACGAAGCATCACGCCCGACCGCTGCCATGGTCGAGCACGCGCCATGGGACGAAGCAGAGCGTCTGGTGAACGAGAAGTCGGCGCTCGGCTTCTACCTGAGCGGGCATCCGTACGGAGCCTTCGCCAAAGAATTCGAGCACGTGGTGCGCACACCGCTCGCGCGGCTGACCCCGCCGCCGTTCGAGGAGAACGGCCGCATCCAGGTGATCGGCGGCGTGGTGGAGTCGATGCGGTTCCAGAAGACGCAGGGCGGGCGGATGATGATCCTCGTGATCTCCGACGGCACGGCGAGCCAGGAAGTCACCGTCTACAGCGAGGTGTTCGACCAGCACCGCGAGTTGGTGCGCGAAGACGCCGTGCTGCTGATCGAGGCGAAGGTACGGACGTTCCGGCGCTCGGGCGACGACGGCGACACGATCGCGATGCGGGTTGCGGCCGAGCGCATCTACGACGTGGCCGGCGCGCGCGCCCGATTCTCGCGAGGGTTGAAGCTCTCGATGAACGGGGAAGCGAATGCCGCGAAGCTCAAGCAGCTGCTCAGCCCCTATCGGAACGGCCCGTGCCCGGTGAACATCGAGTATCGCAACGGCGATGCCACGGTGGACATGTGGCTCGGCGAGGAGTGGCGCGTGACGCCCGACGAGAAGCTCGTGAAGTCCCTCAATGAATGGCTGAAGCCGGACAACGTGAGGTTCGTGTATCCGTGAGGTCACCGGAGTTCATCGACGGCGCATTGCTCGACCGGGTCAGCGAGTCCGCACGGACCAGTCCGCGGCTGCGCAAGAACCATAATTTCCACCGGACCGAAGCGGACGTCAGCAATCGCCTCCTGAACGCGATCGAGCCGGGCTCCTATGTGGCGCCGCATCGCCATCTGGATACGGCCAAGGACGAGACCTTCGTCGTGCTGCGTGGACGGTTCGGACTGGTCCTGTTCGATGAATCCGGCAACATCACTCACCACACAGTGCTCGACGTCGCAGGTCCGGTCTTCGGCGTGACGATCCCGCACGGCACGTTCCACAGCATCGTGTCGCTGGCACCGGGCTCGGTGTTCTTCGAATCGAAGGCGGGGCCCTACGCGGCGCTAACGTCCGATGAGCGGGCGCCCTGGGCGCCGGTGGAGAGCGATGCTTCGGCCGATGCCTACCGCTGCCGGTTGGAGCAATTGTTCGCCTAGTCTGGCGGGATACGCTGTGCAGCGCGCCAGGGTGCTTCGTCCGACGGACTCTTGGGGCGGAGTATCCTTCGCGCAAGCGTTCCAACCCATGCCGTAGGCATGGGGGTGGATGGATCCGCATCAGCATCCTCTTCTGGGATGCTAAGGAAGGGGATGGCCCATGAAACAGGCACTTAATCCGGAGTGTTTCGTCAACGGACGTGGAGCTTCACGTCCGATTAGTTCGAGATTAAGTTAGGCTTCACATGAACAGCATCTCGCCGCACGTTTACGACAAGGCGAAGTACCATCTCGAAAGCGTCGAGCAGGAAGGCTTGCCGGAATCGCACGCCAGCAATCACACTGTTCCGATCCTGCGGTGGCTGATCGATAACGATTTGATGAGCGAGTTCTTTATCACGGAAAGCGGCGACGACCTTGGGCGGTACAAGCTCGGCAACCTGACAATCCATGGCCTCTATGAAAGTTGGGACACGTGTCTGATCAGCGACATGCTCTCGGACGAAGGTAATGCGTTTGCGATGCACTACTTCGATTTCGAACGAGGCAGGTATTTGCAAGACTACGTCTCCATCCTGCAAGGAAACCTGCCTACGGAGTTTCACGTCAAGTACTCCGATGACACCTACGCGAAGCTTCGGCCGATCATTGATCGTCGGTATCAGGAATGGAAGCGGAAGCAGAAGAGGGCCTGGTGGAAAGTTTGGAAGTGAGTGCCAGCGGCCTGACGAGCAGTTGGCGCGGACGGTGACACGTCATCGCGAACGCACCGCGAGCACGCCACTTCACTATGCGCTCGCGGCGCGCTGAGCAGCGCACCCGCCGCCGCTCAACTGCGGCGTTATGCCCTCTGGACACAGCATTGAACCTCTTCTGCGCTGACATTGGTTCGACGAGTGGCGGAAACTTCGGTTGGTATGGGCGCCTATCGAGTGGTGCGGACGTTCGTGATACCGACATGTCTGCATTGTGTACGGCTGTAGCCGATCAGCTTAACGCGGGTGGTACTGTCGCGCTGGGCTTTGAGGCTCCCATGTTTGTGCCGCTACGCAGCGACCCTCTGGAACTCACAAAGCGTCGCGAAGGCGAAACGAGTCCCAATTGGATCGGAGGGCCAGGTGCCGCGGTCCTTGCAACCGCCCTTGCTCAGGTCCCATGGATGCTGAGAGACATCAGGTCTAAGCTTTCGGTCATTGGACTAGCGACACTCTCGTGGGACGACTTCGTCGCTCGCCGCGCCAATCTTTTTCTTTGGGAGGCATTCGTGTCCGGAGGTGCGAAGGGAGCGAGCCATATGCACGATGCTGAGATCGCGGTAAGGGCGTTTGAGGCTGCCCTGCCGGACCCTAGCCAAAGAAATACGATCAACGAACCTACGGTCAGTTCTGTTTTGGGTGCAGCGTTGCTTAGAACTGCATGGTCAACAGATGTCTCTCTTCTGGCGCAATCTTGCATCGTCATCAGGGCATAACAAACGGCTGCAGGGGACGCGCCGAGGAGGATTGTGGCGCTTCGTCTGCATCGCGGCGGCGCGCCCCCGAGCCGCAGCGTTGAGTACATTAGTACGTATCGTTGGGGTGCTAAGGTCAGGGAAGAGCGTCAGGCCTGCAAAACTGCATGCCCATCGAACTCTTGCATGTGGTGCCGGGATGCCCCGATACCGAAAGTCCGGATTAGAGGAGGATGGGATGGTCAGGCGGTCCCGTTCTCGCTGCTTTGCAGTTTGGCAAGCCTGACCCCTACCCAATCGAGATGGCACGTTTCGTCGTTGTATTCCTGCTGCTGCAGTCGTCCGTCGCTGGCGCCCAGATATCCTGCGCCGGGTTGCTTTCCCCGACAGAGGTAATCATTTGCGCCTCCCCCGAACTACTGGAGCTTGATCGCGTACTCGGAGTAGCGTACCGGTCCGTAACAGGTGTATCGCCAGACCCCAAAGCCCTGAAGAGGGACCAACGCAACTGGCTTAGTAAACGAAATCGCTGCGACCGCTACGATTGTCTGAAACACCTGTACGACTCACGCATCACGGAGCTGCAGCGACTCCATGAGAGGTTTCCAACACGGCCAGGTAATCGGCCCGATGCCACAGACGTGATGCAAGTGTGCACAGCGTTGGCCCGCCGCGTGGACACGCAATCCCTGGACGACCTAGTGGCTTTTCCGGTTGCTGGACGATTCCTTACTAGTGAAGAGCAGCAAAGTCTTGCTAACTTAGGTACCTCGTGGCCCGCCTCCCACGCGCAGGCAGCTGTCTATGAAATTCAGGTACGACCCGACGGACCGCCGACCCGCATCGCGAACTTGTGGGGCGGTGACGATTGCCGGTCGGCACGAATGATGAATCTGGACCACTACTTTAGTAGCGGCGGCAATGACACTGGCCGTGATCCCAATGCCGTTCTGGGACCCAACATCGAGATCGCGCTCTCTACCGCTGAGGACAGGTTGATCACCCTCGACGGTCGTTACTTCGTATTCACCGGAGCACCCCCTGCCCCTCGGGCGAGTCCGGTTGGTGAAGTCATCAAGAAGGAGATGTACATGTCGAGCCTTGAAGGCTCGCTCTCTGTCGTCTCCATAGTGCGTACAGACGGCGTTATCCAACCAATTTGCGTATTGAAGACCGAGACGATTTCGCTGGAGTCGAGACAAGGCAGGAGCGATCCGATTTGTAGTGCTAGGGCGCAAGGCAAGTTGCCACTTGCGGTTTGGCTTGAGGATGGACCAAGATTGGAAGACTGCTGTCCTCGCCCGTTTAGCAATCCCTATGATGGGGAAGATCCGTTTGCCGTCTACTTCACCAAAGTGGGAAGGGACAAAGCCAAGACGCCCTACTACTTGGTTCGGTTGGCGTATGCGCCGGGAATTGTTTGCGGTTCCGTCCGTACCTGGTCCACGACCCTGTACGATGGCTTTCGAGAGGTAGCGCAGACGGACCTGCTAGAACTTCTTCAGCCGGTCTATACCGGGAAAGCAACATGGCCCGAGATTTACCAGGCAAAAGACAGGACCTTCGTGGAGATCGGGAGGAACCGCGACCTGTACGAGTTGTTGGAGGTCAAGAATGGTCAACTTCGGCGAGTGTGCCAATTCAAGCGTCGCTCTACTACGCGAGTTGAACGTGTGCTCGATTCTGCCGGGTCCAGAATGCAGCAATGACACGGCGCCCTAAAGCGTTGCACTCGACACGCTGTGGGCACTATGGGCTGCTCGGAGTCCGGAAGGTGCTTGGACGGGCTAGACGTTAAACCCTCATGGCGACCAATCTTGCGAATTTCCGGGAGTGGTACGTAGCAGTCCTCGAGAGCTTATACCCGCAGCGTACCGCGGGCTTCGCTGTCATGATGATTGCGTTCCCTCTGCTCGAAAGGTATCTGCGGCAGAAATCTGGCTTACCAGCGCAAGCCAATCTTAACGATTCGTTCTATGACGAGCTCATTGAACTTTTTCCTGAGCTGATGCAACGAGCTACGGCTAAGCAATTCTGGCAGGTGTACCGCAATGGGCTGTTGCATGAAGTAACAATGTCCGTGCAGGATCGAAAGCGCAACAAGATGCCTGCGGGCTCACTTACGCAAGACGTCCTCGGTCTATCGAGGGAGTCGGACGGAAGCTTCTTCGTTCACCCAGTTGACTTTGCGAGGCGAGTAGTCGAGTGCATCGAAGGAGACTTTTCCACCTTTGAGGGCACGACATCAGCCGGGACCCTACCGAAAGTAACGGTGTATCGGTCTGGTATTGAGAGCAGCACTGTCCCGATCATTTTGGGGACGAGTACGGGCTCTCGTCCGTGACAAGAGCCAATCTATCGTTTTCACGCGCCTGCACTGTACCGGGAGGCATGACCATTCGCCGTGTTGGTCTCACGTCGCAATCGGGCTGAGTCAGATGGTCGGATAGCGCGAGAAGCTGCGGAACTCGCCTTCGTCTGGCACCACATCGACCCGAAACACGTGTGCCGCCGGCGGGCCGCGATGTGCCCAATCAACGATGGCTGAAAGCTGCTCCTCGGTGCCACTTACCGCAGCCTCGACGCTGCCGTCGTGCCGGTTACGCACCCAACCGGTCACGCCGAGCTTGATCGCCTGAGTGATCATCGCATCGCGGAAACCTACACCCTGCACGCGCCCGCGGATGGAGAGTCGGCGCGTCGGCATCGGTGTCACTTTACGCGCATGCCCGGCTGCGCGCCGCTGTCGAGATCGAGCAGGAACACGCCGGAGCCTTCGTTGCTGGCAGCGAGCACCATGCCCTGCGATTCGCCGAAGCGCATCTTGCGCGGCGCGAGGTTGGCCACCATCACCACCATACGGCCCTTCAACTGTTCCGGTTCGTAGTGGGCCTTGATGCCCGCGAACACCTGGCGCTGCTCGGTGCCGATGTCGAGGATCAGCTTGACCAGCTTCTCGGCGCCTTCTACGTGCTGGGCGTCCACGACCTTGGCGACGCGCAGGTCCACCTTCATGAACTCGTCGATGGAGATGGTGGGGGTGGCGGGCGCGGCTGCGGTGGCGGCGGGTTGGGTGCTTTCGGTCACGACTTTCTCCTGGTGCTGCGCGTGGCGCTGCGGCGAGTGGCTCTCGGCAGCGGGCTTGAGGCTTTCCTTGTTGGCGTCGACGAGGGCCTCTACTTGTTTGGCGTCGATGCGGGTCATGAGGTGCTGGTAGGGACGGACGCTGGTGGGAAGAGTTGCACCATCCGACCACACGAAGTCTCGGTCTAGGCCAAAGAACTCGCGTGCTACCCGAGAAGCTGTTGCTGGAAGGACCGGTGCAAGCACCACTGTCAGTAGTTGGAAACCATGGAGTACGCGAGAGCAGAGGTCCTGCAATTCGTCCTGCTTGGCCAGGTCCTTTGCCAGAACCCATGGCTTTGCTTTGTCGAAATGCTGATTGATCCGGTCTGCCGTATCCATCGCAATGCGCACTGCCTTCGCATACTCTCTGGCATCGTAGTGCTCGGCACAATGAAACATTGACCCGATTGCCCCCTTGACGAGGTCGTCCGTGGGCGAATGGAACTTCAGCTTGCCGTTGAAGTTCTTCTGGATAAAGCCCGCGGCGCGACTGGCAATGTTGACGTACTTCCCCACCAGATCGCTGTTCACCCGCGCCACGAAGTCATCGAGGTTGAGGTCGATGTCCTCCAT
>JAIEQG010000029.1 GCA_019747905.1 Burkholderiales bacterium
CCACCGTCACCTACTGGATAGAAGGGACGGGGGAAGAGTAAGGTCCCCCCCGACGGGCCTTCGGCCCCTCCCCCCAAGGGGGGCCAGCCCGCTTGGGGCGGCCCGGCGCGGGCTGAGGTCCCCCCCCATGGGCCTGTGGCCCCTCCCCCCAAGGGGGCCAGCCCGCTTGGGGCGGCCCGGCGCGGGCTGAGGTCCCCCCCGATGAGCCTGCGGCCCCTACCCCCAAGGGGGCCAGCCCGCTTGTGGGCTGCGCTCAGATCACACGGCGCTGGCGCAGGCCGGCGATCCTGACCAGGTCATAGCCGAGCGCAGCGAGGATTTCCTCGGCGTGTTCACCGGCCCCCGGCGCCGGGCGCTCCACTTGGAAGTCGAAGCGCGACAGTTTGAACGGCGGAGCGAACTGCAGCACTGCGCCTTCGCGCGGATGCGGCGCCTGCACGAACATGTCGCGCGCCACGTGTTGCGGATCGTGTTGCGCTTCGTCCAGGGTCAGCACTGGCGTCACGCAGCAGTCGTGCCCTTCGAACGCCTGCACCCACTGCGCCTGCGTGCGGGTTGCGAAAATCGTCTGCAGCGCCATGATCGCCGGTGCGGGATCGCCGCCCGCCGCCCAGTGACACATCTTGAGGTCCGGCCGCTCGAGCACATCGCAGACCTCGTTCCAGAACTTCGTCTCGAGCGCACCCACCGCCATGTGCCGACCATCGGCGGTGCGGTACACGTTGTAGCAGGCTTCTCGCCCCGACAACAGGTCGCGCCCGCGCGGCCGCGGCTTGCCTTCGAGCGCCATCGCCGACAACGCCTGCAGATTGTGGACGAGCACGCCCTCGGTCATCGCGACGTCGACATAGCGTCCTTCGCCGGTACGCTGCGCATCCACCAGCGCAGCGAGAATGCCCATGGCCGGCACCACCGCACCGCCGAGGATGTCCGCGACCTGCAGGTTCGGAATCACCGGGTCGCCATCGGCCGGACCGATCTGATCGGTGAAGCCCGCGATACTGTTGTAGTTGAGGTCGTGCCCCGCGAGTTCGCGATAGGGACCGGTCTGTCCATAGCCCGAGATCGAGCAGTACACGACGGCCTTGTTGACCTTGCGCACGGCCTCATAGCCCACGCCGAGGCGATCCACCACGCCGGGCCGGAAACTCTCCACGACGATGTGCGCCGTACGTGCGAGATCGAGAAACACGTCGACGCCTTCGCGTTGCTTGAGATCGAGGCACAGCCCGCGCTTGTTGCGGTTGATCGCGAGAAACACCGGTGCCTCGTGCCCTTCCGGCACTCCGAGGCCACGCGCGTAATCGCCGGCCCCGGTGTCCTCGATCTTGATGACATCGGCCCCGAGATCCGCCAGATGCAACGTGCAGACGGGCCCCGGCAACAGGCGCGTCAGATCCAGCACCCGTATTCCTGCGAGTGGTTTGCTCACCAATCCTCCCCGGCAATGATCGAAGGCACGATTCGGCCTCTTCGTGCCGCTATTTTCGCATCGGGCGCCGGGCCGCCCCAAGCCCGATGCGCACTTCTTCCCCGGATTGAATTGACGTCATCCGGCCTTCAGGCTGGATGACGTCAATTCAATCCGCCCCCAGCCGTCCCGCTCTGTAGAAGGATTTCGCCGCCGCATCGAAATGGAACGCCTCGATCTGCGTCGGGAAATAGCAGCCGTGGAACGCCGTGATCATTTCCTGCGCCAGTTCCAGCTCGCTGGTGATGACCACCCGACGCTCGGGGCCTTCCCACAGGCACAGCCACAGGATCTCCGTGGCTGCGATCTCGAACGCACGATTCGAACTCGGCACGATCGTGCCGAGTACCTTGCCGGCATCATGCAGTGCGAACTCGTGACTGGCGGTCTTGCGGCCCACCGTCACCGTGCGCCGCTCGGCGCCGAACCCGAACTGCTCGTTGAACGCCTGCCGGATCGCCGGCTCGAAATGGGCCGCGATGACCGGCCGGTACAGGCGCTTCGCGCGCTTCATCCGCGTTCTTCCGCCGTCCCCGTCGCCCAGCGTGGCCAGCGCTCGCGCACGATCGCACCGTCCGGCGCGTACATGTGACAGGTGCCGATGAGCCCCGGCCGCCTGCCGTCCGTGCCGGCCGGGCGCAACTTCTCGCGCGCGGAATAGATGGTCTGGAACGCCGTGGTCGCCACCGGCCCGAGCAGCTCCACCAGATGCGTGCACCCTTCGACTCCGCCCACCAGTTCGCGCGTCTTGAGGGTCCAGCCGGCCTTGATGGTGAGCCCCTTCAGGCGCTGGAAGTTGGGCGTGATGTCCGCACAGCCGGCATAGGGACCCCATTCCGTCACCGCCTCGACCGCGTGCACCTTGAGGTCGATGTCCACGGTAAGGCGCAGCCACATCTCGTGCAGGGGTTCTCCGGTGCGGATCACGCCGTCGCGGCGATGCCCGTTCGGCAGGTCGTAGCTCTTGGTGTCGACCAGATGGCCTTCGATGTCCCACAGGCCATCGTCGCGCGCATAACCACGACATTCGACCTTGCGGGTATGGATGAGCTGGCGGGGGGCAGGGTTGGAGAGAGGCAAGGGCTCAGGGGATCGAGTGGGTCGGCGGGCCGCCGACGGGTCGCTCAGGCGCTCGGCACGGCGTGCAAGCGCCGTTCCTGCAAGCGGGTCAGGACCCGTTGCTTGTCGGCGGGCGTCATGTCGCACCATCCGGCGATCTCGTCGATGGTACGCAGGCAACCGGTGCACAGGCCGGTGGCCGGATCGAGACGACAAACCTTGATGCAGGGCGACGGCACGTCGTGGACGGCGAATGTCATGCGAGCGCAGGTACGGATGCGGCAGTGCGCAAGAATACCCCATTCCCGGGGCCCGACCGCCCCGGGCCCGTTGCAGATCCCGCGTGGTTGCTGGTCAGCCGCCGGGCGAGGACCGCGTCGTGCACCGCAACTCGGTCGGCCTCCCCGGCACGTCGCCGTCGAACGGGCTCGGTGCGACCCGTTCGACTTCGAACACGCCGTCATCGCGCAGGTGACCTTCGGCGACCACGCGCCGGCCGACCCAACTGCGCGGTGGTGCGACGGCAGTGAAGTCGAGTTGCTGGCCGTCCAGGCCCAAGGCATCGGAACTCCGGCAGCCGTGCAGATAGCCCTCGACACTCGCTGCCCGCACCCCGAATGCCCCGCGCGGAGCGACCACCAGCGTGTCTGCAACCAGCGCTTCGCCGTTCCAGCGCCCCGAAACGGCGACCTCCTCGCCTTCGGCCGGCGGCGCCACCGGCTCGCCTGAGGCCAACTCGACGTGAACCTCGCCGACGGCCAGGTAGCGGCCGTCGATCTCGCGCACCCGCGCCATGATCCTGTCGGGCTCGTCGGCGCTCGCTCCATCCAGGCGCGACGCCGCCACGGTACCCTCCGGATCGAGCACGCCGCTCACGCGCACCTTGGTGCCGACCGCCGGGACCGCCGTGCCGGATATGCCGATCCACGTGTTGCGGCCGAGGCGAACCGGTTGGCCGAGCACCCGGAACACGCGCGCGTCCTCGTCGCGGGCCGTGACGGTTCCGACCAGACTGGAGAGCAGCGCCATGCGCTGCGCCCGCAACATGGGTCCGCTGCGGGCCACTTCGACACGCACCATCTGCCCCACCTGCAGATCGGCCGCTGCCATGGAACGCCCGTCCTGCACGGTGGGGGTAGCGGGATCGAATGCGATGCGCAGGCCGTTCACGCAGATGCTGCCGAAACGGGTGATGGTGCCGATGACCCGGCCGAGTTCCCCGGGTGCAAGCTCGGCGACGATGCCGGTGCCGCCGATGCCGCCTACCGGTTCCGGCGTCGAACCGTCACCGTCGCCGGCGTGGGCTGCGATCGGCGCGCCGGTACCGCCGATCCCGCCATCGCCACACTCGTCGGCAGCAGCGGACGCCGGCGCCGCGAACGCCAAGGCAAGAGCGACGGCGGCGATGCACCAGCTACGTTGCATGATGTTCCTGCTCCTGCGGTCCGCCCGGGAGCGGTTCGGCAAAGAAATAGATGCCGAAGTTCATGCGCCAATTGCCGCCCCGCGTCTGCGGCGACCCGGCACGAGCGTTCACCGCCCGCAGGGCCTTCATGCCGTGCACCTCGGCGAGCCGCGCCAGTTCCGGCAGCGACTCCGGCGCCACGTGGTCGTAGTGCACGCAGCGCTCCAGGAAACGCTCGGCGCCGCTCGCGAGGTTGTGGTCGATTGCCGCGATGTGGTCATGGATGTTCTGGCCCAGATAGAAGCTCATTTCCTCGAACCCGCTGCCCGGCACGAACGCGGCGCTGTCGAGGTGCACGCGCCCCTCGTCGTCGATGCTCACCACACCAAGGCGGATCCACTCGTCCAACACCGCACGCGGCCTGATGTCCTTGCTGACCGAAGTCACCAGCGATTCGAACGACGGCTCGCTCCCATCGCTCGCGGACTTCGGCAGTGGCAATGGCACACCGTCCGCGTCCACATAGCCGCCGCGCGTGCTCCAGGCCGCGGCGATCTGCGCCCCGAGCGAGACGTTGCGCGGGGTGCGCGCAATCATCGAACGCGCCGGCCCTTCGCGCAGCCGCTTCACGTCCTTGCGATGCACGCCGGTCAGCAACGTGAGGCGGCTGTCGGTCTGCGCTTTGCCCGCCAGCGCGAAATCGTGCTCGGCGACTTCCACGAACAGCCCCTTCAAGAGCTCGGAGAGTGCCGGATAGGTGAGGCCGCGGGCGATCGCGAGCCGCACCAGCGGCCGCAGCAGGCGCTTCAACGCCGCGAGCAGGGGACCGGGCGGCGCGCCGGGTGAAACGGGATCGGAGTGGTCGGTGGCCATCGGCGTCTACCAGGTGGTCAGATGGGTGGGGAAGCGCACACGACCCTAATCGAGCTGTTGACGTGGGAAAGTTTACCACATACGATCTTTCTCGCGTGGGCATTTTTCCCACGTCGCATGCCTGTCGTATGCACAACCCCATGACTCAAGGAGAAGACCATGATGAAGAAACTGATCGCTGCCCTGCTCGGTTCCGCCCTGTTCGCCGTCGCGCTCGCCCCGGCCGCGTTCGCCGGCGACAAGACCGACGAGACCAAGAAGGAAGCGCCGAAGGACGACAAGAAGTAAGGTCGTCAGCCGGCCCTGCGCCGCACGCATTGCGGCGCAGGGAGGCCTCCTGCGGCAGCTTCAGCCCTCGCCGGGGGAGACGCCGCGAGGCCTGTCGGTGGGAAGGTCGCCTCAGCGCGCGGAGGCGCGCTTCGCGGTGAGCGCGCGACCGGCGCGCGACACGTTCTCGCGGCCGATGGCGGCGCAGATCTCGGCGCCGGCATCCACCAGTCGGTCGAGGTCTACTCCGGTCTCGATGCCCAGACCGTTCATCAGGTACAGCACGTCCTCGCTCGCGACGTTGCCGGTCGCACCCTTCGCATAGGGGCACCCGCCGAGCCCGGCGACGGAACTGTCGAACGTGGCCACGCCCAGTTCCATCACGGCGACGATGTTGCCGAGCGCCTGGCCGTAGGTGTCGTGGAAATGCCCGGCTAGCCGCTCGATCGGCACGTACTTCGCGACCGCTTCGATCATGCGCTGCGCCTTGGCCGGCGTCCCGGTACCGATGGTGTCTCCCAGGGACACCTCGTAACAGCCCATCGCCAGCAGTCGCTGCGACACGCGCGCCACCGCTTCCGGCGCGACTTCGCCTTCGTAGGGGCAACCCAGCACACACGACACGTAGCCTCGCACCCGCACGCCTTTCGCGAGCGCCTCGTCGCAGACCGGCGCGAAGCGTTCCAGCGATTCGTCGATGGTGCAGTTGATGTTGCGCTTCGAGAACGCTTCGGTGGCCGCGGCAAACACGGCGACTTCTTCCGCCTTCGCGGCGAGTGCGCCTTCCAGACCCTTGAGGTTCGGCACCAGCACCGGATAACTCACGCCGGGCTTGCGGCGGATGCGGGCCATGACTTCGGCGGCGTCTGCCATCTGCGGCACCCACTTGGGCGACACGAAACTGGTCGCCTCCACCACCGGGAGCCCGGCATCCGCCAACTGTTCGATCAGGGCCACCTTGATCTCGGTGGACACCGGCATCGGCTCGTTCTGCAGCCCGTCCCGTGGACCGACGTCGACCATCTTCACCTTGCGCGGATACTTCACGTGTCCGCCTCGAATCCCAGGAGTTCGACTCCTTCGGCCACCTGATCGCCCTTGGCGAAATAGACCTCCTTCACGGTGCCGGCCGCTGGCGCGGCGATGGTGTGTTCCATCTTCATGGCCTCGATGATCATCAGCGCGGCCCCCTTGGTCACGGCATCGCCCGGCTTCACCAGCACATCGACCACGCTGCCCGGCATCGGCGCGGCGAGGGACCCCCCTTCAGCCTCGTCGCCGGTGCGGTCCGGCAACTCGATCTCGAGGCGATGGGCCGAACCCTGGGCGAAGATCTCGAGCACGGCACCGAGCTGCACCACGGTCGCCTCGAAACGCATGCCGTCCACGTCGACCGCGATGCTGCCGTCGGGCCTCAGCGCACCACGCACCGAGGCGCGCGAGCCCGGCAACTCGAACTCGTAGCCGTCGCTGCGATAGTGCGCCGTCACCGCGACCGCACGACCGCCATCGATGAAACGCAGCACGTGGAAGTTGTCCTCGTTGAGCCGCCACCCGCTCGAGGCATGCCAGGGTGAATGCGGATCGCCGGAGTCCTTGGCCCGTTCCTGCGCCAACCGGTCCGCGTGCAGGAGCTCGGACAGCGTGGCCACCGCGAGGATGACATCCGGCGTTGCCACCGGCTCCGCAAAGAGCTCGGCCTGATGGCGTTCGATGAGTCCGGTGTCGAGCAGCGAAGCGTCCTGGTGCGCGTTCGCGAACGCCCGGTGGGCGGTGAGCGTAGCCAGGAATGCGAGATTGTTCGCGACACCCGAAACCTGGTATTCGCCCAGTGCGCGCTGCAGGCGGCGCAGCGCCGAAGCGCGATCCACGTCCCAGCAGATCAGCTTGGCGATCATCGGATCGTAGTGGACGCCGATCTCGTCGCCGGCACGCACGCCGGTATCGACACGCACGTGCCGCGACGGCATCGGTTCGCGCAGATGGGCGAGGCGGCCGATGGCCGGCAGGAAACCGCGGGCCGGATCTTCCGCGTAGACCCGTGCCTCGATCGCGTGACCGTGCGCCGTCACATCCTCCTGCGACAGGGGCAGGGCCTCGCCGGCCGCAACTCGCAGTTGCCACTCCACCAAGTCGAGCCCCGTGATCATCTCGGTGACCGGATGCTCCACCTGCAGCCGGGTGTTCATCTCCATGAAATAGAACTCGCCCGACTCGTCGAGAATGAACTCGACGGTGCCGGCGCCGACGTAGCTCACGGCGTTCGCGGCGGCGACGGCGGCGGACCCCATCTGACGCCGCCGCTGCGCCGTCATGCCGGGGGCCGGCGCCTCCTCCAGTACCTTCTGGTGGCGGCGCTGTACCGAGCAATCGCGTTCGAACAGGTGGATGCAGTTGCCATGGGAGTCCGCGAACACCTGCAATTCGACGTGGCGCGGCCGCGTGAGGTAGCGCTCGATCAGCACCTTGTCGTCGCCGAAGGACGAAGCGGCCTCGCGCTTGGCCGAGGCCACCGCATCCTTCAACTCCGCCGCCGCGCGGACGATGCGCATGCCCTTGCCGCCACCGCCCGCCGATGCCTTGATCAACACCGGATAGCCGATCCGTTCGGCTTCGTCCGCGATGAGATCGATGTCCTGAGCGTCGCCGTGGTAACCGGGCACCAGCGGCACTCCAGCCTTCTCCATGAGCGCCTTCGCGGCGCTCTTCGAGCCCATCGCGCGGATCGCCTCGACCGGCGGCCCGATGAACACGATGCCCGCGGCGGCACAGGCTTCCGCGAAGTTCTCGTTCTCCGACAGGAACCCGTAGCCGGGGTGGATCGCCCGCGCGCCCGCGCGCTGCACGGCTTCCAGGATGCGATCGATGCGCAGATAGCTGTCGCGAGCCGGCGGCGGACCGATCAGGAACGCCTCGTCGCACGAAGCCACGTGCAGAGCACCTGCGTCGGCCTCCGAGTACACGGCGACGGTGCGAATACCCAACCGCTTCGCGGTACGCGCGACCCGGCAGGCGATCTCGCCACGGTTGGCTATGAGGATCTTGTCGAACATTCCGGTGCGGTCAGGGAAAGGAAACCTCTTTCAACACGAAGGACGCGAAGGAACACGAAGGAAAACATGTTGGTCGGTTGCGCGAACAAGCGCTTTCCTTCGTGTGCCTTCGTGCGCTTCGTGTCCTTCGTGTTTCACGCTTCGCCTTCTTCTTTCATGGCCGTCCGACCCACGCCGCCGCCCGCTTCTCCAGGAACGCGGCAACACCCTCGCGCCCTTCCGCGCTCGCGCGCTGCTGAGCAATGCGTCGCGCGGTGTCTTCCACCACCGCCATCTCGATCGGCCGATCGTTGACGGCGGCGATCAGGTCCTTCGCCGCTGCAATGGCATGGGGCCCGCCCTTCAACAGATGCCCCGCCAATGCCGCGACCGTCTCGTCGAGCTTCTCGCCATCGACGACCTCGCTCACCAGGCCCAGGTGATGCGCTTCGTTCGCGTCGAAGCGTTCCGCGGTCAGGAAGTACCGACGGGCCGCCCTGGCACCGATCGCCTGAACGACGTAGGGGCTGATGACCGCGGGAATGAGGCCCAGGCGCACTTCGGACAGGCAGAACTGCGCCGCGCGCGCCGCGACCGCCATGTCGCAACACGCGACCAAGCCGACACCTCCGCCGAACGCCGCACCCTGCACCCGTGCGACCGTCGGTTTGCGCATCCGGTCGAGCGTATACATGAGCCCGGCGAGATGCATCGCATCGCGCAGGTTCTCCGCTTCGGAGTAGCGTGCCATCCGCTTCATCCAGTTGAGATCAGCGCCGGCCGAGAAGCTCTTGCCGCTCGCGGCGAGCACCACGACGCGCACGTGGGCGTCGTTGTCGAGGTGGCGCAGGCGGTCGGTGAGCTCGGCGATCAGCACGTCGTCGAACGCGTTGTGCACGTCCGGCCGGTTCATCGTGAGCGTCGCCACGCCGCTGGCGGCGACGTCGACGATCGTCAGCGTGTCACTCATCGGCCCGCGCCTTGGCCCGCAGCTCGTCCTTCAACTTGCCGGGCAGGCGATTCCAGTGCAGGTCCATGAGTGCGCCTTGCAAGGCGTAGAGCATCACCGGGGTCACGTTGTAGCCGTGGCTCTTCATGAGGCGAAACGCGTTCACCGCGCCGAGGTCCTCGAGGTCCTTCTTGGTGCGAATGCCCACGGCGGCAAGCCACTTGCCCGATTGCGGCCCGATGTTCTTCAGCGTGACGACGTCCACCTCGGCGGACGGTCGTCCTTTCGATTCCGGTTTCTTCTCGACCATCGTTCTCGCTCGCTCCCCGTCTCCCGCATTACATCCGGAAAACACCGAACCGCGTGGACTCCACCGGCGCGTTGTTCGCTGCCGACAGGCTCAGGCCCAGCACCATCCGCGTCTGCGCCGGGTCGATCACGCCGTCGTCCCACAACCGCGCGCTCGCGTAGTAGGGATGCCCCTGGGTTTCGTACTGCGCCCGGATCGGCGCCTTGAATGCCGCTTCTTCTTCGCCGCTCCAGGTGCCGCCCTTCGCCTCGATGCCGTCGCGCCGCACCTGGGCCAGCACGCTTGCCGCCTGCTCGCCGCCCATCACGGAAATGCGCGCGTTCGGCCACATCCACACGAAGCGCGGACCGAAGGCCCGGCCGCACATGCCGTAGTTGCCGGCACCGAAGCTGCCGCCGATGATGAACGTGAACTTCGGCACCTTGGCGCAGGCGACGGCGGTCACCATCTTCGCACCGTCCTTCGCGATGCCGCCCGATTCGTACTTGCGACCTACCATGAATCCGGTGATGTTCTGCAGGAACACGAGCGGCACGCCACGTTGCGCACACAGCTCGATGAAGTGAGCCCCCTTGAGCGCAGACTCGGAAAACAGGATGCCGTTGTTCGCCACGATACCCACAGGGTACCCGAAGACCCGTGCGAAGCCGCAGATCAGCGTCGTGCCGTAGTTCGCCTTGAACTCGTCGAGTTCGCTGCCGTCCACGACACGGGCCACGATCTCGCGCACGTCGTAGGGTTTGCGCACATCGACCGGGATGACGCCGTGGAGTTCGTCCGCCGCGTAGGCAGGCTCGCGCGGCACGGCGATGTCGGCATCCACGCGCTTGACGCCGTTCATGTTCGCGACGATGCGCCGCGCGATGTCGAGCGCGTGGCGATCGTTGAGCGCGTAGTGATCGGCAACACCGGAAACGCGCGTGTGCACGTCGGCGCCACCCAGTTCCTCCGCGGTGACCACCTCGCCGGTGGCGGCCTTCACCAGGGGCGGACCGCCGAGAAAGATGGTGCCCTGGTTCCTGACGATGATCGACTCGTCGCTCATCGCCGGCACGTAGGCGCCGCCGGCGGTGCACGACCCCATCACCACGGCCACCTGCGGAATACCCTGGGCGGACATGTTCGCCTGGTTGAAGAAGATGCGGCCGAAGTGCTCGCGATCGGGAAACACGTCGTCCTGGTTCGGCAGATTGGCCCCGCCCGAGTCCACCAGGTAGATGCACGGCAGGCGATTCTGCTGCGCGATCTCCTGCGCGCGCAGGTGCTTCTTCACCGTCATCGGATAGTAGGTGCCCCCCTTGACGGTGGCATCGTTCGCCACCACGACGCACTCGCGTCCGCTCACCCGCCCGATGCCGGTAATGATGCCCGCCCCCGGCGACTCGTCGTTGTACATGCCCCACGCGGCGAGTTGCGACAGCTCCAGGAATGGCGAACCGACGTCCAGCAACTGGCGCACGCGCTCGCGCGGCAGCAACTTGCCCCGGGCCAGGTGCTTCTCGCGTGCCGCCTTGCCGCCGCCCAGGCCGACGCGCGCCACCTTGTCGCGCAGATCCGCCACCAGCGCTCCCATGGCGGCGGCGTTGGCGCGGAACTCCTCGCTACGGGCATTCAACTTCGAGTGGATCAGAGACATAGACTTGGAGAATATCAGGCGTTCTCGGGAGCGAGCAGCGGCTCGGCCGCGCCGGCTTCGAACTGTCCCATGGCGGTGAGCAGGCGCTCAGGGTCGTTGTCCGCCACCATCAACGCACGATGCCGTTCCCGCAGGAACCCCTCGGTGACGGCGCGATCGAACATCGCGATCAGCGGATCGTAGTAGCCGGCCACGTTGAGCAGCCCGCAGGGCTTCGCGTGGATGCCAAGCTGCGCCCAGGTGAGGATCTCGCAGAATTCCTCGAAGGTCCCGAAGCCCCCGGGCAACGCGAGAAAGCCGTCGGAGGCATCGGCCATCATCTGCTTGCGCTCGTGCATGGAGCGCACCACCTTGAGCTCGGTCAAGCCCTGGAACGCGATCTCGCTGCGCATCAACGCTTCCGGAATGATGCCGAGAACCGTCCCGCCGGCCGCCAATGCCTCGTCCGCTACGGCCCCCATCATGCCGATGCGGCCCCCGCCGTAGACGACTCCGATACCTTCTCGAGCGAGCAGACGACCCACTTCGCGCGCGGTACGGGCGTAGACGGGATCGTGCCCCGCGCTCGACCCGCAGAACACGCACAGATGGCGAAACCGACGCAGACTCACGGGCCTCAGAATCCTCCCGTGGCGAGCCAGCGCTCGATCTGATCGAAGCGGTCGATGCCCCAGAACGGCTCGCCGTCGACGAACACGAAGGGCGAACCGAACACGCCCTTGCCCATGGCGGCGTCCACTTCGTCCTTGAGCAGCGCCTTGACCGCCGGATCGTTCAACGCCGCTTCGAGCGCCGCGGCGTCGTGCCCGAGCCCCTTGGCGACCGCGACCGTGTCGGCCGGATTCGAGATGTTGATGCCTTCGACGAAATAGGCCTGGAGCAGCGCCACCGCCAACTGCTTCGCGCGCACCGGGTCCTGCGCAGCGACCCAGTAGAACGCGCGGGCCGGCGCCTGGGTCGATATCGGGAACGGATCGGGGTGGTTGTAGCTCACCCCATGGAAGCGCGCGCTGCGGGCGAAGTCGTGGCGCGAGTAGTCGCCCTTCAACGGCACCTCCATCAGTACCGGCAACCCCGTGACCTTGAGAGTCGCACCGATCAGGAACGGCTTCCAGATGACGTCACGGCCGTGCCTGGCACCCAGGGCATCGATCTTCGTGCTCGCCAGATAGCCGTAGGGCGAGGAGAAGTCGAAATGGAAAATGAGCGGTGCGCTCATGCGCCGACCCGGACGCCGTTCAACTTAGCCTGAGCTTCCACGAGCGACGCGAGCAGCTTGTCCGGAGAATCGAACCCCAGTGACATCGCCTGGGCGAGACTCTGGTTGACTGCGGGCCCCATGACGCCGGCCAGCTGGATCTCGGTCATCGCCTGGTTGTAGTAGCGCACGTCCTTCGCGGCGTTCTTCAAGCCGAACTTCATGCGCGTGAAGTCACCCTCAGACGCGCCGCCGGCGACCATCTGCAGGATTCCGGAGTTGATGGCCCCCACACTCATCAGCTTGACCAGATTCTTCGGATCGACCCCCATCTTGGCGCACGCGACCAGGGCTTCGGACGCGAGCGCGACGGTACCGATCGCGACGAAATTGTTGATGAGCTTGATGACGTGGCCGGCGCCGGGCTCGCCCATGTGGAAGACGTTCTCGCAGTAGCCCTTGAAGACCGGCTCGAGCTCGGCAAAGGTGGCCGCGTCCGCACCGACGAGGGTATTGAGCCGCCCTTGCTCGGCCTCCACCGGCGTACGCGTGAGCGGCGCATCGACGTAGCGCACGCCCTTCGCCTTGAAGGCCTCCACCAGTTTGAGAGTGGATGCGGGCTGACTGGTCGAGGTGTCGACGATGATCTGCCCCTTCCGGCAGGAAGCGAGCACGCCGCCGGGACGGTTCACCAGATCCTCCACCTCCGGGGTGCCCGTCACGCACAGGATCACCACGTCGCTCGCGGCGACCAGCGCCGCCACGTCCTTGGCCTCGGTGGCGCCGCGGCCCACCAGGTCGTCGACCGGCGCACGGTTGCGATGACCGAGGATCGTGACCTTCCAGCCCTTCTCCACGAGATTCTTCGCCATGCCGTGGCCCATGAGACCGACGCCGACGAAACCGATGTTGTGCTTGTTCACTGCTGTCTCCTCCAATGCCGCTGGGTCTTGGACCTGAATCACAATTCCTTCAACACGAAGGACGCGAAGGACACGAAGGGAGCACGAAGGAGTAACCAACAAGAGGCTTCTGTCGAGGGCATGCGGCGCCGATGCATGCCTGGGCTGGTTTCCCTTCGTGTGCCTTCGTGTCCTTCGCGTCCTTCGTGTTTCACGCTTTTTCCTGCCTCAAACCATCTCGACCGCCATCGCCGTGGCCTCCCCGCCGCCGATGCACAGCGACGCGACGCCGCGCTTCAAACCGTCTTTGCGCAAGGCCCCGATCAGCGTCACCAGAATGCGGGCGCCGGACGCACCGATCGGGTGACCCAGGGCGCACGCACCGCCGTGCACGTTAACCTTCTCGTGCGGCAGCTTGTGCTCGCGCATCGCCGCCATGGTCACCACGGCGAACGCTTCGTTGATCTCGTATCGGTCCACGCCGTCCGCAGTCCAGCCGGTGCGTTCGAACAACTTGCGGATGGCGCCGACGGGTGCGGTCGTGAAGAGCCCCGGTTCCTGCGCGTGGGTCGTGTGACCGACGATTGTCGCGACCGCCTTGATGCCGCGCCGATGCGCTTCCGACCGGCGCATCAGGACCAGTGCCGCCGCCCCGTCGGAGATGGAGCTCGAGTTTGCCGCCGTCACCGTGCCGTCCTTGCGGAACGCCGGTTTCAACTGCGGGATCTTCTCGAAGTTCGCCTTGAACGGTTGCTCGTCGCGATCGACGAACCGATCGCCCTTGCCGGACTTCAACGTCGCCGGCGCGATCTCCCACGAGAACGAACCGTCGGAGTTCGCCTTCTGGGCCCGCTCGAGCGATGTGATGGCGAACGCATCCTGTTCCTGGCGCGAGAACCGGAAGCTCGACGCGCATTCTTCCGCATACGTGCCCATCAGGCGGCCCTTCTCGTAGGCGTCCTCCAGGCCGTCGAGGAACATGTGATCCAGCACCTGCTGGTGCCCCATGCGATAGCCGGCGCGGGCCTTCGGCAACAGGTACGGCGCGTTGGTCATGCTCTCCATGCCGCCGGCCACCATCACCCGATTGGTCCCGGCAGCGAGCAGGTCGTGCGCGAACATCGCCGCCTTCATGCCGGAACCGCACATCTTGTTGACCGTCGTGCAGCCGGCGGCGAGCGGCAGCCCGGCACCGAGGCTAGCCTGGCGTGCCGGCGCCTGTCCCTGGCCTGCGGGCAGCACGCAACCCATCACCACTTCCTCGATGTCCGCCGGCGCGACCCCGGCGCGCTCGACGGCCGCGCGAATGGCTACGGCGCCGAGCTCGGCGGCGGTGAAATCCTTGAGCTCTCCCTGGAATCCGCCCATGGGCGTGCGGGCGAGCGCGACGATGACGATCGGGTCGCTGTTCATGGCTGGTCTCCTCGTGGTGCCGTGGGCGCCGATGCGGCGCCGAACCGGTTCGCGAAACGTGCTTCGCGGCGATACGGAAATACGTCCTCGATGTGGCCCCGTTCGATATCCCGCTTGCGGGCGTTCCAGAAATCGGGTGCCAGCAGGTCGGAATGATGGGCGAGAAACTCCTCCCGCACCCTGGCGCCCGAGAGCAGGAACGGGGTGAACTCCTCCGGGAAGATATCGTTCGGCGCAACCGGGTACCAGGGTTCCGCCGACATCTCCGCCTCCGGCGTCGGCGCTTCCGGGATGCGGCGGAAGTTGCATTCCGTCATGTAGGCGATCTCGTCGTAGTCGTAGAACACGACGCGACCACCGCGCGTGACGCCGAAATTCTTGAACAGCATGTCGCCCGGGAAGATGTTGACCGAGGCCAGCTCCTTGATGGCACGGCCGTAGTCGCGCACCGCGGCGCGCGCCTGTTCGTCGTCGGCCTCGTCGAGGAACATGTTGAGCGGCTTCATGCGGCGTTCGATGTAGGTGTGCTTGATCACCAAGTTGCGCCCGTCCTCCTCGATCTGCGACGGCAGCTCGCGGCGCAGTTCGTCCAGCAATTCGCGGGTAAACCGCTCGCGCGGGAACGCGACGTTGGCATATTCGAGCGTGTCGGCCATGCGGCCGATGCGGTCGTGCCGCTTCACCAGCATGTACTTCTCCTTCACCGTATCCGCCGTGACGTCCTTGGTGGGCGAGATGTTGTCGCGGATCACCTTGAACACGTAGGGGTAGGACGGCAGCGTGAACACCACCATCACCAGTCCCTTGATGCCGGGGGCGAGCACGAACTGGTCGCGCGAGTGCTTGAGGTGCTGCAGGAATTCCCGATAGAAGAGCGTCTTGCCGTGCTTCTGCAGCCCGAGCGCGGTGTAGAGCTCGGCGCGCGGCTTGCCGGGCATCATGCCCGATAGGAAATCCACGAAGGCCGACGGCACTTCCATGTCGGCCATCAGGTAGGCACGGCTGAAGGCAAAGAGGGGGGCTATCTCGCGCGGATCGAACAGACATGCGTCGAGCGTGAGACCACCCGCACCGTCGTGCACGATGGGCACGGCGAACGGCTGCTCGAGGTGGCCGTTGATGAACTTGCCGATCAGGTAGGTGCGCTTGTTGCGGAAGAACAGCGACGAGAGCACCTGGATCTGGTGGTTGGCTTCCAGCCGCAGGGGTTTCGGCAGCAGTTCGCGCACCGCACGAATGAGAAAGCCCACGTCGCGGCGCAGATGATTGAAGGGCACCTTCAAGCCGAAATCGCCAAGGATGGCCGCGACCACGGTGCGCAGACCGTCCGTCGCCGGGTAGTAGCTGCGATAGGCCGGCGGATCGGATTCGATGTATTCCGTCGCCACCGCGGAACGCACGAACAGATAGTCGTTGTGGAAATACGACCGATGCAGGATGCGCGTGCTGACGGAATTGAAGAACGTCTCCGCGAGTTCCGGCTGCTTGTGATTGGTGAGCAACCCGACGTATTGCAGCTTGATGTCCTGCCACAGCGCATCGGGCAGGGTGTCGGCACCGAATTCCTGCTGCAGGCGCTCGGCCGCTTCGCGCACCCGTTCGTCGTACAAGGCGATGCGGTCGGCATGCGCACGCTGCACCGCAGCCCAGTCGGCGCGCTCGAAACGGTCCTTCGCCGCGCGGCTCATCTCGCGGAAGATGCGGTAGTGCTTGTCGAACCCTTCCAGCAGCGCACGGGCGATGGCCAGTGCGGTCTCGGTGCGGATCTGGCTGCGTCCCTTCTCGGGGAACGTGCTGACCGCGGTGAGCACCTGCGTCACGAGGTTTCCGCGAACAGTTCGCGGCCGATCAGCCAGCGACGGATTTCGGAAGTGCCGGCACCGATCTCGTAGAGCTTCGCGTCGCGCCAGAGCCGGCCCGTGGCGTACTCGTTGATGTAGCCGTTGCCGCCGAGGCACTGGATCGCCTCGCCGGCCATCCACGTGGCCTTCTCGGCGGCGTACAGGATCGCCCCGGCCGCGTCCTTGCGCGTGGTCTCGCCGCGATCGAGCGCCTGACCCACCGCATACACGTAGGCCCTGCATGCGGAAAGCGTCGTGTACATGTCCGCAAGCTTGCCCTGCATCAACTGGAATTCACCGATCGACTGGCCGAACTGCTTGCGCTCGTGCACGTACGGCACGACCACGTCCAGGCATGCCTGCATGATTCCGAGCGGTCCGGCCGCGAGCACGGCACGCTCGTAGTCGAGGCCGCTCATCAGGACCTGCACACCACGATTCAGTTCGCCGAGAATGTGATCCTCGGGTACGACGCAGTCGCGGAACACCAGTTCGCAGGTGTTCGACCCGCGCATGCCGAGCTTGTCGAGCTTCTGCGCGGTGGAAAACCCCGGCATCCCCTTCTCGAGCACGAACGCCGTGATGCCCTTGGGTCCGGCCTGGGGATCGGTCTTGGCGTAGACCACCAGCACATCGGCGTCGGGCCCGTTGGTGATCCACATCTTGTTGCCGTTCAGCACATAGGTGCTGCCGCGCTTCTCGGCCTTGAGGCGCATGCTCACGACGTCCGATCCGGAACCGGGTTCGCTCATGGCGAGTGCGCCCACGTGTTCGCCGGAGATCAGCTTCGGCAGGTAGTGGGCCTTTTGCGCGGCATTGCCGTTGCGGCGGATCTGGTTGACGCACAGATTTGAGTGCGCGCCGTAAGAAAGTCCGACGGATGCCGACGCTCGCGAGATCTCTTCCATCGCGATCATGTGGGCGAGGTAGCCCATGGCGGCACCGCCGAACTCCTCCTCGACGGTGATGCCGAGCACCCCGAGATCGCCCATCTTGCGCCACAGATCCGCCGGGAACTGGTTGCTGTGATCGATCTCGGCGGCGCGCGGCGCGATCTCGGCGGCGGCGAAGTCCTGGACGCTCGCGCGCAGCATGTCGAGCGTCTCGCCGTGCGCAAAACCGAGCATCGGCAGTCGGGTGAGGGCGGAAGGCGATACGCGGTCCATGTCGACCCCTCCTTAGGGCACCAGGCTGCGGATCGGGGCCGCAACGCGAAGAGCCTTCGAGTCTAGGTAACGTTGGGGGTGCCGTCAATTTGCGAGGAGGCGACGGTGCGGCGGCGGCCCGGCCGTCCGCGGGGTACACTGAGGCTCAGAATGAAAACCAGCCTCCCGCACGCCTGAGCGAGGCTCCACGAGGATGACCCCTGCCGCCACCGCCGCCGTACCGGTCGCCGACTCACCGGCCGCGGGTGCTTTGCAGTTTCCCTTTGCGGCACCTCCGCCCGCCGGGACGGTCACGCCGATCGTCGAAGGCCTCGCGTGGCTGCGCATGCCGCTGCCCTTCGCGCTCGACCATATCAATCTCTGGCTGCTGCGCGACGGCGCCGGCTGGGCCATCGTCGATTGCGGCTTCGGCTCCGATCCCACGCGGGCAGCCTGGGACGAGATCTTCCGGTCCCATGGGCCGATCACACGCGTCATCGCGACCCACTACCACCCGGACCATGTCGGGCTCGCCGGCTGGCTCACGCGACGCTGGGGCGTCGAGCTCTGGATGACCGAGGCGGAGTACCTCACTGCGCACGCGGTGTGGGAGGGTGTCGCCGGCTACGGCGGCGACGCGCTGGTCGAACTGTTCCGTTCCCATGGCCTGGACACGGAAGGCATTGCCGCCATCAGCGGCCGCGGCAATGCCTATCGACGCTCGGTCACGGAACTGCCGATGCGTTTTCGCCGCATCACCGAGGGCGATCGGCTCCTCATCGGCGAGCACTGTTGGCAGGTCATCATCGGCCACGGCCATGCGCCGGAGCACGCCTCCTTGTACTGCGCCGACCTCGGCATCCTGATATCGGGCGACATGCTGCTGCCCAAGATCAGCACCAATACCAGCGTCTGGTCGACGGAACCGGAGGGCGATCCGGTCGGGCAGTTCCTGCGTTCGATCGCCCGGTTCACCGAACTGCCGGACGACACCCTGGTGCTCCCTGCGCACGGGCTGCCGTTTCGCGGGATCGCCGCGCGCGTGGCCGCCCTGCAGCAGCACCACCGCGACCGCCTGGGCGAGCTGCGCGAAGCCTGCACCGGCGCGGCGATCACCGCCGCGCAAGTACTGCCCGTGCTGTTCCGGCGCAAGCTCGACAATCACCAGCTCTATTTCGCGATGGGTGAGGCCATCGCCCACCTGAACCGTCTGCTCGCCGAAGGGGCCGTGACGCGCGCCCGGGGTACCGACGGGACATATCGATTCACCGCCTCCTGAACGAGGAGCTTCCGCCATGGCCGACGCACCGCAAACCCCACCGCCTGTCGATCCCGCCGAGCTGCAGCGCTCTCTTGCCGAGATCGCGGAGAAGTCCGCCAAGGTCATTTCCGAGTTCGTGGAGCATCAGCCGCAAGCCGGCATGATGCGCGACCTGGAAGAGCTCGGCATCAACAAGGCGTTCATGGAACTGGGCGCCAAGCTGATGGCCGACCCGATGAAGCTCGCCGAGATGCAGATGCGTGCCTGGGACGATTACACGAAGCTGTGGGGCGTCACCCTTTCCAAGTTCCTCGGCGAAGCGACGGCTCCGGTCAAGGAAACGCCCAAGGGCGACAATCGCTTCCGCAACGAGGTGTGGCAGAACAATTTCGTGTTCGACTACATCAAGCAGTCGTATCTCATCGCGGCCGATCACATCCAGCGCGCCGTGGCGGATGCGCAGGGCCTGGACCCGAACGACGCGAAGAAGGTCAAGTTCTTCACGCGCCAGTACGTGGACGCGCTCGCGCCGACCAACTTCGTCTTCACCAATCCCGAGGTGCTGAAGACCACCATCGATTCCGGCGGCAAGAACCTGCTCGAGGGGCTCAATCACCTCCTCGGCGACCTGGAGCGCGGCAAGGGCAAGCTCGCCATCACCATGACCGACAACTCCGCCTTCACCATGGGCGAGAACGTCGCGACCACGCCCGGCAAGGTGGTGTTCCAGAACGACCTCATGCAGCTGCTGCAGTTCACGCCGTCGACCCCGCAGGTGGACCGCACGCCGCTGCTGATCACGCCGCCGTGGATCAACAAGTACTACATCCTCGACCTCCGAGCGAAGAACTCGTTCATCAAGTGGGCGGTGGACCAGGGCCTCACGGTGTTCGTGATCTCCTGGGTCAACCCGGACGGGCGGCACGCGCACAAGACCTTCGACGACTACCTCTTCGAAGGTCCGCTCGCAGCCATGGACGCCATCGCCAGGATCACCGGCGAGCCCGCGATCAACCTGATCGGCTACTGCCTCGGCGGCACGCTCACGGCATGCCTGCTCTCGTGGCTGCAGAAGAAGGGCCAGGCGCAGCGCGTGAAGAGCGTCACGTTCTTCACCACCATGATCGACTTCCAGGAGCCGGGCGAACTGGGCGTCTTCGTCGACGACGCCATCGTCGACAAGCTCGAGAAACGCATGGAAAGCCGCGGCTACCTTGAAGGCGCCGAGATGGCCGGCACCTTCAACATGATGCGCGACAACGACCTCATCTGGTCCTTCGTCGTGAACAACTACCTGCTGGGCAAGGATCCGTTCCCCTTCGACCTGCTGTACTGGAACTCCGATTCCACCCGCATGCCGGCGAAGATGCACACGTTCTACCTGCGCAACATGTACATCCGCAACCTGCTGCGGGAAAAGGATGCGCTCACGGTCGGCGGCGAGAAGATGAACCTGGCGGAGGTGACGACGCCGGCCTATTTCATCTCGACCATCGAGGACCACATCGCCCCCTGGAAGTCCACGTACGCAGGGGCGCGACGACTCGGTGGCAAGGTACGGTTCGTCCTGGGTGGCTCCGGCCACATCGCCGGCATCGTCAATCCCCCGGTCGCGCAGAAGTACAACTACTGGACCAACGACAAGCCGGCCGACGGAGCCGACGCGTGGCTGGCGACCGCCCAGCGCCACGATGGCTCGTGGTGGAACGACTGGGGTGCGTGGATCCATGGATTCGGCGGCGGCCAGGTGCCGCCACGGACGCCGGGCACGGGCGCGCTGAAGGCGCTGGAAGATGCGCCCGGCTCGTATGCGAAGTTGCGCCTCGACGCCGGTGAAGCAGGCGCCAAGTGCGCGCCGGTCACGCGGACACCGGCCTCCGAGGCGGCTCCCGTCGCGACTGCGCGCGAATCCACGCCGGCCACTGCACCGGCGCCGGCCGCGAAGGCAGTTCAAGCACCGATACCCGCCAAGGTTCCGACAAGGACGAAGACACCCAAGATCGAGAAACCGCCGAAGACCGCCGCCAAGGCCGCATCGAAACCAAAGGCAGCTTCACCGAAAAAGGCTGCAAAGCCTGCTCCCGCGAAATCCACGTCGCCGGGTTCGCCGGCGGCAACGATCAGTGCGATCTTCCAGGCGCAGCAGGCCGCGGCACGCGAGGCGAAGGCCGCGAAACCGGCGAAGAAGAAGCGGAAGTAACGGCGACCGGTCGGCGTGACTGCTGGATTCCAGGCGTCGCGCTGCCCCCATCCCAACCTTCCGCCGGCGGAAGGAGTGCCTGCGGCAAGTGACGCGAAGGATCGACGCAGTACATCCCCTCCCCTGCGCATAGCGTGGGGGAGGGCCAGGGTGGGGGCTGGGTGCTACGCGCGCAGTGCGCGCCGCAATTCCCGCAAGTACCGCAGACCGTCGATTGCCCGGCTGCCGTACCACGAGGTCATGCCTCCGTCGATCAACGCGATCTGCGGGTTCGCTCCCGGCGGGAGTTCGGCGCGGATCTCGTCGATATGTCGATCGACGAAGCTGTAGGGTTCGGTCGACAGCAGCACGACATCGACCCCGCGCATGATCTGCGGCGAAAGCTCCACCGACGGGTAGCGCGAATGGGCCGGCTCGGGCACGGTGTCCCAGCCGACCAGGTCGAGCATGCGCGAGATGTAGGTGGCACGCGACACGGTCATCCAGGGAGACTTCCAGATGAGGTAGAGCACCTGCTCGCGCTCGAACTCGCGCGCGGCATCGCGCGTGTTGGCGAGTTCGCGGATGAACGCGGTGGCGAGCTCTTCGGCCTTCGACTCGCGGCCGAAGATGCCACCCAGCAGCCGATACAGCCGGATGTTGTCCTCGGGTTCGATCGGGTGAGTGACGATCACGTTCGGCACGAACTGCGCGATCTCCTCCACGACGGGGCGCGGGTTCTCGTCGACGTTGACGATGAGGTGCGTGGCGCCGAGCTTCTTCACCTTGGGAACGTCGACAGTCTTGGTGCCGCCCACCTTGGACACGCGCCGCACCTGGCCCTTGGGGTGCACGCAGAAGCCGGTCCGACCCACGAGGTGCTCCTGCAGGCCCAGGCTGAACAGCAGTTCGGTGATGCTCGGAACGAGGGACACGATGCGCACCACGCCCGTCGCGGGTACGTGCTCCGTACCCATCGCATCGATCAGCCGGACCGGGGACTCCGTAGCGGACAAGGCAGGCTCCTCAACGACGGTTATTCCGGAATTCTACGCACGCCGCGGGCTTCCCGGCACCGAGCGTAAGATCACCGGGAGCTACCCGGGGAAGGAGTCGTCGATGCAAGCGCTCGCATTAACCATCGTCGTCGCAGTGCTACTCGCCCTGCCCGGCAGTGCTGGCGCGGCCGAGTCGGACCGTGTCACGGCGCTGGGGGAACTCGCGTCCCAGGACGCGCGGGTGCGTCAGCTGGGCGTCGGACATCTCGCGGAAACCGGCGTCATGAGCGACGTACCCGCCTTGCTCGCCGCCCTGGCGGACGACGACGCCTTGGTCCGGACCGGATCGGAGCGGGCCATCTGGGCCATCTGGAGCCGCTCCGGGGATCCCGAAGTGGACCTGCTGTTCGCCCGGGGTGCGGAACACCTCGCCTTCCGCCGTCTGCCCGAGAGCGTGGAGGTATTCACCCGCATCATCGAGCGCAAGCCCGAGTTCGCCGAAGGCTGGAACAAGCGCGCCACGGCCCTGTACCTGGCCGGCGACCTGGATGCCTCCGCTGCCGACTGCGACGAGGTGTTGAAACGCAATCCGTCGCACTTCGGCGCCCTGTCCGGCTACGGCCTCATTTCGCTGCAGCGCGGCCAGTTCGAACAGGCTCTGGGGTACTTCGAACAGGCGCTCGCGCTCAACCCGAACATGCCTGGGGTGCGTGCCAACATCGAGGCCATCCGCGCCGTGCTGGCGCGGCGGGGGCGCCGGGAGACCTGAGTACAGGATCCAGCCGCTCCGCGCCGAGGCGGCCGTCAGCCCGCCGAGGTTACTGGCAACCCTAGCCTCGGAACCGCCGCGACGATGACTTCGACCGCCGCCCTGCGCGGGAAATCCGCACGGAACGCGGCCACCACCCGGCGCAGCGGCTTCGGCGGCAGGAATTCGAC
>JAIEQG010000049.1 GCA_019747905.1 Burkholderiales bacterium
CTAACCCTCCCCCACGCTGCGCGTGGGGGAGGGGATGCACGGCATGCACCTCCCGTGCTGCATCCCACAGGCACTCCTTCCTCCGGCAATGCCGGAGGAAGGAGTGCCTATCGCTAGCGGGCTGAAGCACCATGAGACAATCCCCGGCTCGCTGCAGCTGCGCATCCGCCCGATGCCGCCCGCCCCTCCGTGAGCAGTTCGCCCCATCCGCACCCCGGCGCCGGCCGTGCCGGTGCTGCCCTCGCCCTCCTCTCCTGTATCTGGGGCTACAACTGGATCGCGATGAAGCTGAGCCTCGCCTACGCGTCGCCGACCGATTCGGCCGCATGGCGGTTCGTGGTCGCTGCGATCGCGTTGATCCCCGTCGTTCTCGGCCAAGGGCATTCCTTGCGGGTGCCGCGCAAGGAATGGTGGCTCGCCGGGTTGCTCGGCCTCATGCTGGCGGCCAACTTCACCGGCACGCTGTGGGGTCTCAAACTCGGCGGCACCGGCAAGGTGGCGGTGCTGTGCTACACCATGCCGTTCTGGACGGCGATCTTCGCGTGGCTGTTCATCCACGAGCGCATGCGGCGCCTGCAGTGGATCGCCGTGCTGGTCGCTGCCGTCGGCCTCGTCATTCTCGTCGACCCGCTGCATCTCGGCGGCCTCGCCCCGAGCCTGCTGGCACTGGCAGCGGGCTGTTCGTGGGGCGGTAGCGTGGTGATCGTCAAGCACTTCCAGGGCAAGACCACCAGCCACCTGCTCACCCTGACGTTCTGGCAGATGGTCATCTGCTCCGGCCTCCTCTTCGCAGCGAGTTCGCTGTTCGACACGCCGCCGGTGCAATGGACCTGGATGTTCGGCTTTACGCTCTTCTACAGCGGGGTACTCGCCAGCGCCGCGGCATGGATGCTCTTCTATTTCGCGCTGGCTCGCCTGCCCGCAGGGGTGGCCGGTCTCGGAACGCTCGCGACACCCGTGATCGGCGTCATCGCCGCATGGCTGCAACTCGGGGAGACACCCAGCCACAGTGAGCTGATCGGCATGGCCTTCATCTGCTTGGGCCTCGCCATGCTTGCCATCCCACCCGGGGGTGTGCGCCCGGTCCGCCGCTGACGGCGGTACTATCCGGGCACACGGGCCGCAAGAGCCCGCGTCCACGAGGGAGGAAACCATGGCTACAAGGCTGCACCGCGCGGCATTCGCCGCTTCGCTCATCCTGGCCGCGTCTGCAGCATCGGCGCAGAACATCCGCATCGCGATGATCGACCCGTTCTCGGGTCCGTTCGCGAACGTCGGCGAATCGGAGTTGCGTCACTTTCAGTTAGCGGCGGAGATGATCAATGCGCGCGGCGGAGCCATGGGCCGCAAGATCGAGATCATTCCCTTCGACAACAAGTCGAGCCCGCAGGATTCGGTGCTGCAGCTCAAAGCTGCCATCGACCAGGGCATCCGCTACATCACGCAGGGCAACGGCTCCAACGTCGCCCACGCACTGGTGGATTCGGTCGACAAGCACAACAAGCGCAATCCCGACCAGGCCGTCCTGTACCTCAACTACGCGGCGGTGGATCCGGCACTGACCAACGAGAAGTGCAACTTCTGGCACTTCCGCTTCGACGCGGACGCGGACATGAAGATGTCCGCGCTGACCGACGTCATCGTGGAAAACAAGAACTACACCAAGATCTACCTCCTCAACCAGGACTACGCGTTCGGCCAGGCAGTCTCCCGCGCCGGCCGCGCGATGCTCAACAAGAAGCGGCCGGACATCGAGATCGTGGGCGACGACCTGCATCCGCTCGGCAAGGTGAAGGATTTCGCGCCTTACGTCTCCAAGATCGGAGCATCGGGTGCGCAGGCGGTCATCACCGGAAACTGGGGCAACGATCTGGCACTTCTCATCAAGGCGAGCAAGGACGCGGGCCTCAAGGTGGACTACTACACCTACTACGGCGGCATCGTGGGCACGCCTCCGGCGATCGGCGAGTCCGGCGTCGGTCACGTGAAGCAGGTGAGCTTCTGGGCACCCAACGTCGGCACACCCCACGCGGCGAAGATGACCGCGGCCTATCGCGAGCGCTTCAAGGGCGCCAACGACGACTACTGGTTCAACGGTCCGGTAGTCGTGCTGGAGCTGCTCGCGCAGGCAGTCGAACAGGCGAAGTCGGCGGATCCGTTACCGGTGGCGAGAGCTCTCGAGAACGGCAAGCTCACGGTCGACACCGGTGAGGTCTACATCCGCGCGGACAACCACCAGTTGATCCAGCCGCTGTTCATCTCCACGTTCGCCAAGCAGGACTCCAAGGCGGTCAAGTACGACAACGACAAGACCGGCTTCGGCTTCAAGGTCGACCGCAAGGTGGAAGCGAAGGATACGGTGATGCCAACTGTTTGCAAGATGGAGCGGCCTTAGTCGACAAAGTGTACGCATCCGTCGAGCGGCTTCGCGCTCGACGGATGCACGTGCACTTTGTCGAGATTGAAGTGCGAAATCGGCTTGGGGCGGCCCGGCGCCGATTTCGAAGTGAAGAGCAGAACCTACGAAAGAGCGGCGCCGTGCCTTTGGGTCGAGTCGTCGCGAGTGTTGGAGGCTTCGGCTTCGATCTTCTGGGCGAGGTCGATGGCTTGGGTTCGGAGTGTCGACTCGGTGGAGGAGTCGATGCTTGCGGGGTCGAAACGCCAGCGGGCGTAGCCGTGAGCTACAGCGGCAGCGGCTGGCTGCAACTCCATGGGTAGTGGCAAGCTCTGGAGCCAGGGCCGTACTGCCGTGGCTGCTGGGCGGCGGAAGCCGAGTGCTTCCAGGCGTTCGAGCAGCGGTTCGATAGGAGACGCTCCGGAGACCGCATCGACCGATGCAACAGTCGATGCTGTTCTGACACGATTGCGCCGCGTCACCCGCCACGCGACCCACGCCGCGAGCGGAATGATGGCGAGCAGCCACAACGTGCTGAAACCCTCGTCCGATTCGTCACCGCTCACGCGCCAGCGCTGGAAGCTGAAGCCCAGCCAGGACAGGAGATCGGCGGCCGGTCGCCATGCCGGTTCGGCTTCCGCTTCCGCGGCGAACCAGCCGGTCGGCGTCGCATCGACTTCGCGCCAGCGACCGTCGATCCACGCAAGCGCCCATGCGTGCGCGTGACGCGCGCGCACGACGAATTGCCGCTCGATCGGGCTCCATTCCTCGACGACGTAGCCGGTCGCGTACCGCGCGGGAATTCCGGACGCACGCAAGAGCAGCGTCGCCGCGGAAGCGAAGTATTCGCAGTGGCCGCGGCGGTCATCCAGCAGGAAGTGCTCGAGCGTGCGCCGGCTGCCGTCGGCTGATTGGAGTTTCAGCGTGTAGGCGAACCGCTCCTGAAAGAAACGCGTGATGTTGGCGGCCACTTCCGTCGGCGGTTGGCCCTGCCCGCCCGCCTCGGCCAGCGCCTGCATCAGCGCTGGCTCCAGCCGCTTCGGCACTTGCAGATCGGCGCCCTCCGGTGCGCCGTCGCGCTCGCGAGCGCCGTCCATCCGCGCCGAGAACAGGATGAGGCTCGGCCCTTCCGAAACCCGCACCGAGCCGAATGCGTTGGCTTCGACGCGCCCGACGTTGAGGCCGTCGAGCCGGTACACGCCCGGCGGCAGCGGCAGCATGGCGCGCCCGCGAGTGAGCCATGCGGATATCTGCAACGCCGGCCCGTCGCCCTCGCCGATCACCCAGCTCGACGTGCCCTGCGGCGGCACAGACCGGAAACTCGCGCCTTGCGCGAACCAGCTGTCGTGTGCGTACACGTTGAACGTGCCGTCGCGCAGCTTGAGCGGCAACGCCTTCGCGCCGGCCACGCGGAACAGGATACGGTCGGACAGCTTCACTCGTCCGACATCGCCGATCGCCGTATGCGTGCGAAACGGATCGGCGCGACCAAAGACGCGATCGCGCAGGTAGTCCATCACGAACGATTCCACTTGTTCCTGTGCGCGCAGGATGCCGACCTGCATGCCGTAGGCCAGTGCAAGAGCGCAGCCAAGCGCGAGGCCCCAGACACCCAGTCGCCGTCCTTCCGCACGCAGCGGATACAGCGCGTAGCCCGCGAGCAACAGCAGTCCGCCGAAGAACCAGGGTGAGCGCTGGTTCGCGCATGCCGCGGAAACGAGGCACAGTCCGAAGAACGGATAGTCGAGCGGCAGCGAGCGCGGCACGCCCTCCACCCGCCGACGGCGCAATGACCAGAACAGCGCCGACAGCGGCGTCGCGTTGCGGACGTCGAAGCGCTGCATGAGCAGAATGGCAATGAAGATGAACGGCAGCCACGTCAGCACGACGATGAGCCCTGCCGGTCCGTTCCGGCTGCCGAACCATTGCCACGCCATCAGCACCAGGAAGGCGATGCTGCAAAGATCCGCCACGCGTTCGAAGTCCTTCGCGTCGAAACTCCAGCGGGCCTTGGCGATACGCGGGCTCTCGATCACCACCGCCAGCACCAGCGCCGGGAGCAGCAATCCCGAGGCCCAGCCCCAGAAGGCGAGGCCGATCGCGGCCAGCAATGGCGGCATCTTCACCGGCATCGCGTCGGCATGGCGGCAAGGGTTTCGGCCAGACGATCGGGGGCGATGCGATGCAAGGGCACGCCCGCGTCGGCGACGTCCGCGTTACCGACCACCAGCACGATCTGCGGCACGCCCGCCACCTGCAGCGCGTGCACCATCGCCCGTCTTGGCGCGTCGAACGCCAGAAGCACATGGATGCATGCGCTCATGCGCGACCCGTGCTCACCGACGCGGGTGGCCAGCACGTCGAAGGGCCGATCGCGGCAGGGCGCCACCTCGGCCAGTTCGCGCAGCAATGCGTGGGCCGACGCGATGCCGCGCCCAGCCGTCACCGTGAGCGCTCGATCCTCCACGAACATCAGGTCGAGCAGGGCATCGCCCAGCGTCAACCGGGCCGCGAGCGATGCCGCCGCCGATACCGCCGCCTCGAACGCGACCTCGTCGTCGTTCACGATGAAAGTATCGAGTACCAATCCGTAGCGCGCGAAGAACTCCTCGCTCGTCTCCTTCACGATCGGCCGCCCGGCCCGCGCGGTGCTGGGCCAGTGCAGGCGCCGGATCGGATCGCCCGGACGGTAGTCGCGCAACTGCAGGAACTCCTGGCTCTCGCCCACCTGCTGCGCGGCCTGCAACCCGCCCGGGTGATGGCGGCGCGACCCGGGCAGTTCGATGGCCGGCACGTCGTACAGCTTCGGCAACACCAGCAGCGATTGCGGCCGGACCAGCGTGGCAACGGCGTTGATCAAGCCCAGCGGATCGGGCCGCAGCACGCGCGTGCACGCCAGTCGAACCACGCCGCGGCGCTCGGGCACGAAGCCGATGTCCACGACTCCCTCGCCGCTTGCGGACAACGCCGCCGTGGTGACCGGATCGATGACGCCACCGCGCAGGCGGCGCACCATTGCCACCCAGCGCGGGTAACCGACGCGACGGTCGAAGAAATTGCCCGAAGGATCGGAACGCCTACCCGCCGCAGCGAACTCCTCACGGGTCGGGAAGCGATCCTCGAACTCGTCGCGCACGACGAGGCGCGGCGTGGCCCGCGGCGATTGCGATCGAATCAGGAGGCGATACGTCAGCGGAACGCCGACGGTCGCGTGGTCCGGCAGGCGCCGCTCGATCTGCAAGGCCGGCCGCCAGCGCCCGGCACCGATCCACGCTATGACCAGCAGCGCAGCCGCGATGGAGAAGACCTGGAAGCCCATGGTGCGGCCGGCGTCGATGCCGAACACTCCTGCCGCGATCATGAGGTAGACCACGCCGATACCGGCCGGCGTGAAGCGGCGGTCCGCCCATTGGGACCAGCGGTAGACGCGGGCAAAGGCTTTGAGTGTTCTTGGCATGGTCACCAAGGCCCTGGACCTGCCACCTCAAACGGGAACAGCCACCGACTTCACGATCTCTTCCACCACCGCCGCCGGCGACGCACCCGCGAAGCTCCGGTTGCGCTCCAACACGATCCGGTGCGCGATCGCTTCCACCGCGATCTCCTGCACGTGCTCCGGCGATACGAACTCCTCGCCATCGAACGCGGCCAGCGCCTGCGCGAGCTTCATCAGCGCGATCGACGCTCGCGGGCTCGCACCCAGCGTGACGCCCGTGGCCGTGCGCGTGGCTGCCACCAGATCGACCGCGTAGCGCTTCACGGCATCCGCGACCCGCACGTTCGCCAGCGACCGACGCGCGGCCAGCACGTCATCCACGGAGGCGACCGGTGCGATGCGCTCCAGCGGGTGCTTCGCATTCTGCGCGGTCAGCATCTCCACTTCCTGCTCCGCGCTCACGTAACCCAGCGAGAGCTTGAGCGCGAAGCGGTCCATCTGCGCTTCCGGCAGCGGATAGGTGCCGTGAAACTCGACCGGGTTCTGCGTGGCGACGACGAAGAACAGTTCGGGCAGGACATGCCGGGTGCCGTCGACGCTCACCTGGCCCTCGGCCATCGCCTCCAGCAGTGCCGACTGGGTGCGTGGGCTCGCGCGATTGATCTCATCGGCCAGCAGCAAATGGGTGAACACGGGGCCGGGGTGGAACGCGAACTGCGACGACTGCGGACTGTAGATCGACACACCCACGATGTCCGAGGGCAGCAGGTCGGGAGTGAACTGCACGCGCTTGAACTCGGCGGCGATGGAGCGCGCGAGCGCCTTCGCGAGCGTGGTCTTGCCCGTCCCCGGGAAATCCTCGAGCAGCACGTGGCCGCCGGACACGAGTGCTGCCACCAGCTTGCGCACCGTGGCCGACTGGCCGAGGACGACCGATTCGACGTTGGCCGCGATGCGGCGATGAAGCGACTGGAGGTCCACGGGTGGGCAGCCTCCGGACTAGCGCGAGCGGCGCGTCATTCGGCCCGCTCCCACACCAGTGTGGACACGCGCAGCTTGCCATCGGGCCGAGTGGGCAGCGGCGGCGTCGTGATGGTGAGCCGGTTGCCTTCGATCTTCGGATAGCGCAACTGGTCGCCGCCGACCCAGTCGGGATTGGTCGCCATCTCCACATGGTGGGTGACGCGGTCAGCTTCGAGCGTGTAGGTACCGGCATAGGCACTGGAAGTCGCGAAGGCCTCGGCGCGTTCTTCCATGGGCGCGTTGATGCGGTTGCCGGCGGTGAAGCGCTTGCGATCGCCCGCGGTCAGCAGTGCCGACATGCGTCCGCCGGCGGTGTAGTGCAGCACCCCTTTCGGCGCCGGTCCGAAGGGCTCGATCACGGCGCCCGAATCAGGATCGACCGATGTGTAGGTGACGAGCCGCCATACGCCCACCACGTTCTGCTGGGCCTCGACTGCACCCGATCCTGCCGCCATCGACATGGCCATCAGCGCCGCTCCGATCAGTTTCTTCATGGTCGTTCCTCCGTAGGCGCGCAAGCCGCGCCCCCTTGCGCCGGACTCGCTTCGATCTCCTGCCGCGTCGCCTCGATCGCAGCGCGAATTCTGCCCGGCTCCGGCTGCGCACGCGATGCCCGCTCGATGGTTTCGCGGGCGCGATCACGACAACCGAGCTGCAACAGTCCGTCGGCCAGGTTGTTGAGCACGATCGCATCGTTCGGATCACGCACCGCCAGCACGTCGAACTCGGTCACGGCGGCCGCGATGCGCCCTTCCGCCCGCAGCGCGTTGGCGTAGCCGAGACGGGCGAGCCGATGATCCGGCCAGCGCTGCACGGCCGCGGCATAGGCGAGCACCGCCGCCGGACCGTGTTGCGCTTCGAAATCCGCGACGGCGCGAACATAGCCATCGGGGTCATCGGCGGCGGGCAGCTCACCCGGTGCCAGCGCCAGCATCGCCCACTGGCTGCCCAGCGCCCACGTGCGCAGGAATTCGCGCACACCCATGACCTGACGCCGCTCGGTACCCGAGCGCAGGATGACCTGGTCCTGCGCGGCGTCGTAACCGATGGCGACCGCAAAGTGCCACTGCGGCAGCACCTCGAGCCCGAGGTTCTGCAGCACCACCACCGGCCGCTGCGTGAGCTCCGCGATCAGCGCCCGCAGTTCCGGCTTCGGCACGTAGGCGATGCGCCCTTGCCGGCGCGTCGCGGCGAGCAGCTCCACCTGGAAGCTGCCCTTGCGCCCGGGGATGTAGACCTGCGGTTCGAGCGCCGCCGGCGCAGTCTCCACCCCGGAGTGCACGAGCACCGTCGCGAGCGCCGCCGGTCCGCACTGGAAGTCCCGCTGCGGAAAGAACGGAACGCCCTGCAGCTCGACGCGATCCGGCGCCCGGAGCGCTTCGACTCCGGGCGCGAGATAGGGGCCGCGATGGGCGCAACCGACCGCCGTCGCGAGGACGGCGGCGATCAGCCACGCAACGCGGCGTTGCGTGTTCAGCGGTAGTTGAGCTTGCCCGATGCGAACAGGAAGATCAGCACCCCGAGAACGATCACCAGGAGGAACCAGCCGCCGTCGCCGGCCGCGGGCAGTTGCGCGAGCTTGCCGTCGAGCTGGAGCACTTCGGCGTCGGTCAACGCGGCGACCCGCTCGCGGGCCTGGTCGGGATCGACTCCCAGGCTCTGCATGGCCTGGCGCACGTCCTCGCGCGCGAGCCGCTCGTCGATGCGCGCGTTCACCGCAGCCCGGTCTTCGAGCGCGATGGCGGCCTGCGTGTCGATGGCGGCGGCGCCCGCGGTCTGGAGCATGCCCATGTTGAGCAGCGAGACGATCAGCACAGCCGATAGGGTGCGAAGTAAGGGACGAAAGGGCATGTTGTTGGTCTCCTGATGCCGTATGGTTGAGGATGAGGTGCTCGGCCGCAAACCTGCCGGACCGCGCAACTTCAGACATCAGTCTAGCGCGACAAATTCATGACGGTGCATGGAATGAGTGTCGCCTTCGCGCGACAGCCTCCACCGCGCTGCCCCTTCACGGGTTGGTTTGCGGTGCCGGCAGCGCGCGCAGGTAGGTATGCAGTGCGAGCAGATCGGTGTCGTCCATGGCGCCCAGGCTGGCGAACGGCATCACGTCGCTCACCGTACTGCCGTCCGGCCGCTTGCCGGTGCGCATCATGGCGACGAACTTCTCGCCCGTGTCATAGCGCGCCATCACGCCACCGGCGCGAGGCGTGAGATCGGCCGCCGGCGGCCACGACGGCGGCGCCCCTGCGATCGGGCCGCCGGCGAGATCGCGCCGGTGGCACCCGATGCACATGTTCGCGACATAGGCCCCATGCTCCGGCGTGACACCCGCCGGCACCGGCTGCGCTGGCGGCAACGTATGGTCGATCTTCTCGGCTGCATCGCGGACGACGCCAAACGCGTAAAGCGCCTGCACGAGCAGCGGGAAGCGCACGACCGCAGGCCTGTCGGCTATGGGCGGCAGCGCGCGCACGTAGGCGACCAGTGCCGCGAGATCTTCGTCGGTGAGGCGGTTGTAGTCCTCGCTCGGCATGATCAGCAGCGGATGGCCGGTGCGATCCACACCATGGCGGATGGCACGCACCCAATCCGTTTCGGTGTAGCCGTTCACCGAACTGCCCGGACCGATGGTGATGTTGGGCGATTCCACGTGAAGTCCGTTGGGATCGTCGATCACCACCTTGCCGCCGCCGTCGACCCCATGGCATTGGCTGCAGCCGCGCGAGCGGAACAGGTAGCCGCCGCGGGCGATGGCCGCTTCCCCGCTGGCGTAGGCGACCGGTTTCACCTCGATGGAGACGATCCGATCGGCCTTGCGGTCACTCGTCAGTTTGATCGCGATCACGGCAATGCCGATCGCAAGCGGGATCGCGACGATAGCCGCGACCAGGATGCCAACACCTCGTTTCATGGAACTCCTTGTTCGACTGCAGTACGGATGCCGACCAGCACGGGCTGGAACAGCACGTCATCGCGCCGCTCGACATGCTCGAAGCCGGCACGCACCATCAGGTTCATCAATTGGGGAACGGTGATGGCGTAGTAGGTGGAACGGAACACTTCGGTCTTGCAGCGGGAGCCGAGCGCGTCGCGCACCAGGTACAGGCTGAGGTCGTAGAACGGTTCGCGCCATTCCCACACCTGGAAGGCCACATACGTTGCGGCGCCGTCACGGCGCAGGCCATAGGGCTTGACCTGGGTGCCGCCGCGCTCGACTTCGGCGTAGTCGCGCACCGAGATCACGCAGACGCCGCCCGGGCGCAGGCACGCCCGGAACTGCTTCAGCGCTGCGAGGATATCGGAATCGTTCAGCAGGTGCGGCAGCGAGTTGTCGGCGCACAGCACCACGTCGAATCCGCTGGCGTGATGCTCGTGAGCGCGGCGCATGTCGGCCACCGACAGGTCGAGATCGAGCCCGCGCCGCAGCGCTTCGCGGCGTGCCCGCGTGATGGCGCCGACCGAGAGATCGGATGCAGTCACGGCGTAGCCCCGGGCCGCGAGGCCCAGCGCCTGGGTCCCGATGCCGCAAGCCACGTCGAGCACCTCGTCGCCCGGCCGGCCGCCGAACTCGCGGATCAGCACGTCCAACGCGCGCGCCTGCTCGGCCATCGATTCCTCCCAGTCCTCGTAGATGAGGTGATAGGAAGCCGCAAGGCCGTCATAGAAGTCGCGCACCGGCGCACGTTGCGCCGGGTCGGCGGTCGGCAGATCGGCAGGATTCACGACGGCTCCTAAGCCGCCTGGGCGTTTGTGAGATCCGCCGGGTGGCGGTCGAGGTGGGCCTCGATGATCGCGTTCACCAGTTCCGGGTGCGACACCGGCGCCATGTGCCCGGCGCCCTGGATCTCCTCGAAGCGGCAGTTGGGCAGCGTGTTGCGCAGCAGGTCGATGACGCGGCGCGGCGGCACGCGAGTCTGCGATCCACGCAGCAGCAGCGTCGGCGCGTCGATCCGCGCATAGCGGGCGAGCGCGTCCTCCACCAGCGTGATCCAGCGCCACTCGAACGCTATCTTGGGCATGGCGGCGATGATCACCGCTCGCCGCTCCTCGGGCATGGACTTCCACGCGGGAATGCCGATCCAGTAACCCATGAACAGATCGGCGCAGGCCTCGAGCTTGCGCTCCCACGCCAGCCCCATGTGCTGCTGGGCGATGGCGTCGATCTCGTTCCACGCTTCGGTGTCACCGGCTTCGCGCAGGAAGTGGAAGGACGCGGGTTCGAACAACGTGAGGGAAGCGAGCTGGTCGTGCACCAGTCGTGCGGCACCCAGCGCGATCGCGCCGCCGAAGGAATGGCCCACCAGGTGGAACGGCTCGCCGATGTGATCGGCCAGGCCGCGCACGATCCCGATTTCGTCGGACAGGCGCGGCGGCGAGCTGTCGTGCAGGACGGTTTCGCCGTAGCCGTGCAGATCCGGCACCAGCACGCGGTAGCGCCCGGCGAGCTGGGTCGCGAGCTTGCGCCACTGGTGCCGCGAGCTGGCGCTGCCGTGCAGCAGCACGACTGCAGGTCCGGAGCCGACGTCGGTCAGGCTGATGGTCGAGCGTTTCAGTTTGAGGGTCGTCATCGGAGGTGCTCCAGTGGAGAGTCCAGGATCAGGCGGCCGCCGGCGTGAGCGCCCGCAGCGCCGAGACGGCGGTGTGCTGCGCGCGCACCGAGTGCAGTTGCGCCTCCTCGGCACCGCGGCGGTTGATGGCCACCATCCGGGCGCGTTGCAGCAGCGTCCAGTTGTGCGGGCTAGTGGGCTTGATCTCCACGCGCTCTTCGGCGAGGGCCTGGGCCAGCGGGGCCATGCCGGCGCGCGTGGCGGCTTCGGTCAGCGTGAGATGGATCAGGTCGCGCTGCGCGTGACTGCCGCCGAATCGATGCGCGATGAAGCGCACCGGCAGGAGCAGTTGCGCGCAGGTCGTGTAGTCCTCGCGGCCGAACGCGAGCAGCGCCCGGCTGAGGGCGATGCCCACTTCGCTGGTCATCATGGCGTTGGTGCCGCCTTCGTTGGCACGGCGCTCGAGGTTCGACAGCAGGCGCTGCGCTTCGGCCTGGCGGCCGTCGGCGACGAAGGCCATCATCGCGTGCACGTCGTTGAACGCGTAGTAGGTTTCGTCGACCCGTCCGGCCCAGGTGTCCGCCAGCGGCCGCCAGCGGTCGCCCAGCGACGCACCGCGCAGGTGCAGGCGCCACAGCAGCGCCGAGGCGTCGATCAGCTCCAGCACGACGTTGGATGCGTGCGGACGCACGCCCTCGTCGTACAGGTTGAGGACACGCGGGTGATCGCCCAGATCCAGGTACTGGAGCGCCAGGTGCCACCAGTTATGGAACGCGAAGCCGTTGTCGGGCGACCAGTCCTGGCTCGAATCCTCCAGCCAGCGGATGCCTTCGGGGTGCCGACCCTGCATCTCCATGACATGCGCCACGGCGTGGGTCGCCCACGGGTCGCGCGGATTGAGCGCGAGCGCCGCGCGGCCGGTCTCTTCGGCCCGGGCGTACTCGCCCATCTCTTCCAGGCCGAAGGCATGCATGCCCAGCACGAAGCCGTATCCCGGCACGCCGGTGTGCCAGCGCGGCAGCACCGAAGCCACGCGATCGCGCAGCATGCGCGACTGTCCCAGGAAGAAATCGCCCAGGTGCGCCACCTGCAGTGCCAGGCCGTCGCGCGGGTGGTCGGCCAGCACGCTGCCGTAGAGCCAGACTGCCCTCTCGAAGTCACCCTCGATCCAGGCGCGCGCCGCGGCGATGTGGCCACGCTCGCGGTCATTGGCGCGTCCCGCCAGGCGTTCGGCCGCCTCCACCGATTGGACCAGGGCGGGAACCGCGGCCGCTTCGGAGGAAATCAACATCAATGCAGCCCGGAAACAATGCCCCATCACGAACTCGGGGTCCTCGGCCAGCACCGCGTCGATGGCACCCAGCGGGTCGCCGTAGTAGCCGTGCAGCAGGTGCAGGGCGGCGTCATAGCCGTCGATCGATTGCTGGCGGGTGGCGGAAACCGGGTTTCCGCGGTTGTCATGCAATGCCATGTTCTTCTCCTGTTCGGGTTTGCCGGGTCGGCATGGGTGCCATTCAAGGCCCCCGGCGTGAGCGGTTCGTGGAACCTGCCGTGAAAGCAGCGTGAAAATCCTTCCTTCGAACGGTGGCGATGGCGGCGCGACCTGCCTAGAATCTGTTGCTTCGCACCATCCAGAGCACGCGTTGAGCACCCTGCGCCTCCACCTGCTCGGCACCTTCGAACTCGTCGCTGCCGACGACGCGCCCACGGCCCCGCTGCCGAAGAAGGCCCGCGCGCTCCTCGCCTACGTGGCGCTGGCGCGCGGCCGGGCGGTCCCGCGCGAACAGCTCGCGGCGTTGCTCTGGGCCGACACGGCGGAGGAGCAGGCCCGGGCCAGCCTGCGTCAGGCACTCACTGCCATCCGCCGGGCCGCACCGGCGGTGGAAGCGGACACCGAAACCGTGCTGCTGGCCCCGGCGGTAACTGCGGTGGACGTGTGGGAACTCGAAGCCCTGGCGGCCCGGACGGGCGACGACGAAGCGCTCGAACGGGCACTCGACCTCTACCGCGGCGAACTGCTCGCGGGCCTGCGCGTCGACGCCCCGGAGTTCGACGACTGGCGCACCGCCGAGGCGGAGCGGTTGCGCGGCGTCGCGGCCGGTGCGGGCACCGTGCTGACGCGCCGGCTGGGCGATCGCGGTGAGTTCGCGCGGGCCGCCGAGAACGCCGCGCGGCTGCTCGCCATGGAGCCGCTGCGGGAAGACATCCACCGCCACCTGATGCAGTTGTACGTGCGCCTCGGCCGGCCGGCGGATGCGCTGCGCCAGTACCGACGCTGCCGCACGCTGCTCGCGACCGAACTCGGCGTGCAGCCGGACCCGGAGACCGAGGCGCTGCACCGCTCGATCGTGGAACAGCGGCGGCAACCCGGCACCGCGTCGGGCACCTTGGCGGCACCGCCGGTCACGGTCCCGGCCGAGCCGCTCGAAGCACCGCGCGCGGACACCGCGGAGGTCTCCTCGGGCGCACGCGAAGCCGTGGTCGCCATTGCCGACCTCACCGGCTTCACGGCCTATGCCGCGACCCAGGACGTCGAGAGCGTCCACGAATTCCTCACCCGCTATCGCGAAGGCGTGCGGCGGGTAGTGCGCGACAGCGGCGGCCTGCTGACGAACTTCATCGGCGCCCGCGTCATGATGGTGTTCGGTGCCCCGGTCGCCCACGGCAACGACGCCTCGCGCGCGTTGCGTGCGGCTCTGGCCCTAGGAGCCGAACTGGAACGCGTCCGCCCATCGGCAGAAGTGAGCCTTGCGGTAAAAGCGGGCGTCGCCAGCGGCCGCGTGATCGCGAGCCGCGAAGAGGGCCAGGTGACGGTCACCGGCGCCCCGGTGAGCCTCGCCGCACGCATCATGGAGCAGACGCCCGCAGGCGAAGTGTGGGTGGCCGATCCGGTGGTGCAGGCCATGGGCGAGCGCGTGGACGCCGAAGCCCTGCCCGACATCGGCATCGCCGCGCTCGGCGGACCGCTGCAGTTGTGGCGAGTGCGCGGCATCGGCCACGTGAGCCGCGCGCGGGCGATCGCGTTCACGGGCCGCACCGCCGAGGTAAGCACCGCTGCCGCTGCACTGGGCCGCGTGATCGATCGGCGCAACGGCCACCTGCTGCTGATCGAAGGCGAGGCCGGCATCGGCAAGAGCCGCCTGCTCGCGCACCTGCTGCAGCAGGCTTCGGCACGCGGCTTCGCCGTACATCTCGCACGCACGCTCGACTTCGGTGGCGGCCTAGCGGCAGAACCGATGCGTGCCTTGCTGTCGGACATCCTCGGCGTGCCCGCCAGCGGTGACGTCGTTCTGCGCGCGCGCCGGTTGGAGGAAGGCGTCGAACGCCTCGTGTTGACGCCCTCGCTGCACGCGCCGCTCGGGGACTTGCTCGATCTGCCCCCGCGCGGCCGCGACGCCGCCATGTGGGATGCCATGGACGACGCCGCGCGCGACCGTGCGCGCCAGCTCGCGGCGATCCGGGCCGTGGCGGCGGCAGCGCGCCAGCGCCCGTTAGTGCTGGCAGTCGACGACCTGCATTGGGCCGAAGCTGGTACGCGTCGCATGCTCGATGCGGTAGCGCGCGGCACGCGCGATCAACCGGTGCTGCTGGTGGTGTGCACCCGGCCCCAGCCCGACCATCCGGCCAGCCACTGGGCCGAGCTGATGGGCGACGAAGCCCTCACGGCCCTCAAGCTGCAGCCCCTGGCGCCGGAGGAAGCGCTGCGGCTCGCCTGGGGCTACGGGGTCGACGACGCCGAGTTCCTCGAGGATTGCGTGGCACGCGCGCAAGGCCATCCGCTGTTTCTCGACCAGCTCCTGCGTTACGGTGCCCGCGGTGCCGCCGTGCCGGGCTCGATCCAGAACGTGGTGCTCGCCCGGCTCGACTCCCTCGCCGCCAACGAACGGCGTGCGCTGCAGGCCGCCGCGGTACTGGGCCAGCGCTTCACCGGTGCTGCGCTCGCGGTGTTGCTGAACGATCCCGACTACCGGCCGGACGCGCTGATCGCACAGTCGCTGTTGCGCGAGGATCCGGAGGGGTACGCGTTCAGCCACGCGCTGATCCAGGAAGCGGTCGCTGCCTCGCTGCTGCGTGATGCCAGGGTATCGCTGCACCTGCGCGCCGCGGAGCACTTCGCCGGTCGCGATGGCGCGCTCGCGGCCGAGCATCTGGCCGCGGCCGGCGATGCGGGCGCTCCCCGCGCTTTTCTCGAAGCGGCGAAGCGCGAAGCCGCCCGCAATCACATGGAACGTGCGTTGCGGCTTGCGCGGCGCGGGCTCGATTGCGGACCCGACGAGACCCTGCGCGTGGACCTGCTGTGCCTGTCGGCCGATGCCATGGCCGACTCCGGCGCGGTGCGCGAATCGGTGGAGCACTACCACGCCGCTCTCGCGCTGGCGCGCACCGATGCCGCGCGCTGCCGCTGCCTGCTGGGCCTGGCCGCCGCACTGCGCGTGCTAGACCGCCAGACCGAAGCGTTGGAAGTGCTGGCCGAGGCCGGACCGCTCGCGGCGCGCATCGAAGACGTGCGCACCCAGGCGCAGGTGGAGATCCTGCGCGGCAGCGCGTGTTTTCCGATCGGGCGCTTCGATGATTGCCTGCATGCCTACGAGCGTGCGCTCCAGCTCGCGGAACGGGCCGGTGCGGCGGACTTGCAGGCGCGCGCGCAAGGCGGGCTCGGCGATGCCCACTACCAGCGTGGCCGGTTGCAGAGCGCCCATCGCATGTTCACCGCGTGCGTCGCGCTGGCGCGCGAACGCCGGCTGGTGCGCGTGGAAGTGTCGAACCTGCCCATGCTGGCCCTCACCCATCTCGCCCGCGCGGAGTTGCCGGCCGCGCGTACTCTCGCCGAGCAGGCCAAGTCGATCGCGCGCAGCCTCGGCGACCGGCGCGCCGACGCACTCGCCGACGTCGCGCTGGCCGAGATCCACGTTCTTGCCGGTCAATGGAACGAGGCGCTGAACACGGCGGAGCGGGCCATCAGCCTGTCGCGGCGCGTGGGTTCACGGCGCTTCGAAGCCGACGGCCTCATGTTCAAGGCGATCTACCTGCATGCGCAAGGCAACGACGCCGAAGCGCTGCCGCTGCTGGAGCGCGCGTGGGAGATCGCGCAGGCGACCTCGGTGAACTATTTCGGCCCGACGATCCTGGTGTGCATGGCGCAGGTGACGAGTGATGCCGAGCGGCGAGCATGGGCGCTGGCGGAAGGCGAACGCCTGCTCGAAGGCGACTGCGTGAGCCACTGCTACTTCCACTTCTACAAGATCGGCATCGAGATCGCCATCGACGGCGGCGATGCCGCGCTCGCCCGCCGCTACGCCGGAGCGCTCGAGGAATACGCGGCACGCGAGCCGCTCGCGCTCATTGACCTGGTGGTCCAGCAGGGGCGTGCGCTCGCCCGCCACATCGACGGCGAGCGCTCGGCGGAACTGCGCGCCGAGCTGCAGAAGCTGCGAACCAACACGGCTGCAACTGGCCTGGACTCGTTCCTGCCGCGCCTCGACAGCGCGCTATCAGCCTACGCGAGTGCGATGCCGGCCGGTGCCGGCGCCACCGCCAGCACGTAGCGGCCATAGACGTCGGCGAGCCGCGCGAGCACGCGCTCCTTGCCGAGCAGTTCGCTGCCGGCGACCGCTTCGGCGATCACCTCGGGGGTCAGCGCGGCCAGCGCCGACACCGACACCGGCGCATAACTCCAGTGCCACGGTTCCGGATACACACCCCCGAGAAACTCGAGGTACGGGCGAAAGAAGCCGTAGCGCATTGCATGGTCGGCGAGCCATGCAGCGAGCCGCGCGAACACACCGTCTTGCGCGTACTCGGCGGGTACGAGTTGAATGCGATAGCCCTCGGGCAACGCCGCCGCATCGTACAGATCCAGCTCGCTGCCCCAGTGATGCCGGCTGGCACCCGGCAGCGCCGACCACCGCAGGATATGGCCGACGATCTCCTCTTCGCTCAGGCTCGCGTGGTCGAGCGGTTGGCCATGCTCGTCGAGCAGCACGCGCTCACCGCGGAACTTGCGGTTCCAGATGGCGAGCTGCGAGTCGAAATCGCGAAAGCCGCTGAACACCGCGATCTCGATGCCTTCGGCGCGGGCCGCGGTGCACATCGCCAGGAAATCGTCCGCGGCATCGCGATGGAGCGCAACGCGCGGTTGTTCCAGCTGCACGATGTGGGTTCGGGTGCGTCCGGTGAGTTCGAGCGGATTCAACATGAGGTGGACGGCAGCATCGCACAACGGCTTGGCCCTTGCCGGGCCGCCCCAGCACGGCTGGTCCTCTGGTGGGAAGCGCCGTGGGCCCATCGGGAGGATCTCACTTTACGCGCCCACCACCCCAAGGATGCGAGTCGTGCCCGTGGCGCCGATGATGCACGCCGTAGCCCGTTCGCGCACCAGCATGCTTTCGGCTCGCACGCCGATCAACCCCACCACTTTGGTCAGCGCATCGGCCTTGGCGCAGGTGGCAGCGCTCACCGAAACGCTGCCGCACCATTCGCGCAGCATGCGGCTGCGTCCGTCCACCAGGGCGCGCGTACGGCGATGGCCGAACCCTCCCGGCAGGTAGTAGGCCGCGCTGGTGGCAATGGCGCCGTCGGCAAGCTCGCACAGCGGCAGACGATGCCCTGGTTGGGTTGGATGGCGCACAGCGATGGGCCACGCCGTCGAGCCGACCACCCGCAGGTCACCGCCGGCGTTGACCATGGCGCTCGAGACACCGTTGCGCTCCAACGCGGTGCAGGCGCGGTCCACGGCGTAGCCCTTGGCGATGCCACCCAGGTCGATGCGCAACGGCCGGTGGAACCGCACGCGCCGGCCTGGCAGGCACTCGATGTCGCGCCACGTACCCGTCGCGATGCCGGACCGAAAGCGCGGGAGGAGGCCCTGGCGCTCCAACTGCGGAGCGATGCTCACATCGAAGGCTCCGTCGGTTCGACGCGACCAATCGAGGGCAGCCTGCAGGACTTCGAAGGTGGCGGGGTGTACCGAGACAGGGCGACGGTACGCCTGCCGATTGAGCCGGGCGATGTCACTCGCCGGATCGTGGTAGCTCATCAGCGAGTGGACTGACGCGACGGCTGCGAACGCCGCCTCGATGGCAGGACCGGGATCGGGACCACCGCACACCGCGACCTCGACCAGAGTCCCGAGCAACGGACGCGCGCGCCGCACCTCGGCGGTAGGATCGCGGGGCATCACGCCAGCCGCGCTACCCCCGGACCCTCACCGCTCGGCAGCAGGCGACGGGTCCGTCACGAACCCCAGCTTGGTCAGACCCGCGTTACGGGCGGCCGACATGATTTCGGCGAGCTTCTGGTAACGGGTGTTGTGATCGGCACGCAGATGCAGCTCGGGCTGCGGCTGCTTGGCTGCAGCCTCCGCCATCTTGGCGGCGAGTTGCTCGTCGGGCACCGGCTGGTCATTCCAGAACACCTTGCCCTTGGCATCGAGTGACAGAGTCACGGTCTCCGGTTTTTCCGGGTTGGCCGTGCTGGATGCCTTGGGCAGATCGATCTTGATGCCGTGGGTGAGCAGCGGCGCGGTAATGATGAAGATGATCACGAGCACCAGCATCACGTCCACCAACGGTGTCACGTTGATCTCGGACATGGGCTGGTTGCCGCCCTGCTGGTCGAAGCTGCCGAAGGCCATGATCAGTTATCGCCGGTATCAGGCGGTCTGGGCGCGGGTGGGCGCGGTGCGCGGCGCTTCCGGCGGAGCCGCACCGACGTCCACACGGGCGCCGGTCGCGAGAAATCCGTGCAGATCGTGCGCGAAGGCGTCGAGTTGCGCGAGGATCACGCGGTTGACCCGGGTGAGGGCGTTGTAGCCCAGCACCGCCGGCACGGCCACGGCAATGCCGAGCGCCGTCATGATGAGCGCCTCGCCCACCGGGCCGGCCACCTTGTCGATGGTTGCCTGACCGCTGGCGCCGATGGCGATCAGCGCGTGATAGATGCCCCAGACGGTGCCGAACAGCCCGACGAACGGGGCCGTGCTGCCCACGGATGCGAGCAGCGACAAGCCGGTTTCGAGGCGGGACTGCGCGGTGTTGATACCCTGGCGCAACGCACGGGTCACGAACTCCGACAAGGTGAGGGCATCGCCGAGCCGACCGCCCTGGTGGCGCTGGTGGTGGGCAGCGGCGTTGACGCCGGAGAGCACCAGCGTGGCGAACGGGTTGCTGGCCTTGTCGCGCAGCCCGTACACGACGTGCGACACGTTCGGCGCCGACCAGAAGTCATCCATGATGGTGCGCGCGCTCTTGCGCACACTGATGATTCGCAGCCCCTTGAAGACGATCACCGCCCAGCTCGCCACCGACATGCCGAGCAGCAGCAGCAGCACGAGCAAGCCGACGGCATCGGTCTGCTGCAGAAAGGAACTGAAGCCGAACGGCTGGGGGTCATGCATGCGGGTTCTCCTCCGGGAAACGGCGGGCCGGGACCCGGCAGGCGGGCAGTTCGGGCGCCGCACCGGCGGCAGCAGCGCTCGCAGCGCCCGCGAACCCGCCGGTGGGTGATCTACAAATAGGAATTATTCTTATTTTGTGAGGTGGAACCTGCCCTGTCAAACAACAACGGCTGCGTCGAGCGTGCAGCCCGCGCCGGGCCGCCCCAAGCGGGCTGGCCCCCTTGGGGGGAAGGGCCGCAGGCCCATCGGGGGCGTACTCAATTTTTAGTCCCCGAACATGCGCTGCATGCGCTCGCGGCGCTCCTGGGCCTCGATGGTCAGGGTCGCGGTCGGGCGGGCCAGCAGGCGGCGCACACCGATCGGTTCGCCCGATTCGCTGCAGAAGCCGTAGCTGCCGTCGTCGATACGCCCCAGCGCCTCTTCGATCTTCTTCAGGAGCTTGCGCTCGCGGTCGCGGGTGCGCAGTTCGATCGCCTGTTCCTCTTCCTGGGTCGCGCGGTCCGACGGGTCGCTCGCGGCCTCGGTTTCGCGCAGGTGTTCGCTGGTGTCGCGGACGTTCGCCAAGAGTTCCCGCTTGAGGTCGAGGAGACGCTGGCGGAAGAACGCGAGCTGGTCCTCGTTCATGTAGTCCTTCGCCGGAGCGGCGAGGAGTTGAGCTTCGGTCAGGGGTTTCTTGGTAGCAGTTGCCATCGGTGGTCCCGTGTTGTTGCTCCATGCACGCCGCGGGACCCTGGGGTCCACGAAACGCGAGGGCGGATGTTAAGCGTCTTTTCGCGGCGCGCAAGTGCTATTCCGCAATTTCTGTACAAGTTTTTTGGGGGGGCGGGGAGACCCGCACCGGACGCTACCGGGCCGTGCGGTAAACTCCGGTGCGAAGTCACACGCAAATCCATGATCCGGAAAACCATTCGCGTCGAGATCGGCTTCGACAACCGCTGCTCGCCAAAGGTCGCACGGCCGTCGCCGGACGGCGGCACTTCGGCCCCGCGGCGGATCCCTGCATCCTGGCTCGCGGGAGGGCCCATGCGTAGACTCTTCACTTGTGCCGCTCTCGCGCTAGCCGCGACCGGCGCGCACGCCGAGTTCGTTTCGTCCAAGACGCTGTCCGGCTGGCTCGACTCCGCCGCCAGCACCACCGGTTCGTTCAAGGACACCACCATCGCGCTCGGCTACGTGGCGGCCGTGAACGACCTGCTCGACGGGACCGAGATCTGTGCGCCGGACAACGTGCGCGACCGACGCATGCTGATGGAAGTGCGCAAGTGGATGCGCAACAACCTCGGCAAATGGGACGACAACGCGGCCATCACGGTACGCAGCGCCCTGACGGAACTGTATCCCTGCACCCCCGGCCAACGATGAGAGCAACGGTGTCGAATCGCTCGCTCAAGGTGGCCATCGCCGGCGCGGGCGCCATCAGCCAGTACCACCTGGCCGGCTGGAAACAGATGGAAGGCGTGGAACTCGTCGCCATCTGTGATCCGGTGCCGGAGAAAGCCCAGGCGAAAGCGCGCGAGTACGGCATCGCGCGGACCTACACCGACTTCGCGCAGATGCTGGCGGCCGAGAAGCCGGATGCCGTGGACATCATCACGCCGGTTGGAACCCATGCGCCGCTCACGCGCCTCGCGGCCGACGCCGGCATCCACGTCTGCTGCCAGAAGCCGCTGTGCGCGACGGTGGCCGAAGCGCGCGCGCTGATCGAGTACGTGGGCGACCGCGTGCGCTTCATGGTGCACGAGAACTACCGCTACCGGCCCCACTACGCGTTGATGCGGCGCTGGATCGAGGAAGGCCGCATCGGCGACGTGCTGCATGCCCGCATGGTGGTGCGCTCGGCGTCGTGCTTCACCGCCGACGGGAGCGAGCCGTTCCTTCTGAAGCGCCAGCCATACCTGCGGCAGTTCAAACGGCTGCTGCTGTTCGAAGTGCTGATCCACCAGCTCGATGCGATGCGGGTGATCCTCGGCCCGCTGCAGGTGCAGAGCGCACAGGTCGCCCAGGTCAATCGCGAACTGGCGGGCGAGGACGTCGCCGTGGTGACGCTCGCCGGCCGCAACGGCATGACCGTCGTGCTGGACGGCAACATTTCCGCACCGGGCTATCCACCCTTGCCCGTGGACCGCTTCGAAGTCATGGGCACTCTGGGCACACTCGTCTACGATCGCGACCGGTTGTTTTTCGAAGGCTCTCCGGAGGCGCCCGCGCTGTTCGACCTCGCGAAGAACTACCAGATCTGTTTCACCGGGGCGGTGCAGGATTTCGTGCACGGCTTGCGCACCGGCGAGGCGTTCGGCACCGACCGCCTCGACAACATTCACACCCTCGAACTGATGGAAGCGAGCTACGTCGCCGCAGGCGTGCCGATTCCGACCTGATCTCCCCGATTTCTTCCTGCAAGGATTGACTCCGTGATCGCGAACTCCCATCGCCGCGTATTCGTTGCGGCAGCCGCCCTGATGCTGGCCGGTTGCACCGGCGTGATCCAGCGCTACTCCACGCCCGAAACCCGGATCAACACGCTGCGCAACGGCGATCTCAAGTCAGGCGGGCTCGCGTTCCTCACCCCGTCGACGGTCACCGGCCAGGAGGAGGATCGGCAGACCCTCGCGCTGCTCTTCACCGAAGCGCTCGCCAAGGAAAGGCCCGACCTGCGGTTGATCCCGTTGCCCGAAGTGCTCTCCGCGGTGAACCGTGCACATTTGATCGACGACTATCAGCACATGTACGCCGACTATCGCCTGACCGGCGTGTTCAACCGCGCGATCCTGCACCAGGTGGCCGAAGCCACGGGCGCGCGCTATCTCGCGCAACTCAAGCTCGCGCGGTTCGAGCAGGGCGCGAAATCGCGCTTCGGCATCTTCGGTCTCAACGTGTCCCAGACGCAGTACGCGATCATGCGCATGTTCCTGCAGATCTGGGACAGCGAGGACGGCAGCGTGGCGTGGGAAGGCATCGACGAGCTATCGTACTCGTTCGAGACCACGCGCGAATCGACGGTGACGATGCGCATGGCGGCGCAGGAAGCGGCGCGGGATCTGGGGCCGCGGCTGCCGTAGCGATACGGCATCGCCAGGAGATGCACTCCTTCCTCCATCAACGATGGGGGAAGGCCGGGATGGGGGCAGTCGCACGCGCAACCGCCGCTTGCCCCCACCCTGACCCTCCCCCGGCATAGCCGGGGGAGGGAACGTACTCCGCGCCCATCATCGCGCCACAGCTACGTAGTTGCACTCCTTCCCCCACCTCCGGTGGGGGAAGG
>JAIEQG010000016.1 GCA_019747905.1 Burkholderiales bacterium
ATGAGCATGAGCGATCCGATCGCGGATATGCTGACCCGCATCCGCAACGCGCAGACCTCCGAGAAGCCCTCGGTCTCGATGCCCGCGAGCAAGCTGAAAGCTTCCATCGCGAAGGTGTTGAAGGACGAAGGCTATATCGATGACTTCGCGGTGCGCCCGAACGAAGGCAAGCCGACCCTCGAGATCGGCCTGAAGTACTACGCCGGCCGTCCCGTGATCGAGCGCATCGAGCGCGTGAGCCGTCCCGGCCTGCGCATCTACAAGGCCGCGCGCGAGATCCCGAACGTGATGAACGGGCTCGGCATCGCCATCGTTTCCACCAGTCAGGGCGTCATGACCGACCGCCGGGCCCGCGCCCAGGGCGTGGGCGGTGAAGTGCTCTGCATCGTCGCGTAAGGATCGAGCGCCATGTCTCGTATCGCGAAATATCCGGTGAATCTGCCCTCGGGCGTCGAGGTCAACGTCGCGGCCGACCAGATCGCCATCAAGGGCCCGCTCGGCAGCCTGACGCAGCCGTTGAACGGCGACGTGGTCGTGCAGAAGGACGGCGACAAGCTCACTTTCGTCGCGGCCAACGAAACGCAGCAGGCGAACGCCATGTCCGGCACGTTGCGCGCCCTGGTGTCCAACATGGTGCTGGGCGTGACCAAGGGCTTCGAGCGCAAGCTCACCCTGGTGGGTGTGGGCTATCGCGCCCAGGCGCAAGGCGACGGCATCAACCTGACCCTCGGCTTCTCCCACCCGGTCGTGCACAAATTGCCGAAGGGTGTGAAGGCGGAGACGCCGACCCAGACCGAGATCGTGCTGAAGGGCACCGACAAACAGAAGGTGGGGCAGGTTGCCGCCGAGATCCGCGCCTACCGTCCGCCGGAGCCGTACAAGGGCAAGGGTGTGCGCTACGCCGACGAGCGCGTGGTGATCAAGGAAACCAAGAAGAAGTAACGGGACTAGACATCATGCTGACCAAGAAAGAGGCGCGTTTGCGCCGGGCCCGCCAGACGCGCCACAAGATCGCCGAGCTCAATGCCGTGCGGCTCTCGGTTTTCCGCTCGAACGCCCATATCTATGCGCAGGTGATCGACGCGACCGGCTCGCACGTCATCGCCCAGGCATCGACCGTGGAGGCCGAGGTCAAGACCCAGGTCAAGCACGGGTCGACCGTGGAGGCGGCTCAGATCGTGGGTAAGCGCATCGCGGAGAAGGCCAAGGCCAAGGGTGTCAGCGCGGTTGCCTTCGATCGGTCCGGATTCCGTTTCCACGGCCGCATCAAGGCCCTAGCAGACGCGGCCCGCGAGGCCGGTCTCGAGTTCTGAGGGAAGACAAGCCATGGCGAGAAGCATGCAGCAGGTGAGCGACGACCGCGGCGACGGGATGCGGGAGAAGATGATCTCCGTGAACCGCGTCACCAAGGTCGTGAAGGGTGGTCGTATCCTCGGTTTCGCGGCGCTGACGGTGGTCGGCGACGGGGACGGTGGCATCGGCATGGGCAAGGGCAAGGCGCGCGAAGTGCCGGTCGCCGTGCAGAAGGCGATGGACGAAGCCCGCCGCAAGCTGGTGAAGGTGAGCCTCAAGAACGGGACGCTGCAGCACGCGGTCCTGGGCATTCACGGCGCGGCGAAGGTCTACATCCAGCCGGCCTCCGAGGGTACCGGCATCATCGCCGGCGGTGCGATGCGCGCCATCTTCGAGGTGATGGGCGTCACCAACGTGCTCGCCAAGTGCATCGGCTCCACCAATCCTTACAACGTTGTGCGCGCCACCATCAACGGCCTGCTGTCGATGAACACGCCGGCGGAGATCGCCGCGAAGCGCGGCAAGACCGTGGAAGAGATCCTGGGGTAAGCCATGGCCAAGAGCGAAGCGAAGAAGACGGTCAAGGTCACGCTGGTACGCAGCATTGCCGGCACGCGCGAGTCTCACCGTGCCACGGTGCGCGGGCTGGGCCTGCGCCGGATCCGCCACACCGTCGAGCTGGAAGATACGCCCGCGGTGCGCGGCATGATCAACAAGGTTGCCTATCTGGTGAAGGCCGAGGGCTGACATGAAACTGAACGACATCAAGCCGGCCGACGGCGCCAAGCACGCGAAGCGACGCGTCGGCCGTGGCATCGGCAGCGGCCTCGGCAAGACGGCCGGTCGCGGCCACAAGGGCCAGAAGTCCCGTTCCGGCGGTTTCCACAAGGTGGGCTTCGAAGGCGGTCAGATGCCGCTGCAGCGCCGCCTGCCCAAGCGCGGCTTCGTTTCGCTTTCCGCGGACGACACAGTGGAAGTGCGCCTGTCGACCCTCGACAAGCTGGGCCTCGACGCGGTCGATCTCGCGGCACTGAAGCAGGCCGGCATCGTGCATTCGCTCGCCAAGGCAGCGAAGGTGATCCTGAACGGCAAGATCTCGCGCGCCGTCAAGCTGACCGGGGTCAAGGCCACCAAGGGTGCCAAGGCCGCCATCGAAGCGGCCGGCGGCAGCGTCGCCGAAGCCTGAACGGGACCAGGACGAAACCGTGGCTAACGACAACGGCCTCCTCGGCATGAGCGGCAAGTTCGGCGATCTCAAGCGCCGGCTGCTGTTCCTGCTCGGAGCGCTGATCGTCTACCGGATCGGCGCCCACGTGCCGGTCCCGGGGATCGATCCCGACCAGCTGGCGGAGCTGTTCAAGAGCCAGCAGGGCGGCATCCTGGACATGTTCAACATGTTCTCGGGCGGAGCGCTGTCGCGCTTCACCATCTTCGCGCTGGGGATCATGCCGTACATCTCGGCCTCGATCATCATGCAGCTGATGACGGTCGTGTCGCCGCAGTTGGAAGCACTGAAGAAGGAAGGCGAGGCAGGCCGGCGCAAGATCACCCAGTACACCCGCTACGGCACGCTGGCGCTTGCCACGTTCCAGGGCCTGGGCATCGCCATCGCGCTGGAATCCCAGAGGGGCCTCGTGATCGACCCGGGTCTCGCGTTCCGCTTCACCACGGTGGTGACCCTGGTCACAGGGACGATGTTCCTGATGTGGCTGGGCGAGCAGATCACCGAGCGCGGCATCGGCAACGGCATCTCGCTCATCATCTTCGCAGGTATCGCGGCGGGTCTGCCGCGCGCTATCGGCAGCACGCTCGAACTCACCCGGACCGGGTCGTACTCGATTCCGCTGGTGCTGTTCCTGTTCGCCGCAGCCATCCTGGTGACCGCTTTCGTGGTGTTCGTCGAGCGGGGGCAGCGCAAGATCCTCGTGAACTACGCCAAGCGCCAGGTGGGCCGCAAGGTCTACGGCGGACAAAGCTCGCACCTGCCGCTCAAGTTGAACATCGCAGGCGTGATTCCGCCGATCTTTGCGTCGTCGATCATCCTGTTTCCGGCGACACTGGCCGGATGGTTCGGTACCAACGAGAGCATGGCCTGGCTGCGCAGCATCGGTGCCACGCTGCACCCCGGTCAGCCGATCTACGTGCTGCTGTATGCCTCGGCGATCATCTTCTTCTGCTTCTTCTATACGGCGCTGGTGTTCAACCCGAAGGAAACGGCCGAGAATCTCAAGAAGGGCGGGGCATTCGTGCCCGGCATCCGCCCCGGCGAGCAGACCGCGAAGTACATCGAGCGCATCATCATGCGCCTCACCCTGGCCGGTGCGCTGTACGTGACCCTGGTCTGTCTGCTGCCCGAATTCCTGATCGTCTGGAAGAACGTGCCGTTCTATTTCGGCGGTACCAGCCTGCTCATCATCGTGGTCGTCACGATGGACTTCATGTCGCAGGTGCAGGCCTACATGATGTCGCACCAGTACGAGAGCCTGCTCAAGAAGGCCAACTTCAAGAGCGGCGCCTCGTTTCCGACGCGTTAGAGAGGGTGACGCTACCGTATGTCGAAGGAAGAAACCATTCAGATGCAGGGGGAGATCGTCGAAACCCTGCCGAATGCGACCTTCCGGGTGAAATTGGAGAACGGCCATGTGGTGCTGGGGCATATATCCGGAAAGATGCGCATGCACTACATCCGGATCCTGCCGGGCGACAAGGTGACCGTGGAACTGACGCCGTACGATCTGAGTCGAGCCCGAATCGTGTTCCGGGCCAAGTAGGAGAACTGAAATGAGAGTCCAGGCAAGCGTCAAGAAAATCTGCCGCAAGTGCAAGATCATCCGCCGCAATCGGGTGGTCCGGGTGATCTGCGAGGATCCGCGGCACAAGCAGCGTCAGGGCTGAGAACGGCTCCGGCACAACCCAAAGACATTCAAGCGAACGAAGGTCACGCATGGCACGCATCGCAGGGGTCAACATCCCCAACCACCAACACACCGAGATCGCCCTCACGGCCATCTTCGGCATCGGTCGCCCGCGCGCGAAGAAGATCTGCGCCGATGCGGGCGTGACCCCGACCACCAAGATCAAGGACCTCTCCGACGCGCAGATGGACAAGCTGCGCGAGCAGGTGGGCCGCTACACGGTGGAGGGTGATCTGCGCCGCGAGGTATCCATGAACGTGAAGCGTCTCATGGATCTCGGCTGCTATCGCGGCACACGTCATCGCCGCGGCCTGCCGGTGCGCGGCCAGCGAACGCGCACCAACGCGCGTACCCGCAAGGGCCCGCGCAAGGCCGTGCGCGCGGCGTCGAAGTAACAGTCAAGCAGGATTCGAGGACACGCTCAAATGGCTAAAGCTCAGACCCGGGTGCGCAAGAAGGTCAAGAAGAACGTCGCGGAAGGTATCGCGCACGTCCACGCTTCCTTCAACAACACCATCATCACCATCACCGACCGGCAGGGCAACGCGCTGTCGTGGGCCACTTCCGGCGCCGCCGGCTTCAAGGGCTCGCGCAAGTCGACCCCCTTCGCCGCACAGGTGGCCGCGGAATCTGCCGGCAAGGCCGCGCAGGAATGCGGCGTGAAGAACCTCGAGGTCCGCATCAAGGGCCCGGGTCCGGGCCGCGAGTCCGCCGTGCGGGCGTTGAACAACGTGGGTTTCAAGATCACCAGCATCTCCGACGTGACGCCGGTTCCCCATAACGGGTGCCGTGCGCCGAAGAAGCGTCGCATCTAGAAGCAAGAGGTCATCGACGATGGCAAGGAATACCGACGCGAAGTGCCGCCAGTGCCGACGGGAAGGCGAGAAGCTGTTCCTGAAGGGCGAGAAGTGCTTCACCGACAAGTGTGCGATCGAGCGCCGCAGTTACGCGCCCGGCCAGCACGGCCAGCGCAACACGCGCCTGTCCGACTACGGCGTGCAACTGCGCGAGAAACAGAAGGTGCGGCGCATCTACGGCATCCTCGAGCGCCAGTTCCGCAAGGGCTACAAGGAAGCCGAACGCCGCAAGGGCATCACCGGCGAGAACCTGCTGCAACTGCTGGAAAGCCGCCTGGACACGGTGTCCTTCCGCATGGGCTTCGGGGCATCGCGTTCCGAAGCGCGCCAGATCGTGCGCCACAACGGCATCCTGGTGAACGGCAAGCGCGTCAACATCCCGTCCTATCAGGTCAAGGTGGGTGACGTGGTCGAGGTTGCGGAGCGTGCCAAGGCGCAACTGCGCATCAAGGCGTCGGTCGAAGCTGCCGAAGGCCGTGGTTTCCCCGAGTGGATCGACGTCGACGCCAAGTCGATGAAGGGCACGTACCGCGCGAAGCCGCAGCGCTCCGAGTTGCCCTCGACCATCAACGAATCGCTGGTCGTCGAACTCTACTCCAAGTAATCCGTTGAATCCGTTGCCGATGCCTCATCCGGCGCCGGCATGAAGCTTCCCAGCTTCCACTTGTAAAGGGTCCAAGCTCATGGCAAGCAGCGCTCTCCTGAAGCCCCGCATCATCGAAGTGCAGCACCTCGGTCCTTTCCACGCGAAAGTCACCATGGAGCCGTTCGAGCGCGGCTACGGCTACACGCTGGGCAACGCCCTGCGGCGTATCCTGCTCTCGTCTATGCCGGGTTTCGCACCCACCGAAGTGAAGATCGCGGGCGTCCTGCACGAATACTCCACGCTCGATGGCGTGCAGGAAGACGTGGTCGACATCCTGCTCAACCTGAAGGGCATCGTGCTGAAGCTCCACAATCGCGAGCAGGCGGTGCTGAATCTCAAGAAGCAGGGTGAAGGCCCCGTGACGGCCGGCGACATCGAAGGCTCGCACGACGTCGAGATCATCAACCCGAACCACGTCATCGCCCACCTCGCGGCCGGCGGCAAGATCGACATGCAGATCACGGTCGAAGCCGGTACCGGCTACGTGCCGGCGAGCCAGCGGCCGATCAACCGCGAGAGCCGCAGCATCGGCCACGTGCTGATGGACGCCTCGTTCAGCCCGGTGCGCCGGGTAAGCTACGCGGTCGAGAGCGCGCGCGTGGAGCAGCGCACCGACCTCGACAAGCTCGTCATGGACGTGGAAACCAACGGCGTGATGGAGCCGGAGGAAGCGATTCGCTACTCGGCGCGCATCCTGCGCGACCAGCTCGAGACCTTCGCGGATCTCAAGGGCACGCCCATCGTGGCTGACGCGCCCAAGACCCCGCAGGTCGATCCGATCCTGCTGCGCCCGGTGGACGACCTGGAACTCACGGTGCGCTCGGCCAACTGCCTGAAGGCCGAAAACATCTACTACATCGGCGACCTCATCCAGCGTACCGAGACGGAGTTGCTGAAGACCCCGAACCTCGGTCGCAAGTCGCTGAACGAGATCAAGGAAGTGCTGGCCTCGCGCGGGCTCACGCTCGGGATGAAACTGGAGAACTGGCCGCCGGCCGGTCTCGAAAAGGCGTAAAGCGCCAAGAAACTTTGATACGAGAGGTGCCAAATGCGCCACCGCCTGGGACTCAGAAAACTCAACCGCACCAGCAGCCATCGCCTCGCGATGCTGCGTAACCTCACCAACGCGCTGCTCAAGCACGAGGTCATCAAGACCACGCTGCCCAAGGCGAAGGAACTGCGCCGTGTCGCCGAACCCATGATCACGCTCGGCAAGACGCCCACGCTCGCCAACCGGCGCCTGGCGTTCTCGCGTCTGCGCGATCGTGATCTCGTGGGCAAGCTCTTCAACGAGCTCGGACCGCGCTACGCGAATCGCAACGGCGGCTACCTGCGCATCCTGAAGACCGGATTCCGCGTCGGGGACAATGCGCCGATGGCGCTGGTCGAACTGCTGGATCGTCCGCAAGTCGCCGAGGAAGGCACTGCCACCGCCTGAGTCGCAACCACGAGCAGGATTCCCTGCAACGAAAAGGCCGCTGGATCCAGCGGCCTTTTTACTTGGTGCAAGCGATCAGGGCCTCAGCGTGCGTCGCGCATCGGCCTTGCGAAGGGTTTGTTTCCGGTATCCGCGAGCAACGCCATGAAATCGTCCGCGGCGAGTGGTCGGCTGATGAGATAGCCCTGCGCATACTCGCAATCGCGCGCCTTGAGGAATCCGAGCTGGGCTTCGGTTTCCACGCCCTCGGCCACCACCTCGAGCTTGAGGCTGTGGGCCATGGCGATGATGGCGGACGTGATGGCGGCGTCATCGGCCGCGCCCGGTGTGTCCTTCACGAAGGAGCGGTCCACCTTCAGCGCATCGAGCGGGAAACGCTTGAGGTATGACAGCGACGAATACCCGGTGCCGAAATCGTCGATCGCGAGCCGCAGGCCCATGTCCTTCAACTTGTGCAGCGTGGCGAGCGTGGTTTCCATGTCGTCCATCAACATGCTCTCGGTCACCTCGACTTCCACGCAATCGGGGCGAAGCCCGGTCTCATGCAGGGTGCGGGCGACCATCGGCAGCAAGCCGCTGTGGCGGAAGTGCGGGCTGGAAATGTTGACCGCCACGTGGATCGGAGGCAGGCCGCGCGCCTGCCAGAGCTTGTTCTGATCGCACGCGGCGCGCAGCACCCACTCGCCGATCGGCACGATGAGCCCGGATTCCTCCGCAAGCGGGATGAAGTCGATGGGCGGCACCATGCCGAGCTCCGGATGGCGCCAGCGAATGAGCGCTTCGGCACCGGAGATGCGTCCGGTGCGCAGATCGAGCTTGGGCTGGAAGTGCAGCTCGAACTCGGAACGTTCGATTGCCTTGCGCAGCTGCGACTCCATGGCGAGCTTCTCGAGCGCGCGCGAATTCATGGTCTTGCCATAGAACTGGTAGTTGTTGCGGCCCTGGCTCTTCGCGTAGTACATCGCGGCGTCGGCGTTCTTGATGAGCGCTTCGGGGGTATCGCCGTCGGACGGGAACAACGAGATGCCGATCGAGGTGGTCACGAACAGCTCGTTGTCGTCGAGCTTGAACGGCTCTGCCAGGGATTCGAGGATGCGACGTGCGACTCGTGCGGCATCATGGAACTGGCTGATCTCCGTCAGGAGGATGCAGAACTCGTCGCCGCCCAGGCGCGCCAGCCCGAGCGGCGTATCGCCTTCGGTGAGAGCAAGGGTGTCCTGCGCCCGAATGCCGTCGCGTAATCGCCCTGCCACCGCCTGCAGCAGCTTGTCGCCGATGGTGTGCCCGAGCGTGTCGTTGATGCGCTTGAACTGGTCCAGGTCCATGGACAGCACACCCAGCACGCGTCCGTGGCGTTTGGCGTGGTGCAGGGACTTCGCCACGTTCTCGATGAAGAAATGACGGTTGGGGAGCTCCGTGAGTCCGTCGAAGTACGCGAGATGACGGATGCGCTCCTCGACCTGCTTGCTTTCGGTGACGTCCTGGATCGTGCCGTATGCGTGCAATGGCCTGCCGTGATCGTCGCAACGCACTTCGCCGTGCAGCTTCACGTGCCGTTCTTCACCGCCCGGAACCGTGATGCGGTGGGTGATCTCAACCATCTGCTTGCCGGACAACAGTTCACGGATCGCCTCGCGCGCCTGGCCGCTTTCCTCCGGATGCACGCGCGCGAGATAGTTGTGGACCGAAGCGGGTACCGATCCCGGCTGGTAGCCGAGAATGCGATACGCCTCTTCGGACCATCGCCCGCGTTCGGTGTCCATGTCCCAACTCCAGGAGCCCAGACGCGCGATCCGCTGGGTGTTCGACAACAGCGCCTGGCTTTCGACCAATCCCTTGAAGGCTTCGGCCGCGCGCAACATGTAGCGCACCCGGTGACCGAGTACCGCCCAGTTGATCGGCTTGGCGGCAAAGTCGGTGGCGCCGGCCTCGTACGCGTGGTTGATCGACTCGAGGTCGTCCAGGCCAGTCAGCATGAGCACCGGGACGTGGCGTCCCGCATCGAGTGCGCGCAGCCGGCGACAGGTCTCGTACCCGTCGATGCCGGGCATGATGACGTCGAGCAGGATCAGATCGGGCTGGTTGCGTTCGATCGTCGCGAGCGCCTGCTCGCCGTCGCTTGCTTCGAGGATGCGAAAACCATGCTGCTTCAACGTCTGTGTCGCGATCATGCGGATCGTGGCGTCGTCGTCGACCACGAGTGCCAGCGGCAGCAGGGCGTTTGCTTCAGACGGGTGCATGGTTCTTCTCCGGAATTTCGCGCTCGAGCACACCGACCGCCGCGGTATACGCGAGGCCGATGCGGTGGATCAGGTCGGCGGCCGACTCGGTGCGATGCGCTGCTGCTTCGGCCTCCAGCTGCTTCGCGAGCGTACTGAGCGCCATCGCGCCGACGTTGGCGCTGGACGACTTCAAGGTGTGGGCGGCGCGATGCAGTTCCTTCAGGTCGCCTGCGGCCAGCGATCTGCCGAGCGCCGCCACCAGTTCGCGCGAGGACGTGATGTACGTTTCGATCACCTTCACGACCAGGCCCGGTGCACCGCCGCGCTCGATCTCGCGCAGGTTGTCCAGGGCCTTGGGGTCGAACTCGACGACGGCCGCCGGAACCTCGACCTCGGCCGCCTCGTGCACCGTGTGCTCATCCGCACGCAGGTAGCGCCGCAGCATCCCCAGCATCTGCTCCCGGCGAAAGGGCTTCGCCAGGTAGTCGTCCATGCCCGCAGCCACGCAGCGCTCGCGGTCGCCTTCCATGGCGTTTGCCGTCAGCGCGACGATGACCTGGTGCGTGCCGCTCGCGCGTTCGCGCTGCCGCCATTCGCTCGTGGCTGCGTAGCCGTCCATCTCCGGCATCTGGCAGTCCATCAGCACCAGCTGGTAGCGGTTGCGCTCGAGGCGCTCCAGCGCTTCGCGGCCGTTGACCGCCACTTCCACGGTGCAGCCCGCCGCCTGCAGCATGGTCGTCGCCACCATCTGGTTGACGGCGTTGTCCTCGACCAGCAGTACGCGTGAGCCGGCAAAGTTGTCGGCTGCGGTGGTGTCTGCCCGGATCGGTACGGCTCCCGGAAACAGTCCCTCGATCAGCCGACGGATGCCTTCCCGGCGTACCGGCTTGCCGAGCCAGCCCTCGATATCAAGTTCGGCCAGCAACGATCGATCGGCGTTCGACCCGGTGCTGCTCACCAGCGCGATGCGCGGCCGCCGCTCCGGTGCCACCTGGTCGCGCAGCGTGCGTGCGACATTGAGGCCGTCGCCGTCCGGCAGACGCTGCTCCAGCAGCACCAGATTGCAGGGTGTAGGCGAAACACGCAGGTGCTCGAGCGCTTCGGCGCCGGTGCGCACTTCTTCCGTGCTGACACCGAGGCGCGACAGATGCTGTGCGAGCGCGGCGCGATCGTCGTCGGACGGATCCACGATCAGCACCCGCGGGACTATCTGGGTCCGTCCCGAAAGATCGAGCGGTGCCAGCGCCGCGTCGAGCGCAATCTCTACGCGGAACGTGCTGCCCTGGCCAGGTTCGCTCGCGATCGTCACGTCGCCACCCATCATGCGGGTCAACTGGCGCACGATGGACAGTCCCAGCCCGGTTCCGCCGAACCGCCGCGTCGTGCTGCCGTCGGCCTGGGAGAAGGCCTCGAAGATGTGCGCCTGGACATCGACCGGGATGCCGATGCCGGTATCGGACACCTTGAGCTCGAGACGCACGTTGAGGTCTTCGCGCGACACCACGGCGACGGCGACGCTCACCTTGCCCTCGTGGGTGAACTTGATGGCATTGCTCACCAGATTGGCGAGCACTTGCTTCAATCGCACCGGGTCACCGACGACGTGGTCGGGGACGTCGGCGGCGATGTCGCAAGTGAGTCCTATGTCCTTGCGCCGCGCGGTTTCCGTGAACAGGTCCAGCATCTCGGCGATGACTGTGCGCAGGTTGAAGACGATGTGCTCGAGCTCGAGCTTGCCCGCTTCGATCTTGGAGAAATCGAGGATGTCGTTGATGATCTGCAGCAGATGCTCGCCGGAGCGCTCCACGGTCTCGGCGAGTTCGCGCTGGTCCGGGTCGAGGCCGGAGTCGAGCAGCAGCTCGGTCATGCCGAGCACACCGTTAAGCGGCGTGCGAATCTCGTGGCTCATGTTCGCCAGGAACTGGCTCTTCGAGCGGTTGGCCGTTTCCGCTGCGGTGGAGGCGAGCTTCAACTCGTCTTCCTCGCGCTTCCTCTGCGAGATGTCGGAGTTGGTGCCGATGGCACGCACCGCACGACCGTCCACATCGCGCTCGACGACCTTGCCGCGGCTCAGGATCCAGCGCCACTGCCCGTCGTGCGTGCGCACGCGATGCTCCACGTGATACTGCGGTGCCAGCCCCTTCACCATCTGTCGTACCGCCGCGGCGACGTTCGGGACGTCGTCGGGATGCGTGATCGCGGAAAGGCGTTCCATGGTGGTGATGCTTTGGCGCACGGTGCCGCCGAGGATGACGTTCCAGCGGTCGCTCAGGAAGATGCGGCCGCTCCTGAGATCCCAGTCCCAGAGCGCGAGATTGGAGCCGTCCAATGCGAGTCCCAGCCGTTCCTGGGTACGGGCAAGATCGCGTGCGCGCTCGTTCAGCTCGAAGGTGCGCTGCGCGACGGTCGCTTCGAGCGTCTCCTTCGCGAACTCCACTTCCTCGCGGTAGCCGCGCAGGTTGCGGATCATCGCCTGGAACGAGCGGGCCACGTCGGCGATCTCGTCGTGCGTGCGCACTTCGATCTCGACGTCGAGGCGCCCATCGGCGACTTCCTGGGCCGCACGGGTCAGCGTTTCGAGCGGGCGGATGATGCGCCGGGTGATGACCAGGGTGAGCACGATGCCGAGGACTGCGACGGCACTGGTCACGAGGAAGATCCATTCGAAGGTGCTGCGCAGTTCGTTGCGCAAGGCGGTGTCGCTAACACCCAGGCGCACGTAGCCGACAACACCGCTGCCGCGGCGGTTGGCGTCGGTGTGTCGGACCGGGGCGACGAAGTCGAAAAAGCGCGCATCGCCGCGACGGTCGACGCGGCCGAGCGCCAGCATGGCGGCATCGCCCTCGACATGGTTCAGCTGCGGCACGGCCGGCGGCGGTTCGTGCGGCTGGAAGGCGCGGCGCAGAATGGTCTTCCCGGCGGCGTCGATCAGCTCCACGTAGGCTGCGTTGCGGTCGTTACCCACGGCGCCCACGATCGCCTCGTAGGTGCCGGACCGGTCGGACGGCAGGCTTTGCTCCACGCCGCGGGCCACCAGGGTGGTAAGGCGACGCCCGTCTTCGCGCAGGGCGTCGTATCCGGCCTCCACGCGCTCGTAGGCGACCACACCCGCGATCGACAGCGATGTGAGCACGATGAGGCTCGTGGCGAGCAGGTTGAGCTTGGCGGAGAGGCCGAGCTGGCCGACTCTCAGCACTCGGGCCTCCCGGCGCTGTCGCCCATGGAGCGCGACCGCGGCCCGACGCCGACCCCGGTACCCGCTCCACCTTCCAACGTGTTGATTGCGTGTATTTCCGACCTCCGCTCTTCCGTCGGAAATAACGGCAGAAGAGCCGGAAGTTTGAGGATTCCCGGCGGCGGGCCAGGGCGGCCGCCGGGCGACCGCCACCCACCCGGGACTCCCGCTGGTCGCGGGCGCCGGGCGCCTTACGGCGAGGGTGCCGGCGTCAGGGCGGCCCGGAGGTAGCGCGCGGTATGACCGGCACCCCCTGCGACGATCTGCTCGGGCGTCCCGGTCGCGACGACGGTACCGCCGGCAGCGCCACCCTCGGGTCCGAGGTCGATGACCCAGTCGGCGGTCTTGACCACGTCCAGGTTGTGCTCGATCACCACGACCGTGTTGCCGTGGTCGCGCAGCCGGTGCAGTACCCCGAGCAGCAGTTCGATATCGTGGAAATGCAGGCCTGTGGTGGGCTCGTCGAGGACGTAGAGGGTCCGGCCGGTATCGCGTTTCGAGAGCTCGAGCGCCAGGTTCACCCGCTGGGCCTCGCCGCCCGAGAGCGTGGTCGCGCTCTGTCCGAGAGTCACGTAGCCCAGGCCCACCTCCCTCAGCGTGGTGAGCTTGCGCGCGATCACCGGCACCGCGGAGAAGAACTCCTGGGCCTGCTCCACGGTCATGGCGAGCGCCTCGTGGATGTTGCGGCCCTTGTACTGCACGTCCAGGGTTTCGCGGTTGTAGCGCCGGCCGTGGCATACGTCGCAGGGCACGTACACGTCGGGCAGGAAGTGCATCTCCACCTTGATGAGTCCGTCACCCTGACAGGCCTCGCAACGGCCGCCCTTCACGTTGAAGGAGAACCGTCCCGGGCCGTAGCCGCGTTCGCGAGCGAGCGGCACGCCGGCATACAACTCGCGGATCGGCGTGAAGAGCCCGGTATAGGTGGCGGGGTTCGAACGCGGCGTGCGGCCGATCGGGCTCTGATCGACGTTCACGATCTTGTCGATCTGATCGACGCCGTCGATCTCCTCGAACGGTGCCGGATCGTCCCGTCCGCCGTAGAGGCGCTTCGCCACGGCGCGGCTCAGGGTGTCGTTCACCAGCGTGGACTTGCCCGAGCCCGACACGCCGGTCACGCAGACCAGCAGTCCGAGCGGCAGTGCGAGGTGGACGTGCTTCAGGTTGTTGCCGCTGGCGCCGCGCAGATGCAGAAAGCGGTCCTTCTGCGGCGGGGTGCGCAATGCCGGCAACGGTACTTCGCGTCGGCGGGAGAGATATTCGCCGGTGAGCGAACCCGGCGCGCGCATCACGTCCGCGGGGCTGCCCTGTGCCACCACTTCACCGCCGTGCACACCTGCACCCGGACCCATGTCGACGAGGTGGTCGGCGCTCATGATCGCGTCGAAGTCGTGCTCGACGACGATGACCGAATTGCCCAGGTCGCGCAGGCGCTTCAGCATCGCGAGCAGGCGGTCGTTGTCGCGCTGGTGCAGCCCGATGGAAGGTTCGTCGAGCACGTACATGACGCCGGTCAGGCCGGAGCCGATCTGACTCGCGAGGCGGATGCGCTGCGATTCGCCGCCCGACAGGCTGTCCGCGGCGCGATCGAGCGAGAGGTATTCCAGGCCGACGTTGACCAGAAACCCGAGGCGCGAGCCGATCTCGCGCACGATCTTGTCCGCGATGAGCCGGCGCGCGCCGTCGAGCGCCAGCGCCTCGAAGAACGCGGCGGCTTCGTCGAGCGGCATGCGACCGATGTCGTGGATCGTGCGGCCAGCGACGTACACGAAACGCGCTTCGCGCCGCAACCGCGTGCCTTCGCAGTCGGGGCAAGGTGCTACGGTCATGTAGCCGGCGAGCTCCTCCTTCACCACAGGCGAGTCGGTTTCGCGCCAGCGCCGCTCGATGTTGGGCACGATGCCCTCGAACGGATGCTCGCGCACGTGGCGCTGATTGCGTTCGCCCACATAGTGGAACTTGATCTTCTCGCGCCCCGAGCCCTCGAGGATCAGTTGCTGCACGCCGGGGGTCAGCCGTTCGAAGGGCGTCTCGAGGTCGAAGCCCGCGTGGGCCGCGAGGCTCTCCAGCATCTGGTAGTAGAACTGGTTGCGACGATCCCAGCCTTTCACCGCGCCCGAGGCGAGCGAGAGCTGCGGAAACGCGACCACGCGTTGCGGATCGAAGAAACTCACTTCGCCCAGGCCGTCGCAGCGCGGGCACGCGCCCATCGGACTGTTGAACGAGAACAGGCGCGGCTCCAGTTCGGCCAGCGTGTAGTCGCACAGCGGGCACGCGAAGCGCGACGAGTAGGGATGCTCCTTGCCGCCGTCCAGCTCGACGACGATGACACGTCCGCCCGACAGGCGCAAAGCGGTCTCGAAGGATTCGGCGAGGCGCTGCTTCACGTCGAGGCGCACCTTGAGACGGTCCACCACCACTTCGATGGTGTGCTTGCGGTTCTTGGCGAGCGCCGGCGGCGGATCGAGTTCGGCCACTGCACCGTCCACCCGCACCCGCACGAAACCCTGCGCCCGCAGATCCTCGAAGACGTCGAGCTGCTCGCCCTTGCGCTCGACGATGACGGGCGCCAGGATCATCACCCGGGTGTCCTCGGGCAGCTCGAGCGCGGCATCCACCATCTGCGAGACGGTCTTTGCCGACAGCGCGATACCGTGGGTGGGGCAGTGCGGTTCGCCCACGCGCGCGAACAGCAGCCGCAGGTAGTCGTGGATTTCCGTCACCGTGCCGACGGTGGAGCGCGGATTGTGACTGGCGGAGCGCTGCTCGATCGCGATGGCCGGCGACAACCCCTCGATCAGGTCCACGTCCGGCTTCTCCATCAACTGGAGGAACTGGCGCGCGTAGGCCGACAGCGATTCGACGTAGCGCCGTTGGCCTTCGGCGTAGAGCGTATCGAATGCCAGCGACGACTTGCCGGACCCCGACAGGCCCGTGATCACGACCAGGCGGTTGCGCGGCAGGTCGAGATCCACGTTCCTCAGGTTGTGGGTGCGGGCGCCGCGGATGCGGATCCAGTCCGTACCGGCGGCCGCATCGGCCGGCGCTGCGGGAAGGTCGCGCCCGGACGCCTTGGCGCGGGTGATTCGATCCGACATCGGCTGCGTTGTTTTGTGCGGGCTGCGAAGGGGCAATCGGCTACTATACTGCGCCCCGCTTATCGTTTCCCAGGCCGCAGTTTTCCCCCATGTCACGAGACCTCGCCGCCGATCGCATGACCGCGTTCGAGGCCCGCGCCAGCCTGATCCTGTCCGGCGTGGTGGGCCTGCGCATGCTGGGGCTCTTCATCATCCTGCCGGTGTTCGCGCTGTATGCGGAGAGCCTGCCCGGCGGGAGCGATCACACGTTGGTGGGCGTTGCGCTGGGGGCCTACGGGCTGACCCAGGCGATCCTCCAGATTCCCTTCGGCTGGCTGTCCGACCGCTGGGGGCGCAAGCCGACCATCTATCTCGGCCTTTCGATCCTAGCGCTCGGCAGCCTCGTGGCCGGATTGGCCGACAGCATCTGGCTGGTGATCCTGGGCCGCGTGATCCAGGGCGCGGGTGCGGTGTCGGCGGCGGTGGTGGCGCTGACGGCGGACCTCACGCGGGATTCGGTACGCACCAAGGCCATGGCGATCATCGGGGCTACGATCAGCCTCACGTTCGCGGCGTCGATCATCGGCGGGCCGATCCTGAGCCGCTGGATCGGCGTCCCCGGAATCTTCCTGTTGACCGCAGTCCTCGCCCTGATGGCGCTGGTGGTCGTACGGGTCGCTCTGCCCGATCCGCCGCCCGCTGTGCGTGGGAGCGCCGAGGCGCCCCGTTTCGTCGACGTGCTGGTGGACCCGCGCCTCATGCAGCTCAATTTCGGCGTGTTCGTGCTGCACGCGGTGCTGATGGTGCTGTGGGTCGTGGTGCCCTTCGAACTGCGCACCAGCGGGCTCGACGCGCCGGCCCACTGGAAGATGTACCTCCCCGTGATGATCGGCTCGGTGCTGCTGATGGTGCCCGCGATCGTGCTGTCCGAGCGTCACGGGCGCCAGCGCGCCACCTTCATCGGCTCCGTGGCGCTGCTCGCGATCGCGGAAGCCGTTTTCGCCCTGGCCGTCCCGACTCTGGTGACCCTATTCCTCGCGTTGCTTTTTTTCTTCACCGCCTTCAACGTACTCGAAGCCAGTCTGCCGTCGCTGATCTCGCGCACCGCGCCGCCGGCCGTCAAGGGTACGGCGATCGGCGTCTACTCGAGCGTGCAATTCCTGGGTACGTTCGCGGGTGCGATCATCGGTGGCTGGCTGTCGCAACATCACGGGCCGACGGCCGTGTTCGTCTTCTGCCTGGTGCTGACCGGACTATGGCTCGTCGTGGCAGCGCGCTCGGCGCCGCTGGAACCGCGTGCGCTTGCCTCGCACGGCGCACGCTAGAATCACGCTTCACTACCAAGTTAAGAGGAGACCTGCGCAATGGCATCGGTCAACAAGGTGATCCTCGTGGGCAATCTCGGCCGCGATCCCGAGGTGCGGTACACGCCGGACAACAGCGCCATCACCAACATCAGCGTCGCCACCACCGACACGTGGAAGGACAAGTCGGGCGAAAAGCAGGAGCGCACCGAGTGGCATCGGGTCGCCTTCTTCGGAAAGCTGGCCGAAATCGCCGGCGAATACCTCAAGAAGGGTAGCCAGGTCTACGTCGAAGGCCGGCTCCAGACCCGCAAATGGCAGGACAAGGAGGGGCAGGACCGCTATACGACCGAGATCGTCGCCGATCGCATGCAGATGCTGGGGTCGCGCAGCGGCATGGGCGGTGGCGGGGGGGACAGCGCCGACATGGACGATCGCGGGCCACCCCCGGCTCGGTCCTCCGGCGGCAAGCCGGCCGGGACGAGCCAGAAACCCGCCGGCAAGTTCGACGACCTCGAGGACGATATCCCCTTCTGACGCGGGGCTTGCCAGCCCCAGGGGTAAAAGGGCCGGTTTTCCGGCCCTTTTTCATGGCCGATGGCGCCCCGCACGGCCGGGATGCTGGCTATACTCCACGCGGTTTCGGCGGGGGCGTCCCGTACGAGACGCCAAAAAATAGAAATCCGAGGGGAGGGGAAGTCGATGGAACTCTGGTCCCAGGTCTACGACCCGCTGGGCAACACGTTCCTGTCCACGCTGGTATGCGCGATCCCTGTGATCGTACTGCTGGGCGGGCTGGGGATTTTCCACATCAAGGCCCACATAGCGGCCGTCGCGGGCCTCGTGTCTTCGCTCGTGATCGCGATCTTCATCGTGGGCATGCCCACCGAGATGGCGGGCCGTGCGGCGCTGTTCGGCGGGCTGTTCGGCCTGATCGGGATCGTGTGGATCATCATCAACCTGATCTTCATGTACCGGCTCACGCTGAAGGCCGGCCTGTTCAAGATCCTGCAGGACTCCATCGGGGGCATCTCGAACGACCGGCGCCTGCAGCTCGTGCTGATCGCGTTCTGTTTCGGTGCCTTTTTCGAGGGGGCGGCCGGCGGCGGAACGCCGGTGGCCGTGACCGGCGCCATCCTGATCGGCCTGGGCTTTTCGCCGCTCGCTGCCTCGGGACTGTCGCTCATCGCCAACACCGCGCCGGTGGCCTATGGGGGCCTGGGCACCCCGATCATCGTTCTGAACAGCGTGACGCAGAACACGGATGAGTACCTGCTCACGCTCTCTGCGATGGTGGGCCGGCAGTTGCCGTTCTTCTCGGTGATCGTGCCGTTCTGGCTGGTGATCACTTTCTGCGGCTTCCGCAACACGCTCGCCATCTGGCCCGCGATCCTGGTGGCCGGCGTCAGCTTCGCCATCCCGCAGTTCCTCATCTCCAACTACCACGGTCCGTGGCTGGTGGACATGCTCTCCGCCATGATCTCCATGGTGGTGCTCGCCTGGTTCCTCACCAAGTGGAAGCCGAAGCAGGTCATGACGGCGGCCGACGGCAGCGCCGGCAGCATGGTTTCCTTCGAGGAGGCGCAGCGCAACACCGCCGGGCACGGCCACAGCAAGGACATGGTGATCAAGGCGTGGCTGCCGTGGATCATCCTGACCTGCGTGCTGGCCCTGTGGGGTATCCCGTGGATGAAGAACAACGTGCTCAACATCCCCGGCATCACCTTCTGGAAGTGGGAGATTCCCGGGCTGCACAACATGGTGCAGCGGGTCGCGCCGGCGGTGGCGAAGGCTCACACCGAGAAGGCCATCCTCAACATCGGCATCCTGTCAGCCACCGGCACCGGCATCCTCATCGCCGCGTTCATCTCGGGCAAGCTGATGGGCTTCAAGGTGAAGGAGATGGTGGGGTCGTGGTTCGAGACCATCGGCGTGATGAAGTACTCGATCCTCACCATCGTCGCCATGCTGGCGCTCGGTTACACGACCCGCTACTCGGGCATGGACGCCACTCTCGGCTTGGCGCTTGCCAACACCGGCTGGCTGTATCCGTTCTTCGGCACCCTGATCGGCTGGATCGGCGTGGCCTTGACCGGCACCGATGCGGCGTCGAACGCGCTGTTCGGCAGCCAGCAGCAGATCACCGCCAACAAGCTCGGCCTGTCGCCCGAACTGATGGCGGCTGCCAACAGCTCCGGCGGCGTCATGGGCAAGATGATCGACGCCCAGAGCATCGTGGTGGCATCCGTAGCGACCAACTACGTCGGCAAGGAAGGCGTGATCCTGCGCTACGTGTTCTGGCACTCGATCGCGCTGGCGGCGCTGATCGGGGTGTTCGTGATGCTGCAGGCGTACGTCTATCCGTTCACCGAGATGGTGATCGCCGCGCCACCCGCGGCCGCCCACTGACCTCGAGGTCGATCCGACAACGCGGCGCGCCCTGCAAGGCGCGCCGCGTTTGTTTCAGGGGTCCTTGACGGTCTCGAAGTCCGCTGGCAGCACGATCTCGATCAGCTCGAGATCGTCGGAGTGGCCGAGCTCCGTGTGGCGGATGCCGGGCGGCTGGTGCACGCACGAACCGGCTTCCAGCGTGACTTCGCCCACGCCCTCGTAGTGGAAGCGGATCCAGCCCTTCAGCACGTACACCATCTGGAATTCCACTTCGTGATGATGCCGCTCGGACTGGGCCGGCACGCCCGGTTTCGCGCGTATCACGTGCGCCACGAAGCGGTTGCCCGTGGCGTCGCGGATGCCGAGATCGCGGTATTGGAAGAAAGGCCGCAGGCCGTCGTCGCGGAACGCACTGGTGGCGGCGTGGCTGACGGAAAAGCGCATCGCGTGACCCATGATTCCCCAGGTTTCGTTGGCTATTTCATCTCAATGCTTGATGTGAGGGAGCCCGTGCGCCCCGGCCGCTGGCTCCCAGAGTGGACCGTCTTGGGTTACGGCATCTGGATCTTGCCGCCGCCACCGAGGCCGCCCATGCCTCCCGGGCCCATGCCGCCGGCGCCGCCGCGCGGAATCACGATGGAGGAGGCAGCCTGGCGACGATACTCCTCCAGTTCCCGCACGGTGCGCTCGACGGCTTCCTTCGCCGCAGGGGCATAGCCGGCCACGGCCTCGTTCAGCGACTTGGCCTCGATCTCGAACGACAGCGGCAACGTGCCCATGGTCGTGTACATCTGGGCTTCGCCGACGTACACGGTGTCGCGGGCAGCGTCCGCCGACCCGTCGGACTTGACCGGGTGCAGGATGCGGATGGTGCCGACCTTGCGGTCGGTGATGATCTCTTCTCGGTACAGCTCCGCCGGATCCATGGTCGGTTCCGGCAGGCGGGCGTCGCGCTCGGCCATGATCGCCTCTCTCATCGGGTGTTGACGTATCCGCTACTTTACCGCGGCCCATGGGCCGCGGCCACGCGTGGCGCGATACACTCGATGCCCGTTCTCGCCGGAGCATTTCCATGAGCGATCTTCCTGCTGCGCTGGCGCGCTTCTCCCTGGCCGGACGGCGCGTGTTGGTGACGGGCGCCAGCCGTGGCATCGGTCGCGCCCTGGCAAAGGGGCTGGCGGAAGCCGGTGCGTCGGTGGCGCTCGGCGCCCGTACCCGTGCCGACCTGGAATCGGCGGTCGCCGAGTTGCGGGAGGCGGGCAGCAGCGCCTTCGCGGTGGAACTGGACGTGTCGTCCGTCGAAGGGTGCCGGCAGGGTGTCGCCGCGGCGGTACAGGCGCTCGGCGGACTCGACGTACTGATCAACAATGCGGGTGTGGAAGAGGTCCGTCCGGCGCTCGAGATCGACGAGGCCCTGTGGGATCGCATCGTCGACACCAACCTGAAGGGCGCCTTCTTCTGCGCCCAGGCGGCGGCCCGGCACATGCCCGCCGGCAGTGCCATCGTGAATCTCTGTTCGCTCACCTCGGGCGTCGGGGTCCCTACCGCCGTGCCGTATGGATCGTCCAAGACCGGGCTGCTCGGCATGACGCGCGCATTGGCCGCCGAATGGGCACCGCTCGGCATCCGCGTGAACGGCATTGCGCCGGGCTACTTCCGCACCGCCATGACGGAAGCTTTCTACCGGAATGCGGAATGGGAAAGTTCGATGCTCGGGCGCATTCCGATGCAGCGCTTCGGGCACCTCGATGATCTCGTGGGTGCGGCCATCTTCCTGTCGAGCGGCGCTTCGGCCTATGTGACGGGAGAATGCCTGTTCGTCGATGGCGGGTTCATGGCGTCCATCTGACCGTTGCCGGTATTCGAAGGGCATGCCGAGCGCGCTTGGGCGACGCGCTGCCGGGTATCATCGGGTTTCCCCTGAGCCGATCCTTCCCGAGCCGTGACTGTTCTGGCTTCAGCCGGTGCAACCCACCCATCCGTGACCGAACCCCGCACAGCGGTGCCCGCGACCATGGTCGCGGTCGAGAGCGTCAGCAAGACATTCGGCGCCGCAACCGCAGTGGCCGAGGTGAGCTTCACGGTGGCACGCGGGCGCTTCCTCACCATCCTGGGCCCCAGCGGGTCGGGCAAGACGACGCTGCTGCGCATGATCGCGGGCTTCATCGAACCGACGCGCGGCGAGATCCACATCAACGGCCGGCCGGTATCGGCGGTGCCGCCGCACCGGCGCTCCATCGGCATGGTGTTCCAGCGCCTCGCGCTGTTCCCGCACCTCGACGCGTGGGACAACGTCGCCTACCCGCTGCGCATGCGCGGTTTCGACGCCGCCGAGATTCCGGATCGCGTCGCCGCGATGTTCGGCATCGTGCAGTTGCAGGGCTTCGAGCGGCGCCGCATCCAGCAGCTCTCCGGCGGGCAGCAGCAGCGCGTGGCCATCGCGCGGGCGCTGGTGTTCGAGCCGGACCTCGTGCTGCTCGACGAACCCCTGGCCGCCCTCGACCGCAAACTGCGCGAGGAGATGCAGCTCGAGTTCCGCCGCATCCAGCAGGAACTCGGCGTCACCACGATCAACGTCACGCACGATCAGCGCGAGGCGCTGGTCATGTCCGACGACGTGATGGTGATGGATGGCGGCCGGATGCAGCAGCTCGCGGCGCCGGCGGAAACCTATCGCCACCCTGCGAACGCGTTCGTCGCGACGTTCATCGGCGTCACCAATTTCCTGCCGGCGCGGGTCGCGTCGCGCACCGGCAGTGCGTTGCGCGTGCGCATGGGAACTCTCGAAACGCCGGCACGATTGGCCGATCCGCAAGCGCCGCTGCCTGCCCACGATGCGCCGGTCGATTGCGCGTTGCGTGCCGAACACGTCCGGCTGTCGTCATCAGGAACCGGCGATGCCGAATGCAGCAGCCCCGGCCGAGTGGCGCAGTGCATCTTCGAGGGCGACCGCGTCGTCTACGAGGTCACGGTGCCGGCGCTCGACGGGGCGGCGATCCGCGTCATCGATCGTGCCCCGGAGGCGCATCTGCTGTTCGCACCCGGCGCGGACGTCCATATCGGTTGGCATGCGCGGGACCTCATCGTGTTCCCGCGTTGACACGCACGGCAGTTCCCCAAACCAGGAAAGAAGGAGACCACCATGAAGCGCAATCCCATCGACCGCCGCACGTTCCTGCAAGGCGCCGGCGCCTTCGCCGCGACGCTGCCCTTCGGCCGCTTTGCCGCCGCTGCCGAGCCCGCCAAGCCCAAGGAGCTGATCGTGCGGGTCTGGGGCGGCGAGTGGAAGGACGCCATCGACGGCGGTGTGTCGAAAAGCTTTTCCAAGGCGACCGGCATCGCGATCAAGTACGACGAGACCGAAGACAACGAACTGCAACCGAAGCTGTGGGCCGCGGTGAAACAGAAGCGCCGCCCGCCGGTAGCCGTGAACTGGGACACCACGACCAACGCGACGAAGTCCGCGCTGAAGAAGATGGGCGAAGATCTCGCTGACCTGCCCAACCTCAAGGGCCTGCTCCCGGTCGCGCAGCCGCTGGGCTTCGAGGGTTACCCGCTGGTCAACGTGTACAGCTACGTCTACGTGCTCGCCTATCGCACCGACGCCTTCCCGCAGGGCGCGCCGAAGAGCTGGAAAGTGATGCTGGATCCGAAGTTCAAGGGCCGCATCGCACTCTACAACGACGGCATCGGTTTCCATCCCGCGGCCCAGGTGGCCGGCGGCGGCAAGGTCGAGGACATTCCGAAGAACATGAAGGCCGCGTGGGACTTCATCGGCAAGCTGAAGGCGCAGAAACCGCTGCTCGGCGAGGATCCGGATTTCACCAACTGGTTCCAGAAGGGCGAGATCGATCTCGCCTGCACCATCGTCACGAATGCGCGCGGCGCCAAGAAGAACGGCGTCAAGGTCGCGTGGACCATTCCCGAGGAAGGTGCGAAGGTCGACACCGATGCGCTCTGGATTCCGAAGGGCCTGCCCGCCAACGAGCTGTACTGGGCGAAGCAGTACGTGAACCATGCGCTGTCCACCGAAGCGCAGCAGGGCTGGTGCGACGGCCTCGGCCTGCCGGGCGTGAACCCCAACATCAAGCCGCCGGCCGACATGGTGGGTGACCCCGCGTATCCCACCACGCCCGAGGACTTCAAGAAGCTCCTGCGCGTGCCCAACAAGATCCAGGTGGAGAACGAGAAGGAGTGGTTCGGGAAGTTCAAGGCGATCATGCAGGGGTGATTTCAAGCGTTTTGCGGTCGCTGGCCCCCATCCCGACCTTCCCCC
>JAIEQG010000030.1 GCA_019747905.1 Burkholderiales bacterium
GCCGATGCGTTCCAGCACACCTACGATGCGTTCGCGGTGCTGGAAGGCGGCGACATTCCGAACGACAAGGTGCGCGATCGCGACTACGAGCAGGCCAACACCTACTCGAACCTCGCGTCGCTGTCGCACCCCATGCTGAATCTGCTGCTGCTCAACTTCCCGTATCACAATGCGCATCACGAACGACCCATCGTTCCGTGGCACGAGTTGCCGAAGCTGCACGAGCAGCTTTTTCCCGATGACTATCGGCAGGTGATTCCGATGGTGGAGCTGCTGAAGGGCTATCACCGCGACCGCATCCGTCGCATCGTCTCGGACGACTACGGTCATGTCGGCGACGGTCCGGGCAAGGCCGACCGGTTCCTCGGTGCGGTCGGCGTGTCGTTCCTCACGGCTGTGTAACGTGGTCCGCTACGGGCTAGACGGCGTCCCGGTCTTGGTCACGGGCGCGGCGAACGGTATCGGCCTGGGTCTGGCCCGTGCATTCGCGGCGCAGGGCGCGAAGCTCGCATTGGTCGACCGCGATCTCGCGCGGCTGAAGGTCGCCACGGACGAACTGCCCGCGGCGCGCGCGTTCGCCTGCGACCTTGCCAACGATCAGTCGGTGGCGGTGCTGGCCGAGGCGGTCCGCGAGCAGTTCCCCGAACTGCGCGTCCTCGTGAACAACGCGGGTGCCGAATACCCCACGCCGATCGACGATCCTGCGCCGGACGCCATGAAGCGCTGGCACGGACTGATCGACAACAACGTCACTTCCATGGCGCGCCTGATCCGCGCGTTGCTGCCTTGCATGCGCAGCGGCGCCAGCATCATCAACCAGTCCTCCATCTGGGGGCTGTCGGCCATTGCCGACTTTTCCGCCTACGTCGCGAGCAAACACGCTGTCATCGGGCTCACCCGCGCGCTCGCATGGGAACTCGCGCCCCGAGGCATCCGCGTCAACGCCGTGTGCCCGGGATGGATCCGCACCGATTCCTCGCTGCGGTCGCTCACCGCGATGGCGCGGGCGTCCGGTCGCAGCGAAGCCGAGGAGCTGGGCGACATCCTCGCCAACCAGCCGGTCCGGGAGTTCCTGACACCGGCCGAGATCGCCGGCACCTACCTGTTCCTCGCCTCCGAAGATGCACGCCCGATCACCGGGCAGGCATTGGTAGTAAGCAACGGTGAGTTGATGCACTGACCGGTCACCCATGCCCTTGACCCTGCAGCTTGCCAACAAGACCGCTCTCGTGACCGGTGGCGCCACCGGCATCGGCCGCGCGACCGCACTCGCACTCGCCGCAGCGGGCGCACGCGTCGCGGTGAATCATCTGCCGGCCGACACCGCCAAGGCAGAGGCGGTCGTCACATCGATCCGTGCGACCGGCACCCTGGGGGTCGCGGTCGCGGCGAATGTCGCGCGTGCCGAGGAAGTCGCCGCGCTCGTGCGCGCGACCGAAGTGGCGCTGGGGCCGATCGACATCCTCGTCAACAACGCCGGCGTGATCCAGGAGAAGCCGTTTCTCGAGACTTCGGAGGCCGATTGGGACTTCGTGGTCGGCGTCGATCTGAAGGGCGTGTTCCTGTGCTGTCGCGCCGTACTGCCGGGCATGGTCGAGCGCGGCCGCGGGTGCGTGATCAACCTGGCATCGGAACTGGGATACCTGGGTCGCGCGCAGTACGCGCCGTACTGCGCGGCCAAGGCGGGCGTGATCGGTCTGACGCGGTCGCTCGCCCGCGAGTTCGCGCCCGCGATCCGCGTGAACGCCATCGCACCGGGCCCCATCGACACACCGATGCTGTCGCTGGAACACATGAGCGCGGAAATGATCGAGAAGGAGCGCGACATCCCCGCACGGCGGGTAGGAACGCCGGACGAGATCGCGGGAACGGCGGTGTTCCTGGCTTCCGATCTCGCGAGCTTCTATTACGGGCAGGTGCTGTCGCCGAATGGTGGGGCGTTGATGGCATGAACGGTCAATCGGCGGGCCCCCATCCCAACCTTCCCCCGTCCGTTGTCCGAGGGAAGGAGCCGTACACCCCTTCCCCCACTGAAAGTGGGGGAAGGTCGGGATGGGGGCCATCGTCCACCTCGACGATCGGCTTTCCCGATCGTCGCATCCTTCTCCTTCCCTCACGCGATGAGCGTGGGGGAAGGTCGGGATGGGGGCCGTCCTTTCCGTCGGCGATCGGCCGCATCGATCGTCGCATCCTTCTCCTTCCCCCACGCGATGAGCGTGGGGGAAGGTCGGGATGGGGGCAAGGATGCTGAACACCGTCGTGTGGCGCGAACCCGAAGGCGCCCTTCCCAACACGCTCGCCATCGGCTACGCCGTCGCCGGCTGGCTGGCTAGCTTCGCCCTCATGACCGCCGATGCGTGGTGGTGGAACGTCCTCGGTGTCGTGCTCTGCTGGCACACCATGGTCATCGCGGCCTATCTCATCCACGAGACCGCCCACTACACGCTGTTCGCCGCACCCGCCATGAACCGCACGATCGGCGAAGTGGTGACCTTCGTGGCCGGCGCCGCCTACGCTTCTTTCGAGCGCATCCGTCACATGCACCTTCGGCATCATCGCGACCGTGCGGACATCGCGTGCTTCGACGTCCGGACGTTCCTTCTCCGGAACACGGGTGTGCGTCGCGCCGTGTATGCGCTCGAATGGGCCTACGTGCCGGCCGTCGAGATCATCATGCACCTGCAGGTGATCGTGCGCCCCTTCGTGGTACCGTCGCAGCGCCGGCACCTGCCGCGCGTCGCGGCCATGCTGATCGTGCGCATCGGGCTCCTCACCTGGCTCGCGACGGTCTCGATCAAGGCGGTCATCCTGTACTTCGTCGCGTACTGGCTGCTGCTCACCACGCTCAACTTCTTCGATGCCTTTCACCACACGTTCCTGCAGATCTACACCGAAGCGGACACGCCGGTGGCGCTGGACGGCCGCGACCGCGCCTACGAGCAAGCCAACACCTACTCGAACGTCGTGTCCACGACGCACCCATGGCTGAACACGCTCACTCTCAATTTCGGCTACCACAACGCCCATCACGAGCGAGCGTCCGTGCCCTGGTATCGCCTCCCCGCGCTGCATGCGGAGCTCTTCGCGGACAGCTCGCGCGAGCTGATGCCGCTGCCGGAGCTGTTGCGCACCTTCCACCGCAACCGCCTGCGCCGCATCCTCGATGCGGACTACGGCGCGGTCGCTTCCGGTCCCGACCGTGCGGACTCCTTCGTCGGCGCCCATGCAGTCTCTTTCCTTACCGTCGTCTAGTCTTTCCATGGTGACCGCGCCGACGCCCAGGGTGGCGACGCTGGCGCTGCTCGCGAGCGGACTGCTGTGGGGCCTCACCTGGATGCCGCTCAAGTACTTCGCCGGGCAGCAGCTCACCGGACTGACTCTCACGCTCTGCACCTACGGCGTTGTGGGCGTGGTCGGCGCGCCGTGGCTCTGGCTGCAGCGCGACCGCTGGACCACGCAATGGGGCTTGATGGTCCTGAGCGGACTGGCCTGCGGCCTCGCGAACGCCGCCTTCGTGACCGCGATCATGTTCGGCGACATCGCCCGTGCGATGCTGCTCTTCTATCTGACGCCGGTCTGGGGCGTGCTCGGCGGACGGATCTTCTTTCGCGAGCCGCTCACGCCGCTGCGCATCACCTGCCTCGGCATGGCGCTGGGCGGGGCCGTGCTGGTCCTGGGTGGCCCGGGCACGCTCACCGGTGGATTCCGCTGGATGGACCTGGTCGCCATCGGTGCCGGCTTCTTCTATGCCGGCCAGAACCTCGCGTCCCGTGCAGCCACGAAAGTGTCGATCGCGATGAAGGTGCTGGTCGCGTTCGTGGGCTGCGGCGTGGTGGCCGCGGCGCTGCTGCCCGTGGCCGGGCACGAGTTTCCGCAAGTCGATGCCGCGCTCGCAGCGAAGCTCGGCGCCTTCACGGTGGTGTGGCTCATCGCCGCCATGTGGACCCAGATCTACGGCGTTTCGCACATGGAAGCGGGGCGCGCCGCCGTGCTCGTGGTCTTCGAACTGGTGGCCGCCGTCGTGTCGGCCATGATCATCGCCGGCGAGCGACTCGATGCCATGGGCTGGGTCGGCGCCGTACTCATCGTCACCGCGGCGCTCGCCGAAGCGCGCACCCATTCGTCCACTGTCGAGGAATCCCATCCATGAGCGAAGTCCTGATGAGCCGGTTGTCCTGGGTCGACTACCGCGACCGCGTGCAGAAGCATGGTGCCCCGGTGTTCCTGCCGGTCGGCGCCACCGAGCAGCACGGCCCCCACCTGCCGCTGGGCACCGACGCGCTGCTCGCGTCCGCCGTCGCCGCGGGTGCGGCCGCGCTGGTGGGCGGCATCGTCGCCCCCGCCTTCTCCTACGGCTTCAAGTCGCAGCCCAAGTGCGGCGGCGGGCAGCATTTCTGCGGCACCACCAGCCTCGACGCGGCCACTCTCGCCGCGCAGATGCGCGACGCCGTGCGCGAGTTCGCGCGCCATGGGGTGACGCGCCTCGTGATCGTCAACGGCCACTACGAGAACCAGTGGTTCCTGATCGAAGGCATCGATCTCGCCATGCGCGAACTGGGCCCGCAGCCGCCGCTGACGGTGATGCGGCTGGAGTACTGGGACTTCTTCACCCCGGCAACCCTGGCCAAGGCCTTTCCCGACGGATTTCCCGGTTATGCGCTGGAACACGCGGCAGTATTAGAGACTTCCATGATGCTGCACTACCATCCGGATCTCGTGCGGCTCGATCTCATTCCCGACGACCCGCCCGCGGACTTCCCGCCCTACGACATCTACCCCACCCGGACCGAGTGGGTCCCGCCTTCGGGCGTGCTGTCGTCGGCGAAGAACGCGAGCAGGGACAAGGGCGAGGCGATGGCGCGCGAAGTGGCTGATCTCATCGCGGCCGCCGTGGCCAAGGAGTTCTCTCTGGGCTCGAACAAGAAGCCCCTGCCAGCGGCGGCGCACTGACGGAGGAGCAAAGCGTCATGCGCAGGATTCTGTTGTTGTGGATGTTGTTCGCGTTCTCGCTGAACGCCCAGGCGGTCGACAAGCTGAAGATCGGCCACGATTCATGGATCGGCTACAGCGCCGCCATCGTCGCCCGCGACAAGGGCCTCTTCAAGAAGGAGGACCTGGCGGTCGAGATGGTCGCCTTCTCCGGGCCCGGCGACACGCTGGCGCCCCTGGTGGCGGGGCATCTCGACGTGGCGTTCTCGACGCTGCACAACCTCGCGCTGATGGCCGGCAAGGGTTCCGACAATCTCGTGGCCATCTATCTGCTCGACACGTCGAACGGTGCCGATGCCGTCGTCGCGACCAAGGAGATCACCGCGACCGCGCAGTTGAAGGGCCGCAAGATCGCCGTCACCATCGACGAAGTGAACCACATGTTGCTGCTGTCGGCGCTGGCGGCGGGCAACCTCAAACCCGAGGACGTACAACTCGTGAACATGTCCGCCGAGGACGCCGGCGCGGCGTTGCTCGCCGGCAAGGTGGATGCCGCGGTGACCTGGGAACCATGGGTGACCCGCGCCCGGGCGAACGGCGGCAACGTGCTCTACACCAGCGCCCACACGCCCAACCTGATCCTCGACGCGGTGATCGTCACCAAGGAGACCTTCCAGAAGAAGGGGCCGCAACTCGCCAAGCTGCTCCGTGGCATCGACGCCGGGCACCGCTACATGAGCGACAAGCCGGCGGAAACGAAAGCGGTGATCGCGAAATGGCTCAAGGTGAAGCCGGCCGAAGTGGACACCATGCTCGCGGGTGACCGCATCTACGGGCTCGGAGAGAACCGCGTCCTCTTCGGTCACCAGGAACGCCCCGGACCCGCCTACGGCTCCATGGCCCGCGTGGTCGAGTTCGTGAAGTCGCGCGGGCTGGCCACCAGGCCCATCGACCCCAAGACCCTGCTCGCCCCGGCGCTGGTGGGTGACTAGGGTGAAGGCGAAGGTAGGCTGACATCTTGCCCTCGGCGACAGACATCGCGCTGATGCGCGTCGCCATCGCCGAGGCGCGAGCCGGCCAGGCGCAGGGCGAACCGCCGTTCGGCGCCGTGGTGGCCGATGGCACCGGCACCGTCGTTGCGCAGGCCCACGACACCGTCGTCGCCGCGGGCGACATGACGCGGCATTCCGAGGTGGATGCGGTGCGTGCCGCGTGCGCGAAGCTGGGGCCGGACCTCACCGGTTGCACGTTGTATGCAACGACGGAACCCTGCGCCATGTGCTTCACCGCGGCGTGGCTCGCGCGGATCTCGCGGATCGTATATGGGTGCACCATGGCTGAAGTGGCGAGCATCGTCCCCGGGCAGCGCGAAGTGACGGTGCCGGTGGCGACGATGAATGCGGCGACGGCGGAACCCATAACTCTCGAAGGTGGAGTGCTGGGGGTGGAATGTCTCGCGATGTTTCGGGGACAGTAGATTGCGTAAGAGCGTTGCCCCCATCCCAACCTTCCCCCGACGCAGTCGGGGGAAGGGGTGCACATCCGTTCGCCCGGCTTCGCCGGGGAAAGGACGTACATTCCCTCGCCCAGCGCGGCCGTGGAAACGAAGCACATCCCCTCCCCCAGCTTTGCTGGGGGAGGGTCAGGGTGGGGGCCACGACGATCGCACGTCGATGCCGTCCGCATCGATGCACCTCCTCATTGCCCCGTCGACTGTTTGAACCATGACCCCCTTCGACTGGCAAAGCACCGCTCTTCTCGTCATCGACATGCAGCGCGATTTCCTCGACCCGCGCGGCTACGCGGCCAAGGCCGGCCTCGACATCGAATTGCTGCGCCAGGCCATCCCCGGAGTCTCCCGCCTGCTCAAGGCCGCCCGCGAAGCGGGCATCGTCATCGTGCATACGCGCGAGGCCAACGCGCCCGATCTTTCCGATGTACCGCCCACGTTCATCGAAGCGAGCCGCCGCACCGGCGCCGAGGTCGGCAGCCCGGGACCGCTCGGCCGACTGCTGATCCGCGGCGAAGCGGGGGCGGCGATCATCGACGAACTCGCGCCGCAGTCGGGCGAGATCCACATCGACAAGCCCGGCTTCAGCGCCTTCGAAGGCACGGCGCTCGGCGCGATGCTGCTTGCCCGTGGCATCCGCACGCTGGTGATCTGCGGCATCACCACGGAGGTGTGCGTGAGTTCGACGTTGCGAACGGCCATCGACCGCGGCTTCCGCTGCTTCACGGTGCGCGACGCGTGCGCTTCGGCGTATCCGGATCTGCACGATGCCGCCATGCGGATGATCGAAGTCGAAGGCGGTGTATTCGGCCAGGTCGTCACGGCCGACGAAGTGGTCGCGGTACTGGACGCGGTGTAGGCGGCCAGGGAACGAAGCAACCGTAACAGCAGGACCGGGCCCGCAATGGGCCTGGGGGACAGCAGTGGCAGCAATCCGGAGGACACCCGATCTTCAGCGCGCCGGCCAGAGCAGCGCGGAGATCTCGAGCATCTCTTCATCCAGGGAGTCTTCCATGCATCACACCCATCGCACGTTCCGCGCGGTTCTCTTCGCGGGCCTTCTGCTGTGCTTCGGTTCGTCCGGCGCATTCGCTGCGGGCGTCAAGAACATCAAGCTCGGCGTCGTCACCTGGATCGGCTACGGGCCGCTCTATATCGCCGAGTCGCTCGACCTGTGGAAGAAGCACGGCCTCAAGGTCAGGCTGCAGAACTTCACCGACCCTGCCCTGCTGCCGGCGGCCATCGCCAGCGGCGCGCTCGACGGCGGCCTGCTCACCTACGACCAGCTGGTCGGCCAGGTGGCGAAGGGCGGCAGGATGCGCGCCGTGATGCCGCTCGATTTCTCGAACGGGGGAGATGCCATCGTCGCCACGCTCGACGTGAAGGGCATCCCCGATGTCAAAGGCCAGAAGGTCGCGTTCGCCCCGCTGTCGCCCTCCGACTTCCTGCTCGCCTTTGCGTTGCGCAAGCACGGCCTCAAGGACGGCGACGTGCAACCGATCGGCACCGGACCGGAAGCCGTGCCCTCGGCCATGGCGTCGGGCCAGGTGAAGATCGGCGTCACCTACGAGCCGATGATCTCGCAGATCACCGCCATGGACGGCGGCAAGCGCTTCCACGTGATCTATTCGTCGAAGCAGTCGCCCGGGCTGCTCTCCGACGTGCTGGTGTTCACCGACAAGGCCATCAAGGACCGGCCGGATCTCATCAAGGGCGTGATGCGCGGCTACCTCGAAGCGCTCGAGATGATCCGTACCCGGCCGAACGAGGCGGCCAAGGTAATCGGCAAGGCACTGGGCATCACCGAGGCCGAAGTGCTGGAGCAGCAGACCGCCATCTACGCCCTCACCCTGCCCGAGATGCTGAAGGCCTTCACCCGCTCGTCCGACGCTGAATCCTTCTACGTCGCGTGCGACGCGATCGCCGACATTCTCAAGGCAAAGGGTCAGATCCCCGCGGTACCCAAGTGCGAGACGACCATGGACACGCGCTACATCGAATCCGAACTCGCCCGGAAATGATTGCTAGGTCAGAAATTTCATGGCGACTCGAAACCTCCTGCACGAAGTCCGGGAATACAGAGCCGGCCGGCCACCCTATCCGGACCGGCCACGCCCTCTTGACACCTCGATGGACGCCGGCGACAGAATCCGGCGAAGAAATCGATCCGCACCTCATGCTCGACCGTACGTCCGCAGCGGCAATGTCCGTCACCTCGACGGTTGGATACAATCGGTTCCGATGACCGGCGCGAAGCCATGACCGACGCGAAATCTGCGCCCGTTCCCGACGCCTTCGTCGGCGTCTGGAAGCGCAAGCTCCTGCGCACGCCGGAGTTCGAGGACACCGTGTCCACGGTTTACTGGATGCAGACCAGCCTGTGGCACGCCGACATCCGGGTTCCGGTCTATCGCCCGCCGTGTACCGGCAAGCATTCGCTGGCGCAATGCGCGCGCGAGGAACTCCTCGACCTCGCTGCGCAGCAGGGGTTCGCGGGCATCACGACGGTCGAAGGCGACATCTGCCGGTGGCTGCGGCGCGTGGATTTCCAGCCGCCTTCGGGGTTCAACGACGTGGGCCGCATCGAGTTCTCCAGCCCGGACCTCATGCTCGAGTACGGCATCGAGCAGGAATACTTCGAGATCTGGGAGCGCATCGCGAACAGCGTCGGGCAGGAGCACGTGAACGTCGAGTTCGCGGAGGGCGACGACCCGCGCGCTGCGCGCCCGCATTCCGTGCTGCTCGCGACCGGCAACTACTTCATGCGCGTGCGGCCCCGACGCATGGTGCTGCCGCAGGCCGACAACCTCGCGGCGCTCACAGGTGATGACCAGGCGCTGAGGGCAGCGCTCGATTTCGAGATCTCGTTCGGCACGCGCGGCGGTCCACCCGAGACCTGGGTGATCCAGCGATCGACGTTGCCGTGGCGGGAGGGGGAGAGGTTGGGGGCGGGTTGACTAGAGTGGTTGCCCCCATCCCAGCCTTCCCCCACGGACGTGGGGGAAGGGGTGTACCGCTCCTTCCCCCAGCTTGGCTGGGGGAAGGTTGGGATGGGGGCAAGCAGTCGCAGTGTCATTGCCGATTGCTGCCCCTCGTGCGGAGCTCCCGCTGCCCTCCCCCGACAAAGCCGGGAAAGGGTTCACCACCGATCAGCCCAGCCGCACCTTGCGTGGCGACCGGCGCAGCGCAAAGCCCACCATCCCCAGCCCAAGTCCGATCAACGCGTAAGTGGACGGCTCCGGAATCGGCACGATCTCGCTGCGACCGCTGATGCTGATGGAGTCGCCACCCCCGCTCAGGCGGAAGTTCGCCTGGATGCGCATGGCGTTGAGCGGACCGTCCGGACCGAGAATGGATCCGGTCTCGACATCGCCGACCGACCAGGGGCCGTAGTCGTAGGTGTTCGGTACGCCGGCCCCGATCGCGCCCTGGCTGAACACCGTCGTACCCAGATTGAGTGCCGAGTACTGCGTCAACGCGCCACCGACCCCGGCACTGCCGAAATAGGAAGTCTGCACCGCACCGCCGGGGCCGGTCGGTGTCAGCGTGATGCCGTTGCGCGTCGAGTCCGTCAGCGTGGCGGACATGGACGATTCCACATAAGTGCCGGTGGCGCCGATGGCCGGCACCATGGGCATGGAAAGCCCCGTCACGAAAGTGCTCGCGGCACCGAAGTCCGTCACCGAGTACGAGTAGCTGATCGCCGGATCGAGGTTGAAGCGAACCTCGTCGATGTCGAGCAAGACGTTCGCGGCTCGCGTCCAGGCTGTCGTGAGAGTGCGCGTGTCGAGGCTGAACTGGATGCTGGTTTCGCCGTTGGTCGTGATGGGGGCCAGCGAGAACCGCACCAGCCCGAGGCTCGCGTTGGTGATCGGCGTGAACGTGGACGCCAGCAGATAGGTGTCGTTCTTCGCCGCCTGCAGATCCTCGTACACGGTCAGCGGCACGTCCAGAACGATGATGCCGCCGCCATCACGGAAGCTCACCGTGTTGCGCAGGGCAGTGGGGATGGCCGAGTTGAGCGCATTGATGGTCGTCGTGCTCGCCGTGCCGAAGTCGCTCGACCCGAACGAGAAGCGCGGCTGCTGGCCGGCGGGCAGGTCCGCCATCGCGACGCCGGCGAAACCGGACAGGAGTGCGCCGGCGAGTGCTGTCAGAGTGAAACGGTTCATGGTGTCCTCGATGCGTTGATGAGGTCGATCGACGGGGCTGGGCCGGTCAGCGGCGGCGTGCGCGCCGGGTGGCCGTCAGCAACAGGCCGACACCGATACCGAGCAGCGCGTACGTCGACGGCTCGGGCACGGCGACGATGGTCGACGTGCCGTTCGCCCCGAAGATGTCGTTGCCACCGCTCAAGCGGAAGCCCAGTTGCACGCCGAGATCCGTCCAGGTGCCCGCGGGCGTACCCGCGATACCGACCTGCTCGAAGAACGGACCCGCGGTGCCGCTGGCGCCGGTGTCGACGACCGTCGGCAGTGCGGTGCCCAGGTCAAGACCCGGCACGAACGTGCCGGCACCCAGATAGGTGGCCAGCACTCGAGTTCCGTCCGGATTGGCGGGCGCAAGGGTGTAAGTGCCGTCGCCGCCGTCGGTGAACTGATATCCCATCGATGCCGTCATCGCGCTGCCGGCGGTCGCCGCGATCGCCTGCGAGAACGAGACCACGAAGGTGCGCTCGATGCCGATGTTGCGCACGTTCACGCTCCAGGTGATCTGCGGCTCCGGTGCGCCGGGCAACGCAACGTTGGGATCGAACTCGCCCGAAAACTGCACGACGTACTCGGGCGTGGTCAGGCGATAGTTGGCGAGCCCCCAGCCGAAATACGTATCGCCCGCCGCGGGCGATTTGACGTTGTCGTACTCGAGGATCTCGAAACTGTTCTCGATGTCCGGCAGAGCGACCGCGCTGCCATCGACGAAAAGCTGGATCGCCGGCAGGCGCGGGGTTGACGAATCGGCCCAGGCCGGTGCCGCGACCACCGCGGAGACTGCAAGTGCCAACAGGCGCAAACGCATCGGATGTCCTTTCGGGAAGGCGCTGAATGTGGAAGGCAGTGTGCCGGCGCGCGATGACATCGTCCCGCGATCCCGCGGCGCGCACGCTAGTCCGATCTGGTCGATCCGAGTCTTCGGTGTGTCGCTGCCGATGAGCCGACCGGGACACCTTGCGTGACAGTTCGCCAACAAAGAAAAAGGCACCCCGCAGGGTGCCTCGAAGCCTGGCGTCGGGCTGAACCGACGTCAGGAGATTCGGCGTCTCCGCCCCACCGCCAGGCCCACCAGGACGGTGCCGATGCCGAGCATCGCGTAGGTGGAAGGCTCGGGAATCGGTGCCACTTCGATGCGCAGCATCGGCCGCACGCTCGTGGCCGTGGACTCGGATGCGTAGAAGCGATGGGCCGAACGCACGTCCTCGTTGCCGATGAGGATCCAGCCGAAGTTCGACGCAGGCGCGTCGACCCAGGCTTGCACATCCGCTGCAAGGCCGGTGCCGGTCCAGAAGGAAGCGCCCGTCGGTGCCAGATTCGTCACGGCACTGGGCGCAGCGGCGAAGTCACCGCCGGCACTCGCCCACAGCGCATCGGTGTCCCAGAACCGGTGCGACCACGTCGCATCCCCGGCTAGCGCATCCGCACCAGCGCCGCCGGCACTGCCGTCCGATGCGCCCTCGCCCCAGTCGGCGAGCAGGCGGTGTGCGCTGGCCGCGGAGCTTTCCAACCCGGACGATACGCGATTCACGTAGATGGACAGCGTGGCCGACACGACCGTGGAATCGGGCGCGACGCTACTCAAGTCGAATCGCAGCAAGGACCGTCGCGCGACACCGCCGGCGGTGTTCCCCACGAACGAGAACGCGCCGGCACCGCTTGCGGAACTGGCCGACTCCTCGAAGATCGTCGTGTCCGCGCTCGGGGTCAACTCCAACGTCACGACAGCGGCATGGGCGCTGCCGGCAATCGTCGCCGCCAGCACCGCTACTGCTACCGCCGTCTTCGCGACATGCATGCGCATCGTGATTTCCTCATCGACTCCGGACGACCTGGCGGTCGTCCGGTACCGCGAACCGAGTGTCAGACTCGTGCGTGGTTACGCCGCCGCGCGGCGAACACCAGCAGGCCGAGCCCCCCCGCCATCAGGGCGTAGGTGGACGGCTCGGGAATGGGTTGCGTCGCGACGCGCAGGTCGTCCAGCACCACGCCGTCACCGCTGAAGCGCAGCGCGTGCACATCCTGCGTGAGCCTTGCGATGCCGTAGAAGCCACCCGCGTTCTGACTGGTATCGCCGGTCGCGAACGACACGACGTGGCTTTCGAGCACGTTGCCGCTCGCGCCCAGCGCTTCGACGAGGATCTCGTTGGTGCCGCCGACGAAGCTGTAGTGATTCATGAATGCACCGCCGCCATACGTTGCCGCCGCGAAGCTGAACGTGAGCGAACCGATGTAGTCGGTTCCCGACGGAACCGGCGAAAGATCGCCGAGCCCGGCGAAGGGGCTGAGTCCGCCCCAGGTGCCGTTGTCGCCGAGATCTGCGGCGAACGCACCGAGGGTCGAATCGATGGAGGCCGTGAACGAGATGCCACTCGGGAGCGCCTCGGGTCCGGTCGTGACGAGCGCGTCGTAGCTGTCGAAAGTCTCGGCCACTGCGCCGAATGCTCCGGTATCAGCCACCAGGATCGCGTGTGCCGGGGTCGCGAGAGCGCCGGCGCAAGCGGCGGCAGCCAGGAAGGTCTTCATGAATTGCATTGCAGGTCTCCTTGGTCGGGCGGAACCGGTGTCCCGCCCGTTTCGTGGGTCGTTACAGTCCGCCGACCACGCCGCCGTCGAGGCGCGTGATGACCAGCACCGAAGAACGCGGCCGCGATCCGGCCCCGTTGGGCAGCGCCACCCCGGCACTGTTGCTGGCGAACTGGCTTTGCGGCCAGTTGCTGCCGCCCTTCGGATTGGTCGCGTTCGCGTCCTCGCCCGGGTGCTGGATGCCGCAGAACAGGGTCTTGCCGTCTGGCGTCGTGATGACCCCGGTGACCTCGCACTGGTTGGGACCGGTGAGGAAGCGGCGGATCTCCTTCGTGTTCGGATCGGCACACAGCATCGTGTTGGCGCCGATGTTCGTGAAGTCGCCCGCGCCGTCGCCCTGCTGGTCGGTCTGGATCCACATGCGGCCGAAGTTGTCGAACCAGAGGCCGTCGGGTGCACCGAAATCAGCGCTGCCATTCGGTACGTCGTTGATCGCACCCTCGTATCCGACGCCCGCGAGGTTGGTCGTGGTATAGCTGGCCGGCAAGGTCTTCGCTGTTGCGGTGTCGCCGCACAGCACGAAGATGTCCCATTCGAAGCCGAGTGCCGTGACCGCATTGCCGTCCTCGCGCCACCGGATGATGTGACCGTAGTCGTTGTCGGGCCGGGGATTGGCAGCGTCGACCGGTGGATTCGCCGCACCCGCGCCGGTGCTGCCGTTCGGGTTGTTCGACGAAACCGGCGTGTTGCCGCGACGGTTGTTGTTGGTGAGCGTGCAGTACACCTCGAGCGGCCGGCCCGGACCGTAGTTGCCGCCGTAGCCCGGCGCGGGCCCATTGCCGTCGTAGTAGGTCCGCAGGGCCGTCCACTCGGGGCGGTCCATCATCGTCGCGCCCACCGCATCCGCGGCCATGCGGGTCTTGATGAGGATCAGCGCCTGCACTTCGGCATCCGTGGGTGCGGCGAACTCGGGATTGGTGCGCAGCGGATTGCCGTCCAGCGCGACCGTGTCGGGCTTCAGCGCGATCCACTCGCCGCGGAACGTACCGGCACCCGCCCCGGGCGTGCTCGTGAACTTCGCCACGTAGAGCGTCCCGGTGTCGAGCAGATCGCGGTTGGCGGCGCGATTGCGCGGGTTCCAATTGCCGGCGCACACGAACTTGTAGATGTACTCGTTGCGCTCGTCGTCACCCTGATAGTAGGCAACGGGGTGGAGCCCCTGCGCGTCGGCAACACCCACTGCCACCTGCGCGCTTTCGTGCTTGAATCGGCCGAGCGCTGTGCGCTTGACCGGCACGCTGGCCGGATTGAACGGGTCGATCTCGACCACCCAGCCGAAGTGGTTCGTCTCGAGCGGGTTCACGCTGACATCGAAGCGCGGATCCACCGTGTGCCAGAAGTAGTTGAAGCCGGTGGCGTTGACGCCGTAGCGCGTGAAGTTCTTCCGCACGTCGGCGGGCAGGCTCGCCGGAACGGCACCGGTCGAGGAACCGAAGTACCCGTTCCAGTTCTCCTCACAGGTGAGATAGGTGCCCCACGGCGTCCAGCCGTGGGCGCAATTGTTCGCCGTGCCGAAGCACTCGAACCCGTCGTTGATGCCGTTCTCGGCGGAACCGGTGGGCGTGATCGCGTACTGCTTCGACTTCAACAACGCGTGGCCCGCCGCGGGACCGGAGAGACGCATCGGCGTGTTGGCGGTGATGCGACGGCCGAAGCCCGAGTTGGGCACCACGGCCCAGCCACCGGCGTTGCGAATCTCCATCACCGAGATGCCGTGCGCTGCCTGCGATTTGCGGACCTTCTGGATCGTGACGGTCGCCGTCGGGATGCCGGTGGACGCGTTCAAGCCGTCCGGATGCAGGATGGCTTCGTGCGTGTACTCGTGGTTCACGCACAGCAGGCCGCGGTCGTTCGAACCGGTGGCCGAACCACGGAGCGGAAACGGGAAGTAGTGCATGCCGTCGCAGTGCATGCCGAACTGCTGCTCCTGCGCCGCCGCATCCTGCGACACGTTCTCGAGCCACGGCGCACCGGTCGGCGTCACCGGATCGCCCCATGCGGCGAGGACTTCCACCTTGTAGCCGGCCGGAACGGCAACCCGGTCCGCCACACCGGCGGCAGGCGGTGCGATGCGCAACGACGGAGGGATGCTCTCGAAGCCGATGCCCGCGAAGCCGTTGCCCGCAGGAATCGGCGCCGCCTCGACCGAACGCACGAGGCCGAGGCTGCTCACGCCGCCGAGTGCAGCGAGTGCCGACGCACTCAAGCCGGTCTGGATGAAGCGGCGACGACCTCCGTCCACGCGGTCGATCACATCGTGGATCGACTCGTTACAGGACGGATTGATGGTTTCGTCGTTGGTCGGGTGAAGCTTACCTTTCATGGCGCTGGTCTCCGTAGGGCGTGCCGTTGATCGGGTCGATGGACGACATCTGTGCAAACGTCGCCAGAATCTACCGATCACGTATTGCGCTCGACGGACGCGGTTTGCGGGAACTCATGCACCGATCGGACTAGACGCGACACTGATCGAGCGATCGAACCTGCATCGGATACGAGCTTGCATCCAGTGGACGGTCCCCGACGCGATACGATTGGCTCATGGCGCCGTCACCGTGTCGTCATCGAGGGAATAGTCCCGCGATGACGGGAATCTGCACGGGTTACGAACCGCGCGTGGCGCTGCCTCTGCCCACTGCGCCCTCCGGTGCCGATGGTGGCACCGAAGGAACGGCCTTCCTCGTTTACAACCGCCGCGTGAAAGAGAACAACACCTGCGTGCGGTTGAACGAATAGAAGTCGATGCTCGACCGGTTGTCGAATACCGATACCGTGATCATCGGAATGAACTCGAACACGCGCCAGTCGCGCTTGCTGACCGAGGCCGAGTAGGTGTTGAAATCATCGTTGCGGTACTCGCCGAACAGCGGCTGGATGCCGTCGTACTCGATCGACGCGAGACGTGCCGTGAGACCGGCGGAAAGGCCCCACGACCAGTCCTTGAAGTAACCCAGCGTCAGACCGAGCGAGTTGTTGCGAAAGGCCGCGTCGTTCGCTCGGTCGACGTACCAGTCGAGGCCCACCTGGATCTGCGACGAGGGCGACAACAGGAACCGGCCGCCGGTATACAACCAGAACACTTCACCATTGCGGCGCGGCTGCATCGGATAGGTGAACTCCTGTATCTCGAACACCTGCGACGTCCTGCACAGTGCTGGCAAAAGCGCCCTTCGATAAGCGTGCTCCTGGCCGACGCGTCAGTGCCGTCGTCGCGTTTCTGCGGGCTCAATCCGCCGGTGAACTTGCGGCTGCCACCGGCGTTGGCAACGGAAGCGCTGGACTGGATGAACCGATAGTCGCAGTCGTTGTTGCCGTTCATGCCGACGACCGGATTTCCGCTATCGTCGAAAAGCTTGAGGTTGTTGAACGAACCGAACAGCGTGTTTGACGGGACGGCGGTTTCGAGGTGGATCGAACCGGCCAGCGCAAGCGAGTTAACGCCCCGCACTTCATTCGCGATAGTCGCCCCCTAAGTGGACAACGTCCCCGACGTCGGACTGGTCCTGGCCAGCTTCTCGAAGCCGTCGCGGAGGGCGACGACCTGGCTCGTCGGCACGACTAAGAGCGTGCACCAAAGCGCAAGATGTTGAGCAACGTCGGTGTGCTACCAATCGCGCCGAATTCGAGATAGTAGACGTCACCACTGGTCCCGAGGAACGGCAGCACGCCCGTCGCCCCGAAGCGCACGGACCGTTCGGCGCCGGCGGCCGACTCGAAAGGCAGGCTGATGCTGTTGTCGATCTCGAGGCGCCGACCCGCGAAGATGCTGCCCGGAGCCACCACGGCCGCGAAGGGCAGCGAGATTCCGTAAAGCGGGAGGGCCAGACTGCGGTCGCCCGCGGCGGTGAACGATTTGCCGCCGGTCGCGAATTGACTGGGCGGGTTTACCGGTGGCGGGCTCACCGTGGGTGTTAACCCCGGCGAGGCTCCGCCACCGCCGCCCCCGCAGGCGGTTAGTGCCACGGCAACAACGAGGAGGACTACAGGAAGCCGATGCGACTGCGCTGGTACTGCAGGTCTCTGGGAGTACATGGGTCGCCCTTCGAGGATCTGTCAGATCACGGCGCCTCGATCGGGTGAAGCCCGACGCCCGTCTAAATCTATTAGTTTGAGAGAATTCTGCCCCCGATTCCGGCCGGGTTGCAAGCGTTCTGTTGGGGATTGGCGACATTCTTTTCGCATCCGGTGCAAGCCGGGTCGCAGGAAAGCTTGTTGCTATCATCCCTGGCCTGACCCCGACGTCGCAGCTCTTTGCTGCGGCGCGTGGAAGACTCGTTCGATACAGGTAACCCCTTGAAAATCCACCCAGTCATTCTTTGTGGCGGCTCCGGCACCCGGCTCTGGCCGCTGTCGCGCAGCGCCTACCCGAAGCAGTTCCTCCGCCTCACCAGCGACTTCACCATGCTCCAGGAAACCCTGCGGCGCCTGGAAGGGCTGCCCGATCTGGCGGCGCCGGTGGTCATCTGCAACCAGGAGCATCGGTTCCTGGTGGCCGAGCAGCTCCGGGCCATCGGCGTAACGCCGAAACTGCTGCTGCTCGAGCCGGTCGGGCGGAATACGGCCCCCGCCGTGGCAGCTGCCGCAGTCGCCCTGGCCAAGGAAGACCCGAACAGCCTGCTCCTGGTGCTGCCTTCGGACCATGCGATCCACGATGCGGCCGCGTTCCGCCGGGCGATCCAGACCGCTGCGATCGCTGCCAAGCAGGGCCTGCTCACCACCTTCGGAATCATTCCGAGCGGACCGGAAACCGGGTACGGCTACATCCGCCGCGGCGGCCCGCTCACCGATTTCGACAACACGTTCGCCGTGGCCCAGTTCGTGGAAAAGCCCAACCTCGAGACTGCGCAGCGCTTCGTCGCCTCGGGCGACTACTTCTGGAACAGCGGCATGTTCGTGCTGAAGGCCTCCTCGTACATCGAAGAGCTCGGCGTGTTCCAGCCCGCGATCCTGAACGCAGTGCGCAAGGCGCTCACCGCGAGCCAGTTCGACATGGATTTCTGCCGCCTCGACGAAACGGCCTTCGCCGAGTCGCCCTCCATTTCCATCGACTACGCGGTGATGGAGAAGACCAAGCTCGGCGCCGTCGTGCCCGTCGAGATGGGCTGGAACGACGTGGGCTCGTGGGATGCGCTGTGGGATCTGCACGACAAGACGCCCGAGGGCAACGTCGTGCAAGGCGACGTGCTCGCCTCCGATGTATCGAACACGTTCATCAAGGCCGAGAACCGCATGGTCGCCGCCGTCGGCGTGGACGACCTGGTGATCGTCGAGACCGCGGACGCGGTGCTCGTGTCGTCACGCAAGTCGGCGCAGGACGTGAAGCTGCTGGTGGACCGCATGAAGACCGCCGATCGTTCCGAGCACGTCACGCACCGGCGCGTGTATCGGCCGTGGGGTTCTTACGAAGGCATCGACGCCGGTGCGCGCTACCAGGTGAAACGCCTCACGGTGAATCCGGGTGCGAAGCTATCGCTGCAGCTGCATCACCATCGCGCGGAGCACTGGGTGGTCGTAAGCGGCACGGCGCTGGTGACGCGCGGCGAGGAGGAGATCCTGCTCTCCGAGAATCAATCCACGTACATCCCGCTCGGCGTCAAGCATCGCCTGGCGAATCCGGGACTGGTGCCGCTGCACGTGATCGAAGTGCAGTCCGGCAGCTATCTCGGCGAAGACGACATCGTGCGTTTCGCAGACGACTGGAACCGCGGCGAAGAGAAGTCGAAGAAGTAATGCTGCACCGGGTGTTGCAGTTCGCGGCCACGCGCCCGGTGCGCCTCGCGTGCGCGGGGCTCGCAATCGCGCTCACGGTGAACCTGTTCTACCTCGGTGCCGGCCCGGGTGCGGTCAACCTGTTCCAGCCTCCGTGGGACAAGGTGGCGCACTTCACGGCATTCGCCGTACTCACCGCTCTCGTGGCGATTGGCGTGGGGCTCAACCGGGTCTGGATCGCGCTCGGCATCGTGGTGCTGATCGGCCTCGCCGATGAGGCGCATCAGGCCACGCTGCCGGGCCGGCATGCCGGCATCGACGACTGGGTCATCGATGCGGCGGCGGCGATGGTAGTGGTGAGTCTTTTCGCGCTCGCGATGCGGCGCAGGGTGGGCTGAGGAGATCTGGCCCCCATCCCAGCCTTCCCCCGGCAAAGCCGGGGGAAGGAGCGTACGTCCCCTCCCCCGGCTTTGCCGGGGGAGGGCTAGGGTGGGGGCGGCCGACTACTTCGGCGCCGCCGCCGGTGTCTGCACCTTCGGCAGCTCGGCGTCATTGATCACGACCGGCGTCTTGTTGGTCATGAACGTGATGTAGGCCTGCTCGGTTTCCTGCGCCTTGCGCAGACGCAGCGCGTTGACCAGCTGGTCACGCACCTCGGGCAACGGCCGCACGCCCTTTTCCTTGACGTCCTCGAGCCGCACGACGTGCCAGCCGGCGCTCGTCTTGATGGGCCCCACCACGTCGCCCTTCTTCAGGCTGGCGACGGCATCGCGCAGCTCCGGAATCAGGTTCTGTTCGGCTACCCAGCCCATGTCGCCGCCCTTGGCAGCACTCTCGGCGTGCTCAGACCCGGCCTTGGCCAGCGCGGCGAAATCGACGCTCTTCACCTTGGCGCGCGCTGCCATGTCGGACGCCTTGGACTGGGCCTTGGTGAACGCGGCCTTGTCGCTCTCCGGTGGGGCCAGCACGAAGACCTGCGCCAGCCGGTACTGCTTGGGCGAAAGGAACTGCCCGGCGTTCTGATCGTAAGCTGCCTTGACGTCGGCGTCGGTCGGGTAGGTCTCTGGCGGACGGGCAACGCTGTTCATGTAGCTCGCCACCAGGATCTGCTCGCGCGCCCGTTCCATCTGCGCGACCACCTCGGGGCGCTTGTCCCACCCCTTGGTGCGGGCCTCCGCGCCGAGAGCACGGCGCAGCAACTCCATGCGGATGACCCGGTTGATGTCCTGCGGGGCGGCGGCGAGTTGCGCCTTGGCCTCGGGGGGCAGGCTGTCGACGATGGCTTTCAGCTCTTCGACCTTGAGCTCGATATCGCCCATCTTGGCAACGACCCCGGGGGGAAGTTTGTCGGCGGCGAGCGCCGGCAAAGCACTGATCAGCAGCATCGCAGCGATGCATCGGAACAACATGAGTTCGGTCCTCCGTGGGTGAAGCCGTGAAACTACGGACCGAATGTTACAGAAATCGGACGCCGGCCATCCTCCGAACACGCAGGCGCCCGAAGGAAAGCCCAGCGGATCAACGCGTTCGCGCCCACCGTCGCCGCAACCGCGCAGTCCGGACGGGCCGGTCAAGACCCGCGCGGCGCGAGGGGCCGATCGTCGCCGATCGCCAACGACGAATCTCACGGCAGAGGCGCAGCGAGGGGGCGCGTCACTGTGAGATTCGCGCATCGGAACCGGTGTCGCCAACTCGCGAAAATCTCACATGACAACCCGTAAAAGTGCCCCTGAACCATCCGCATCAAGGGGGGCCAGGCACCATCGCAGTGCCCCTCGCTTGTGCGAGAAATCATGTAACTCTTTGAATGTTAGAGAAATACCCTATAGTGAATCTCTCGGCACTTTCTGGCACTCCACGTGCTTTTGTGACACAGGCGGTCAGCCGGGCGCCCGTGGCAACTTCGATGCAGCTACCTGGAATTAAAAGGGAATCTGCGTTGAACTAATCATGGTCCCATCGGAACACCCATGAATATCGTTATATTCTTCGACGTGGAAGTTTCTTGTACGTAGTGGCGCACTGGATGAAACTTAGTGGTAACACGACTACGCGAAACTGAGCGCCAGTTAAGGTGTACGCAAGCAGATGCGTGAGAGGAAAAACTCACACGCAGCAGTTCCGAAACCTCCCAATGCACCCGGGGGGGCTTCGCAGTAGAGTCGAAGCCGGCCAACCCGGCGAACCAATAACAAGGCAGCGGCAACCCGCCGCAGCCGACGCAGCAAGAGAGTCACGCTGGCGTTCGCAATGCTGATCCAGGAGTCCGAGACCATGACCTGCAAAAAAATCCTAGCTGCCCTCGCCCTTGCCCTCGGTGTCCAAACGGGCGCATCGGCAGCCATCGTCACGATCGACGGCGACTTCTTCGATATCAGTTTCGACAACTCGGTGTTCGACCTCTTTGGCTCCCCGACCATCGTCGGCGACGCCGTGGTCTGGACCCCGTCGGCAGATACGGGCTTCGCGGCCGAAGCAGGCTTCGGTTCGCCGCAGGTCAAGAAGGTTAGCGACACCGTCACCATCACCATCGTCGCCGACCCCGGCTACAAGCTGACCGGCAGCTCGCTCACCGAAAGCGGCAACTACTACTACTTCGGCGATGCCACGGTGGGCGTTAAGGCCGCCGGTGATCTGCGCATGACCGGGCTTGGACCTCTGGCCGGTCCGGTGGTGTCGACTCTGACCACTTCGGCCTTCGTGAAGAACGACAATTTCGACTTCGACACGCAAAACTGGTCGGGTAGCGCGTCCGTGGTGTTAGGCACCCAGGTTTCGTCGGCGACGGTTTCGATCTACAACCTGCTCGCCGCCTGGGCCATTCCGCCGGATGTGCAATCCGCCTACATCGAGAAGCGCAATGTCACCCTCTCGGTCGGCGTCGTGCCGATCCCGGAACCGAGCACCTGGGCGATGCTGGGCCTTGGTGTCGGCATGATCGGCTTCGCGATCCGCCGCAAGATGCGCTGAACGAATCGAGCTCCAATGACAAACGGCCCTGCGGGGCCGTTTGTCATTGGGAGCGACGGGTGCGCGCTCAGCCGGGCTCGGCGATGCAGGTACGCAGGGCTTCGTCCCAAGGCGCCGGACGGATGCCGAACGTGGCCGTGAGCCTGCCGTTGTCCAGCACCGAATTCTTGGGCCGCGGCGCCGGCAACGGATAGTCCGATGTGGCGATGGGCGTGACCTTCACGTGGCGGCGGTCTGCAAGCTCGGGAGCAGTGGCGACGATCGCTTCCGCGAAGCCGTGCCACGTGGTTGCTCCGCCATTGGTAAAGTGGTAGACACCGCTCAGGTCGCGGGCCTTCGCACGCGCAGCAGGATCGCACCAGGTGCGGGCGACGATGTCCGCCGTGCCTTGGGCCAGCGTGCGGCACCACGTCGGCGCCCCGTGCTGATCGGCCACCACGCGCAGTTCGTCGCGCTCCTTGGCCAACCGGATCATCGTCAACATGAAGTTGCCGCCGCGGCGCCCGTAGACCCACGACGTGCGCAGGATGACGTGCGCGCCGCCTGCGGCCTGCACCGCCTGCTCGCCGGCGAGCTTGGTGCGACCGTAGACGCTGAGCGGATTGGGCACGTCGGTTTCCACCCAGGCACCCTGCTTCGCGCCGTCGAACACGTAGTCGGTGGAGTAGTGGATCATCAGCCCGCCGACCTTTGCCATCTCTTCAGCCATGACTCCCGGCGCGGCGCCGTTGACGGCCATGGCGAGGTCCGGTTGCGCTTCGGCCTTGTCGACGGCGGTGTAGGCCGCCGGATTAACCAGCACGTCGGGTTGGAGGTCGCGCACGAACTTGCGCACCGCATCGGCGTCGGTGAGGTCGAGTTCGGCGAGGTCGATCGCGGTGATCGTTCCGAGGCTCGCCAGGCTGCGCTGGAGTTCCCAGCCGACCTGGCCGACGGCGCCGGTGATGAGGATGCGCAGGGGGGTGGTCATGACAGCGCGTTGCCCCCATCCCAGCCTTCCCCCGGCAGAGCCGGGGGAAGGAGTGCCTGCGCTCCAGGGGGTCGTGCAGTTGTGCAGACCCTCGCCCGGAGCAACGGGGGGAGGAAGCCCCCATCCCAGCCTTCCCCCGGCAAAGCCGGGGGAAGGAGTGCCTGCGCTCTACGGCGTCGTGCTGTTGTGCAGACCCTCGCCCGGAGCAACGGGGGGAGGAAGCCCCCATCCCAGCCTTCCCCCGGCAGAGCCGGGGGAAGGAGTACCTGCGCTCTACGGCGTCGTGCTGTTGTACATCCCCTCCCCCGGCTTCGCCGGGGGAGGGCTAGGGTGGGGGCAGCGCTCTCAACCTCACGACCCATCACTCGAACACCTCCGCATCCGCGAGCAGCTTCCCCACCTTGTCCTTCGCGGACAACTGCGGCTCGCCGTCGAGCGGCCACTGGATGCCGATGGCGGGGTCGTTCCACAGGATCGCGCGCTCGTGTTCCGGCGCCCAGTAGTCCGTCGTCTTGTAGAGGAAGTCCGCCGTCTCGCTCAGCACCAGGAACCCGTGCGCGAAACCCGGTGGAATCCACACCATGCGCTTGTTCTCCGCGGTCAGCTCCGCGCCGAACCATCGACCGAATGTCTTCGATGCGCGCCGCACGTCCACGGCCACGTCGAACACCGCACCGGACACCACGCGCACCAGCTTGCCCTGCGGCTGTTTGATCTGATAGTGCAGACCGCGCAGCACGCCCCGCTGCGAGCGCGAATGATTGTCCTGCACGAAATCGCCCTGGTACCCGGTGAGCTCGGCGAACCGGCGTTCATTGAAACTCTCGAAGAAGAATCCGCGCGCGTCGCCGAAAACTTTCGGCTCGAGCAGCACGACACCGTCCAGAGGTGTAGAGATCACGTTCATGTCAGAGGCGCCGGGCCGCCCCAAGCCACTGACGCGCCCCCTCGGGGGGCAGCGACCATCGGGAGCGTGGGGGCTGTTTCATCCTAGGCGCTTCAGAAAATCCGCTCGCGCAGCACCTGCTGCAGGTACTGGCCGTAGCCGCTCTTGCGCAGCGGCTCGGCCAG
>JAIEQG010000017.1 GCA_019747905.1 Burkholderiales bacterium
GGGCAGCGCCCAGCGCCGCTGGGGCGTACAGCCCTTCGATGCTTCTTGAGCGGTGGGTGAGGCGCTCGTCCCGGCCTGGGTCGGGCTCGGATCGAATCTGGCGGCACCGCGGAAGCAACTCGAAAGCGCGCTCGCGGGCCTGGCCGCGCTGCCAGCAACGCGGGTACTGCGCGTGTCGTCGTTCTATCGCACGGCGCCGGTGGGTTACGCGGGCCAGCCGGATTTCATCAACGCAGTCGCGGCGATCGAAACGGGGCTGGCTCCCCGCGCGCTGCTCGAAGCGTTGCTGGACATCGAACGCCGGCACGGCCGGATTCGCACCATTGCGAACGGCCCGCGGACCCTCGATCTCGATCTGCTGCTCCATGGCGACCAACGCATCGACGAACCCGGGCTGACGTTGCCGCATCCGCGCATGCATGAACGCGCCTTCGTCATGGTGCCTCTGGCGGAGATCGCGCCGGAGTTGGCGATCCCCGGGCGCGGTGTAGCGGCTGATCTGGCGCGAGCGCTCGCGGGGTCGCAGCGCGTCGAGCGCAGCGAGTCGGACTGAGGTGGCCCCCCCATGGGCCTGCGCCCCGCCCCCCGAGGGCTGAGCGCCGATCGTCAGCGCAATTGGTCGAGCGCGCCATCCACACCCGTGGCAATCGACCAGCGAAAGGTCCGGCCTGCGACATAGCGCGGAAAGCTCGGGTCCACGATGCCGGCTGCGGCGAGGCCTGCTGCGTCCTGCCCCATTCCGTCGGGTACGACGCACGATTTCACCACCACCAGACGGGTCGCATCCACGCGCGCCGCAAGCCATGCGGCAAGGGTGTCGGAAGTCACGTCCCAGGTCTGCGCAATGTCGGGCGCGTCGGCCGCCAGGGCCATGGGGGTCCACACCGGCGTCAGACTCCTGTTCCAGGCATCGACGAACTCCGGCAGGCCGCTCGCACAGACGAAGCCGGGCGTTGAATCAGTCAGAACGCGAGCCGACATCTCCATGGCCAGCAACGCCAGGCGATGAGCGGTCACGTCGGTGAAGCCGCGTTCGGCCTGCGCGGTGCGTACCGCATCGGCGAAAATGCCGCCGCCCGGCACGACGATGCGGCGCGCTCCGGGCGAGCGCGGCCACTGCTCTAGCAAGCGCGCGGCCGCGTCCGAGCGCATCAGGCTGCCGCCGAGTTTGACGACGACGATCCCGCTCACGTTGCATCCAGCGCGAGGCGCGCGATCGCGTACGCCGGTCCGCAGACGTCCACGGCATGGGCATCGGCGGCGCCGACGCCGGTGAGTGTGGCGAAGTCGACGAATCGCCGACAGAGTCGTGCAGCGAGCGTCGCCGCGAGAAAGCGACCGACACCGAGTCCCACCACCGGCGCGTCGGCCGGAATGCAGTTGCGCGCCAACTGGTGCCGGCAGGCCTCCAGGAGCAATTCTTCCTGTGCGCGTGCGAACCAGGCCGCAAGCGCGGTCCACTGGGGGGCAGTCGCGTCCGCGGCATCCAGGCCGACCATGCGCGCGAGTCGCGTCATGCTTTCGGCTGGCGATTTGCCGCGGCCGTCGGCCGTGTCGGCGTGGTCGAACGCCGCGTCGAGTTCACCCGAGATCCGGTACAGGTCGCCCGACGTGGCGAAGTACTCCGCCATCACGCTGACGTCGCGACCCTCGAAGGGCACACGCCGGGCGAGCGCCATCAACGGCGTGCGTACGACGCCGGTGTAGACCAGGGTCTGCGCAGCGAGCCGGGCGTGGTCGCTTTGCGCCGGGTCGACGGGTGTTCGATCGGCCACCAGCATGAGATCCGTGGTGGTGCTGCCGATGTCGAGCACCAGCGCCGCATCGATCAGGCGCGCGGCCAGCAGCAGTGTCGCGCGCCAATTGGCGGATGCAACGTCGTGCCAGCGCGTGCGCGCGGCACCCGTGTCGATGAATCCGGTGCCGTCGAACACCATCGCGTCGCGTCGGGCGACGACACGCTCGAAAGTCTCGAGAATGGCTGCCACGCCGGCAGCACGGTCCGGGAAATGGTCCACCAGTTCGCCCGTCATGGTGAGTGCGTGGCGCTGGGCATGTCCGGCTGCCGCTCCCAGTGCACGCAGGGCCTCGGTGAGTTGATCGGGGCCGAGCCACAGACGGCACGGCGTCTGCGCCGCGCGCACTAGGCGACCTCGTTCATCGAGCACCGCAAGCTTGACGTGTGCCCCGCCGAGGTCCCACCCGAGGATCGTCGGCATGCGCTTGCGGCCCGTCAGGCCGGCAGTTCGACGTCGATGCTGGTGTTGCCGCGCATGGGCATTTCGAATGGCCCCTCGTCACCCAGGAGATCGAGCACGAGCTTGGCCGGATTGATGCCGAGCGCGGCGCGCAGGCCGACCCACGAAGTCGTGAGGCGCGGATTGACGTCGACCACTCGTGGCCCATCCTCGGACAGGATCAGGTCGATGCCGAAATAGCCGGCAAGCCCCGGCATGGCCCGGGCGACCCGCACGACGAGCGCGGCGAAAGCACCATCCTCGTCAGGCAGTGCATTGACCTGGGTCCCGGTGTAGGCGAACACGCCGTCGCGCACGTGAACCCGCTGGCGATTGACGCATAAGAGCCAGCCGATGCCGTCGCGGGCGAGCGCACAAAGGCTGAGCGGTTCTCCGCCGACGTACGGTTGCAGCACGAAGCGGGCGGCGTCAGGTCGCGAGGCGATCCAGCGGCGGGCATGGTCGACCTGCGCGAACAGCCTCGTATGCTCGCATCCGCAGCCGTCGTCCGGCTTGGCGACCCACGGGCCGCCCAGGGACGAGTGCGGCTCGTCCGGCCGGAACGTCGGTACCGAGGCGATGCCGTGCTGGGTGAAGAGGCGGTGGGTCTCGCGCTTGCTGGCGGCGACCCGGATCGCCTCCGGCGTGCTGCCGAGCAGGCGCTGGCCGGCATCCAGCACGGACTGCGACAGGCGTTCCAGTTCGCCGCCGGTCTCCGGCGCGATCGGCCACACCGCGTCGGACGATTCGATCAGCGCACGCTTGGCGGCGCGCCAGCGCAAGGCGTCGCGCACGATCTCGGACTGGGTGGCTGACACCGGCGGTGCCACGCGGTGGTCGTAGAGCGTCATGACCTGCACGCCCGGCACGCGCACCAGATCCCGCACCAGCGCGTCACGCATCATGCGGCCTTCCAGGGCGAGCGAGGCGGGGAGCGATCCGCCGAGCATACCCCCCCCGGTGATATGCTCGTACGCGAAGATGTTCATCGAACGTTCCGGTAGCGCGTGTTCGTCGTTCCTGTGATCGATCTGAAGGGCGGCCGCGTGGTGCACGCGCGGCGGGGCGAACGGTCATCCTATCATCCGCTCGTAACGCCGCTGGCGAGTTCCAGCCAGCCCCTCGACGTGGTGCGCGGCCTGCTCGCCCTGGCACCCTTTCGCGCCCTCTACGTGGCGGATCTGGATGCCATCGGCGGTGCCGGTAGCCACTCCGATGTCGTACGCACGTTGCGTGCCGAATTTCCCGCGCTCGAGGTCTGGGTCGATGCCGGGTACCGTGATGCGGCGGCGCTCGAGGCGTCGCTGGCACCGGGGTTGGTGCCCGTGATCGGCTCGGAGAGCCTGGCGTCGGCGGAGGCCCTCGCTGCCATGCTGGCGGACTGCCCGGGCGCCATGCTGTCGCTCGACTCGCGTGGGGACGCCATGCTGGGGCCGCCGGAGCTATTCGAGCAGCCGCACCGATGGCCGGCGAGCGTGATCGTGATGACCCTCGAGCGGGTCGGCACCGGCACCGGTCCGGCGGCGGATCGGTTGCGTGCGATTCGCGCTGCCCGACCGGACGGTCGCGTGATCGCGGCCGGCGGGGTGCGCGACGCCCGGGACCTCGAAACCCTGGAAGTCCTGGGCATGCACGCCGTACTGGTGGCAAGCGCGATCCACGACGGAAGTCTGGATCGCGCCACCCTCGGCCGTTTCGCGGGCCATTAGCGGCCCGCGAAACGGAGCTGCCTACTTCGGCGAGAACGGGTGCTTGGCGGAAGCCCGCTTCGCCGTGACTTCCGACGGTTGCGGATCGCCGCGCACGGCGCGCTCGATCGATTCCTTCACCGCCTTGTAGTTGTAGTCGTAGATCTTGGAGTCGTCCGCGGCTTCCCAGTGGATGAACACGCCGACGCACACGAACACGTCGTTGGCTTCGTCCTGGGGAATGGTGCCCTCGGCGACGCAGTCGGCCACCGCCCGTGCCACCGCCGCCTGCGCCGGACCGAACATCTGCACCGCCTGCTTGGCGCCCTTGATGGTGACCTTGTTGAACATCACCGTGTTGGGTTTGCACATCAGGTTCGGCGCGACGACCGCGAGCAGCGACGTGAAGCCGTCCTTGTTGTTGGTGAGGCAGTTGGCGAATGCCGTCTCGGCAGCACTGCCGCGCGGCCCGAGGATCAGGTCGATGTGCGCGACTTCGTTGCCATCGCCGACCAGCGATTCGCCGACCATCAGTTTGGTGATCTTTGCCATGGTTCTCCTCCCATCTCGTCGTAGTTGAACAGCCAACGGTTCGAGGGCAATTCCTACCCCATCATGCGCGCGAGACATCGGGCCGGTTGCCGCTTGCGCGTCAACCCGATGCATCGCCCAGCAAACCTGCGAACAGCGTTGCCACGGTGAGATCGGCGCTGGTGCCCGGGTTGATCCCGCGCGCCTTGAGGTTGCCGTCCCACGAGCACAATCGTGCCTGGAATGCCCTGCTACTGGACGCGTCGCACACGACGCGCGCCGCTTCCTCGCGCAGGGCTACCGCACAGCCCGGTCCCAGTTTGCGCAACACGTGCGAGTCCGGGTAGCGGCTAAGGAACGCCAAGAATACCTCAGTTGTGCTCTGGCGCCAGTCGAGTCCGCGCATGCGCCCTGCCGCGAGTGCAGCGTGTCCGGTGCCGAGCACATCTGCATAGCCACCGGCGTATTGCGCTGCAATGAAATCGCGCGGAGCGGCTTCGCGCATGGCCTCGAGCAGCGTCACCTGCGCCGGTGCGTGCACGTCGTGGCGATCGCTGTGGCCCAGTCCGCCGGGGCGCGCGAGGCGGATGGCCGCGAACGTCTGCTCCGCGTCGTCGACCGTCAGGGCGGCGAGCGTTTCGGCGAGATTGCCCCCGGGCGACAGCGCAGCGTGTGCGAGCGGTGCGGCAAGCAGCACGATGCCCAGGTTGGTGTTGGTGCCGACCGCGGCCTGCGTCGCCTCGATCGCCCCGAGGATGCGCTGCCCGACCGAGGAGCGCGGGGCCGCGAGCGCCGGCGCGGCGGCTCGGGCGCTGGCAATGAACTGGGCGACCGACATCCCGTGCCCCGCGCCGTGGAATCCGACGTTGCCGGGCTTGAGCGCGCTCATATCGAGCAGACACGCATCGACGAAGGCGCGCGCAACGACGGTGGGCGAGAGGGTCATCAGCGCGCAGCCGAGCGGGTGAGCCCGAGGTGGCGGTCGTGGAAATGGCGCGCCAGCCGAAGCGCGATGTCTTCGGCGCTCACCGACTGCAGTCCGCGCCAGGCGGGGATGCCGTTCACCTCGATCACCAGGGGCGTGCCGTCCGCGGTTCTCATCAGATCGACCCCGGCGTAGTCGGCACCGACCGCGGCCGTGGCGCGCTCGGCGAGTCGGCACAGGTCCGGGTCGAGCGCGGCAGCCGCACAGCGCGCGCCCAGCGCGACGTTGTGGACCCAGTCGGCACCTTGCCGGGTCATGGCGGCGACCGTCCGGCCGCCGATCACGAACAGGCGATAGTCGCGGCCGCCGTCCGCGGCCGGCTCCACGAAGCGCTGCAGGTAGTAGACGCCCTGAACCGTGGCCGGTTCCGGCAGCGCATCGCCGCTACCGAGGCGCAGCAGGCCCTTGCCCTGGGAGCCGAACAGCGGCTTCAGCACCACACGGTGGCCCGCGGCGGTCTCGCGCATGAGGATCGCGCGGGCATCCGATGCCGCCTCCGTCACCCAGGTGGGTGGGGTCGCGATGCCGGCGTGCCGCAACAGCATCGAGGTCATGGACTTGTCCACGGTGCGTTCGACCGCGCGCGCGGAGTTGCAGACGGGCACACCCCATTCGGCGAGCGCGTGCAGCAGGCCGAGGCGCAGGGTGACCTGCTCGAAGCTGCCGGCGGCGATCTCGCGCACCAGCACGCCGTCCGGCAGCGCATTCTCGAAACCGGGAATCACGATGCCCCAGCGATTCGCTTCGAGGTCGACCCGGCAGTGGCCGAGCGCGACGACGCGGGTCTCCACGCCCAAGGCATCGAAGGCGCGGGCGAGGCGCCGTCCGTGCCAGCCCGGTGTATCGGTGGCGATCGCGACCGCGCGCGCGCCGCTCACTTCGAGAATGATTCCCGCAGCCGATCGAGATCGCGTCGCCCGGCCTCGAACACCGCACCGGTGGCGAGATTGCACACCCGCACTGCTGCCGGCGCGAACAGCAGCGGATCGATCTTGTAGAAGTCGTAGCCGTAGTCCTTGAAGATGCGCGCGAACGGTTTGCCGTAATCGCGCGAGGCCGACGCCGGCAGCGCGTCGGCCAGGGTCCGGGCGGCATCGTCGGTGGTATCGACGAACAACGTGGCATGACCGCCGAACAGGATCGCATCGTTGGTGCGGCCCATCGCCGTCACGAAATCGGGCGCCGGCGGCGGCAGCGGTGCCCAGCCGGAGCCGTCGACGATGGCGGCGAGCGGAAAACCGAGGGTGTGCGCCTTGTGCAGCGCCACTTCCAGCACGCGCGCGACGATCTGGACGGTGCCGGCGAGGCTCCGCGTGGGTGTCAGGATGAACGTGACGCGCTCCATGCCGAGCCCGCAATCGCGCGCGACCCTCTCGATGACGGTCGCGGGCGGCGGCCGCTCCACTTCGAGGACGAATACGGCCCGATTGGCCCGGTCGGCGTAGCCCAATTGCTCGAACAATGATTCCCGGCGGGCCAGCGCGCGACCGGGTCCCGAAGCGAGGGCGCGAAACGCGTCGCGGCCGTCGCCTTCGGCGATGCTCCAGCCGGCATACTGGCTCGCGAGGCACCCGAGCACCGGATCGGCGCTGTGCACGTGCACCTGCGTGCTGCCTTCGCCCGGCGTCAGGGTGACGGTGCCGAGCCCGCCCATGCAGATCTCGGCGATGCGGCGGCCGGCCTCGAGGCCGCCACGCACGTCGATGCCGGCGTCGATCAGGGTAGCGCCCTGCGTGGTGCGCGAGACGCCGAGACGCAATGGGGTCGCCGCGCCGATCAGCGCATCCACCAGCGGTGCGGCGAGATCGTTGACGCTCGGCCGGGCGGCGAAGGGCGGTTCGGCGTCGTTCACGGATGGGCTCCGGTGGCGACCGTGGCATCGCTTGCAGCGCGCGGCGCGATCCGCCGGCGGATCGATTCGATGCGCCGGTCGAGTTCGAGTTCGGCGGCATCGGGCGTCGAACCGCTCGCGACGACCGTCAGCACGGGCGCTCCGGCGGGAATCGTGGTGCCCGGCATCGGCTGGTCGCGGCACCACGCGGGCCAGGCCACGTCGGCCGGTATCGCGGTTTCGTGGTCGGCATAGACGATCCGCAATGCGCGCGCCGTCGAGCGCTCGTCAGGCGCCACGAACCCGCGCAACGGACCTGCGAAGCTCGCGATGTGCCAATGCACCAGTCCCTCCTCGAAATCCGGGTCGTAGAGCTCGAAGCTCGCCGTCGGGCGCGGATTCACCTCCAGAGCGACCGCATCGTCGCCGACCAGCATGAAATCGAACCCGTTGAGGCCGCGCAGGCCGGTGACCCTGACCAGACGATCGATTCTATCCCGCAAGGATGCGACCAGTCGCGCCGGCAAGCTTACGCCTGACACGACGCCGGCGTGACACCAGGGCAACGAGCCGAGCGCGACCGACAGCAGGCGATTGCAGCCGAGCACCTGAGCGCGCTCGCCGTCTGCCAGGAACGTGATCGACAGTGCCGTTCCCGCGACTTCCCTCTGGTAGTAGTGATGCGCGGCATGTTTCCGCCCGGCGGCGCGGCGCACGTGAATACCGCCGGCACCGCCGATCCTCTTCTGCAACCAGCCGGCGCGTGCCGTGGGTGGGGTGCGTTGCGTATCCGGCACGGTCCAGCCCTGGGCGCGCAGCAGTTCCGAGATGATGTCCGGATCCTTCAGCGCCCGGACGACCGCGGCGTCGTTCGCGCACAGCCGCCCGTGGCGCGCCATGCGATCCAGCCACCGCGGCGAGCGTTCGAAGCCGCTGCCGACGACGATGGTGGCGTTGCGGCCATCGGTCACGCGCGCAAGCGCAGCAAGCATGCGTTGGCCGTCGATGCCGATGCCCTGGCGCAGGCCCACGGGGATCGCATGGCCTGCACGGCGCGTGTCGGCATCGGCGAATGCATCGAGGATCACGATGGGCGCACGGCTGCGTACCGCCGATTGTGCCAGCGCACGGCCGGACACCGCGACGACCACCAGCGGATCGGACGAGGGCACGGTGACAGGGATCAGCTCGCCGCGGCCAGTTCGCGTGCCTTGGCGAACGCGTCGCGGAAATCGAGGTAGAGTGCCCGGTCGCCGGTGCGCATGGCTTCGAAAAGCAGACGCTCGCACTGGTACTTGATGTTGCCGACCGCGAGTGCGCCGATGCCCACGGCCTGGCCCGAGCCGGCACCACGCAGGGCCGCGCCGTCGTCCATGACGCCGACGCCTGCGATACCGGCTGGCGGTACCGCGTTGACGTCGGCGGCCACCAGCAGCGCCTTCGCCTGGGCGAGCGCCTCGGCCGGCAGGACTTCGGCGCCGGCCTTCGCGGCGCTGATCACCACCTCGGATCTTGCGGCCAGCACACCCACGTTCGCACTCGCGGCGAACACCGGGGCGACCGACAGTCCGTAGCGCGCATGCACGAGCTCGGCGGACGCTTGTGCCCGGCCGAGGCTCGTGTGGCTCGCGAGTTCCACTTGCGCCCCCTCCTTGGCGCACAGTGCGGCGGCTACCAGCCCGACGGGGCCCGTGCCGCCCAGCACCAGGACTCTTCGCCCCGGAAGTCCGCTGCCATGCTTGCGTTGCAGCTGTCGTTCCACCGCGGCGACGACAGCGCCGGCGGTCGTGAACGCACCACTGGGATCGGCGAAAACCGAAACCTCGAACGGCGGCACCATCGCCTTGCGGGCGGCGTCCAGCATGTCGAGCGCGACGTCGACGTCGCGCCCGCCGATGAAGATGCCGGTGCGCCGCACACCCTTGGGTCCGCGCGAGAAGATCGCATCCTGCGTGAGGGCCGCGACGCCTGCGGTGCTGACGCCGGTGTACGGGACCACGGCGTCGAACCCGGCGTCGTAGGCCATGTTGACGTCGAACGGACTCGCCTGCGCGGCCGGGGTGAACAGATGGAGGATGTGCGGTTTTTCCATGGCGCTTCAGGGTCGAGCCTGGCGGTACGGATGAAGTCCTTCGACGGCCGCTGGATCCCACGTTTCGAGGTCATGGCCCGTATTGCGTCCGCGCACCAGTGCGAATTCGAGGTGTGGGCGATCCGCGAAAGCATGCCGCACTTCGGTCAACAGCGCGTGGCCCCGCATTTCGGAATCGAGGAGCGCGAAGCCGGTCGGACCCCACGAGGTCTGCCCGACGCCCTCGATGCCGCGCCGCTCGAACCACGCGAGCACTTCCGCGACCGCATCGCTGGCGAAGCGTCCGCCCTGCGCCAGCGCGAAATAGTCGCCGACCACGCGCTGGATCTCGCCGACGGCCGCGCCGAAGCGCTGGCAATCCTCCTCGGCGAGTGCGGGCATGGCTCGCATCAGCACCAGATGCGCCAGGTGCGCGGCGCGCGCCTGCGGGAACGCCTTCAGGCGGCGGAACGCATCGCGCTCCGCTTCGCCGTGCAGACCGCGCTCGTTGCGATCGAAGATCAACAACACGCGCCATGCGGGCGGAAAGGGCAGGCGCGCGATCACGGGGGGCGGGCCGCCGCCTGCGGTGCGACCGCCGTCGACCACGAAGCCGCCTTGCTCGAACGCACCGATGCCGATCCCCGACCGGGCGCCGCGATCCAGGCGCGCTGCAGTCGCGGTGGAGGAGTAGGCGATGCCGAACAAGGCGCTGAAGGCGCGACCGATCGCGAATGCGAGCTGCGTTCCCGATCCGAGGCCGGCATGCTCCGGAATCGCGCGGTGTATCCGTACTGCGACACCATCCGCCGGATCGTGCTCATCGACCAGCCGGCGCAGGTAGTGCAGGGCCCGGTCGGCGTCGGGGCCTTCGGCGGTGAGGCGATCAGCGCGTCTGAGCTCGACCACGGTCGACAGGTCTTCGAGGGTGAGCCCGATGCTGCCGAAGCGCCGGCCGATGCTGCCGCTCACGTCGATGAAGCCGAGGTGCAGCCGCGCCGGCGCCTCGACGCGCACGAGCGCCGGCGGAGTTGTTGCGCCGCACGGTCCAGCCGGATTCTCGTTCGTTGCGGTCATCGTTCGGACGCGATCGGGAGCCAGAGGCCCTGCGGAATGCGCACCGAAAGAGTGTGCCACAAGCCGACCGCCATTTTTGAACCGGGCATTACGCGGTAAGCTCGCCCCGGTCCCGGTCGATCGCTACCCGAACAAGAGCCCGATGCCCCTGCGTGGAGCTACCTGCGGTTTCTGCGGCCTGTTGTGCGACGATCTCGAAATCGAGGTCGAGGGCGCCGCGCTGCGCCCGGTGCGTGGTGCGTGCGCTCGCAGCGAAGCGGCTCTGGCCGCGCTCGGTGCGGTGGTCGACCCGGTGCCGCGCATCGCCGGACAACCGGCATCCCTGGACTCCGCTCTGACCGCTGCGGCCGAAACGCTCCGCTGTGCACGTCGGCCGGTGATCGGCGGGCTCGACGTGGATGTCGCCGGCATGCGCTCGGCCCTGGCGCTGGCGCAGCGCATCGGCGCCGTCGTCGATCATGCCGGTGGCTCGATCAAGTATCGCAACCTGCACGCGCTGCAGGAGTTCGGCGCGATCACGACGACGTTCGCCGAAGCCCGCAACCGTGCCGACCTTGTGCTGCTGGCGGGTGACGGCTGGTGGCGCCGCTTTCCGCGTTTCGTCGAACGCATCCTGGCGCCGACCGGGGCCGAACGCCGCATCGTCACCTTGACCGCCCTCGACCCTGCGACCCGGATGACGCTCCCGAAGCAGGCCGAGGTCCTGGCGCTCGATGCGCCGCTCGTGGGGCTGCCGGCCGTTTGCACGATGTTGCACGCGCTCGTGGCGGATCGCCCGGTGCAGGCGACGCGCCTCACGGGCGTATCGCAACCGGCGCTGCAGCGGTGCGCGGAATGGCTGCGCGCAGCGAAGTACGGCGTGATCGTGTGGTCGGCCGCGGACTTCGACTGGGCGCACGCGGAACTGACGGTGCAGGCGATCGCGCAGCTGGTACGGACGCTCAACGCGACGACGCGGTTCGCTGCGCTGCCGCTGGCCGGCAACGATGCCGATCTCACGGCCAACGCGGTGCAGACGTGGCAGGCGGGCGTGCCGCTGCCCGCTAGCTATGCGAACCGGTCGGTGGATTTCGATCCGAAGCGCTACGCATGGCGCGACGTGCTGGCGCGGGGCGAAGCGGATTTGCTGCTCTGGGTGTCGAGCTTGAGCGCAGCCGCGCCACCGCCGGTGCCAGGCATTCCCTGCGTTGCGTTGACTCGCGCCGATGTCGGAGTCGGTGCCGCTGCCCACGTCCAGATTCCGGTGGCCACGCCGGGCATCGACGCCGCTGGCCACCTGTTGCGCAGCGACAAGGTCATCACCCTGCGATTGCCGCGCCTGCGCGAGAGCGGGCTGCCCGCCGTCTCGACCGTGCTCGACGCCCTGCTCGCGCGCCTCGCGTTGACGCGATGCTGACCAGGCTCGCAGGGGCACGCATCGTCGATCCGGCCCACGGCGCTCAGGAGGAGGTCCGGGATCTCTACGTTCGCGACGGGCGCATCGTCGACCGGCCGCGCGACGGCGAGCGGATCGATCGCACCTGGGATGCCGCCGGGACCATCGCCATGGCGGGAGCCATCGATCTGCACACCCACATCGGCGGGGGCAAGGTCAACATCGCCCGCGGGTTGCTGCCGGAACTGGGGCGCCAGCACTCGTTGTCTGCGACGGATGTGTGCGGGGCCTGCACGATCGGCCCCGCGCCTTCTACTCTCGCCACCGGATATCGGTACGCGGCCATGGGCTACACCGCGTGTTTCGAGCCGGCGATGCAGCCGGTGAACGCGCGCCAGGCCCATATGGAGATGGGTGACACGCCGATCGTCGACAAGGGCGCGTACGCGATGCTCGGCAACGACGATTTTCTCTTGCGCCTGCTGGCCGACGGCGCCGATCGTGCCGTGATCCGCGACTACGTTGCCTGGACCCTGCATTCGACCCAGGCCATCGGCATCAAGGTGGTGAACGCCGGCGGGATCAGCGCCTTCAAGTTCAACCAGCGCAGCCTCGACGTGGACGAAGCCCACGTCCACTACGGCATCACGCCGCGCACCATCCTGCGCGAGCTCGCGCGTGCCGTGCACGATCTCGGCGTGCCCCATCCGTTGCACGTGCACTCGAGCAATCTCGGCGTGCCCGGCAACGTCGACAGCACGCTCGCCACCATAGACGCGGCGGAAGGGCTGCCGATCCACCTGACGCACCTGCAGTTCCACAGCTACGGCACCGAGGGCGACCGCCGGTTCTCGTCGGCCGCCGCACGCATCGCCGAGAAGGTGAACGCCTCGCCCAATGTGAGCGTGGACGTGGGGCAGATCATGTTCGGTCAGACCGTCACGGCTTCCGGCGACAGCATGCTGCAGTATCGCAACGCGCGCCATGGCCGGCCCGCCAAGTGGGTCGTGATGGACATCGAATGCGATGCCGGCTGCGGCGTGGTGCCGTTTCGCTATCGCGACCGGGACTTCGTCAATGCGCTGCAATGGGCCATCGGACTCGAACTGTTCCTGCTGATCCGCGATCCCTGGCGGGTGTTCCTGACCACCGATCATCCGAACGGCGGGCCGTTCACCAGCTATCCGCACCTCATCAAGCTGCTGATGGACGGTAGCTTCCGCAAGGACGTGCTGGCAAGGATCAACCCCGAAGCCGCTGCCATGACCGCGCTGGGCAGTCTCGAGCGCGAGTATTCGCTGCAGGAAATTGCAATCATGACCCGCGCCGCGCCGGCACGGATACTCGGGCTCGAGGATCATGGCCATCTGGGTGCGGGGGCGGCGGCGAACATCGTGATCTATGAGCCGCATCCCGACCCCGAGGTCATGTTCGCGACACCGCGCTGGGTGTTCAAGGACGGCGAACTGGTCGCCGAGCGAGGTGAGGTGAAGGCGGTGCCGCAGGGGGCGATCCACACCGTGAAGCCCGACTTCGATCGCGGTATCGAGCGCCGGCTGAAGACCTGGTTCGAGCAGCACCACACACAATCCCTGGCGAGCTTCAAGATCGACGACGAGGAAGTGTGCGAGTGCGGGCGCGCGCCGCGTCTCGCGGTGCACGCGTGCCGGGCACGATCGTCATGAAGGTCGCCGGCGAACTCGACGGTGTTCCGGTCGAGGACACGTTCGCCGAGGCCTTCGGCATGCGGGCGACGCGCCTCGTCATCACGGGTGAGACGCGGGCATGGGCACGCCATGCGGCGGTGGCCGCCACCGGCTTTGCCACTTCGGTCATCGCGTGCGGTTGCGAAGCCGGGATCGAGCGCGAATTGTCGGTGCGCGAGACGCCGGACGGGCGACCCGGCATCTCGATCCTGATCTTCGCCATGTCGTCCAAGGATCTGCAGAAACACCTGGAACGGCGCACCGGGCAATGCGTGCTCACCTGTCCGACCACCGCGGCGTTCAACGGGGTGCCGAACGAGGTCGCCCACGAGTGGCTGCAACTCGGCGGGGCGCTGCGCTATTTCGGCGACGGCTGGCAGATCTCCAAGCTGATCGGCGGCAAGCGCTATTGGCGCATTCCCGTGATGGACGGCGAGTTTGTGTGCGAGGAGAAGGCCGGACTGGTGAAGGGCATCGGTGGCGGCAATTTCCTGATCCTGGCGGCCGACGGGGCAAGCGCGCGCAGTGCGGCGGAACGAGCCGTTGCGGCCATGCGCAAGGTGCGCAACGTGATCCTGCCGTTCCCGGGTGGCGTGGTGCGGTCCGGCTCGAAGGTGGGCTCGAAGTACAAGACGCTGATTGCCTCGACCAACGACGCCTACTGCCCGACTCTGGTGGGCCTGACACGGTCGGCACTACCCGAGGGTGCGGGCGCGGTGCTGGAGATCGTGATCGACGGTCTGGATGCAGGAAGTATCGCTAAGGCGATGGACGTGGGTATCCGTGCCGCTTGCCGCGGTGGCACCGGCGCTGGCGTGGTCGGAATCACCGCCGGCAACTACGGCGGAAAGCTCGGGCCGCACCATTTCCATCTCAAGGAACTGTTCGCGTGAGCGCGCTCAAGTTCGTGCTCAGGCATACGCCGCCGAGTGCGGTGGATGTGTCCGGGTTGCGGCCGGCATTGCTCGCCGGCAAGTCGCGCAAGGAAATTACCAAGCTGCCGCTGACCGGCTGGAACGAGATCCATCGGGTGGGGGACCTGTTCTCGATTCGCGGGGACGACGCACAACGGGTCGTGGTCGACGGCGCCGATGAACGCCTGCTGCGGATCGGGGCAGGCATGGAAGGCGGAGAACTCACGGTCGTGGGTACTGCAGGCGACTATCTGGGCGAGTCCATGCGCAGCGGAACGATCGTCGTGCGCGGCGACGTGGGTACGTTCGTAGGTGCCGGTATGCGTGGCGGTCGCATCGACGTATCGGGAAATGCAGGCGCATTCGCCGGGTCAGGTCGAGCGGGGACGTTGCAGGGCATGGCGGGTGGAGCAATCGTCGTGCGCGGCAATGCCGGCGATCGCGCGGGGGACCGGATGCGGCGCGGGCTGCTGCTGATCGAGGGCAATGCTGGCGACTACTGCGCGTCGCGGATGCTGGCGGGTACCGCTGTCGTGCTCGGGCGCGTGGGCATCGATGCCGGTTACCTCATGCGGCGCGGGACGCTGATCCTCGGGCGGTCACCGGCGGAGTTGTTGCCGACGTTCAACCATAACGGCTGGCACGATCTGCTGGCGATCCGGCTGTTGCTGGAATCACTCACCGTGCACGGCAAGCGGTTCCAGTCCTTCGCGCGGAGCCGACCTTCTCTGTCGCGCTGGTTGGGTGACCTCGGGTGCGACGGGAAGGGGGAGATCCTGATCGCGCTTGGGAGGCTATGAACTGGCACTCGACTCACCGAGTGCGGCCGAGCGAACTAGAGGCGTTCGGTCCGAAGGTGCATTGAAAGAAGATGCTAGGATGCAAGCGCCCGCGCTCTGGGACCCCTCGCTCTGCAGGTTATCCGTACTGGGATTGGCGATGGGACGATCCTCAGCCAACCGAGATATGACGGGTGGATCGCCCCGGATTTCCCGGAGGATACAATTATCGCGTTGCGCAACTGGAGTCTCACCATGACCATCAAACTGGCCAGGCGCCTCATGGCAGTCGCGTTGACGCTAAGCCTCAGCGGCACCGCTTGGAGTCAGGGCAATGCACGCCAGCTCTTTTTTGACGGGTACGAGCTTCTGAGTAGCGGTAAGCCGAAGGAGGCAATTCCCAAATTCGAGGCCGGACTTCGACTCGAACCGAACAACGCGGCTGCGCGATTCTACTTTGGGGAGGCGCTACTGGCGATCGGGCAACGCGACAAGGCCAAGGAACAGCTGCGCAAGTCTGTGGAACTCGATCCGAACAGCGACGTGTCGGCCGACGCCCGCAAGCGGTTGGGCGAACTCTCGGGCAACGCGTTCGCAGAGGGCAAGGGGAGCACTGCGGGTGCAGGCGGGAATCTTCCTGCGCCCGGCACGGTAATCCAGGACTGTCCGGTCTGCCCCGAGGTTGTGGTCGTTCCGGCGGGGCAATTCGTGATGGGATCGCCACCTAGCGAGACCGGCCGCGACGATGACGAAGGCCCCCCTCACATCGTCACCATTGCGAAGCCATTCGCCGTGGGAAAGTACGAGGTCACGTTCGAGGAGTGGGACGCGTGCGTCCGGGACAAGGGTTGTGGAGCGGCGGAAGATAGTGGTTGGGGGCGCGGCAGGCGACCGGTCATCAATGTCAACTACGAGCAGGCTGTGGGTTACGCAGAGTGGCTGTCCGACAAGACGGGTAGGAAGTATCGATTGCTCAGCGAGTCCGAATGGGAGTATGCAGCCCGGGCCGGGTCGGAGAAGCCACGTTTCTGGGGGACTTCGTCGGACCGTGCATGTGAGTTCGCCAATGTTGCCAACCCGAGTACGACGTCCGAGTCTTGGTGGAAAAAGAAATGGATTCCCCATTCATGTGAAGATGGTTACCCAGCCCAAACCGCTCCCGTAGGCAAGTTCAAGGCGAACGCTTTTGGATTGCACGACATGCTGGGAAACGTCTGGGAGTGGGTCGAAGACTGCTACAACCAGAGCTACGACGGTGCGCCCAATGACGGCCGCACCTGGGCTACGGGCGATTGTTCCCTGCGCGTGAACCGCGGTGGCAGTTGGTTCAGCGATCCCGCGGGCGCGCGCTCGGCCGAACGCGGCTGGTTCCAGCCGAGGAAACGGCTGCAATCTGGGTTTCCGTATCGCCAGGACGCTGCCGTGAATACGGCAGCTTGACCCTTGCCCCCTTTACTCCTTTACCGTTGCCGTTTCGTTCGAGAGTCGCAATGTGTGGATCCAGAGGGCGGACGCTTTTCGCGGCCGGCTGCGCGCAGCCGGCCGCGCGATCGACGGTTGGGGCGAGGAGTAGAACATGAGCGAGAACAAGTCGGCACCCGGAGGTCCGCGCCGTTACGGACCTGCGCTGGAAAAGGGGTATCAGTTCGTGCTTTGGCTCATCCCGACCGTCGAGAAGTTCCCTCGGACACAGAAGTTTCTGCTCGGCGATCGTTTGCAGACCACCGCGCTGGACATGCTGGAGGCCTTGATCGAGGCCACTTATTCGCGCGAGGTCGTGCCCATCCTGCGGCGCGTCAACCTCATGCTCGAGAGGTTGCGGGTTCTGTTCCGGCTCGCCAAGGATCTGCGATACATCGATTTCCCGAAGTACGAGTTCACGGCGCGAGCCGTTGACGAGATCGGTCGCATGGTGGGCGGCTGGATGAAAGGCGCGCGTACCGAGGGCCCGGCGTCGTGACTGCGGCTCGCAGGCGGAGTGGCAGGAGGCAGTTGACTCCTTTGCCCTGGCGAGGTGGGGACGAGATCGTTGCGGCCAGCATTCGGCAGGCTGCCGAGGCAAAGGCCGCGGCTTCGGATCGGATCGTCTGATGCCGTCAATACCACCGATGTTTGACCGCATTGCGCGTTTCGACGCGCTGGTGGCGGCCGCTCGCCGTGCTGCCCAGGGGAAACGGCGCAAACCCGGTGTGGCTGCGTTTCTTGCGTCGCTGGAACGTCATCTGCTGCGCATCGAATCGGAATTGAGGGCGAAGACTTGGCGCCCCGGTCAGTACACGGTGCTCGACGTGCGAGACCCCAAACCGCGACGCGTTTCGGCGGCACCGTTTTGCGACCGTGTCGTGCATCATGCCATCTGTGCGGTGGTGGAACCGCTTTTCGAGCGCGGATTCATCTTCGATTCGTACGCCAACCGGTTGGGCAAGGGCACTCACCGCGCAGTAATGCGCTACGAGCACTATCGCGATCGACACCGCCATGTTCTGCGCGCAGATGTCTTTCGATTCTTCCCGGCCATCGACCACGACATTCTCAAACTGAGCTTGCGTCGTCGTGTGCGGTGCGAGCGCACGTTGTGGTTGCTCGACGCTATCATCGACGGTTCGAATCCGCAGGAGCCGGTGCACCTCTACTATCCTGGAGACGACCTGTTCACGCCATGGCAGCGACGACGCGGCCTGCCTATCGGCAATCTGAGCAGCCAGTTCTTCGCGAATGTCTACCTGGACGGTTTCGATCATTGGGTGAAGGAAGTCCTGCGGGCACCGGGCTATGTGCGCTACGTGGACGATTTCGCGATCTTTCATGATGATCCGGTCGTGCTCGAGGAGTGGCGCGGTCGCATCACCTCTTACCTTGGCGGTCGCCGTCTCGCGCTCCATCCGGCAAAGACGCACTTGGCGCCCACCACGGCGCAGGCCGAGTTTCTCGGTTTCGTGCTGCTTCCCGATGGCAGGCGTCGCTTGCCGGAGGCCAATGTGCGCCGCTTCCGCGATCGGCTGCGTGGCCTGCGCGATCGCTGGCGCCACGGGACAGCCACTGAGGAAGAAGTGTTGCAAAGGGTGCAGGCGTGGGCCGCACACGCCAGGCATGCCGATACCTGGCGCTTGCGCCACGCGATCTTTCGCGGCGGGTGGTTCGATCCGGCCTGGTCGGACGGCTCCCCGGTCGCGGGAGCCTGAAGGGCGTCGTCCCGGCGCGTGAACCGCGGTGGCAGTTGGAACAACAAACCCGCGAACGCGCGCTCGGCCAAACGCAACAGGAACCAGCCGACGAAACGGAACAACAATCTGGGTTTCCGTATCGCCAGTACGCCCTGCGCCGGAACTGCCGCGTCCACGGACTAGGCAGGCGTGCAACGGAGCGTCCAACGCCGTTCAGGGTGAGTGCAGGAACCGGCGGCCGTCCTGGCTCCAATCGGGGCGACGGCCGCCGGTATGTGCCAGCATAAGCAGCTTTGCCGTGGTTTTGATAACATGAGGTCGCGTGAATCCGAAACTGCGCTACTGCATCGCGAAAGGATTCTGCTTCTTCCGTCGTTTTTCGCACTCCGGTATCACCCGGCCCTTGCCAGACTTGCTGCACTGGAGTTGGCCGTTCAACACGCGATCATCGTTGCCGGACTCGCGGATTCCGGAATCGTCCACGACGGACATCTCACCTGTCCCGGGATCGCGATAAAGCGAACGTCCGGACGGGATGGTGTAGGAGCGACCCGATTGCGGATCGTCGTATGTCACGGCTGCACCGCGGTTCGCTGGCGGACCGGGCCTTGGTGTCGGTCCGGGCGCGGCCAATGCCACCTGGTCGCTCCCTGTTGCACGTTTGAAGGGATTCTCACGCGGGGTCTGTGAACCCCCGGGCGCGCCTGTCGGCCGGGCGGGCGGAACGTACGTAGACGGCGGTCGAGTGGTCGCGCCGGCGTCAGCCTTGCCGACGCTGTCTATCTGTTTGCCGAGTTCATCGATCTGGCCCAACACCTGACGGTTGATCTTGTGCACGCCTTCCATGGCAACGCCCGAGATCTTCTCGGCAAACGGATTGTTCCCGAGCATCTTAGTGCGAGCTTCATCGGTGGCCGCTGCGGTAGCCTCGTATCGCGAATCCTTGCGCTCCGGTCCGATGGTGGCCGCGACATCGAGCCCCTTGTCGACCAGCGTGTTTGCAACGGCGTCAGCCACCAATTCCTGGGTCTTCTCAAAGGGGTTGGCCATGAACTCCCTTGTCGCGACGGCCTTGTCCTTTCCTTCCTTCAATTGGACGAGCAAGTCGAGATACAGGTTCTGTTCCTTCGTCTCGCGCTCGCGCTTGGCCTGCTCCGCGCGCGCCTGCAACTGCGCCATCTCAATCTCCCGCCTCGCCCGGGCATCGGCTGCCTGCGCCTCGCGCCGAGCGCGTTCCGCCGATTCCTGTTCGGCCTTGGCTCGCGCGGCCTCTCGATCCTGGTTCTGGCGATCGCGCTCGCTGCGGTCTCGTGCTTCGCGGTCGCGCCGTTCGCGTTCGTCGCGCGCCTGCGACTCCGTCCGTTCCCGGTCGCGTCGCTCGCGCTCGTCCTTCTGGCGCGCCGCCTCGCGTTGAGCTTTTCGCTCCGCCTCCTCGCGTTCGCGCTGGCGTGCTTCCCGGTCCGCCGCCTCGGCGGCCTTGCGGCGCTTCTCCTCCTCTTGCCGCTGTTCCGCCAGATATTCGCCTACCTTCTTGCGACAGATGCTCGTTTCTTCGGTCGACTTGCGCGACGCGCTATCTCTGGCGCTATGAACCGCCTGGCAACTTGCCTTCGAACACGAACCTCCCGTATTCGAATCGTCAGACGGTGCACCCTGAAGGCAAGCCTCATGTTGCGCGTTGAGCTTGGAGATTTCGGCCGAGAACTCCTGTGCCAAAGCATTGCATTCGTCGTGCGAGGTCGGGCGCCAGGGCGAACTCAAGATGAGATATCGCGTCGACGGAAGCGTACTCAGAAAGTCCTGCCCCAATGCCGGGGACAGCATCGCCGACGCGATCAGCCCAAGGGTGATGGAGCTAACGCGGGCAAGCCGCCAGAAGCCCACGGGTCCAGCAACAATGTGCGCCATGACATGCTCCTCTGCCTCAGAGAATCATACTGCCCGTTCGCAGTGGTTTGGAAGGAGTTGCATGAGATGCGATATCAGAGCGGCTCGTATGTGGCGGTGGGGCAGCATCGATCGCGTCTTCGGCATATCCACGTCGCGCAAATAAGACCTACCTGTGGCGGCCTGATCTGAACTCCTGAACCGAGTTGAACGTGACCATAAGCCACAGTTTACGCGTGCGTTGTTGTGAAACCGGCAACCGCACCGCCGACGGTCAGGGCACCCGCGACAGCCGCGAACTTCCGGGGCTGTTGTTCGGAGCGCAGATCCGCTACAGCAGTATCGTCGACAAATGGAGCATGGTGCTGAACGACTGGACTTTGAACGCGCGGTGTTCAGAATAGTGGCAGCCAGGATCGCCTCGTGTTCGGTAAAGGCGTAAGGCAGGCGTCGAACTTGATGTGGCAGATTGCGATGTCAAGTTCCTAAACGCCTGAGCGCTAAACTGAGGCACGAAATCTGCCGAGAATCGTAGAACTCGGAGGGAGAACCGAGACGAATGACCAACGCGGCGGACATTTCTTCCGCGTTGCGCGTTCCACGACCTTCGGCAGCTACCGCCGCCGCTGCGTCTCGTATCCAACGACGCAATCGCGATGCGCCTCCAGCTTCGCGATCTGAAGCCGCAGCCCTTGCACCTGAGGGTATTCGAAGCACATCGCCACGATCCGCTCGGCCAGGGTCTCCAGCAGGTTGATGTGCCCCGCGTTCACGATGTCGAGGATGCCCTGCCGCAGCTTGTCGTAGTCCAGCACTTCCTCCAGCCGGTCGTGCCATTCGAACGGCGGCTGCAGTTCTATGCGCAGGTCGAACCGAAGGTTCTGGGGGTGACCCCGCTCCTGGGGGTACACGCCGATGTCCGCCGGGATCACGAGGTCGCGGATGATGAGCGCGCGCACGTCGCGGTCGTCTTCGCGGTTCCACACCAGCGGATGCAGCTGGTACAGGGGTTCCTTCATGTCCATGGGGCCGTCGCTCGCGCGGATCGGGGTGGGGGCGGAATGCTACACCAGGGGGCGATCGGGTAAAGTGCCGTTCGACGCGACCGTGCACGGAGCGAACGCCATGGAACGCAAGAAGCAGGATCCCTACACCGAGAGCGAGATCAAGCAGCGCCTGGAGCGGGACCTCCCGCAGTGGTACTTCGAGGAAGGCTGGATCCGCCGCAAGTACCGCACCGAAGGCTGGAAGGGCACGCTGATGGTGGTGAACACGGTGGGTCACCTGGCCGAAGCGGCATGGCATCACCCCGATCTCACCGTGTCCTATGCGTTCGTGATCGTGAAGCTGCAGAGTCACGACGCGAAGGGCATCACCGACCGCGATTTCGAGTTGGCGAAGAAGATCGAGGAAGTCGTGCACTGGCAGCCGGCCAAGGCGGGCGGCGCCCTCACCGGCACGCCGGCCGACGATCAGCGGTTCCGCTACATCAAGTACGACTACTGACGCGACGCGGCATGGAACGACCGGAACGACCTCGCCTCGCCTGGGGGCTCACCGGCTCGGGACACTACCTGCGCGAATGCCTCGATCTCGCGAACGAGCTCCCCGACGTGGACCTGTTCCTGTCGCGCGCCGGCGAGGAAGTGCTGCACATGTACGGTCATCCGCTCACGGGCCTGCGCGAGGGTTTCCGCATCTTCCGCGACAACACGGCGAGCGCTGCGCCGGTGGGATTGTTCTATCACGGGCACTACCACACGGTGGTGATCGCGCCGGCCACGTCCAACACCGTGGCGAAATGCGTGGCGGGCATCTCGGACACTCTGCCCAGCAACATCTTCGCCCAGGCGGGCAAGTGCCGCATTCCCTCCATCGTGTTCGCGTGCGACACGGCGCCGCAGATGGAAACGGAGTCGCCGAGCGACTGGGTGACTGTCTATCCGCGGCCGATCGATCTCGAGAACACGCGCCGCCTCACCGGGTTCCATCAGGTGGTGGTCGTCGAGACGTTCGATGCGTTGCGGGCCGCTCTGCGCACGCGGCTGGCCGCGGTCGAACGGGAGTTCGGTGCGGCTGCACCCGCGAGGCAGCGGAGCGGCCTCGCGACGTGAGTGCGGCGGCGGGCCAGGAGCGCATCCTGTTCCTGACGGGCAGGCTGGCGGAGAAGAGCCTGCGGCGCACCCTCGGTGCCATGGCCGCGCCGCCGTTCGAGTGGGAAGTGCGCGAACTGGGCTTGAGCGTCGCGGCGTTGATGACGGCCGACATGATCGGGCGGCGCCTGACCGAAGCGCCGGGATTCGACCGGGTCGTCGTCCCGGGGCGTTGCCGCGGCGATCTCGACTGCGTGGCGCGGCAACTGGGCGTGCCCGTGGTGCGCGGTCCCGAGGAGCTGGTGGACCTGCCGAAGTTCTTCGGGCGTTCGGCTGCGGTACGCGATCTCTCGCGCTACGAGGCACGGTTGTTCGTCGAGATCATCGACGCACCGCAACTCACCGTGGAGGCGATCGGTCAGCGTGCGCGGGAACTGGCCGCGCAGGGTGCCGATGTCATCGATCTCGGTTGCCTGCCTGCCACGCCGTTTCCGCACCTCGAGGAGGCCGTGGCGCATGTGAAGTCCCTCGGGTTCGCCGTCAGCGTCGATTCGCTCGAGACGGATGAACTGCTGCGCGGCGGCAAGGCGGGTGCGGATTTCCTGCTGAGCCTGAAGGAGGACTCGCTGTGGATCGCCGACGAAGTGGCTGCCACGCCGATCCTGATCCCGAGCGAAGCGGGCGATCTCGCTTCGCTCGAGCGGGCGATGGCATTGCTCGATCGCAAGGGCAGGCGCTACCTGGCCGATCCGATCCTCGACCCGATCCATTTCGGCTTCACCGATTCGATCGCGCGTTATCACGCGCTGCGGGCGGCGCATCCGAACGCCGGCATCATGATGGGCATCGGCAACGTGACCGAACTCACGCATGCCGACACCATGGGCATGAACGCGCTGCTGTTCGGCATCGTTTCGGAGCTGCACATCGACGCGGTGCTGGTGGTACAGGTCAGCGAGCACGCGCGGTCGGTCGTGCGCGAAGCCGACGCGGCGCGTCGCATCATGTTCGCGGCCCGAGAGGAGGGCGCGCTGCCGAAGGACGTCTCCGGTGCGCTGATGGCGCTGCACGAGAAGAAGCCGTTCGTTCGCGACGTCGACGAGATCACCGAGCTGGCAGCGGCGGTGCGCGATCCCAGTTTCCGCGTCATGACCGCGCCGGATGGCGTGCACGTCTTCAACCGCGACGGTCATCGCGTGGCCGCCGATCCATTCGCTTTCTGGCCCGAACTCCGGCTCGAGCACGACGCAGCGCACGCCTTTTACCTGGGCGTGGAACTGGCGCGGGCGCAGATCGGCTGGCAACTCGGCAAGCGTTACGTGCAGGACGAGGAACTGCGGTGGGGAGCAGCGCTGCCGCCGTCTGAGGAGAGTCTGCTCGAACAGAAGGCGCCTGGTGCAACCCTGGCCCACGGCCGACCCAAGCGCTCTTCATGAGCCCGCGGCGATGATCTGGGAGACCGTGGTGACGACGCGCGCGCCGGACGGCCGCGTGCACATCGCGCCGATGGGCATCCGAGTCGAGGAGGGTCGGGTAGTACTTGCGCCGTTTCGCCCGTCCGCGACGCTCGACAACGTTCTGGCCACCGGCGTCGCGACCGTCAACATGACCGACGACGTGCGCATCTTCGCGGGCTGCCTCACCGGCCGACGCGACTGGCCGACCATGTCGTGCGAGCACATCGCTTGCGTGCGGCTCGCCGACCCGCTCACGCATCGCGAACTCAAGGTGGCACGGGTCGAGGACGATGCCGCGCGCCCCCGGTTGCTCTGCGACGTCGTGTTCGAGCGCACGCACCGCGCTTTCGCCGGTTTCAATCGTGCCCAGGCGGCGGTGCTGGAAGCGGCGATCCTGGTGAGCCGGCTCGACATGCTGCCGGCGGCCAAGATCGACGCCGAACTTGCCTACCTGACGATCGCCATCGAGAAAACCGCGGGGCCGATGGAACGCGAAGCGTGGGGTTGGCTGACGACGCGCATCGCACAGTTCCGCAGCGGCGTTCGTCAAGAAAAAACCTGACATTTCTTGCGCCGTTTTTCGTGGTCTGCGCCTCTGGGAATGCGGTTTTCATCACCCAGAAATCTTCCTGGCGAAATGCCTCTTGGCGATTCGCATGCGGCAACGCAACATCCTGAATGATTGGACAAATGTTCCTTGTCGCGCGTTGACCCGCTCAGGGCGATGTGCTTAGATCGACCCGTCCCTGCCTGGGAAGTAAATCTGCAGTTGCGTGGCTCCCGAAGTCGGCGAAGCTAATGTGTCTCCGACTTTGCGATCAACCGCCTCACGGCGGCATCGGTGGAGCAAGAACCGGGGGCAGTAACGATGTGAAGAGTGGCGACCTGTCGTGCCGGGCCGCCCCGATTTTCATTCGGAAAAATCTCGGGAGGAGTGACGCAATGAAGTGCACCTATAAACAGGTAGTGTTTTCGCTCGCGCTCGCAACGACCCCGCTGGTGGCGTTCGCGAATGCGGACGTCGAGAAGCTGACCGCAGACCCGAAGAACTGGGCGATGCAGGCCGGCGACATGTACA
>JAIEQG010000082.1 GCA_019747905.1 Burkholderiales bacterium
GCAGCGGAGAAGGCCTTCGCGGCGCTCAAGACAGGTGTCCGGCGCGTCACGGTCGCCGATGTCGCGATTCCGTATGCGCCGTCGCTGGAAAAGGTGGTATTACCCGACGAACAAGCCGTTGGGCGCGCGGTGCGCGAGGTCATGGGGGCGGACCGATGAAGGTATCGCTGAAGCTGCCTCTTTTCGGCATGAACATGGAGGAAGCCACCATCGTGAAGTGGCACAGGCAGGCGGGGCAGTCGTTCAGGAAGGGCCAGCCGCTGTACGAGATCGAGACCGAGAAGGTCACGCAGGAAGTGGAAGCGCCCTGCGACGGTACGCTGGTCGAGATCGTGGCCGGCGAGGGGAAGACCATCGCCGTGGGTGACGTGGTCTGCAACATCGAGACGTAGCCGGTGATGCCCGCCTACATCGAGCGGTTCATCCTGCGGGGAACTGGTCCGGTCAGCCGGCGTCGCCCCGGCTTTGACACGGTATCTGCGGGCGAGCAATATCAGGACGCGTGGAACGCACCTGCAGCGTCCGCGTGTTTCCGAGGAGCATCCCGTCATGAGTGACCCTGCGCCTCGCTGGGAGTGGCGCTCGTTTGGCCGACGCTTCGGGGAAGCAGAGGCGCGGCTCGAGAAGCTCACCCCGGACAGCGTTCACGAGAGCGACGAGATCTATCTGCTTTCCGGCGCCGGCGACAACGTCAAGGTCCGCGATGCTCTGATGGACATCAAGGTACTGCGCGAGGTCAACGCGGACGGTCTGGAGCAATGGATTCCGGTCATGAAAGCGGGTTTTCCGCTTGCGGCGGCCGACGCGAAGAGGGTCCTGGAATCGCTCCATATCCCGGTACCTCCGATATCCCGTGGGAGCTACACTCTGGACGAGTTTCTCGCGCAGTTCGCCGCTCCGGGCGGTGCGATTCGCCCGGTGAAGGTCCACAAGCGGCGCACTCGCTACACGGTGAGCGGTTGCATGGCAGAGCTCTCCGATGTGACGGCCAATGGCAAGCCGACCCGCACCATCGCCGTCGAGTCCGAGAACGCCGCAGGGGTGATCGGTGCCGTGAGGGAGCTCGGCCTCGGCGGCTATCGGAACACGAGTTATCCGCGCGGATTGGCGAGCTTGATCGACGATGAACCGGAACGCTACGCCGTCATCGATGCCGGCACCAATTCGATCAAGTTCCACATCGGCGAGCGTGCTCGCGAAGGCAGCTGGCGGACCATCATCGACCGCGCGGAAATGACGCGGCTCGGGGAGGGGCTCGCGCAGTCGGGCGCGATCAACGCTACCGCGCTCGAGCGAACGGTCACCGCCATCGCCGGCATGGTCGAGGAGGCGACGCGCCTCGGCGTGCGGGCAATCGCGGCGGTGGGTACGGCCGGTCTGCGGGCCGCTGCGAACGGCCGGGAGGTCGTCGCCGACATCGAGAAGCGTGCCGGTGTGCACATAGAGGTGATCTCGGGTGAAGAGGAGGGCCGCTTGGCCTACCTGGCTGCCAAGTCCGGCCTCGCGTTGAACACCGGTTCACTCGTCGTGTTCGACACCGGTGGCGGCAGTTCGCAGTTCACGTTCGGGCACGATTCCGCCGTGGACGAGCGCTTCAGCGTCGAAGTCGGCGCCGTGCGATACACGGAACGCTACAAGCTCGACGGCGTAGTGTCGTCAAGCGTACTGCGCGAAGCCATGGCGGCGATTGCGCTCGACTTGTCGCGCATCGACGGCCGTCCGGTCCCGGATGCGCTGGTGGGGATGGGAGGCGCAATCACCAACATCACTGCGGTCAAGCACCAGCTCGCGTCGTACGATCCGGCCGTGGTTCAAGGCACGGTCCTCGACCGTGCCGAGATCGACCGCCAGATCGAACTCTATCGGACGCGGGATGCCGATGCCCGCCGTTCGATCGTCGGCCTGCAGCCAAAGCGGGCAGAGGTCATTCTCGCAGGTGCATGCATCATCCGGACGGTGATGGAAATGTTGGGCAAGGACCGCTTGACGGTCAGTGACCGCGGCCTGCGGCACGGGGTGCTGGTCGAACGATTCGGTTCTTGAATGTCGAGAGTACGAGCAGAAACCGGAACGAGTGTCGCTTCTTTCTACGTTGAAGACTAGGAGGGCCACAAACCATGGCTACCAGGACAGCCGCCAAGACCACCAAACCTAGCAGTGCCATCAAGTCCAGCAGAGCATCGGGAGCCAGGAACGCTCGTGCCGTTGGGAAGACCGCCAAGCCTGCCAGCCCGGCACCGGCACTTTCGCCCGAGCAGGTAGCAGAGCTCCTCGACATCATCAAGGGGGTGAACAGCGTCGAGCTGAAGCTGTCGGTGCCTCTCTCGAGTCACCAGGCCACGATCAAGGCTATCGGTCTCGACCCCGTCGAGGCACAACCGCGGCAGGCATTCTTCTTCGATACGCCGGACCTTGCCCTGAACCGTGCCGGTCTGGTCATCCGCGTCCGGCGAACCCAGGGCGGAACAGCCGACACGGTCATCAAGCTGCGCCCGGTAGACCCGGCAACGATCGACGCGGAGCTGCGTCGATCGGCGAGCTTCAAGGTCGAAGTGGATGTGATGCCGGGAGGGTTCGTGTGCTCGGCCTCGTTCAAGGGTGTATGCCCGAGCAAGGAGGCGAGGGACGTGACCGCCGGCTCGGCGCGCCTGAGCTCGCTGTTCTCGAAGGAGCAGCGCGCGTTCTTCAAGGCGCATGCTCCGGCCGGCATCAGCCTGGATGCGCTGACGGTTCTGGGCCCCACTTTCGTGCTGAAGGCCAAGCACCAGCCGAAGGACTTCGATCGCCGGATCGTCGTCGAGATGTGGCTCTACCCCGACGGCTCGCGCATCCTGGAAGTTTCCACCAAGGCACTGCCGGCCGAGGCCTTCCAGGTCGCAGCCACGTTCAAGAACTATCTCGCGAAGATTGGTGTCTCGCTCGCCGCGCGGCAGGAAACGAAGACCAAGGCCGCGATGGAATTCTACAAGGCCAAGATCAAGTCCGACCTGGGCGGGGTTGCGGCGGCGACGTTGCGATGAGTCCTGGAGGGGGCTCCCGGCGGGTCCCTCTCCCGGATGGATCTCCTGAATGCAGTGTCCGGCGTCAGAAGACGATCTTCAGGAGACGTCCGACGAATTCCTCCAGCGAAATCCTGGTCAGCGCCAGCGGAAATGCCGGCAGCAACGTGATCACCGCCAGTTGCAGCACCGTGCGCATGCCGAACGGGGAAGGCCTCATGCTTTTCGCTGCCTGGAAACTACTGCCGACATTGCCGTCCAGCGACTCGGCTGCCGGTGTGCTGTCGTGCAGCCACTTGTCTTCGAGTTCCCGCACTTGCCGCTGCGCCAGGACTCCGTAGTCGAGCAGTGCCCGGCGCCTCGCCGCCACCATTTGCGGCGTGAACATCAGCAAGGGGCCGAGGACGACGAACACCAGCAACGCCACCAGTCCCACGAGTTCCAGCTTGAGGTCGGCTATTTTTGCACCCGCGTAGAAGATGTGGTCGGCCGTCAGCCCCGCGAGCGCTACGCCTTGGGCCAACAGGAACGGCGCCATGCCGTAGCACACCGATTCCAGGAAGCTCATGCCGCCGCAGCCGTCCGGGTGCGTCGGAACGATTCTCAGTTCGATGCGCGATACCTGCCAAAGGAAGCGTGCCCAGATGAAAAGTCGAAAGTACCAACGCAGGAGCAGGAACTGGTAGAGCGGGAGGCTCACGCAGCCCAGCCACCAGCCGGCCATGGACGGCTGCAAGGTTCCATCCACAGGAACGCCGTACCAGCTCGTCAAGTGCAGCGCGACCTGGGTCCGCCAGATGAAGCCCACGCCGACGACGTACACGACGGCGATCAGCAGTAGCTCGGCAGCGATCGAATTGCGCAGCCGCAGTGCCGAGTCGATGGCGGCGTCGAACCGTGCCCGAGCGGTGTCCGGAATCAGGTCGCGCTTGAGGAATTGAGCGACTACCGGTCGCATGCGCACGTGGATGATCAGCTCCGCCGCGATCAGCAGCGGTAGAGAGAGCAGGAAGCGCAGGTGCGCCTCCACGTCGAGGAGGAACGGCAGCTCGACCCGGTTGCCCCAGGCGGTGCCTTCCACCATCGATAACAGCAGCAGCGGTACCCAGGCTATCGCGGCCAGCGTGATGATGCGCCGGTGCAGTTGTTGCAGCGCATCGCCCGCCAGTCGCGTTCGCCGCCAGAGCTGATACAAGGGCCCGCCCAGGACCAGCGAGAAGTCCTCGGGGTGTTGCACGTGCGCAGCTACAGGGACGGATCCAGGCGAGGTCATCTCAATGCCTCCTTCTTGTATGCCGCTTGCATCCGCTTTTCCGTGACTGTTTGGGCAAGGGCTTCGTGCTCGCGGTCGATCGGGTAGACGGCGGCAGAGCAGATTGTAGGCGCTGCCGGGGTGGGGCTTCCATACAGCCGGCGCGCGTCCGCGACTTCCAGAACGGGGTGGGGCGAATCGACGAACCGGATCGCGACCGTCAAGGTCACGCAGCCGGTGGAGGTCCCTGCGACGGCTCCCTCCTCGAGGTCGCAGTGCCGGAAGGCGAGGCGATTCCCGTGGGATGCACCGCCTGCAGTATCGAATCCCGACGTCGTTCGAGGATTCCATTGCGCCGATGGTCGCATCAGCATAGGCGAATGCGGAATATCGGCGCGCCGACCGCGGGCTTAGACTCCGATATTCCGGACGAAGGAGCCTGCCCAATGATCGCCGACGCGCCACGATGGCTGCGCGGTCTCAACGAGACCGTCTTTCCCGAGGCAGCGCTCGCGGTCGAGGCCGACGGCTCGTTCGTCGCTCGCTTTCGACGGCGCGTGCTGTCGAGCGCGTACCAACCGGTGCTGAGTACCGTGGACGGCAACACCGTTGCGCATTCGGCGCGTGTCCGATGCGATTTCGAGGAACAGGTGGAAGACCCTGCCGGGGTGTTCGCACTGTCCGGTCCGGACGCCCTGGTCGTTCAGCTCGACCGGTCTGCCCGGACGCTGCACGCGCTCAACTACTACCCGAAGGCGCGCGCCACGTGGCGCCTGTTTCTCCGAGTGCAGGCGCGCCTGGTGGAGAGTGTGGGTCGCGGCCACGGCCGTGTCTTCGAGGGCATCCTCGGGCGCCTGGGCGTTCCGACCAAGGACGTGGTGATCGAGTTGCCGCGCCACGCGAACGAAGACCTGGAGCTGTATGCCCGGGCGCTGCTCAGCTATCGCAGCCTCGGCTACCGAGTCGCGTCCGAGAGCCTCGGTCCGGACGACCCGTTGCTCTTGGGCCGATACGAGGTGATTCCGGACATCGTGGCCGTGGATCCGCGCCCACTGCCTGATCCTGCCGTGCTGCCCCGGCTGGTCGGTCAGATCCGGCAGCGGGGCGCCACGGCGCTGGTGCATCGGATCGAGACCTTCGAACACGTCCGGCAAGCGATTACCGCAGGTGCCGATCTGCTGCAGGGTTTCTTGCTGGGCCTGCCGGCACGGCACCCGGAAGCGGCGCGGCTCGATGCGGAAGTCTCGGGCCGGGATGCTGCTGCGCGCGAACCGGTGGCTTAGGTGACGTACTACCTGCAGGGCCGGTGGCGCTTCGCCTGACGGGGACGACCCGCTGGAAGGCTGTGCCGGTCGAGGGCCACCGGACCTCGTTTGATCGCAGGCCCGCAGAGGATTGACGCGCCGTGTCAGGCGCCGGCCGCCGACCGTTCGACCGTGCGGGCTGCGGGTGCCTTGGCGCGGAGATACTCGGTGAGGTGTGCGGTGATGTCGCGCGCATCGTCGCCCGCGCCGTCGATCAGGCTCGACTTGCGGCGTCGCAGGAACGGCAGGCCCATCACGTACAGCCCCGGTGACTCGGTCACGACGCCACCGTCGTGACGGATGTTGCCCTTGGCGTCGAGCACGGGAATCTGCAGCCAGGAATAGTCGGGGCGAAAACCGGTGGCCCACACGATGGTCTTGATGGACCCACGGGTCAGGTCGAGTAGCAATGGCGGCGCCGCTTCGACTTGCGTGGGCTCGTATCGGCGAGGTGGCGCCAGCTCTGCGTCGAGGCCCCGCTCGGTTGCCCAGGTGTCGATCGCGTCGAGCAACCGATGCATCTTGAGATCGGCCAGTGCACACACGTTCCGCAGCGACCCGGAGAACTGCGCCTTGCCTTCGGCGTTGATGCCGGCAAGGCGGCCGACCAGCTTCACGCCGATGGCGGTGAGTGCGTTGAGGTCGATGTCGCGGCGATCCGGGTAGCCCGCGAGCTGCAGCGAAGCCACGTTGCGCGCCCGGACGATGTCGTCGATCGTGTCATAGGGTTCGTCGAGCAGGCCGGTTGCGTCCATCCACCATTGGATGTCGCGACCACGATAGACACGCGGAACGCGGACGTGTTCGCCGACCGCGAGCGTCACGGCGCGACCGGAGCGACGAATCTCGTCGGCGAGCTGCGCACCGGTGGCCGATGCGCCAACGACCATGACACCGCCCGGATCGAGTTGATCGGGATTGCGATACGCGCTTGCGGCCAAGGTGGCGATGCCAGCCGGCACCGAGCGCGCAACGGCCGGAATCTGCGGCAGGTTGAAGGCGCCCGTGGCGATGATCACGGTGTCGGCTTGCCACAGACCTCGATCGGTCTCGACTTCGTAACCATCGCCGCTGCGGCGGACTGCGACGACGGTCGTACGAGTCTGCACGGGCGCGGCGATCGCCTTGGCATAGCCTTCGATGAATGCGATGGTTTCCGGCATGGTGCGGAAACCATCGGGGTCGTTGCCCTGATAGCCGTAGCCGGGCAAGCGGCTCTGCCAGTTGGGTGTCAGCAGCCGCAGCGAATCCCAGCGCTCGCGTCTCCAGGTGTTGGCGACTTCGCCGCGCTCCAGGACCACGTGGTCGATGGAGCGCTGCGATAGCCACCAGCTCGCAGCGAGGCCGGATTGTCCGGCCCCGATGACTACCGCGGTCGTGCGCATGCAGGTGGGTGCAGGGATCGCAGGTTTCTGCGTTACTGCACTTCGACCGTGACGTTGGTGGGGTTGGTGAATATGTCGTAGACGGCGGAGCGCTTCTGCGATTGCGCGACCAGGGCCTTGATGTCATCCGGCGAAGCGTCGGCGTCGATCTTGTAGATCACCTTGACGCCGTCGAAGCCGTTGCGCACGTCGCTGTCGGCGCCGAGGATGCCGCGGATGTCCATGCCGGCTTCCAGCGTGGCGGTCACCGAACGCAACTGGATGCCGCGCAGCTGTGCCACCGCGGCGACGCCGGCCGTCAGGCAGCTCGCCAGGCCCGCGAGCACCAGCTCGACCGGGGTCGCTCCCTTGTCTTCGGAAGCGAATACTTCGGGGTGATCGGCCTCGAAGGTGAACGTGCTCTTGTGCTTCTGCTCCGCGCCCAGGCCGTAGAAGCCGTTGACGGTGGACTTGCTGTGGGTGCCATTGACCCAGTTGACCGAGGCGCGCCACTTGAACTGGGCCGCTTCCGGCGCCTTGGTCAGCGCTTCGCGCGCACCCAGCAGGGCATCGACGTTCACGCCGTTGTTGACGGGCTTTTCGATCGTGGCGGTGGTCATGACGGTCTCCTTTAGACGTTGGAAGTGGAACGGCGAAGGGTATCAGTCATATTCCGGAATATGTCCGTTCCGGCTTATGACTTGTACGACTTTGCATATACATAACGGATGGAAGGGCGCGGTCCCCTAGGTCGCGACCTCGGTATGGCCACCGGCCACGGCCGTTTCCACCACCTTGCGGGTGAGCTGCGGGGTGAACATCTCGATGAAATCGTAGACATAGCCGCGCAGGTAGCTGTGGCGGCGGATGCCGATGCGCGTGGTGTTGGGCTCGAACAGGTGGCTCGCATCGAGCGCCCGCAGGCCCCGGTCACGTTTCGGGTCGTAGGCCATGTGCGCGATGATCCCGACCCCCAGGCCCAGTTCGACGTAGGTCTTGATGACGTCTGCATCGATCGCGGTCAGCACGATGTCGGGGGTGAGGCCGCGCGCCTCGAACGCGTGGTTCATGGTAGAGCGCCCGGTGAAGGCGAAGTCGTAGGTGATGATGGGGTAGGTCGCCAGGGCTTCGAGGGTGAGCTTCTTCATCTTGGCGAGATCGTGATCGGGCGGCACCACGACGCAACGGTTCCATTCGTAGCAGGGGAGCATGGTGAGCTGGGGATAGAGGTCCAGCGCCTCCGTGGCGATGGCGAGGTCGGCCTGCCCGCCGATCACCTGCTCGGCGATCTGCGTCGGGCTCCCCTGGTGCAGCGACAGACGAACCTGCGGATACGCCTTCATGAAACGCCGGACCACCGGCGGCAGGGCGTAGCGCGCCTGCGTGTGGGTGGTGGCGATGGTGAACGAGCCGGTGGTCTCGTGGTGGAACTCGGCCGTCACCTCCTTGAGATTGCGCGCTTCGAGCAGGATGCGCTGCGAGATCTCGATGATCTGCTTGCCGGGTTCGGTGATGCCGACGAAGCGCTTGCCCGACCGGACGAAGATCTTCACGCCCAGCTCGTCCTCGAGCTGGAGGATCTGCTTGCTGACACCGGGCTGCGAAGTAAACAGGACTTGCGCGGCCTTGGAGAGGTTGAGGTCGTTGCGGGCGACCTCGCACACGTAGCGCAATTGCTGGAGTTTCAAGCGGGACCTCGTATATTCAGTAAACGAATGTACTCATAACTACAAATTCGTAGATGGCATATGAAGCATACACGTACCGTAGTCGCTGCAACAGGTGATCGGTCGCCTGTTCGAGGTAACGAGCGGTCCGGCACGGCTCCGGACCCGATGCGATCCGGATGGGGGCATCCGGATCGCATCGTCTTGCCGAACGATCGCCGGTCGCGCCGCCGGTGGCTGCCCGACCTGCGGCAAGGGGGCCGGGAATGGAGGCGGACGCGTTCCGGCCAGGCCCGATTCGGCGCAGAATGACGCCCCCGTCAACGCAACCGCACGTGAGGGATGGACCATGACGCTACGCATCGGAGACATCGCCCCCGACTTCGAACAGGATTCGAGCGCCGGGCGCATCAAGTTCCACGAATGGCTCGGCAACAGCTGGGGCGTTCTGTTTTCCCACCCGGCCGATTTCACGCCCGTGTGCACCACCGAACTGGGCTACACGGCGAAGTTGAAGGGCGAGTTCGAGAAGCGCGGTGTCAAGGTGATCGCGCTGTCCGTCGACACCGTCGAATCGCACAAGGGCTGGATCCCCGACATCAACGAGACCCAGGGCACCACGGTCAACTTCCCGATCCTGGCCGACGGCGACCGCACCGTGTCGACGCTCTACGACATGATCCACCCCAACGCCAGCCTGTCGGCGACGGTGCGCTCGGTGTTCATCATCGACCCGAACAAGAAAGTGCGTGCCACCATCACCTACCCGGCAAGCACCGGACGCAACTTCGACGAGATCCTGCGCGTCATCGATTCGCTGCAGCTCACCGATTCCAACAGCGTGGCCACCCCGGTCAACTGGAAGAAGGGCGACGATGTCATCATCGTCCCGTCCCTGACGGACCCCGAGGTGCTGAAGCAGAAGTTCCCGCAGGGTTTTCGGGTGGTGAAGCCGTATCTGCGGTACACGACGCTGCCACCCCGCTGAACCTCCCCGCGCGGGCCGGAAGTGTCGATGCCCGCGTTCAAGGAGCGGTCCGCCTCCGGGAGGATCGCTCCCTTTTGAGGGACCCTTCCTTCGGCTCGCCGAAGCAGTTACGCTTGGCCTCTTGGCCACAGCCCCAACCCGGCTTTCCCGTCCGCTCCGGTGAGCAAGCTCTACGACGATGTGATCCTCGATCACATCCGCAACGCCCGAAATTACGAGGTCCTCGCCGATGCCGATCGGGCCGGGGAGGCCATCAATCCCCTCTGCGGCGACTCGTTCCAGGTGTACGTAAGCCTGGAAGGCGAGCGCATCGAGCGCGTGAGCTTCCAGTGCGAGTGCTGCGGGATCGCCATGGCGTCGGCCTCGATCATGACCGACTGGCTCCAGGGCCGCACGCGCCGCGAAGCCCTCGACATCAAGCGGGCCTTTGTCGCGGCGGTGACGGCACGCTCGGCCGAGCCGCTCCCGGGCGCACCGGCCGATCACACGGCCATCCTCCAGGTGGTCCAGGCGTCGCCGGCGCGGGATGGGTGCGCGATGCTCGCATGGGCCGCCGTCGAGCAGGCCCTGGCCGCCGACTGATTCCGTCCCCCTCGTGCCCGACGCGCTCCTCACCGCCCACCCCGCCACGCCGTCGGCGCATGTGCGCTCCGTCACCGCAGACGTGCAGTTCGATCGCGCAACGGGCCTGTCCTTGCGATTCATCCTCACGGGTGAGCTCGACCAGCTGATCATCCCGTCTGCCGGCGCCGTTAGGCGGTCCGACCGACTGTGGGAGCACACGTGCTTCGAGGCATTCGTGAGCGGCGAGGGCGGCGTGCGCTATCTGGAGTTCAATCTGGCGCCCTCGCGGCAATGGGCCGGCTACGGGTTCGCGGGCTATCGGCAGCGGGACGAATCGTGGACGGCGCCGACACCGCGCATCGAAGTCGTTCGCACGGTCGCGACCCTCGAGATGCACGCGCAGATTCCACTGGACGCCTTTCGACCGCTATGCCCTTCGCGCATGCTGCGCCTCGGGCTGACAGCCGTCATCGAAGCGCGCGACGGCTCCCTGTCGTACTGGGCGCTCGCCCATCCGCCGGGGCGGCCTGATTTCCATCACGCCGACGGCTTCGTGCTCGGGCTCGATGTCGTGGCTGCCGCCGCATCGCAACCGGTGGCGGACCTGCCGTGAAGTTCGGGCTCGATCGTCTCGTCGCCGAGCCCGCGCTGCGCGAACCCCTGCGCGGCAAGCGCGTGGCCTTGCTGGCTCACCCCGCGTCGGTCACCGAGGACCTCACGCACGCGCTCGATGCCCTCAACGGCTTGCGCGATGTGCGGCTCACTGCCGCATTCGGCCCGCAGCATGGCCTGCGCGGCGACAAGCAGGACAACATGGTCGAGTCGCCGGACTTCGTCGATCCGGTGCTGGGCATTCCGGTGTTCAGCCTGTACGGCGACGTGCGCCGCCCGACCGAGGCGATGCTCGACACCTTCGACGTGCTGCTGGTGGATCTGCAGGATCTCGGCTGCCGCATCTACACGTTCATCACGACGCTGCGTTACGTGCTCGAAGCGGCGGCGCGCCGCGGACAGTCGGTTTGGGTGCTCGACCGCCCGAATCCCGCCGGACGACCGGTGGAGGGGCTGCGATTGCGCGCCGGCTGGGAAAGCTTCGTCGGCGCGGGGCCGCTTCCGATGCGGCACGGCCTCACGCTCGGAGAGCTCGGGCACTGGTTCATCCGCGAGCTGGGACTCGACGTCGACTACCGCGTCATCGAGATGGATGGCTGGGACCCCGAGGCCGGACCCGGTTACGGCTGGCCGCTCGATCGGCGCACCTGGATCAATCCGAGCCCCAATGCGCCGAACCTCTGGATGGCGCGTTGCTACGCCGGCACCGTGATGCTGGAAGGCACGACCCTGTCCGAAGGGCGGGGCACCACGCGGCCGCTGGAGCTGTTCGGCGCGCCGGATCTCGATGCCAAGGCATTGGCTGCGAAGATGCAGGCGTTGGCGCCGGCGTGGCTGCGCGGCTGCCGGCTGCGCGAATGCTGGTTCGAGCCGACGTTCCACAAGCACGCCGGCAAGCTGTGCGCCGGTCTGCAGATCCATGTGGAGGACGGCTCGTACGACCACGATTCGTTCCGGCCGTGGCGGTTGCAGGCGCTCGCGTTCAAGGCGTTGCGGCTGCTCCAACCCGACTATCCACTGTGGCGTGATTTTCCCTACGAATACGAGCGCGATCGCCTCGCCATCGATCTCATCAACGGCTCACCGCTGCTGCGGGAATGGGTCGACGATCCGGCAGGCGTCCCCGGCGACCTGGACGCCATGACCGAGCCGGACGAGGCAGCCTGGCGTGAGGAGCGCGCGGCAGCGCTCGTTTACCGGTAAGGGTCGTCCCGACCGCCGGGTGACGGCGTTGCGGCCGCGGCCGGCTGAGGTGGCCTGATGGCCGCACTCTGGAATAAGGAAATAGGAAACCATTCGTTCCGGTGATTAAGGGCGGTGGGTAGTGTTCGCCCCTCGCATGCATGCGGCGCCACCGGCAGCCGGTGCTGCCCTTCGAGCCCACCCATGTCATCGCCATCGCCATCCCTGGTTCCCGCACCGACCGATTCGGGCGCCCTGCCGCCCGCAGTCATCCAGGAAATCACCCGCCAGCTGCGCGGCCTGCGCTTCGGTTCGGTCGAGATCGTCGTCCACGAAGGCGCCGTCACGCAGATCGAACGCCGGGAAAAAGTGCGCCTGGCGCCGTCCTCGCCCCCCCAACGCGGGTGAGCGCCGGGCCCGGGGCGGCCCGACCCTTTACACCATGTCCGACCAGAACACTGGAGGCGCAATCATCCTGAATCGCAGAAGCGAGCCGACCGAACCGCCGGAGGGTCTCTTCGTCTCCTACGGAGATGGAACCCATGAACAGGTTTGGACGATGGACCCTGCCGGCTCTCGCGGCGGGCGTCCTTTCGGTGGCTCACACCGCAATGGCGCAGACGGAGGCTGCCGATGACGTCTGGCGCCGCCGCTTCGAGGAACTGGATCGCAAGGTGAAGGTGCTCGAGGAAAAACTGGAGCAGGCCGAGCGCCGCGCGGCCGGCACCGCGCCGGCTGTGCCGGTTGCAGTCCCTGCGCCTGCAGCGGCGGCTCCCGATCCCTCGCTGCAGCAGCGCATCGACGAACTCGAACAACAGGCGCGCATCACCGCGCGCAAGGTCGAGATCGACCAGGAGGCTGCTGCGCAGCGTGCCAAGGACGGCCCGCAGGCCATCGCGGGCCGGGACGGCTTCGGGCTGCGTACCGCGGACAACCAGTTCGTCCTGCGACTGCGCGGGGTGATCCAGGTGGACGCGCGGGCCTACGACAGCGAGGTGCCCGGCACTGCGCCCGACACCTTCACGCTGCGGCGCATCCGCCCGACCCTCGAAGGTACGCTGTTCGGCAAGTACGGCTACCGCTTCACGCCGGACTTCGGCCAGGGTACGACCCAGATCTTCGATGCCTACGGTGACGCCAACTTCCACCCTGCGTTCAAGCTGCGGATCGGCAAGTTCAAGCCGCCGGTGGGCCTGGAACGGCTGCAATCGGCCACCGCGCTGGGATTCGTCGAGCGCAGTTTCCCGACCAACCTGGTGCCCACGCGCGATATCGGCGTGCAGGTTGCCGGCGAGTTCTTCGATACCCGACTGGGTTACGAAGTCGGCGCCTTCAACGGCGTCGTCGATGGCGGCCAGGCGGCGGGCGGATCGGGCGACCGCGACTCCAACAACGGCAAGGACGTGGCGGTGCGGCTGTTCGCTCATCCGTTCCGCAACACCGACTTCTATGCGCTGAGCGGCCTCGGGATCGGCGTCGCCGCGACGTGGGGCAACCAGAACGGGTCCGCCACCACGGCGGTATTGCCGACGTACCTCACGCCGGGCCAACAGACTTTCTTCTCGTACAACGCCGGCGCGTATGCGGACGGCGAGCGTACCCGCCTCGCGCCCCAGTTCTACTGGTACTGGCAGCAGTTCGGCGTGCTCGGCGAATACAACGTGAACAGCCAGCAGGTGCGCCGCGCCGGCAATCTGCAGGATGTCGAGACGTCGGCCTGGCAGCTCGCGCTCTCCTGGGTGGTCACGGGTGAAGATGCATCGTTCCGCGGCGTGACCCCGCGCACCAGTCTCGACACCGCCAACGGTACCTGGGGCGCGTTCGAGGTCGTGGGCCGCGTCGGCGGCCAGACGATCGACGATGCCGCTTTCACGGGCTCGGCCGCCACGGCGCTCGCCAGCCTGACCACGTCCTCGCGCAAGGCCCAGGGCTACGGCCTCGGCCTCAACTGGTACTGGAACCGCTACGTCAAGGTGCAGTTCTCCTACGACCAGACGAGCTTCGAGCGCGGTGCCGCCAATGGCGCGGACCGCCCGGACGAACGCGTGTTCTTCACCCGCTATCAGGTCGCGTTCTAGGCAACGCGCCCCCACGACTCTCGGAGCCCATCGATGTTTCGCTTCTTCCAGACACTGATCATCGGCATCACGCTGTTGACCGGCGCCGCGGTGGCCAACGCCGCCGAAGTGACGCTGCTCAACGTTTCCTACGACCCCACCCGCGAGCTCTACCAGGAGCTCAATGCGGGCTTCGCCAAACAGTGGGAGGCCAAGTCGAAGGACAAGGTCACCATCAAGCAGTCCCACGGCGGTTCCGGCCGCCAGGCGCGGTCGGTGATCGATGGCCTCGATGCCGACGTGGTGACGCTGGCGCTCGCCTACGACATCGACGAGATCGCCACGCGGGGCAAGCTGCTGCCTCCCAATTGGCAGAAGCGCTTGCCCAACAACAGCTCGCCGTACACCTCCACCATCGTGTTCCTGGTGCGCAAGGGCAATCCCAAGGGCATCCGCGACTGGGACGATCTCATCAAGGCCGGAGTATCGGTGGTGACACCCAACCCCAAGACTTCCGGCGGGGCGCGCTGGAACTATCTCGCCGCCTGGGCCTATGCCGCCAGGAAGTTCGGCGGCGACGAAGGCAAGGTGAAGGAGTTCGTGGGCAAGCTCTACAAGAACGTCCCGGTGCTGGACACCGGTGCCCGCGGTTCGCTAACCACCTTCACCGAACGCGGCATCGGCGACGTGTTCATCTCGTGGGAGAACGAGGCGTTCCTCGCGACCAAGGAGCTGGGGCCGGACAAGTTCGAGATCGTGCTGCCTTCGCTCAGCATCCTCGCGGAACCACCCGTGGCGCTGGTGGACCGCGTGGCCGACAAGCGTGGCACGCGCAAGGTGGCGCAGGCGTACCTCGAGTATCTCTATACGCCTGAAGCGCAGGAGGTCATCGGCAAGCACTTCTACCGACCCATCGACGCCGCCGTCGCCGCCAGGTTCGACAAGCAGTTTCCGAAGCTGAATCTGGTCACGGTCGACGACACTTTCGGCGGCTGGCAGAAGGCGCAGAAGACGCATTTCGTCGACGGTGCCGTGTTCGACCAGATCTTTACCCGTTGACCGCACCCACGCCATGAGCCTCGCCCTGCGCCGCCACACCGTACTCCCCGGATTCGGGATCGCGCTCGGGTTCACGCTGCTGTATCTCAGCCTGATCGTCCTGATTCCGCTGTCGGCGACGTTCCTCAAGACCTTCTCGCTCACCTGGGAGGCGTTCTGGACCGCGGTGACCGCGCCGCGGGTGTTGGCGTCGTATCGCCTCACTTTCGGCGCGTCGTTCCTGGCGGCGGGGATCAACGCGGTGTTCGGGCTGCTCGTGGCTTGGGTGCTGGTGCGCTACCGGTTTCCCGGCAAGCGGATCGTCGACGCCTTCGTCGATCTGCCGTTCGCATTGCCCACGGCGGTCGCCGGTATCGCGCTGGCCGCCGTGTACTCGACCAACGGCTGGATCGGCAGTCTGTTCGCGCCTTACGGCATCAAGATCGCGTTCACGCCGCTCGGCGTGCTGGTGGCGCTGACGTTCATCGGCCTGCCGTTCGTGGTGCGCACGGTGCAGCCGGTCCTCGAGGATCTCGAGCCCGAGCTCGAGGAGGCGGCCGCGACACTGGGTGCGTCGAGACTGCAGACCTTCGCGAAGATCGTCTTTCCGACGCTGTTGCCGGCGTTGCTCACCGGCTTCGCGCTCGCTTTCGCCCGGGCCATCGGTGAGTACGGGTCGGTCATCTTCATCGCCGGCAACCTGCCCATGGTGTCGGAAATCACGCCGCTCCTGATCATCACCAAGCTGGAGCAATACGACTACGCCGGTGCCACGGCTCTGGCGGTCGTCATGTTGCTCATCTCGTTCACGCTCCTGCTCATCATCAACCTGCTGCAGTGGTGGGCGCGCCGCCGCCGCGCCGCGCCGTAAGGGCACTGCCCACCGACCGCCATGACCGAAGCCGTCCTCGATCCCCGTTTCACCTTGCCCGTTCGCACGGTCGAGAAGGCCACGGCCGAACCGCGGTGGGTTCGCCTGGTGCTCATCGGACTGGCGCTCGCCTTTCTTGGCATCTTCCTGTTCGTGCCGCTGGCGGCCGTGTTCTACGAGGCACTGCGCAAAGGCGTCGGGGTCTACTGGCAGGCGGTCATCGAACCCGATGCCCTGGCGGCGGTGCGCCTGACGTTGCTGGCCGCCGCCATCTCCGTCCCACTCAACCTGGTCTTCGGCGTGGCGGCCGCCTGGGCCATCGCCAAGTTCGAGTTCCGCGGCAAGAACCTGCTGATCACCCTGATCGATCTGCCGTTCTCCGTTTCACCGGTGATCGCGGGGCTCATCTTCGTGCTGGTGTTCGGCCTGCAGGGCTGGTTCGGCGAATGGCTCCGCGATCACGATCTCAAGATCATCTTCGCGGTGCCGGGCATCGTGCTCGCGACGATCTTCGTGACCTTTCCGTTCGTCGCTCGTGAGCTGATCCCGCTCATGCAGGCGCAAGGAACGGAAGAGGAGGAGGCCGCCGTGGTCCTCGGTGCGAGCGGCTGGCAGACCCTGTGGCGCGTGACCCTGCCCAACGTCAAGTGGGGTCTGCTCTACGGCGTGATCCTCAGCAACGCGCGGGCGATGGGTGAGTTCGGTGCCGTGTCGGTGGTGTCGGGCCATATCCGCGGCCTGACCAACACGTTGCCGTTGCATGTGGAGATTTTGTACAACGAATACCAGTTCGCCGCCGCCTTCGCGACGGCGTCGCTGCTGGCGCTGCTCGCGCTGGTGACGCTGGTGCTGAAAGTGTGGGTCGAACGCAGGTTCGCCGACTGACGAGGAAACGCAACCATGAGCATCGAAGTCAAGAACGTGAACCGGCGCTTCGGCAGCTTTGCTGCGCTCGATGACGTCAGCCTGGAGGTGCAGACCGGTGAACTGCTGGCCCTGCTCGGACCTTCGGGCTCCGGCAAGACCACGCTGCTGAGGGTCATCGCCGGCCTCGAGACGGTGGATTCCGGCCAGGTGCTGTTCCACGGCGAGGATGCCACCAGCCAGCACGTGCGCGAGCGCCGGGTCGGTTTCGTGTTCCAGCACTACGCGCTCTTCCGCCACATGAGTATCTTCGAGAACGTGGCGTTCGGACTGCGCGTGAGACCGAAGCAGGAACGGCCGTCGGAGTCGGAGATCCGTCGCAAGGTCATGGAACTGCTCGAACTGGTGCAACTCGACTGGCTCGCGGACCGTTACCCGCACCAGCTCTCCGGCGGACAACGCCAGCGCATCGCACTGGCACGGGCGCTGGCTGTGGAGCCGCGCGTGCTGCTGCTGGACGAGCCCTTCGGCGCGCTCGATGCGAAGGTGCGCAAGGAACTGCGCACCTGGCTGCGCCGGTTGCATGACGAAATGCACATCACCAGCGTGTTCGTGACCCACGACCAGGACGAAGCACTGGAAGTGTCCGACCGCGTGGTGGTGATGAACGAAGGCCGTATCCAGCAGGTGGGCACCCCGCAGGAGGTGTATGACCATCCGGTCAATGCGTTCGTCTACCAATTCCTCGGGAACGTGAATCTGTTCCACGGCCGCATGGACGAGGGTACGGCGCTGATCGGCCCGGCCGGGCTGCCTGTGCCGGCCCATGGAGAGGTGGGCGTCGGCGCGGCGGTGGCGTATGCCCGCCCGCACGATATCGAAGTGGTCCGGCCGAAACTAGGCGAGCTCGGGATCGCTGCACGGGTGGAGCACCTGCTGGCAGTGGGGCCGATCGTGCGCGTGGACCTGCGGCCCGACGACAGCGGCGCGCCGATCCATGCCGAGATTCCGCGCGATCAGGCGGCTCATCTCGCGCTGGCTGCGGGGGACCGGGTATTGGTGCGACCTCGGCAGGTGCGCGTGTTCGCGGCCTGAGGCAAATCTTGAAACACGAAGGACGCGAAGGACACGAAGGAAACCAAGGACACCAAGGTGGATGTGCGGTCCATGGCCGAGGCTTTCCTTCGTGGTCTCTTCCTTCGTGTCCTTCGTGTCCTTCGTGTCCTTAGTGGTGAAAGCGGTTCTGTAAGCGGTTCCGAAAGCGGTTCTGGGAGCGATCCTGAAACCGAACCCGCTCATTCCATTCCGATCTAAGCAACAGCGAAACCGATCGTTCTGAACCGATCCCCCGCCCGATAGAGTTCAGGGTCCACCACGAGCGGGATAGCGCTCGCCCGCACCAAAGGCTCCATGTACCGCTACGACACCATCGACCGCACGCTCGTCAACGAGAGGGTCGAGCAATACCGCGATCAGCTTGCCCGGCACCTGGCCGGTGAACTGAGCGACGACGAGTTCCGCCCCCTGCGCCTGCAGAACGGCCTCTACATCCAGCGCCATGCCCCCATGCTGCGCGTGGCCATTCCCTACGGCCTGTTGTCGGCGACGCAGCTGCGCATGCTGGCCCACATCGCGCGCAAGTACGACCGCGGATTCGGCCATTTCACGACGCGCCAGAACATCCAGTACAACTGGCCGAAGCTGGAGGACAGCGCCGACATCCTGGCCGACCTGGCTTCGGTCGAGATGCACGCGATCCAGACCAGCGGCAACTGCGTGCGCAACATCACCTCCGACGAGTTCGCCGGCATCGCGCCCGACGAGATCGTCGACCCGCGGCCGCTGGCCGAGATCCTGCGGCAGTGGTCGACGTTCCACCCCGAATTCGCCTTCCTGCCGCGCAAGTTCAAGATCGCGGTCAACGGTGCCGCCGAAGATCGTGCCGCCACGGCGTTCCACGACATCGGCTTGTACGTATTGCGCAACATCGAAGGCGAACTGGGCGTGCGGGTGCTGGTGGGCGGCGGCATGGGCCGCACGCCGATCATCGGTCACGTGATCCGCGACTTCCTCCCTTGGAAACACGCGCTCACCTACGTCGAAGCGATCCTGCGCGTGTACAACCGCTACGGCCGTCGCGACAACATGTACAAGGCGCGCATCAAGATCCTGGTGAAGGCGATCGGCCCGGAAGAGTTCACGCGGCAGGTGGAAGAGGAATGGGTCGAGGTGAAGGATGGCCCGGGCACTCTCACCCGTGAGGAACTCGACCGCGTATCCGCATACTTTCCGCCGCCGGACTACGAAAGCCTGCCCGACGTCGACGCCGATCACGAGCGGCTCCTGGCCGAGAACGCCGCGTTTGCCCGCTGGGTGGGCCGCAGCGTCCGCCCCCATCGCGTGGCGGGTTATCGCTCCGTCGTGTTGTCGCTCAAGAAGACCGGCGTGCCGCCTGGCGATGCCACGGCAGAACAGATGGAGGCGGTCGCGGACTGGTCGGAACGCTTCGGCTTCGGCGAGATCCGCGTGTCCCACGAACAGAACCTGATCCTGTCGGACGTGCGCATTCGCGACCTCCATGCTCTCTGGCTCGAAGCCAAGGCTGTCGGGCTCGCCACGCCGAACATCGGCTTGATCACCGACATCATCGCCTGCCCGGGCGGCGACTTCTGCTCGCTTGCAAACGCGAAATCCATCCCCATTGCAGAAGCCATCCAGCGGCGGTTCGACGACCTCGACTACATCCACGACATCGGTGAACTCAACATCAACATTTCGGGCTGCATGAACTCCTGCGGGCATCACCACGCCGGTCACATCGGCATCCTCGGCGTCGACAAGGACGGGGAGGAGTGGTACCAGGTGTCGCTCGGCGGTGCCGATGGTTCCGCTGCCGGCCGGGGCCGTTCCGCCATCGGCAAGGTGATCGGCCCGTCGTTCAAGGCCGACGACATGCCCGACGTCATTTCGAAGCTCGTCGATACCTTCGTGGAACTGCGCGACGAGGGCGAGCGCTTCATCGATGCGGTGGATCGGCTGGGACCGGCACCGTTCAAGGCGCGTGTGTACGCGTCGAAGCATGAGAAGGAAGCACTCGATGCCTGAGATCATCCGCAAGGGCGCCGTCGTCCAGGACGACTGGCAGGTGGTCCGGCCCGAAGCCGGGCAGGCGATCGGCGCACTGCCGCCCGGGCGCATCATCGTCCCGCTCTCCCTGTGGCTCGCGCAAGCCGAAGCGTTGCTCGCGCGCGGCAACGTCGGCGTGTGGCTGGCGGGTACCGACGATCCCGCGCAACTCGCCCCCTGGCTCGAGCGCCTGTCGCTCGTGGCCGTGGACTTTCCCAAGTTCACGGATGGCCGCGGGTTCTCCATCGCCTACCTGTTGCGCTCGCGCTTCGGCTGGCGCGGTGAACTGCGCGCCATCGGCGATGTGCTGCCCGACCAGGTCTTCTACATGCAGCGCGTCGGTTTCGACGCTTTCGCGGTGCGCGCCGATCGCAGCGTCGCCACCGCGTTGCGGGCGCTCAAGACCTTCAGCGATGCGTATCAGGGTTCGTGGGACAACGCGGTGCCGGCCTTCCGGCGCGCCGACCGTCCGTGGCCGGAATCCCTCGGCCAGGACTCGCTGAAGACGCGGCAGCAGGCCTGAACATGAACGCCGTTGCCACAGCCGGCGCGGTCGCCGGCAATGCTCCCGGCCACTTGCTGACGGATCGGCTGGAGGCGATCGCGCGCGGCTTCAAGCACGTGGCATTCGCGAGCAGCCTCGGCGCGGAAGACATGGTGCTGACCGATGCGATCCTGCGCGCCGGCCTTCCGATCGAGATCTTTACCCTCGAGACCGGGCGCTTGGCACCCGAGACTCTCGACGTCGTGGCGCGCATCAAGGCCCGCTACGGTCACGACGTGACGCTGGTACGCCCTGATGCCGCTGCCGTGGACACCTATGTTCGCGAGCATGGCGCCAACGCATTCTACGAATCGGTGGAACTGCGCAAGGCCTGCTGCCGTATCCGCAAGGTCGAACCGCTCGCTCGAGCGCTGGCCGGGAAAGACGCCTGGATCACCGGCCTGCGTCGCACGCAGTCCTCGACGCGTGCCGATCTGGCGCTGCGCGAGGACGACATCGTGCACGGCATCGCGAAGTTCAACCCGCTGGCCGATTGGAGCGAGCCCGAGGTCTGGGCCTATATCCGCGAACACGACGTGCCCTACAACGTGCTGCACGACCGCGGCTATCCCTCAATCGGGTGCGAGCCCTGCACCCGTGCCATCAAGCCGGGCGAAGACATCCGCGCCGGCCGCTGGTGGTGGGAGAACCAGGACAGCAAGGAATGTGGCCTGCACGTGGCCCCCGATGGAACTCTGCAGCGCGCCGGAGCGCAACGTACGTGATCGCCGACTTGAACCTCACCCGCACCCGTCTCGACCATCTCGACTGGCTCGAGTCCGAAGCCATCTACATCCTGCGCGAAGTGGCGGCCGAGTGTGCGAACCCCGCGTTGCTGTTCTCCGGCGGCAAGGACAGCTGCGTGCTGCTGCGCCTGGCGGAGAAGGCCTTCCGGCCGGCGAGCTTTCCATTCCCGCTGATGCACATCGATACCGGGCACAACTTTCCCGAGGTGATCGCCTTCCGGGACGAGCGCGTTGCGGAGTTGGGCGAACGGTTGATCGTGCGCTCGGTGGAAGACTCGATCGCCCGCGGCACCGTCAAGCTGCGCTCCGAGACCGATTCGCGCAACGCGGCGCAGTCGGTGACGTTGCTGGAAGCCATCGCCGAGTTCGGCTTCGACGCCTGCATCGGCGGGGCCCGGCGCGACGAGGAAAAGGCGCGCGCGAAGGAGCGCGTGTTCTCGTTCCGCGATGAATTCGGCCAATGGGATCCGAAAGCCCAGCGCCCGGAGCTGTGGAATCTGTACAACGCCCGCGTGCACAAGGGCGAGAACGTGCGGGTGTTCCCCATCTCGAACTGGACCGAGCTCGATGTCTGGCAATACATTGCCCGCGAGAAGCTCGCGCTGCCCTCGCTGTACTACGCCCATCGCCGTGAAGTCATTCCGCGCAATGGCCTGCTGGTGCCGGTGACGCCGATCACGCCGCCGCGTGCCGGCGAAACCGTCGAAACGCGCACTGTCCGCTTTCGGACCGTGGGTGACATCAGCTGCACCTGCCCGGTGGCGAGCGATGCCGATACCGCCGAAGCCATCGTTGCCGAGACGGTGGTCACCGAGATCACGGAACGCGGCGCCACGCGCATGGACGATCAGACTTCCGAAGCGTCCATGGAACGCCGCAAGAAAGAAGGCTACTTCTAGGTGCGAATGAAGTGTACGCAGCCGCAAGCGGCTGCACGTTCACTTCATTCCGACTGAACGGTTCAGCGGGCTTGGGGCGGCCCGGCGCCCGCTGAATGAGCAAAGGCTTGGAAACCCACTATGAATGCACCCGTGCACAGACCTGACTTGGAAGACCGCGGCGTCCTGCGCTTCATCACGGCGGGCAGCGTCGACGACGGCAAGAGCACGCTGATCGGGCGCTTGCTGTACGAAGCGAAAGGCATCTTCGCCGACCAGCTCGCGGCGGTCACGCGCGCCACGCGCAAGCGCACCAGCGGTGAAACACTCGACCTCTCGCTGCTCACGGACGGCCTCGAGGCCGAGCGCGAGCAGGGCATCACCATCGACGTGGCGTATCGCTACTTCGCGAGTCCGGTGCGCAAGTTCATCATCGCCGATGCGCCCGGCCACGAGCAGTACACGCGCAACATGGTCACGGGCGCCAGCACGGCGGACGCCGCGATCATCCTGATCGACGTCACGCGGGTGGGCACCGGCGAACTGCTGCCGCAGACCAAGCGCCATTCCGCCATCGCGAAGCTGCTGGGTATCCGCCACGTCATCGTCGCGGTGAACAAGATCGACCTGGTGGGCTTCGACCAGGCCGTGTTCGACCATGTCCGCAAGGAGTACGACGCCATTGCCGGCCGGCTCGGTCTCACCGACGTCCGTTACATCCCGATCAGCGCCCTGGAAGGCGACAACGTGGTGCGGCCGAGCGACCGCACCCCGTGGTACGACGGTCCGCCGCTCCTCGAACTGCTCGAGAGTCTGCCGGCCGATCGCGCGGATGCCGACCTGCCGCTGCGCTATCCGGTGCAACTGGTGATTCGCGCCAACGGCAGCACCGCGGACGATTTTCGCGGGTATGCGGGCCAGGTGCGGTCGGGGACGATCAAGCGCGGGCAGCGCGTACGCGTGCTGCCCGGCGGCGAGGCTGCGACGGTGGAAGCCATCGAGGCCTTCGATCACGACCTGGATGAGGCGGTGGCTGGACGTTCGGTGACCGTACGGCTGGATCGCGACGTGGACATCTCGCGCGGCGACGTCCTCGTGGATGCCGACGATCATCCGGTGCTCGGCAAGCATTTCGAAGCGGAGGTGTGCTGGCTCGACCGCACGCCGCTCGATCCGCGCCGCAAGTACCTGCTGCGCCATGGTGCGAAGACGGTGCAGGCGCGTGTCGACGCCGTCGGCAACAAGCTCGATGTGCATTCGCTGTCGTCCACGGTGGAAGCCGAGACGCTGGCGATGAACGACATCGGGCGCGTGTCGCTCACGGTGCAGCAACCGTTCGTGTGCGATGCCTACGACGACCTGCCTGCCACCGGTGCCTTCATCCTGATCGATCCGACGACCAATCAGACGGCGGCGGCGGGAATGATTCGGAACGTGCAGAAGGTGCCGGCGTGAGAACTGGTGGCGAGCCTCATCTCATGGACGAGTCGCCAGACACAGGCACTCCTTCCCCCATCTCCGATGGGGGAAGGCTGGGATGGGGGCAAGCGTTCGTCGCCCCCACCCTAACCCTCCCCCGCGACTGCGTCGCGGGGGAGGGGATGTACGGCAAATGCACCCCATGAGCCGCGTCTATCTCGTAGGCGCCGGACCGGGTGCCGCCGATCTCCTCACCGTCCGCGCCGCGCGCCTGCTGGCTGAAGCTGACGTCGTCGTGCACGACGCGCTGGTCAGCGACGACATTCTGGCACTCGCCCCGCAGGCCGTGAAGATCGCCGTCGGCAAGCGCGCCTGCCGCCCGTCGACGGCGCAGAGGTTCATCAACAAGCAGATCGTCGATGCCGCTCGCAAATACGAGACGGTCGTCCGCCTGAAGGGCGGCGATCCGATGCTGTTCGGTCGGGCCGAAGAGGAGATCCTCGCTCTCGAAGAAGCCGGCATCGACTTCGAAGTCGTGCCGGGCATCACGGCCGCGTTCGCAGCCGCCTCCCAGTTGCAGACCTCGCTCACCCGTCGAGGTCTGTCGCGTAGCGTCGCGTTCGTTACGCCGCGAGTCGGATTGGATGAAACCGAGAGCCAATGGAGTCGCGTCGCCGCGGCCGCGGACACGACCGTGCTCTACATGGCTGGCCGCGAGATCGTCGCGATTGCCGCCGAACTGATCGCGAAGGGTCGCGACGCATCGACGCCGCTGGCAGCCGTGGAGAGCGCATCGCTGCCGGAGCAGCGAAGCTGGTTGGGTACGCTGGGGACGGCCGCGGCGGTCGGTGCTGCGATCGGTGATGGTCCCGTATTGCTGATCGTGGGTGAAGTGCTGCGCGATTGCGCGGTGGCCGAGGTTGTGCCTGAGGTGATCGCGGCCGCTCGCGCGGCTTGAGCGGTAGTCTCGGGGTGCCGGGCCCCCATCCCAACCTTCCCCCACGACGTTGTCGTGGGGGAAGGAGTGCATGTATTCACGGCATGGCCCATCGCTGGCACTCCTTCCCCCATCGAAGATGCGGGAAGGCTGGGCATGTATTCACGGCATGGCCCATCGCAGGCACTCCTACCCCCGTCGAAGATGCCGGAAGGCTGGGCATGTATTCACGGCATGGCCCATCGCAGGTACTCCTTCCCCCGCCGAAGATGCGGGAAGGCTGGGCATGTATTCACGGCATGGCCTATCGCTGGCACTCCCTCCCCCATCGGAGATGCCGGAAGGCTGGGCATGTATTCACGGCATGGCCCATCGCAGGCACTCCTTCCTCCCTCGAAGATGCCGGAAGGCTGGGCATGTATTCACGGCATGGCCCATCGCAGGCACTCCTTCCCCCGTCGAAGATGCCGGAAGGCTGGGCATGTATTCACGGCATGGCCCATCGCAGGCACTCCTTCCTCCCTCGAAGATGCCGGAAG
>JAIEQG010000147.1 GCA_019747905.1 Burkholderiales bacterium
TTTCGATCCCGCGCCGGCATTCAAGCATTCGGCGATCGCGAAGACCGCGATCCTGCTGGTCAACCTCGGGACACCGGACGCACCCGAACCGCAGGCGCTGAAGCGCTACCTGCGCGAGTTCCTGTGGGATCAGCGGGTGGTGGAGATCCCGCGGCCGCTCTGGTGGCTGATCCTCAACGTCTTCATCCTCAACACGCGCCCGAAGCAGTCGGCCGAGAAGTACCGCGCCATCTGGACCAAGGACGGCTCGCCGCTCGCCGTGCACACCGCCGCGCAGGCCAAGCTGGTCTCGGGTTACCTGCGCAGCCTGGTGAAATCGCCGCTGGTCGTGGACTACGCCATGCGCTACGGCAACCCGTCGGTGCACGCCGTGATGACCCGGCTGCGCGAACAGGGTGCGGACCGCATCCTCGTATTGCCGATGTACCCGCAAGCCGCCGCCAGCTCGACCGGCAGCGCCTTCGACGCGGTGTTCGACGCCGTGCGCCGCATGCGCAACGTGCCGGCACTGCGCATTGTGCGCAGTTTCCACGATCACCCGCGCTACATCGCCGCGCTCGCCCAGAGCATCAAGGACCACTGGATGACCAACGGTCGCGGCGACAAGCTGGTGATGAGCTTTCATGGCGTACCGCAGTTCCACCTCGAGCAGGGCGATCCGTACCACTGCGAATGCCACAAGACCGGCCGTCTGGTGGCCGAGGCGCTCGGGCTGCCGAAGGACCGGTGGCTGGTGACCTTCCAGTCGCGCTTCGGGCGCGCCGAGTGGCTGAAGCCCTACACCCAGCAGACCCTGGAGTCGCTCGCCGGCGAGGGGGTCAAGCGCGTGGACGTGATGTGCCCCGGCTTCGTCGCCGATTGCCTCGAGACGCTGGAAGAGATCGCCATCGAGAACAAGGCGGCCTTCCTTGGAGCGGGTGGCAAGGAGTTCAGCTACATCCCCTGCTTGAACGAGCGCGACGACTGGATCAAGGCGCTCTGCCACATCGCGGCGGAGAACCTGCACGGCTGGGCGACCAACGAATGGGATGCGGCCGCCGCCGCGCAGGCGGCCGAAGCGTCCCGCCAGCGGGCGGTCGCCCTCGGGGCAACGGAATGACCGCTAAGGGATTTTTCGCCCGCGCGCCTTGAAATCACCACCGGCATCCCCAAGTGCGGCGAGTCTGCAACCATAGTCAGCGCCCCTTAGGAAAATCCAATGCCGGAACAGCAAGATACCGCCGCCACCCCCGAAACCGAAGCGGCCGCCCCGACAACCCCGAGCGCTGCCCCCGACGTGCTGCCGAGCCTCGAGGAGAGCCTGCGCAAGGTCGAACTGCAAGCCGCCGAACACTATGACGCCTGGCTGCGTGCCAAGGCCGACGCCGAGAACATCCGCAAGCGCGCCCAGGACGACATCGCCAAGGCACACAAATTCGCGATCGAGAGCTTCGCCAGCGAATTGATCGCGGTGCGCGACAGCCTCGAGGCGGCGCTGTCCGCCGCCAGCGCAATGCCGGACGCCGTCAAGACCGGCGTCGAACTGACCCTGCGTCAGCTCACCTCTGTCTTCGAACGGTTCGCGGTGCGCGAAGTGAACCCGGTCGGCGAGAAGTTCGATCCCCACCGGCACCAGGCCATGACGACAGTGCCCTCCGACGCACCGCCCAACACCGTCGTCCAGGTGTTCCAGAAGGGCTACCTGTTGCACGACCGGGTGCTGCGGCCCGCCTTGGTTTCGGTCGCCAAGGCCGCCGAATCTTGAACGCCCGCCGTCACGTCCCCATCTAGCCGGCATCGGAACTCACCGCTTAACCTCAAAGGAATCAGAATCATGGGCAAGATCATCGGCATCGACCTCGGGACCACGAACTCGTGCGTCGCGATCATGGAAAACGGCCAGCCGAAGGTGATCGAGAACTCGGAGGGCGCGCGCACCACGCCGTCCATCGTCGCGTATGCAGATGACAACGAGATTCTCGTCGGCGCGCCGGCCAAGCGGCAGGCAGTCACCAACCCCAAGAACACCCTCTATGCGGTCAAGCGCCTGATCGGCCGCCGCTACGCCGAGGCCGAGGTGCAGAAGGCGCTCAAGCTGATGCCCTTCTCCATCGTGCAGGCCCCCAACGGCGACGCCTGGGTGGAAGTCCGCGGCAAGAAGATCGCACCGCCGGAGGTTTCCGCGCAGGTGCTCATCAAGATGAAGAAGACGGCCGAGGACTACCTCGGTGAGCCGGTAACGGAAGCCGTGATCACGGTGCCGGCCTACTTCAACGACACGCAGCGCCAGGCCACCAAGGACGCCGGCCGCATCGCCGGCCTCGAGGTGAAGCGCATCATCAACGAGCCCACCGCCGCGGCACTCGCCTTCGGCATGGACAAGGCCGCCGGCAAGGATCGCAAGATTGCCGTCTACGACCTGGGCGGCGGCACGTTCGACATCTCGATCATCGAGATCGCCGACGTGGACGGCGAGAAGCAGTTCGAAGTGCTCGCGACCAACGGCGACACCTTCCTGGGCGGCGAGGACTTCGACCATCGCCTGATCGAATACGTCATCGCCGAGTTCAAGAAGGAACAGGGTGTGGACCTGTCGAAGGACGTGCTCGCGCTGCAGCGGCTCAAGGACGCCGCGGAGAAGGCGAAGATCGAACTGTCGTCCTCGCAGCAGACCGAGATCAACCTGCCGTACATCACGGCCGACGCGACCGGTCCGAAGCACCTTGCCATCAAGGTGACGCGCGCCAAGTTCGAAAGCCTGGTGGAAGACCTGATCGAGCAGTCGATCGAACCCTGCCGCACCGCCATCAAGGATGCGGGCGTGAAGGTCACGGACATCGACGACGTGATCCTGGTCGGCGGGCAGACTCGCATGCCGAAGGTGCAGGAGAAGGTTAAGGAATTCTTCGGCAAGGAACCGCGCAAGGACGTGAACCCCGACGAAGCGGTGGCGGTAGGCGCCGCGGTGCAGGGTGGCGTGCTGAAGGGCGACGTGAAGGACGTGCTGCTGCTCGACGTGACGCCGCTGTCGCTCGGCATCGAGACGCTCGGCGGGGTCATGACCAAGCTCATCCAGAAGAACACCACGGTGCCCACCAAGGCGAACCAGGTGTTCTCCACGGCCGACGACAATCAGCCGGCGGTGACCATCAAGGTGCTGCAGGGCGAACGCAGCGTCGCCTCGGGCAACAAGCTGCTCGGCGAGTTCAACCTCGAGGGCATCCCGGCCGCGCCGCGCGGCATGCCGCAGATCGAAGTGACTTTCGACATCGACGCCAACGGCATCCTGCACGTCTCGGCCCGCGACAAGGCCTCTGGCAAGGAGAACAAGATCACCATCAAGGCGAGCTCCGGGCTCACCGAGGCCGAGATCGAACGCATGGTGCGCGACGCGGAGCTGAACGCCGAGGAAGACCGCAAGCTGCGCGAACTGGTGGATGCGCGCAACCAGTTGGACAGCCTCGTGCACCAGGTGAAGAAATCGCTCGCGGAACACGGCGACAAGATCGGCAGCGACGAGAAGGCAAAGGTCGAAGGCGCCCTCAAGGATGCCGAGGAAGCGATCAAGTCGGGTGACAAGGATGCGATCGAAGCGAAGACCGAAGCGCTGACGCAGGCCTCGCACAAGCTGGCCGAGCAGATGTACGCGCAGCAGCAGGCGGCACCCGGTGCGGCACCGGGTGGCGGTGAACAGGCCGCCGGCGGCGCCAAGCAGGACGAAGGCGACGTGGTCGACGCCGAATTCGAGGAGGTGAAGGATCGCAAGTAATTCGTCCGCAAGGTAACAAACATCTGAGGTGGGGCGTGCAAGCGCCTCACCTCTTTGCGCGTTCGTGGCCGTGATCGTTGCCTCGAACCCGCCGCCTCACCCTTAACGCCTTACCGAAAAGCTCATGGCAAAACGCGACTACTACGAAACGCTCGGCGTGAACCGGGACGCCACCGACGACGAGATCAAGAAGGCGTATCGCAAGCTCGCGATGAAGTACCACCCGGATCGCAATCCGGACAGCAAGGACTCCGAGGAGAAATTCAAGGAGGCGAAGGAAGCCTACGAAGTCCTCTCCGACGCCCAGAAGCGTGCGGCCTACGACGCCTACGGGCACGCCGGCGTCGACCCCTCGGCCGCGGCCGGTGCGGGCGCCGGCGCCCAGGGTTTCGGCGGCTTCGCCGATGCGTTCGGCGACATCTTCGGCGAGATCTTCGGCGGGGCCGGTGGCAGCGGCGGTCGCCAGCGCTCGAACGTCTATCGCGGCGCGGACCTGCGCTACAACCTCGAGATCTCGCTCGAGGAGGCCGCGCGCGGGACCGAGACACGCATCCGCATTCCCACCATGGAGGAATGCGAGACCTGCCACGGCAGCGGTGCGAAACCCGGCACTCAGCCCAAGACCTGCTCCACCTGCAATGGCCAGGGCCAGGTGCGCATGCAACAGGGCTTCTTCTCGATCCAGCAGACCTGCCCGAAATGCCACGGCAGCGGCAAGGTGGTCGAGACCCCTTGCGGCACCTGCTCCGGCGTGGGCCGCATCAAGCGCCAGAAGACGCTCTCGGTGAAGATCCCCGCCGGCGTGGACGAAGGCGATCGCATCCGCCTGGCCGGCGAAGGCGAAGCCGGCGTCAACGGCGGGCCGAGCGGCGACCTTTATGTCGTCATCCACATCCGCGAACACGCGGTGTTCCAGCGCGACCACAACGACCTGCATTGCGAGATGCCGATCAGCTTCACCACCGCCGCGCTCGGTGGCGAGATCGAGATCCCGACGCTGGACGGTGCGGCCAAGATCAAGATCCCGGCCGAGACCCAGACCGACAAGGTGTTCCGCCTGCGCGGCAAGGGCATCAAGGGCGTGCGCTCCAACACCCATGGCGACCTGATGTGCCATGTGGTCGTGGAAACGCCGGTCAGCCTGACGGCGCGTCAGAAGGAGCTGCTGGAAGAACTCGAAGCGATCAACATCCGCGATGGTTCACGGCACAACCCGCGCGCGAAGTCGTGGCTGAACAAGGTGAAGGAGTTCTTCGCGGAGTAGCGCGGGAATAAGCATTCACCGCAAAACATGAGTATCGGGGTGCAATGCCGGATGCGCTGCCCCCATCCCGACCTTCCCCCACCGAAGGTGGGGGAAGGAGTTGTACGTCCCCTCCCCCGGCTACGCCGGGGGAGGGTCAGGGTGGGGGCCAGGCGATCGCCGTCACTCCACCATCTCGCCGCTCGCCAGCGCCGGCTTCGAGAAATAGTGCCCCTGTCCCCAGTCCACACCCACGTCGCACAACACCTGGGCCGTCTGGGCATTCTCCACGCACTCCGCCACGGTGCGGATGCCGAACTTCTGCGCCGTGCCGACGATGGTCTCCACCAGCTGGCGCGTGCGCTTCGACCGCGCGAGGCCTTGCACCATCCACCCCTCGATCTTGAGGAAGTGCACCGGTAACTCGGCCAGATACATGAAGGACGAATAGCCGCTGCCGAAATCGTCCAGCGCGACCCGGAAGCCGGCCTCGACGAGCGGCTCGAGGTGCTCCTGCAGGCGACCCATGCTGGCGGTCTGGCGCTCGGTGATCTCGATCACCATGGGATTGGTGCCGCCGCGAATCATCTTGAACGCGAGCGCCTGCTCGCGCAGCGTCCCGACGAGGTCCCTGTCGGCGAGCGACTGCGCCGACAGGTTGATGAAGTAAGCATCGAGGGCCGTCGTATTCTCGACCGCTTCGGCGGTACGTTCCAGCGCGCTGCGCGTCACGGTCCGGTCGATGGCACCCACCAGGTGGAGCGCCTCGGCGGCCTGAATGAAACGCTTTGCCTGCACCAGCGCCTGCTCGCGCGTGCGGATGCGCGCCAGCGCCTCCTCACCGACGACACCGCCGGTTTTCAGGTCCACGATCGGTTGGAACACGGGCAGCACGCGGTTCTCGTGCAGCGCACTCTGCACTTGCGAGCCTTCCCAGATGAGCCCGCCGCGCGGGCCCTTGCCCGCACCGGCCACCAGCACCTTGTCACGTCCCGACTGCTTCGCCTCGTAGAGCAGCGCATCGGCCTGCGCGAGCAGGTCGTCGACGCTGTTGGCCTCGGGCGAGTACAGCGCGATGCCGATGCTCACGGTCACCGGCAGCTCGCCCATGTCGATCTTCACCGGCTTCGACTTCACCTGCTTGCGGGTGCGCTCGCCGGCCTTCACCGCGCCGGTGGCGTCGAGGCCGTGCAGCACCAGCAGGAACTCCTCGCCGCCCCAGCGCGCGATCCAGTCGCCGCCACGCAGGTTGGCCGCCAGCGTGGAAGCCACGTGGACCAACGCGCGATCCCCCATCTGATGACCGTACTGGTCGTTCACCAGCTTGAAGCGGTCGACATCGATCAGGGCCACTGCGAATGGGCTCGCATCGCGACGCGCGCGACTCCACTCCACCGCGAGCCTGGCCTCGGCGGCACGACGGTTGAGCAACCCGGTGAGATGATCTTCCATCGCGAGGCGCGTGATCTCCTGCTCCTGCGCCTTGCGCTCGCTGATGTCGCGCGCGATCGAGATCCAGTGGGTGAGCACACCACGTTCGTCCTGCACCGGCACGATCGACAGCTCCACCCAGTAGGTGTTGCCGGACTTGGTGTAGTTGAGCACCTCGGCATGCGTCTGCCGGCCGACGGCCACGGCCTCGCGCAAGGCCACCCGGGTGGCCTGGCTGGTCTCGGCGCCCTGGAGGAAGCGCGGATTGCGGCCGATCGCTTCTTCGCGCGTGTAGCCGGTAAGCCGCGTGAATGCCGGATTCACGTACACGATCTCGTGGCGCGCGTTGGTGATCACCACCACCTGATCGGAGCGATCGATGGCCGCCGAGAGCAGATGGCGCTGCTGCGCATCCCGATTGGCGGTCGAGTTCACCGCGAAGCCCTCCAGCGACTCCATCCCGCCGCTGCCGTCGCGATAGGCCACCACCTCGAGGGACGGGTTGGCTGCCGTCGACCCACGAGCGAGCACCCGGGCAGTCCTGCCGCCGGTGGTCGCCGCGACCAGTTCGTCGTAGGCGGTGCGATCCAGGATGTGGCGGACGTCGAGCCCGGAAAGCTGTTCGGGCTTCAGGCCGAACAGCTGCGCGAAACTCTCGTCCGCCGACACCAGAGAATGGTCGGCGAGTCGCACCGAGAACCGCCCGATCTGTGCAGCCTCCAGGAACTCGCGTTCGTAGCGTTCGGTGAGGATGCGCTCGCGCATGGCGAACGCCTCGGTCAATTCGCGCAGGGTTCCGCCGATGATGAGTTCGAGCAGCACACCCGAGTGGCCGAAGACCTGGTCGAGACAACGCTGGGCGGCTGCCTGGTCCCCGCGCCGCACGGCCGACAGGCAGGTTTCGGCGACCACCAGCAGCTCGCCGTGCGTGCGCTCCAGTTCCGCCCAGGCTCGCTGCAGGTCGTTGTCGCGCAGTTCGGCGGCAAGCCCGGCGGCGCCGCTGCGATACCAGGCCCAGTAACTCGAATCGATGGCCTCCGGCGCGGCCCCCGTGGCCACGCTGCGCACGACGTCGTGCACCAGCTTGAGGTGGTAGTTGAGCCCGATCAGCAGGGGGGGAAAGACCGTCTTGTACTGGTCGATGGCGAGCTCCTCGTCAGCGGCACTCATTTGCGGCGCCACGTGGTGCCGGCAGGTCCGTCTTCGAGCAGGATACCGGTGGCGTCCAGCTCGGCGCGAATGCGGTCGGCCTCGGCGAAGTTCTTGGCCTTCTTGGCAGCGGTGCGTGCGGCGATGCGTGCCTCGATGTCTGCATCGCTCAACCCGCCGCTGGCCGGACCGCCTTTCAAGAAGGCGTCGGGCTCGCGCCCGAGCAGTCCCAGCAGTCCGGCGAGTCCCTTCAACAACGCCGACCGCTCCGCCGACCCGGTCCGGTTCACTTCGGTCGCCAGGTCGAACAGCACCGCACACGCCTCGGGCGTGTTGAAGTCATCGTCCATGGCCGCCTTGAACTTCGCCGCGGCGGGGTCGCTCCAGTCGATCGCCGCGTTCGGTGCCGGCGCGACGTTCTTGAGCGCCGTGTAGAGCCGGGTGAGTCCGCTGCGGGCATCGTCGAGATGCTGGTCGGAATAGTTGAGCGGGCTGCGGTAGTGCGCACGGATGATGAAGAACCGCACCACTTCCGCGTCGTACTTCGCGAGCACGTCGCGCACCGTGAAGAAGTTGCCGAGCGACTTCGACATCTTCTCGTCGTCCACGCGCACGAAGCCGTTGTGCATCCAGTAGTTCACGAACTCGTGGCCGTGCGCACCTTCCGACTGCGCGATCTCGTTCTCGTGGTGGGGGAACTGCAGGTCCTGGCCACCGCCGTGGATGTCGAAGTGGGTGCCCAGCAGCGCTTCGCTCATGGCGGAACATTCGATGTGCCAGCCGGGGCGGCCCGGACCCCAGGGCGAGGGCCATTGCGGTTCGCCCGGCTTGGCCGCCTTCCACAACACGAAATCGAGTGCGTCACGCTTGTTCGGATCGACGTCGACGCGCTCGCCCGCGCGCAGATCCTCGAGCGACTTGCCGGAGAGCTTGCCGTAGCCATGGAAATCGCGCACCGAAAAGTACACGTCGCGATTCGGTGCCTGATAGGCTAGACCCTTGTCCACGAGCTGCCGGATCAGCGCCACCATGCCCTCGATCGACTGGGTAGCGCGCGGCTCGTGATCCGGACGCATCACCCCCAACCTTGCAGCATCCTCGTTCATCGCGTCGATGAACCGCGCGGTGAGCACGTCCATCGGTTCGCCGTTGTCCAACGCGCGCTTGATGATCTTGTCGTCGATGTCGGTGATGTTGCGGACGTAGGTGACCTTGAAATGCTGACTGCGCAGCCAGCGCACCACGGTGTCGAACACCACCATCACGCGAGCGTGACCGACGTGACAGTAGTCGTATACGGTCATGCCGCAGACGTACATGCGGACTTCGCCGGGACGGATCGGAACGAACGCCTGTTTTTCCCGGGCGAGCGAGTTGTGTATGCGGAGCATGGATGTAGTTGTGGGATTATTCGGGCCGCTCGCGCGAGCCTGCCCGATTACGGCAATGCCCGCACCGGCTTCGTGGACCGTTTTGGTCCTTTTGCCCGGTGCCCGGCATGAACGCCGCTTCCAACTACCCCGAGTCAGCGCCCGCCCGGCGCCGCCACGATTGTGGGAAGCGTCGCCTTCTTGTTAAAATCAGTCTTCAATACAGCAACATACCGGCGAAACTTCGAAAAAAGTATAGCACGATGACACGGTTACACCTCGCAGCTGCCTGCCTGGTAATCCTGCTCAACTCCCTGGTCACGGCACATGCGGTAACCGACGACTACCAGGACGCGCGCAGGCTTTTCACGCAGGGGAACTACAGTCCCGCGCTCGACCGCGTGGATGCCATTCTGTCGAAGCAGCCGAAGGACGCGCGCGCGCGATTCCTGAAGGGCCTCATCCTGACCGAACAAGGCAAGCCGGACGAAGCCATCGGCGTCTTCACCGCACTCACGCAGGATTTTCCCGAACTGCCCGAGCCGTACAACAACCTCGCCGTCCTCTACGCCGCGAAGGGCCAGGACGACAAGGCGCGCAAGGCGCTCGAGATGGCCATCCGGACCCATCCCAGCTACGCCACCGCCCATGAGAACCTCGGCGATCTGTACGCCAAGATGGCCCGCGAGGCTTACGACAAGGCGCTGCAGCTCGATTCGACCAACACCTCGGCCAAGTCCAAGCTCGCGCTGGTGAAGGAACTGTTCTCCACGAAGGCAGGCGGGCAGGCCATGGTGAAGGGCAACGTCGCCGAACCGGCACCCACCGGTCCGAAACTGGCGGCCAACGACGCGTCGCCTGGCCCGGCCGCCACACCGCCCGCGACCCCTGCCGCATCCACGGCACCGCCACCCAAACCGGCCGTTCCGGCGGCAGCGGCCCCGACACCGGCGCCCGCCAAGGCCACCGTGGCCCCGCCTGCCAAGGGCAAGGACGCCGATCCTCAAGAAGAGGTGCTGAAAGCCGTTGAAAGCTGGACCAAGGCGTGGTCGAGCGGCGACGCAAAGGCGTACCTGGACCACTACGGTCCTGATTTCAAGGTGCCGGGTGGCCAGACCCGCCCCGCCTGGGAGCAATCCCGGCGTGACCGGGTGGTGAAGGGCAAACGCATCAACGTCCAGGCCCAGAACCCCAAGGTCACGTTTGCCAGCCCCGACGAAGCCATCGTAACCTTCCGTCAGGTGTACCAGTCGGAATCACTGAAGGCCAGCAGTATGAAGAAACTGACGCTCGTGCGGACCGGCGGCCGCTGGCTGATCCAGCAGGAAGACATCGCCCGATGACGCGACGCAGCCATCAGTGGTCGCGCGGCCTCGCCATCGTGTCGGCGTTTGCGGCCGCGGGAGCCCTCACGGCGGACACGCTCGCCATGGGCTCGAGACCCCTGCGCGCCAACCAGCAGGTGGAGCGGCGCCTCGAAGGCGCGGAGGCCGCGATCGTCGCGGTGCTGAAGGACATCGCCGGCGACCGCATCGGCTCGGCCCAGACCGAACTCGATCGCCTGCTCGCCGCGAAGCCCGATTTCCGGCTCGCGCAGTTGATCAAGGGCGATCTGCTGATGGCGCGCACGCGCCCCATCGAAACGCTCGGCAACGCACCCGATGGCCCCGCGGATCGCCTCCAGGATCTGCGCGAAGAGGCCAAGGCACGCCTGCTGCGACTGCATACCGAAGCGCCGCGTGACCGCCTGCCGCGCTATCTGCTCAAGATGGCGCCGGAGCAGAAGTTCGCCATCGTCGTGGATACTTCGCGTTCCTCGCTGTACGTGTTCGCGAATCGCGACGGCAGGCCGCACTACGTCGCGGACTACTACATCACCATCGGCAAGAACGGCATCGAAAAAGTGCGCGAGGGCGACAAGAAGACGCCGCTCGGCGTCTACCAGGTCACCGGCAACCTGCCCGTGAGCCGCGTGGGTGATTTCTATGGATCGGGCGCCTACCCGATCAGCTATCCGAACGAATGGGACCGCCGCCAGGGCCGCGATGGCCACGGCATCTGGCTGCACGGCACGCCGCGCGACACCTACAGCCGGCCGCCGCGCGCCTCCGATGGCTGCGTCGTGCTCACCAACGAAGACCTCCAGGCGATCGCCCGCGATCTGCAGATCGGCATCACGCCCGTCATCATCTCGGCCGGCGTCGACTGGGTCGCGGAGCAGGACATGAGCACCGTGCGCGCCAGCCTCGAGTCCTCGGTCGAGCAGTGGCGCAAGGACTGGGAAAGCCTCCAGACCGAGAACTACCTCACGCACTACGCGCCGGGCTTCTCGACCGGCACGTCCGGACTGGCGGAGTGGGCGGCGCAAAAGCGTGCCGTCAACGCCGGCAAGAGCTGGATCAAGGTCAAGCTGGATGGCGTGAGCATGTTCCTGTACCCGGGGCGCGAGCCGCTCGCGGTGGTGAACTTCACCCAGGACTACTCGAGCAACAATTTGTCGAACGTCATGAAGAAGCGGCAATATTGGCTCCGCGACGGCGCGCGCTGGAAGATCGTCTACGAAGGCGCGGCCTGACCCGATCTCGTCGCAGTCTGCTTCCACTCTCGGTAAGGACGTTCTCCATGGGATTCTTCCGCTTTGCCGCGGCGACCTTCGTCGCGGCCACCTTCGCTATTTCCGTTCACGCCGCCGACCCCCGGGTCGAACTGAAGACCTCCGCCGGCACCGTCGTCCTCGAGCTGTACCCGGACAAGGCGCCCAAGACGGTCGAGAATTTCCTGAAGTACGTGAACGACGGCTTCTACAAGGGCACGATCTTCCATCGCGTGATCCCCGGCTTCATGATCCAGGGCGGCGGCTTCACCCCGGACTACAGGCAGAAACCGACGCGCGATCCGGTGACCAACGAAGCCGCCAACGGCTTGCACAACGCCGTGGGCACGATCGCGATGGCGCGCACCAACGATCCGCACTCGGCCACGTCACAGTTCTTCATCAACGTGGCCGACAATGCGTTCCTCGATTTCCGTGCGCCGAATCCGCGCGGCTTCGGTTACTGCGTGTTCGGCAAGGTGGTGGAAGGCATGGACGTCGCGAACAAGATCGTCGCGGCACCCACCGGTCCCGGCGGCCCCTTCCCCACGGACGTTCCGCAGACCCAGATCGTCATCGAAGACGCACGCGTCCTCCCCGCCCAATAGGATCCCCTCACAATGGTCAAGCTCCACACCACGCTCGGCACCATCACGCTCGAACTGGACGCCGCGAAAGCCCCGCTCACCGTCGAGAACTTCCTGCAGTACGTGAAGGACGGGCACTACACCAACACCGTCTTTCACCGCGTGATCGACGGGTTCATGATCCAGGGCGGCGGCTTCGAACCCGGCATGAAGCAGAAGGCTACCCGCGACACCATCAAGAACGAAGCCGACAACGGGCTCAAGAACACGAACTACACGGTGGCCATGGCGCGCACGCCCGACCCGCATTCCGCCTCGAGCCAGTTCTTCATCAACGTGGCCGACAACGATTTCCTCAACTTCCGCGCCCCCACCTCCCAGGAGTTCGGGTACTGCGTGTTCGGCAAGGTGGTGGAAGGCCAGGACGTGGTCGACAAGATCCGCAAGGTGGCCACGGGTACGCGCGGCTTTCACCGCGACGTGCCGGTCGAGGACGTCGTGATCAAGAGCGCAGAAGTGGTCGAGAAGTGACCACCACCCCCCCGACGGGCCTGCGGCCCGTCGCGGGCTGATCGAGACCGCGCGTGCCTCACGCGCTGTTCATCAGCGACCTGCACCTCACGGAGGCGCGGCCCGCCATCACGCGGCTTTTCATGCGCTTTCTCGAAGAGATCGCGCCCGCTGCCGAGACGCTCTTCATCCTGGGCGACCTGTTCGAGTTCTGGATCGGGGATGACGCGCTCGCCGAGCCGGTCAACGCCGAGGTGATCGCCGGGCTCGCGAAGGTTGCGGCCGGCGGCACGAATGTGAAGTTCATGCACGGCAACCGCGACTTCCTGGCGGGCCAGGGCTTCGCCGCCGCAGCGAAGGTCGAACTGCTGGCCGACCCGACACTGCTCGATCTCCACGGCATACCCACGCTGCTCATGCACGGCGACACGATGTGCACCGACGACAAGGCCTACCAGGCGTTTCGTGCCCACGTCCGCAATCCGGAAGTGCAACGCCAGTTTCTCGCGCTGCCGATTCCCGCGCGGCAACACCAGGTCGGCCAGGTGCGTGCGCAAAGCGATCAGCAGAAGCTGGACAAGCCGCCGGAGATCATGGACGTGACGCTGTCCGCGGTGGACGCCGCGTTGCGCGCCGCGCACTATCCGCCGCGCCTGATCCATGGCCACACCCATCGCCCCGCACGGCACGAGCACATGGTCGACGGCCACCGGTGCGAGCGCTGGGTGCTGGCCGACTGGTACGAGAAGGGTGAATACCTGCGCGTGGACGCCGCCGGCGTGACGCGCGTGCCGTACGCCGCCTGACTCAGGCGGCGCACCCGTCAGGAACTGCGCAGTCCCCGGTCCAGGTCGGCCTTGAGGTCGTCCAGCGATTCGAGGCCCACCGCGACGCGCAGCAGACCTTCGCCGATTCCGGCCGCCGCACGCGCTTCCGGCGCGATGCGCCCGTGGGTGGTACTGGCAGGATGGGTGATGGTGCTCTTGGTGTCGCCGAGATTCGCGGTGATGGAGATCACGCGCGTGGCATCCACGACCCGCCACGCGTCGGCCCTGCCGCCTTTCACTTCGAAGCTCACGATGGCACCACCGCTCGCCTGCTGACGCATCGCCAGAGCGTGCTGCGGATGGGAGGCGAGCCCGGGATAGAACACGCGCTGAACCCGTGGATGGGCTTCGAGCCAGGCGGCCAATTCGAGTGCGGCGCGCGACTGCGCATCCATGCGCAGCCGCAACGTCTCCAGTCCCTTGAAGATCACCCACGCGTTGAACGGGCTCAGCGTCGGCCCGGCATTGCGCAGGAACGCAGTGAGCGGCTCCTCGATGAGTCCGCGGCGACCCAGCACGGCACCACCCAGCACGCGCCCCTGCCCGTCGAGGTACTTGGTGGCGGAATGAATCACGAGATCGGCACCGAACTCGATCGGCCGTTGCAGCGCCGGCGAACAGAAGCAGTTGTCCACGGCGAGCAGCGTGCCGGTCTCACGGGCGATCGTCGCGAGACCGGCGAGATCGGCGACTTCGGTCAGGGGATTCGACGGCGTTTCCACGAACAGCAGCTTGACGCCCGGCTTTGCCGCTGCCGCACGCCAGGCGTCGAGATCGGTGAGCGCCACATACTCGGTCGCGATGCCGAAGCGTGCGAGGAAATTGTTGAAGAGCTGCGTGGTGGCACCGAACAGGCTGCGCGAAGCGACGAGGCGCTCGCCCGCCTTCATGAGCCCCATGGTGCACGCGAGAATCGCCGCCATGCCCGATGCCGTCGCGATGCAGCGCTCCGCCCCCTCCAGCGCAGCCAATCGCTCCTCGAGCGCGGTGACCGTGGGGTTGGTGTATCGCGAGTAGACGTACCCGGATTCGGTCCCGGCAAAGCGTGCCGCCGCCTGCGCCGCGTTCTCGAACACGTAGCTCGACGTGAGGAACAACGGCTCGGCATGTTCCTGGAATGCCGTGCGATGGATGCCCGAGCGCACCGCCAGCGTATCGAAGTCGAAATCCTGCTCTGCCATCGCGGCGCCTCCCGGCCGAAAAAAAACCCGCTCGGCTAGAAGGCGCGAACGGGTTTGTTTTCCGCAACGCTTTAGCCGAATTTGTAGCGCGCCCGCAAGCTGAAGCTCAAATCGGCGCGTGAGGCGCGGATACTGACGGCCCTCGGGGCCGCTGTCAACCGGCTTCGACGAGGTTCAGGTCGAGTTGCGTGGTGCTGGCAAGTGCCAGGCGGCGGGCGAGCGCATCGTCGTTGCGGTCGGCTTCGACGCCGGCCAGGTACTCCGGCGTGACGTCCCCGGTCACGTAGATCCCGCTGAAACACGAGGTTTCGAAATTGGTGACCTTCGGATTCACCGCGCGGACGTCGGCGACCAATGCATCGAGATCCTGATACACGAGCCGGTCGGTGCCGATCTCGCGGGCGATCGCCTCGTCGTCGCGGCCGTTGGCGATCAGTTCGCGCGAAGTCGGCATGTCGATGCCATAGACATTGGGGAACCGCACCGGCGGCGAGGCCGAGGCGAAGAACACCTTGTTGGCGCCGGATTCGCGCGCCATCTGCACGATCTCGCGGCTGGTGGTGCCGCGCACGATGGAATCATCCACCAGCAGCACGTTCTTGCCCTTGAACTCGACTCCGATCGCGTTCAGCTTCTGCCGCACCGATTTCCGCCGCACGGCCTGGCCGGGCATGATGAACGTGCGCCCGATGTAGCGGTTCTTGATGAAGCCTTCCCGGTACGAGAGGCCGAGGCGATTGGCGAGTTCCATGGCCGACGGCCGGCTGGAATCGGGAATCGGAATGACCACGTCGATATCGAGGTCGCGATAATCGCGCAGGATCTTGTCGGCGAGGCTCTCGCCCATGCGCAGGCGCGTTTCGTAGACCGAGATGCCGTCGATCACCGAATCCGGCCGCGCGAGGTAAACGAACTCGAAGATGCAGGGGTTGAGCGACGGATTGGCGGCGCACTGACGGCTGTGGAAGTTGCCGTCGAAGTCGATGAAGATGGCTTCGCCCGGCTGCACGTCGCGCAGCAGCGTGAAGCCCAGGGTATCGAGCGCGACGCTCTCCGAGGCGACCAGGTACTCGATGCCCTTGTCCGTCATCGCCTGGCCCACCACCAGCGGGCGGATGCCGTACGGATCGCGGAACGCCAGCAGGCCATAGCCTGCGATGCTCGCGACGACGGCGTAGGCGCCGCGACAGCGGCGGTGCACGCCGGCGACCGCGGCGAAGATGGTCTCGGGGCTCAGGCGAAAGCCGCTCGAGTTGTCCTGCAGTTCGTGCGCCAGCACGTTCAGCAGCACTTCGGAATCGGAATTGGTGTTGACGTGCCGCAGGTCCTGCCGGAACAGGTCGCGCTTCAGCTGTTCCGAGTTGGTGAGGTTGCCGTTGTGCCCCAGCACGATGCCGAAGGGCGAATTGACGTAGAACGGCTGCGCCTCGGCGGTGTTGTTGGCGGAGCCTGCCGTCGGATACCGGCAGTGCGCGATACCCATGGTGCCGCCAAGGTTGCGCATGTCCCGCGTGCGGAAGACATCGCGCACGAAGCCGCTGTCCTTGTGCATGTGGAACGTGCTGCCCTCGGCGGTGACGATGCCCGCCGCGTCCTGGCCGCGATGCTGCAGCACCAGCAGGCCATCGTATAGCAGCTGATTGACCGGATTTTTCGCGACGACGCCGAGAATGCCGCACATGTCAGACCCTTTCGCGCACCCGATGCGCGGACGCAATCCCCGCGCAATTGTACGGCCGGGGGCCCGCGGACCCCAGCTTTACCGGGCGTGGGCCGGTACCGACCGCGTGGGTCTCATTCATATTCGATCCTCGTCTTCACCGGCTCCGGCAGCCACGCCTTCACGGAAATCGCGAGCGCCTCGAAGGGCGCGGAGAACCACGCATTGCGCCATCCGGGCTCCTTCGGCAGGACGGTGAGCCCGGCCACGAGTACGCCCACGAGCACGATCAGCACGCCGCGCAGCAAGCCGAATATGGCGCCGATCGTACGGTCCGCAAGGGTCAGGCCCTTGGCGCGGATCAGCTGCAAGGCGAAGTACGTGGCGACCCAGAGCAGCAGCAGGCCGCCGAACAGCAAGCACAGGAAGCCGGCCGCCAACCGCAGTCCCGCGGGCTGCAGGGCCTGGGGCAACCAGCCCGCGACCGTGGGCGCGAACTGGCGCGCCAGCACGAACGCGAGCACCCAGGCAGCGATGGCCATCACTTCCTTCACGAAGCCTCGCATCACGCCGACCAGCATCGACACGCCCAGGACCACCAGCACGGCGATGTCGAACCACGTCACGCCTGCGCCACCCGGGACTGACCGGCTCGAACCGTCGTCATTCGCCCTGCTTCACGATCTTGAGCTCGCCCTTGGCGAAACCGGATTGCACCAGCTTCTGCCGAGCCTTGTCGGCAGCATCCTCGGTCGAAAAGGGCCCGGCGCGCACGCGGGTTCTCGCACCGCCGCCACCCGGCACCGGTTCCATGTAGGCCGGAAACCGCGCGGCCCGCAGCTTCTGGTACAGCTGCTTCGCGTTGGCGGAGTTCGAGAATGCACCGAGCTGCACCACGTACCCCTGGGCTTCGATCGGCGCGACCGACGACTTCGGCGGCTCCGGCCTGGTTTCCTTCGGCAGCGGTTTCGCGACTTCGACCTTCTTTGCGGGTTCCGCTTTCTTCGCGGGCTCCACTTTCTTCACGGGCTCCGGCTTCGGGGCCTCGGGCTTCGGCTCAGGTACCGGCGGCGGCACCGGCTTGATCGATTCGACCGCCACCACCGGCGGTTCCACCGCGGGAGGGGACTCGGCCGGCTTCGGTTCGGCTGGCGCAACCGAGGGCGCCTCCGAGGGCGCCGGTGCGCTGGGGAACTTGCCCTCCGCCGAATCGAGCGCCGGCACCTGGATGTCGACGTTCTTCGACAGCGGCTTGGGCTCGTTGTCGAGCGCCATCGGCAGGAACACCACCACGAGCAGGACCAGGACGACGGCACCGACCAGGCGTCGGCGGGCGCGCTTGCGGAGCTGGAGTTCGTCGTCGGTTACGGGCTGGGGCATCTTTCAGTCGCCTTCAGGTCTCGAGCGCGTCGAGGGCCTGAGCGACGGTGAGGAACGATCCGAACACGACGATTCTATCATCGGGACGCGCCGCGCTTTGCGCCGCATGGAGGGCAGACGCGACCGAAGCGAAGCATTCCACCGGGTCGAACACCTGGGCGGCATCCAGCGCCGCACCCAATGCCTGCACGGCTGCTCCGCGCGGACCCGGCAACGGCGCCAGATACCAGCGATCCGCCTCGGACTTCACCGTACGCGCCACACCTTCGATGTCCTTGTCGCGCAGCATGGCGAACACCACGTGCGTGGCGCCGACGTCCGTCATCGCCTCGAGCGCGCCAACGAGCCGCTGCGCCGCGTGCGGATTGTGGGCGACGTCGAGAATGGTGACCGGTCGACCAGGCAGCACCTGGAAGCGACCCGCCAGGTCGACGCTGACCAACCCTTGGCGGATGGCGTTCACAGAGACGGGCAGGCGCTCACGCAAGGTGTCGAGGGCGGTGATGGCCGCCGCCGCGTTGTCGAGCTGATAGCTGCCGCGCAAGGCAGGATGCGGCAATCCGGCGCGCGCCCCGCCCGGCCCGACGTAGCGCCACTGGGCATCGTCCGCCTCCGCGCGAAAATCGACCCCGTTCTGCAGCCACTGCGCTCCCACGGTGCGCGCGTGCTCGACCATGGTCGCCGGCGGATCCTTTTCCCCGACGACCGCAGGGCGACCGGACCGGAAGATGCCTGCCTTCTCGAAGCCGATCGACTCGCGCGTGGGCCCGAGCAGATCCATGTGATCGAGCCCGATCGACGTGACCACGGCGCAATCGGTATCGAACACGTTCACCGCGTCGAGGCGGCCACCCAGACCCACTTCGAGGATCGCCAGATCGAGGCCCGCACGGGCGAACAGCCACGCGGCGCCGAGAGTGCCGAACTCGAAATAGGTGAGCGGCACGTCGCCGCGCACCGCTTCGACGGCGCGAAACGCCTCGCAGAGCGACGCATCGGTCACGTTGTGTCGGTCGATGCGCACGCGTTCGTTGTAACTCCTGAGGTGCGGGCTCATGTAGAGACCGACCCGATAACCCGCGGCCGCGGCGATCGACTCCAGCATGGCGCACGTCGAGCCTTTGCCGTTGGTGCCGCCGACGGTGATCACCGGGCAGTCGAACACGAGACCGAGCCGATCGCGCACCACGGCCACGCGATCGAGGCCCATCGCGATCGCCTGCGGATGCTGGCGCTCGATGTAGGCGAGCCAGTCGGCGAGGCCCGCGTCCGGAGCGGGGCCGGCGCCGGACGGCGGTTCGATCTTCATGCTGGCGCGGCGTCGCGGTGCTTCAGGCGGCCGGCGCGCGCATCAACAAGGTGAGCAGGTTCGCGATCTTGTCGCGCATCTGCCGGCGATCGACGATCATGTCGACGGCACCGTGCTCGAGCAGGAACTCGGAGCGCTGAAAGCCTTCGGGCAGTGTCTGCCGCACCGTCTGCTCGATCACGCGCGGACCGGCGAAACCCACCAGCGCGTTCGGCTCGGCGATGACGACATCCCCGAGGAAGGCGAAACTCGCCGACACCCCACCCATGGTGGGATCGGTCAGCACCGAGATGAAGGGCAGGCGTGCCGCGGCCAGCCGCGTGAGCGCCGCCGTCGTCTTGGCCATCTGCATGAGCGACATCAGTCCTTCCTGCATGCGTGCGCCGCCGCTGGCCGCAAAGCAGACGAACGGCATGCCCTGCTCCACCGAGGTCTGCACCGCACGCACGAAGCGCTCGCCCACCACCGACCCCATCGACCCGCCGAGAAAGCGGAACTCGAAGGCGACCACGACCAGCGGCAGGTTCTTGACCGCCCCCTGCATCGCCACGAGGGCATCTTCCTCTTCGGTCTCGGCCTGCGCCTGCTCCAGGCGCTCGGTGTAGCGCCTGCTGTCGACGAACTTGAGGAAGTCCACCGGCACCACTTCGGCGCCGATCTCGAACCGGCCGTCCGGGTCGAGGAAATAGTCGAGGCGCTCGCGCGCCGACAGCCGCATGTGATGGCTGCATTTCGGGCAGACGCTGAGATTCTGTTCGAGGTCCGCACGGTAGAGCACCGTTTCGCACACCTCGCACTTGGTCCACAGGCCCTCGGGAACCGCCTTGCGCGACGTGCCTGCCGTGCGCTTGATCTTGGGTGGAAGCAGCTTCTGCAACCAGCTCATCGCGCCCCCTTGGTGGAATGCCCCGCGGATCGCGGAGCCAGCGAGCGCGCGCCCGGCCGCCCGAAGAGCGCCAAGCCCCCTGGGGACAGCGAACGTAGCGAGTGAGGGGGGATGTTCACCACCCGATCAAGCTTGCGCGTCCATCGCCCGGCGGATCTCCGCCACGAGCGCGCCGACGTTCGCCGCAGCCTGTCCCGGTGGCGACGCTTCGATCTCCTGCACCAGGCGGCTGCCGATGACGACTGCATCGGAAATGCTCGCCACCGCGCGCGCCGTGGCACCGTCGCGAATGCCGAAGCCCACGCCGATCGGCAGCTTCACGTGGCTGCGGATCAGCGGAATCTTGCGCGCCACCTCGGTGAGGTCGAGGTGCGCCGCCCCGGTCACGCCCTTCAGCGAGACGTAGTACACGTAGCCGCTCGCGAGATGCGCCACTTCTTCCATGCGCTGATCGAGCGACGTCGGCGAGAGCAGGAAGATGGAATCGATGCCCGCGGCCCGCAGCTTGCCGGTGAGTTCGACACTCTCCTCGGGCGGATAGTCGACCACCAGCACGCCGTCGACGCCCGCCAGCGCGGCAGCGGCGGCGAAAGCGTCATAGCCCATGGCTTCGATCGGATTCGCATAGCCCATCAGCACCACCGGCGTCACCTCGTCGCGCGCACGGAACTCCCGCACGAATGCGAGGCAATCCTTGAGCGACGTGCCGTGCTTCAACGCACGCTCGCTCGAGCGCTGGATGGTGGGGCCGTCGGCCATCGGATCGGAAAACGGCACGCCCAGTTCGATGATGTCGGCACCCGCCGTCACCAGCGCGTGCATGATCGGCACCGTCGAAGCTTTGTCCGGGTCGCCGGCGGTGATGAACGGGATCAGGGCCTTGCGGCCGGCAGCCTTCAGCTTGTCGAAGACGCCGGGGATGCGTGACAGCGCCGGCACGTCGCGCGGCATCACAGCGTGAGCCCCGAATAGCGCGCGACGGTGTTCATGTCCTTGTCGCCGCGGCCGGACAGATTCACCAGCAACACCTTGTCCTTCGGCATGGTGCGCGCCATCTTCATGGCTTGCGCCACCGCGTGGCTCGACTCGAGCGCCGGGATGATGCCTTCCACGCGGCACATCGCGTGGAACGCTTCGAGCGCTTCGTCGTCGGTCACCGCCACGTACTCGGCGCGACCGGTGTCCTTGAGCCAGGCGTGCTCGGGACCGACGCCGGGATAGTCGAGGCCGGCCGAAATCGAATGGGTCTCCATGATCTGGCCGTTCTCGTCCTGCATGAGATAGGTGCGGTTGCCGTGCAGCACGCCGGGCCTGCCGGCGCACAGCGTCGCCGCATGCTTGCCGCTCTGCAATCCGAGACCGCCAGCCTCCACGCCGATCAGGCGTACGTCCTTGTGGGGGATGAACGGATAGAACGCACCCATCGCGTTCGACCCGCCGCCCACGCACGCGAGGATCGCATCGGGATGGCGGCCGATCGCTTCCGGCATCTGTGTCAGCAGCTCGCGCCCCACCACCGAATTGAAGTCGCGCACCATCATCGGATAGGGATGCGGGCCCGCCACGGTGCCGATGATGTAGAACGTACCCTCGACGTTGGTGACCCAGTCGCGCATCGCTTCGTTGAGCGCGTCCTTCAGCGTCTTCGAACCGCTTTCCACCGGCACCACGGAGGCGCCGAGCAGCTTCATGCGGTACACGTTCTGGGCCTGGCGGTGGATGTCCTCCGAGCCCATGTACACCACGCATTCCATGCCGAAGCGCGCCGCCACGGTGGCCGACGCCACGCCGTGCTGCCCCGCGCCGGTCTCGGCGATGATGCGCTTCTTGCCCATGTGCCGCGCCACCAGCGCCTGGCCCATGGTGTTGTTGATCTTGTGCGCGCCGGTGTGGTTGAGATCCTCGCGCTTCAGCCAGATCTGCGCCCCGCCGCACTGTTCGGTGAGGCGCTTGGCGAAGTACACCGGGCTCGGCCGCCCCACGTAGTGCTTGAGTTCGTACTCGAACTCGGCGACGAACGCCGGGTCCTGGCGCAACCGCTCGTAGTTGTCGCGCAACTCGTCGAGCGCGTACATCAGCGTCTCGGCGACGAAAATTCCCCCGTAGGGACCGAAATGCCCCTTGCGATCGGGCAGGTCAGTCATCTGCATCTCGGACTCCTCGAATGAATGCGACCATCTTCTCGTGGTCCTTCACGCCCTTCTCGCGTTCGACCCCGCTGGAAACGTCCACGGCCCAGGGCCGCACCGCCCGGATGGCTTCGCCCACGTTGGCGGGGTTGAGCCCTCCGGCCAGTATCACCGGCAGCGGAAGCGTTTGCGGAATCGCGCTCCAGTCCGCCTTGATACCGGTACCGCCATGCATCCCGGGCACGAATGCATCGAGCAGCAGCCCGCGGCTCCCGGCATAGTTCGCGGCGGATTGTAGCAAATCGACCCCCGGTGCCACCGCGAGCGCCTTGATCCAGGGTCGGCCGAAGCGCCCGCAGAACCCGGGCGGCTCGGCGCCGTGGAACTGGAGGAGATCCAGGGGTGCGGTGTCGAGCACCGACCGCACCTCGGCCTCGTCGGGGTCCACGAAGAGGCCGACGGTCGTCACGAATGCGGGCAGTTCGCGGACGATGGCCGCCACCCGCTCCGGAGCCACGTAGCGCGGGCTCTTCCGCTGGAAGACGAAGCCGACGGCATCGACGCCCAGCCGCGCCGCCGCCTGGGCGTCCTCGGAGCGCGTGATGCCGCAGAACTTGATGCGCGTGGGCATGGTTTTCTAGAACGGGATGGTCCGCACCGGCACCGTCGGCAGGTTGGCGGTCGACGAGTATTCCACGCCGGCCAGGTAAAGACCATCCGGTGCGAAGGTCGGTGCCGCCAGGCGCCGGTCGCGGCCCCGCAGCAGCTCGCCGATCCAGGCGGGCGGCTGACGTCCGGCACCGACGTACACCAGCGACCCCACGATGTTGCGCACCATGTGCTGCAGGAAGGCATTGGCACGCAGCTCGAAGACGATGAACGGGCCTTCGGCGTGCAGGTCGAGCACGCTCAGCACGCGCACCGGCGATTTCGCCTGGCACTCGGCAGCGCGGAATGCGCTGAAATCGTGCTCGCCGATCAGCTGGGCCGCGGCGGTGCGCATCGCCGCCACGTCGAGCGCACCGTGCCACCATCCCACGCGACCGTGCAGCACGCCGGGGCGTTCCCCGCGTGCCAGCAGCACGTAGCGATAGCGCCGCGCCTCAGCGTCGAACCGGGCGTGGAAAGCCGGATCGACCGTACGCGCCCACAGCACGCTGACGGCGGCCGGCAACAACGCGTTGGTGCCTCGAACCCACGCCGTGTCCGGACGCTCCGCCTCCGTATCGAAGTGGACCACCTGAGCGAGTGCGTGCACACCCGCATCGGTGCGTCCGGCGCAGGTCGTCGCGATCGGCGACCCGGCGATCTCGGCGAGTGCACGCTCGAGGGCGTCCTGCACGCTGCACCCGGAAGGTTGCGTCTGCCAGCCGCAGAACGCGCTGCCGTCGTACTCGAGGCCGAGGGCTATTCGCACCGGAACTGTCCCTGAAAACGATCAGCGCCGCTCGCGGCGGCGCTGATTCGGTGAAACCGGACACCTCAGCCGAGCGACCCCAGCACCGCTTGGGCGGCGGCTTTCTGCTCGGCATCGCCTTCGGCCAGCACTTCCTGCAGGATCTCGCGCGCACCTTCGCGATCGCCCATCTCCTGATAGGCCTTCGCGAGGTCGAACTTGGTCTGCACGTCGTACCACTTGTCGTCCTTGCCGCCGGCACCGGCCGCGGCGGGCGTATCGGCGCTGCCGAGGTCGAGACTGATGCCCGACAGATCGAGGTCGGGGGCGCTGGCACTGCCGGGAGCACCGCCGGCCGCGGCGGGCAGGTCCAGGTTGAGTCCGCTGATATCGAAGTTGAGGCCGCCGTCGTCCTGCTGCTCCGCGCCGGCCGCGGAAGGAGCCGTCGGCGCGATGGCGCTCACGTCGAAATCGAAATCGAGGCCACCGCCCGCAGGTGCTGCCTCGGGTGCGGTCGGCAACGGTGCCGTGCCTTCGAAGGCTGCGATCTGCACCGTCGATTCGTTGTCGACGCCGGGCATCTTCACGCCGGGATCGAGCACCACGCTTTCGGACAGGTCGGCGGTTTCGCCGAGCGCCCCCAGATCGATGTCGGTACTCGTGGTGGTCGCGGCTTCGATCTCGGGACCGAGGCGACCCAGGTCGATGTCGGTCGTGGTGCCGATGGCCGAATCGTCGAAGCCCAGGTTGAAGTCGAGATTGGTCTTGGCGGCGTCAGCGCTGCCTCCGGGTCGGGAGGTGCCCATGGCGGTAGCGGCAGCCGCAGCGGCGGCTGCCAGCGCGCTGCCGGTGCCCACCACGATGGTGGCCGTGCCGTCGTCCTCGACGGGGCGGCCCGCGGCATAGCGCGAGTTCTCGGGGTCGATCTGGAAGCCGAGCCGGACTGCCTTGTTCCAGATCTCGCCCTTGCCCCCGGTGCCGCTCTGCAGTTCCTTCGCCACTTGCTCGAAGGCCGCAGCGTCGCGCCGGTTGGCGTAGATCTCGAGCAGTTTGCCGTGCAGTTCGTAGCGCTTCGGCGTGGACGCGATCGCTTCCTTGAGGCGTTCCTCGGCGAGATTGTCACGCCCGTAGGTCAGGAAGATCTCGGCTTCCGCCAGCGGATCGCCCTCTTCGTGGACGTCACCACCGGCCCTGCCGGCCGCGAGACCGGCGCCCGACGGAATCTCCGTCGTTACGTCGTCTTCAATCGGAGCCAGGGTATTTTTTTTTCCGCCCTTCTTGTCCTTCTTCGGAGCGGGCTCGGCGCCGCCGCGGCGGCGCTTGAACATCATGTAGCCGCCGAATCCGAGCAGGGCCAGCACGCCGGCACCAGCTGCGAGATACAGCGGATTGTCGAGCAGTTCGTCCATCAGGCTCGGCGGCGGGGGCGGAGGCGGCGGCACGAACTTCTTCTTGGGCGCGGGCGGCGTTTCGCCCGGTGCGGGCGTGACAGCGGCCGTCTCGGGTGCGGCGGCCGGGGCCGGAGCTGCTGCGGGCGGCGGCGCCACGGCGGGCTCTGCCGG
>JAIEQG010000164.1 GCA_019747905.1 Burkholderiales bacterium
AGAAACAGTTCCTGTGCCGGCATGCGTGGGGAGCGTTCTCAGCCCGCGCCGGGCCGCCCCAAGCGGGCTGGCCCCCTTGGGGGGAGGGGCCGAAGGCCCGTCGGGGGGGAGGTCACCCAGCCCGCGCCGGGCCGCCCCAAGCGGGGTGGCCCCCTTGGGGGGAGGGGCCGAAGGCCCGTCGGGGGGGAGGTCACCTTAATAGGGCAGCTTGGCGTCCGGGGCGGCGGCGAGGATGGCCTTGCGGAAATCGGCCTGGATGCGGGCGAGCGCCTGGGCATTCTCGGCCTCGAAGCGCAGCACCACCACCGGCGTGGTGTTGGACGAGCGCGCGAGACCGAAGCCGTCCGGGTATTCGACTCGAAGGCCGTCGATCGTGATGACTTCGGAGGCGCCCTCGAACCGTGCGGTCTTCTGCAGGCGTTCGATCAGCGCGTAGTTCTCGCCCTCGTTCAGCTTGATCTGCAGCTCCGGCGTGTTGACCGAATCCGGCAGCGTTTCCAGCGGCTTGCTCACGTCGGCCACGCGCGACAGGATCTCGAGCAGGCGCGCGCCCGCGTACAGCCCGTCGTCGAAACCGTACCAGCGTTCCTTGAAGAAGATGTGACCGCTCATCTCGCCGGCGAGCGGGGCGCCGGTTTCCTTGAGCTTTGCCTTGATGAGCGAGTGGCCGGTCTTCCACATGAGGGGCACGCCGCCGCGTTCGCGAATCCAGGGGAACAGGTTGCGCGTGCACTTCACGTCGAAGATGATCTGCGCGCCCGGATTGCGCGTGAGCACATCGGCTGCGAACAGCATCAGCTGCCGGTCGGGAAAGATGATCTTGCCGTGCTTGGTGACCACGCCGAGCCGGTCGCCGTCGCCATCGAAGGCGAAGCCCAGCTCACCCGCACCCCTGAGCGCTTCGACGATGTCCTCGAGGTTCTCCGGCTGCGACGGATCGGGGTGGTGATTGGGGAAGGTGCCATCCACCTCGCAGAACATCTCGGTCACCTTGCAGCCCATGCGCCGATAGAGTTCCGGCGCGAAGGCACCGGCGATGCCGTTGCCCGCGTCGACGATGAGATCGATGGGGCGCGCGAGCTTGACGTCGCCCACGACGCGCTGGATGTAGGCTTCCTTCACGTCGTCGGTGCGATAGGTGCCGGCACCGGATGCGAGATCGGCGCGCTCGATGCGCTCGCGCAGGCCCTGGATGGCGACGCCGGCCAGCGCTTCGCCCGCGATCATCATCTTGAGGCCGTTGTATTCGGGCGGATTGTGGCTGCCCGTCACCATGACCCCCGACTGGGTTCCGAGGTGGTAGGCGGCGAAGTACAGCATCGGCGTCGTGACGCGGCCCACGTCGACGACATTGACGCCGGCGGCGCGCAGACCCCGCGCCAGCGCGTCGCACAACTCCGGGCCCGACAAGCGGCCATCCCGTCCGATGGCGACACTCGGTGTGCCGCGCTTCAGCGCTTCGATCCCGAACGCGCGGCCGATCTGCTCGACCACGGCCGGCGTCAGCGTGCGGCCGACCACGCCGCGGATGTCGTAGGCCTTGAAGATCTCGTGGGGAACGGCAGGCATGGTGCGTTACCGGCAGGAATCTCGAAGTCGCGATTATCCCATCGCCGGCGGTTCGATGGGCACCGGCCCGGCAGCCACGCGCTCCGATGCGGCCGCTTCGAAGAATTCGATGAGCCGCGCCGGCAGCCAGCGAAGATGTCCCGGAAACGCACCGGACACGAAGCCCACGTGGCCGCCGCCCTCGGGTTGCTCCAGGCAGACGCTGCCGGAGACCTCGTGAGCTCGCGGCAGATGGGCGGCCGGCAGGAACGGATCGTTGCGCGCGTTGAGGATGAGGGTGGGCACGGCGATGCGCACGAGATCGGGCTTGCTGCTCGCTCGGGTCCAGTAGTCGAGCACACCCCGGTAGCCGTGCGCGGGGGCGGTATAGAGGTCGTCGAAGGCGTCGAAGTCGCGCGCATCCTCCATGGCCAGCCTGTCGAACAGGCCGGGAAAACGCTCGAGCTTGGCGAGCGCTTTCGGTTTCAGGGTGCGCAGGAACTCGCGTGTGTACAGGCGATTGAACCCGCGTCGCAGGGCAGCGCCGGCCGCGACCAGATCGAGAGGCGGGCACACCGCAGCCGCCGCGCGCACGCGGGCGCCGGCATTCGTCCCTTCGCGGCCGAGCCATTTGAGCAGCGCATTGCCGCCGAGCGAGACGCCGGCAACGAATGGCGGCACGGATTCGCCCGCGGCAACGTGCCTTAGGATGCGATCGATCTCGTCGGCGTCGCCTGAATGGTAGGCGCGGGCCAGACGATTCGGCGCGCCGCTGCAGCCGCGGAAATGCGGGATGACGCCGCGCCAGCGGCGGTGGGCGAGCGCATGCATCAGCGCCGTCGCGTAGTGGCTCTGCGAGCTGCCTTCGAGGCCATGGAACAGCACCACGAGCGGTGCATCGGCGGGGCCGTCGAGGTGATCGAAGTCGATGAAGTCACCGTCCGGCGTTTCCCAGCGGGAGCGGCGGTAGGGCGGCGCGGCGGGACGCAAGGCGACCGCCCCGTAGATGGTCTGCAGGTGGCGGCCGGGCAGCCACCAGGGCGCGCGGTACGAGCTCAATGCAACGTCGGCGCTTCGTCTTCCGGTTCGTCGTCGATCGCGGCCGGCGTGGAGGCGTGATGCATCCAGAGCCGCCAGCCGTCGGCGGTCGCGACGTAGATGTTGGTCGCGATGACGGGTCCGGCCTCGCCGGCCACCCCGGCTACCGCGACGTACTCGTACAGGCTGTGCACCGTGGTCTGGCCGGCGCGGGTGGCACGCAGATCGGTGATGCGAAACCGCAGGCGGCGCCCGCCGGCGAAGATCTGCCGCCAGGATTCGCGCACTTCGGCCGGGCCCGACAGCCGGATGCTGCCGGGATGGATGCAGACGATGCTCTCGTCATCGACCCACACGGCCATCATCGCTTCGAGGTCGCCGCTCTCGAACGCCGCGTAGAAGGCGGCCTCGGCTGCTTCGGGGGTGTCGAAGTCACGCGCCATCGAGAATGACCTTCGCTTGCGCCAGCACGGTGGCAGGTTCGAGTTTGCGCATGCAGTCGAAATGCCCGAGCGGGCATTCGCGTTGGAAGCAGGGACTACAAGGTACAACATTGCGCACGATGCGGGCACGGTCCGAAAGCGGTGGCGTGAAATCCGGCGAGCTCGAACCGAACAGCGCGAGGGTCGGTCGATCCAACGCTGCGGCCACGTGCATCAGGCCGGAGTCGTTGGTGACCACCAGCGCTGCCGCCGCCATCAGATCGACGGCTTCGTCGAGGCTCGTCGCACCGGCGAGGTCGCGGCAGGCCGCGCCGGCGGCCGCGGCGATGGGGGCGGTGACTTCGCGGTCGCGCGCCGAGCCCATCAGCCAGACCTGCAGCCCGCGCTGCGCCAGCGCACGCGCCAGCGTCGCGAAATGTACCGCGGGCCAGCGCTTGGCGGGCCCGTATTCCGCGCCGGGGCAGAAACACACCACGGGCGGATCGGCCAGCAGGCCGAGGCGCTCGAGCAACGTGGCGCGCTTCGCCGGATCGCTCGTCAGGCGCGGGACCGGCAGTTCGGCCGGCAGTGCGGCATCCCGATCCAGTGCCAGCGCGCAGAATCGCTGCACCATGCGCGGCAGGCGCTGCGGATCGAGCTTGCGGGCATCGTTCAGCAGGCCGTGACGGAACTCGCCGATCCAGCCGGTGCGGTGCGGGATGCCGGCAAGCCACGGCACCAGCGCCGACTTCCAGGCGTTGGGCAACACGATGGCGCGGTCGTAGCGGTTCGCAGCGAGTTCGGCGGCCAATCGCCGGCGCGCGCCGAACGCAAAATCGCCGTGCCGGAACGGGCTCGTCAGGCCCGCGTGAACTTCCGGCATACGGGCTGCCAGCGGCAGCACCCACGACGGTGCCAGGACGTCGATCAGCGTGTCGGGCGCCCGTGCCTTGATGAGCGTCAGCATCGGCTGGGTCATCACCATGTCGCCGACCCAGCTCGGCCCGACCACCAGCACGCGCTCCGTCATCGACGGGGCATCGCGCGACCGACTAGTGGCCCGAAACGGGGCCACCCGCCAGGTGGTAGCGCGTGCCGCAGTAGGGGCACAGCGCGTCACCGGTTTGCTCGATGGGCAGGAACACGCGCGGGTGCGCGTTCCACAGCAGCATCGAGGGCATCGGGCAGTGCAGCGGCAGGTCCTTGTTCGTGACCTCGATGTCGCGCAGGCGGTTTTCGGTCTTGCCGGTTTCCATGTGACCGCGGACGTTACTAGACGAAGCTCAACCAGTCGAGATGCTTGTCGGCACGTGCGTTGACCACGTCGAAGAACATCGACTGCAGCCGGGCAGTGATGGGTCCGCGCGCTCCGGCGCCGATGACGCGGTTGTCGAGCTCGCGGATCGGCGTGACTTCGGCGGCGGTGCCGGTGAAGAAGGCTTCGTCGGCGATGTAGATGTCGTCGCGGGTCAGGCGCTTCGCCGTGACTTGGATGCCGATCTCGCCGGCCAGCTTGACCACGGTGTCGCGTGTGATGCCGATCAGCGCGGAGGTGAGTTCCGGCTCGAACATGCGGCCGCCCTTCAGTACGAACAGGTTCTCGCCGGCACCTTCGGCCACGAACCCGTCGACGTCCAGCAACAGGGCCTCGTCGTAGCCGTCCTGGGTCGCCTCCATGTTGGCGAGGATCGAATTGGCATAGGTGGCAGCGAACTTGGCCCGCGCCATGGTCACGTTGACGTGGTGCCGCGCATAGGAAGAAGTCTTCACGCGGATGCCCTTTTCCAGCCCGTCGGCGCCCAGATAGGCACCCCAGGGCCAGGCGGCGATCGCCACGTGAACACTGGCGCCCTTCGGCGACACCCCCATCTTCTCCGACCCGTAGAACGCGATCGGGCGGATGTAACAGGATTTCAGCTTGTTGGCGCGCACCACCTCCTTGGAGGCCTCGATGAGGGTCTCCCGGGGATACGGGATCTTCATCATGTAGATGTGCGCCGAGTTGTACATGCGCTCGATGTGCTCGGGCAGCCGGAAAATCGCCGTGCCCTTGGCCGTGTCGTAGGCGCGCATCCCTTCGAAGACCGCCAGGCCGTAGTGCAGGGAGTGGGTCAGGATGTGCGTGTTCGCGTCCCGCCAGGGCACCAGTTGCCCGTCATACCAGATGAATCCGTCGCGGTCCGCCATTGACATGCCAGCTTGCTCCCGTGCAAAAACGAACATTCTAGCCGAAGCCTGTCATGCATCGAACTGGTGCGTGAACCGGGCCGGAAGGCCCCTGATTTCCAACCCTGACACCCGTCAGAATTCGGGCATCGGGCTTGCTTGCAGCTGCCAGGGTCATGAACTACCCTAGCTCGCCTCCGGAGTCGCTCCGGGTCCCGATCACCCAGCAACGCCCTGTACTGATGGCGATTCCCGGAACGTCCCCCCGTAGCGCCGACGCGGCCGCCAAGAAGGCGTCGTGGCTCGAACGCGTCGGTAACGCCGCAATCGACCCGTCGGATTCCGACGAATTGCGGTTGCGCAAGACCTTGCTGCTGCTTGCCTCGGGGCTCATGAACATCGCCGCCTTCCTGTGGCTGGCGATCTACTGGCTGATGGGTCTCAAGCTGCCCACCAGCCTGCCGCTCGGCTACCAGTTCGCGTCGGCCGTGCTGCTCGTCTATTACCTGAAGAGCAAGAATTTCGATCATTACCGGATCCTGCAGCTGGCACTGTTCCTGTTCGTGCCCTTCGCGATCCAGTGGTCGATCGGCAGTTTCGTCAGTTCCTCGGGCATCGTGCTGCTCGCGCTGCTCGCCCCGATCGGCGCCATGGTGGTGTACGGACACCGCGAATCGATTCCCTGGTTCGTCGCCTACGCCGTGCTAACCGTCATGTCCGGCGTCTTCGACTATTTCCTGGCCGAAGGCAACCAGTCCGGCATTCCGATGAAGACCGTCGCGGTTTTCTTCGTGCTGAATTTCACCATCCTCTCCACGGTGGTGTTCCTGCTGCTGCGCTACTTCGTGCAGCAGAAGGACCTGTATCAATCCGAACTCGCGCAGCAGCACGAACTGGTACGCGTCGAGCGGGAGAAATCCGAGAACCTGCTCACCAGCATCCTGCCCACGCACATCGCCGAGCGTCTCAAGAACGAGCAGACCACCATCGCCGACGGCTTCGCCGACGTGACCGTGATGTTCGCGGACATCGTGAACTTCACCCGGCTCGCCGAGGAACTCACGCCGAGCGAGGTGGTGAGCTTTCTGAACGACGTGTTCACGCGCCTCGATCATCTGTGCTCGCGCCACGGCCTCTCGAAGATCAAGACCATCGGGGACGCCTACATGGTCGCGGGCGGCCTGTCGGAGGGCAGCCAGTTCTACGTCGATGCCATCGCCGACATGGCCCTCGAGCTGCAGGACCTCGTGCGCAACGACCGCAACTTCAGCCGTTACAACGTTTCGTTCCACGTGGGGATCGCTACCGGTCCGGCAGTGGCGGGTGTCATCGGAGCCACGCGCTTCATCTATGACGTGTGGGGCGACACGGTCAACGTCGCTTCGCGCATCACCTCGGAGGCTCCCGGCGGCAACATCGTGGTCGACAAGACCACCTTCCGCCGCCTCGGCAATCGCTACGAGTTCGGCGAGCCGCGCAACGTCGTGTTCAAAGGCAAGGGCGAGCTCGCGGTCTACCAGTTGATCGGCAAGAAGGTCGACGCCGCCGCCGTCGGCTGATCAGCCGCCGAGCACGGCGCGCCAGAGCTGCAAAACCGTCGCCCGCTCGGCGGCGAAATCCTCGGGGTCCACGCGAGCGTACTGATCGCCGCGCAGCCGCAGGGCGTGCTGGGCGCGCCGGTATTCCCGATAGGCATCGCCCGCGCGCACGGCCAGATCCGCATCGATGAGCCGCAATTCGCCGGCGAGCCTGAGCAGCGCGATGTTGCCGATGTTGCCCGTCAGGCCCGCGTGCTCGCGGGCGTGGGCGAGCACGAGATACTGCACCGCGAACTCGACGTCGACGATGCCGCCCGGATCGTGTTTCAGGTCGAAGAGCCGTGACGGATTGGGGTGGCCTTCGCGCATGCGGCTGCGCATGGCCACCACCTCCCGGCGCAAGCCTTCGGATTCGCGCGGCAGCTGCAGTACGTCGATGCGAAGCTGCTCGAACGCGCTGCCGATGGCCGTGTCGCCTGCCACGAACCGCGCGCGGGTGAGCGCCTGGTGCTCCCAGACCCACGCCTGGGTGCGCTGGTAGGCCTCGAAGGCGTCGAACCGGCTGACCAGCAGGCCGCTGGCGCCGTCCGGCCGCAGGCGCAGGTCGGTTTCGTAGAGCGTGCCCGCGCCGGTGAAACTGGTGAGCCAGGTGTTGATGCGTTGTGCCAGGCGCGCATAGTTCTCCGGCGCCTCCGCGGCTTCATCGCGATACAGGAAGATGAGATCGAGGTCGCTCGCGTAGCCCAGTTCCTTGCCGCCGAACTTGCCGTAGGCCACCACGGCGAACTGCGGGTCGTCGCGATGGCGGGTGCGCACATGCCGCCAGGCGATGGCGAGCACGTGGCGCAGGATGCGCGTGGCGAGGTCGCTCAGGTGATCCGACAGGCGTTCGAGCGTGATCGCGCCGGCCAGATCGAGGGCGAGCAGCCGAAACGTCTGGGCATGCTTGAAATGGCGCAGCAGGTCCATCTGCCGCTCGACGTTGCCCTCGGCTTCGGCGAGATCCGAGGTGAGACGCGCGTCGAGCGCCTGCCAGTCGGGTTCGGCGAGCTGGTGCGGATCGAGCAGCTCGTCGAGCAGCATGGGATGCCGGGCGAGATAGTCCGCGGCCCAGGACGACAGCGAGGCGAGGCGCGCAACCGATTCGAGCGCCTGCGGAAACTCGATGAGCAGCGCGAGATACGACTCGCGCCGTCCGATGCTGTCGACCAGCGCGAGCAGGCGCTCGAAGGTGGTACCCGCCGGCGCGAACGCGGCGGCCGCCCGTAGCAGCCGCGGCAGCAGCCGATCCACGCGAGCCTGACCCGATGCCGACATGCGCCGGAAGCGCACGCTGTCGCGCAGTTCGGCGATACGCCGCAGCGTGGCCCCGGGGTCGTCGTAGCCGAGTTCGGCCAGGCCAGCGAGTGTCTGCGGGTCGTCGACCGCCGCAGAGGCAACCGACTCGAGGGTGTCGCCGTCGCCGATGGTGCGGCTTTCCGAGAACAGCGCTTCGAACTGGCGCGCGACATCGTCGCGATGCTCGTCCAGGCGCGCGCGCAGCTCGGGCCAGTCGCGACAGTTCATGGATGCCGCGATGCGTGCCCGATCCTCGTCCGATGCCGGCAGGGTCTGCGTCTGCTGATCGTCCAGATACTGCAGCCGGTGCTCCAGATTGCGCAGGAAGCGATAGGCCGCTTCGAGTTTCGGCAGCACGTTGGCGGGAATCAGGCCGCGCTGCGCGATCGCGCGCAGGGCTTCCACGGTCGGGCGGATGCGCAGGCCGGGGTCGCGCCCGCCGCGGATCAGCTGGAACACCTGCGCGGTGAACTCGATCTCGCGGATGCCGCCGGGCCCCAGCTTGATGTTGTCCGCCATGTCGCGGCGCTTCACTTCGTCGCGAATCTGCGCGTGCAGTTCGCGCATCGACTGGATGGCGCCGAAATCGAGATGGCGGCGGTAGACGAAGGGTGTGACGATCGCCATCAGTTCCGCTTCGCGATCGCCCGTGAGCGCGCGCCCCTTCACCCACGCGTAGCGTTCCCAGGGCCGTCCTTGCGCGGTGAAGTACTGCTCGAGCGTGTCGAAGCTCACCGCCAGCGGACCGCTCTCGCCGTAGGGCCGCAAGCGCATGTCCACACGGAACACGAAGCCGTCTTCGGTGATCTCGTTCAGGGCCGTGATCAGCTTGCGGCCGAGGCGCGTGAAGTATTCGTGGCAGGACAGCGGTCGGGCACCGGTAGTTTCGCCGTCCTCCGGGTACACGAACACCAGATCGACGTCCGAAGAGGCGTTGAGGTCGGTGCCTCCCAGCTTGCCCATGCCCACGACGACCAGGTGCTGGCGCACGCCATCGCGCGAGCTCGGCTCGCCGTGGATCGCCGCCATCCACCCATCGAGGCGTGCCAGCGCGAACGCGATGGCGGTTTCGGCCAGCGCCGTGATGGTGCCGGTTACCGTATCCAGGTCGATGAGGCCGGCCAGATCCGCGGCGAGCGTCTGCAGCAGCACGCGGGCACGAAGACGCCGCAATGCGCGGGCCAGTGCCGCCTCGTCGCCCGGTGCCTCGGCTTCCAGCGCCGCGAGCATGCGCGGCGCGGTCCACGGGACGGTCAGGGCATCGTCATCCAGCAGTGCCGGTTCGCGGTCGAGGAGCCGACGGGCGTAGCGCGACAGGGCACGGGCACGCTCGCGCGGGTTCGAAGGGACTTCGGGCTGGTCGGGTGTCACGGTAAACTTCCGAGCTAGGTCGCGGTCATTCCTTAACGGGTCGCCGGAGCGCCCGGATTCGCAACGCTCGCTCGAGGGACCGCCGTCATCCGCGGTTCGATGCCGCTTCCAGTGTGGCAGCAGCGGGTCGGGAGCCGGATTCTACGGTCCCGTCGCGGGTGTGTCCGATCCAGAAAGCGACCGACCGTGCCCGTCGATCCGTCCCGCTCCCGTGTTTCGCCGCCATCACTTCCATCTTGCCTGGCACCTGACCGTCCACACCTACATGGTGTTGACGTGGGCGGTGCTGATCGCCGGATTCGCGTTCGCGGCGCTCATGCTCGGGGTGCGCTACTACGTGTTGCCCGACATCGACCGGTACCGGCCCTGGATCGAATCCGGTGTGAGCCGCGCGGTGGGTCAGCGCGTGACCATCGGCCGTGCATCCGGCGCCTGGTCGGGGTACCGGCCGAGCCTGAAGCTCGATGGCATCGTCGTCTACGATCGGGAGAATCGACCGGCGCTGGAGCTCGGCCACGTCGAGGGGACGATCGCATTGCGCTCCGCGCTGCTGGGTGAGGTCCGGCTGCACTCGTTGATCATCGACCGGCCCGACCTCACGATCCGGCGCGATCCTGCCGGCGTGATCACGGTCGCGGGCTTCGTCGTCGGCGCCGACGGTGCCGATGGCGGTCTTGGCGACTGGTTGCTGGTGCAGGAAGAGATCCAGATCCGCGCGGCGAGCCTCACCTGGATAGACGAGAAACGCGGAGCCCCGCCGCTCCATCTCGATCAGGTGGACTTCGCGCTGACGAACGAAGGGCGCGAGCACCGTTTCGGCCTGCGCTTCTCGCCCCCCGCCGAGGTCGGGTCGATGGTCGACGTGCGCGGCGATTTCCGGCGCAGCACCGGGCAGGGCCTCGCGCGCTGGCGCGGCAGGCTCTATGCGAAGACCGAGTTCATCGCCGTCTCGGCGGGCAAGACCTGGATCGACCTGCCCGTCGACGTGGACGGTGGGGTGGCCGACGTGGAGGCGTGGGCCGACCTGGCCGAAGGGGCGGTGACGCGCGTGACGGCCGACCTGCGGGTGGCCGGACTGAAGGCGACGCTGGGTGAGGGACTGGTGCCGCTGGAACTGGCCGGCCTCCAGGGGCGTCTCGGCTTGACCCGCGGTACCGGTGGCTTCGAGGTATCCGGCCAGCGTCTGTCGCTCGCGCTCGCGAACGGTACCGCGCTGGGGCCGACCGATTGGCTGTTCCGGCGCCAACCGGCCTCGGGCAACCAGCCGGCGAGCTATCAGGTCGAGGCAGACCGGATCGATCTCGCGACTCTCGCTGCCATCGCGGGCAGCCTGCCGTTCGACGCAGCCTGGCGCGAACGGCTGGCCCAGGCACGCCCGCAAGGCCGGGTGCAGGACCTGCGGCTCGCCTGGGACACCGAGTCCATCAAGAGCGGCCGCCTCGACCTGCAAGCGACCTTGCGCGAGGTGGGGATGGCCCCGAACGGCACCATGCCCGGCATGTCCGGACTGAGCGGCCGGATCGTTTCCGACCGCAACGGCGGCAAAGTGGAAGTGGACAGCGCCGGCCTGGTGCTCGCCATGCCGGCGGCATTCGAGCGGCCGCTCGCGTTCGATACCTTCAAGGCACAGGTGGACTGGAGCCGCGCGAACGGGCCGCTCGCCGTGCGCGTCGGCCGGCTGGTGTTTGCCAATGCCGAAGTCTCGGGGGGCGTTTCCGGCACCTACGAGCGCGGGACGGAAGGGCCGGGGCGCATCGACCTTACGGTCCTCCTCACCCGTTTCGAGGCGGGTGCCATCGTCCACTACGTACCGCTGCGGGTGGGCCCGAACACCCGGCTGTGGCTCGCGAACGCCTTCGAAGCCGGTGTCGCCAGGGACGTCAAAGGCCGATTGCAGGGTAACCTCGCCGACTTTCCCTACGACAAGCCGGGCAAGACCGGCATATTCGAGATCACGGCCAATCTCGAGGGCATCAAGCTGCGCTTTGCACCGGGCTGGCCCACCGTGGACGACGCGAACGGCACCATCCACTTCCGTGGTGCCCGCATGGAAGTGGACGCCGTCGGGCGGATCATGGGAGTCGCGCTCGGTCGCACCGTGTCGGTGATTCCCGAACTCTCGCCCCACGACCCGATGCTCGAGATCAAGGGTGGCGGGGAAGGCGAGACCCAGGCGTTCCTCGATTTCGTCGACGCGAGTCCGGTGGGCCGGATGATCGGTGGTGTCACCCGCGGGCTGCGTGCCCAGGGCCGCGGCAAGCTCGATCTCGAACTGCGCATTCCGCTGGACCGCGGGCGCGACACGAAGGTGGCCGGCTCCTACCAGTTCGTGGACAACCGCATTGCGGGCAGCGAGACGATACCCGACATGACGAACCTCAATGCCCTGCTCGCCTTCTCGGAGGACGGTGCGAAGCTCACCAACGGGACCGCGACCATCTTCGACGGGCCGACGCGGTTCAGCGTGACCACCGAGGCCGGCGGGGCGGTGACCGTGAACGCCAATGGCCGCGCCAACATGGCGCGTCTGCAGCGCGCGCTCGGCACCGGCTGGCTGGCGTACGCGGAAGGCGATACCGACTGGAAGGCCCGCGCCATGATGCGCAAAGGTGCGAGCGAGATGTCGCTCGAGAGCGAACTCGCGGGTGTCGCGCTCAAGCTGCCCCCGCCGCTCGCGAAGGCGGCTCAGGAGGCCGTGTCGCTGCGGTTGCAACGCCGCGTGCGGCCGGGCGAGGAAGTGGTGCAGTTGAGCCTCGGGCAACGGCTGTCCGCGATCTTCGCCCTGGACCCGATGGCCAAGACCACCAAGGTGGATCGCGGAGCGATCGACTTCGGAACGAACGCGAAGCTCCCGGACGCTGCGGGCATCGTCGTCACCGGTGCGTTCGATCTCGTCGACGTCGATGCCTGGCTCGACCTGCGCGATGCCGCGCATGCGCGCGGCAACGATCCGCCCACCGGGTTCGACGTCGTGGCGCTCGATCTCAAGGCGAAGCAAGTGGAGGCGTTCGGGCGCACCTTGAACGACGTGGCGCTCAAGGTGAATCGCAAGATCGACCTCTGGGACGGGCAGCTCACTAGCCGCGAGGTGCAGGGCGACATCGACTGGATTCCGGGCGGCAAAGGCAAGCTCGTGGCGCGCCTGGCGCGACTCAACGTACCCGATCCGGACTCCGAAGCCTCGGGCACCGGCGCGGAGCCGATCGCCGGCCGCGACCTGCCGGCCTTCGATGTCACGGCGGACAGTTTTCAGTTCGGCGGGCTGGATCTCGGCGCACTGGTGCTCAAGGCCACGCCCAACGGCCCGACGTGGCAGGTGGAACGACTCGATATACGCAATCCCGATTTCGAGTTCTCCGGTACCGGAGCCTGGCAATCCGTGCGCGGCACGCCGCGCACCAACCTCGCGGCTACGCTCAAGGTGAACGACGCCGGCGCGTTCTTCCGTCGCATCAAGCGGCCCGAGGGCGTGGCGGGCGGCAAGTCGACGCTCGCCGGCAACGTCGACTGGGTCGGCGTACCTTACCGCCTCGACTACGCCAGCCTCAACGGCGACTTGAAGCTCGACGTGGAGAAGGGCCGGTTCCTCAAGCTCGAGCCCGGCATCGGGCGTCTGCTGGGCGTGGTGAGCCTGCAGTCGCTGCCCCGGCGCGTATCGCTCGACTTCAAGGACGTCTTCAGCGAGGGCTTCGCCTTCGACAGCATCAACGGCACCTTCGCCATCAAGAACGGCGTGATGCATACCGACGACATGCGCATGGTCGGTTCGGCCGCGCGCGTCAACATGAAAGGCGACGTGGACACCGTGCGCGAGACCCAGGCGCTGGAAGTGCGCGTCGTGCCCTCCATCAGCGACAGCGTTGCCGTGGGGACGGCGATCGTGAACCCGGCCGTGGGCCTCGCGACCTTCCTCGTCGGCAAGGCGCTGAAGGACCCGCTGGATCAGTTCATCGCCTTCGAATACAAGATCACCGGCGGGTGGGCCGACCCGGTCGTGGCCAAGGTTCAGCGCCAGCCGGAGCCCGTGCCGGGGCGGCAACGCTAAACTGCCGACTTGAGCGACTGAACCTTTCCATGCCAGACGACCAGCTCCAGCCGGATTCGGCATCCCTGCCAACAGACACTGCCCCAGCACCGTTCCGCGTGGCCGCCGTGCAGACGGTTTCCGGCCCCGACGTGGCTGATAACCTCGGCCGGGCCGCCGCGCTGATTGCGGAGGCGGTCGGGCAGGGTGCGCGCCTTGTGGCTCTGCCCGAGTACTTCGGCATCATGGGCCTGAAGGACACCGACAAGGTCGCCGCGCGGGAACGCGACGGCGACGGCCCGATCCAGCGTTTCCTCGCCGAAACTGCGCAGCGCCATGGCATCTGGCTGCTGGGCGGTTCGGTGCCGCTCGAATCGCCGGTCGAGGGCAAGGTGTACAACGCGAGCCTGCTGTACGACGATCGGGGCGAGCGCGTCGTGCGCTACGACAAGATCCACCTCTTCGGGCTGGAGCTCGGCACCGAGAAGTTCAGCGAAGCCCGCACCATCACGCCGGGTCGCGAAGTGAAGACGGCCGCGTCCCCGTTCGGACGGCTCGGCCTGTCGATCTGCTACGACGTGCGGTTCCCCGAGCTGTATCGCGCCATGGGGGTGGTCGACATCCTCTTCGTGCCCTCGGCGTTCACGGCGACCACGGGGCGCGCCCATTGGGAACCGCTGCTGCGCGCCCGGGCCATCGAGAACCTCGCCTGGGTGATCGCGCCGGCCCAGGGCGGCTCGCATCCGAACGGTCGCGAAACCCACGGCCACAGCATGATCGTCGACCCCTGGGGCAAGGTGATCGCGGAGCGCGCCCGTGAACCGGGGGTCGTGATCGCCGAAATCGACCCCACCTACCAGGCTCGCATGCGAGCGAGCCTGCCGGCCCTGGAACATCGCACGCTCGCCGGCGTCTGACCCACTCTTCCTGCTGCGTTTCCCCCCATGACCGCTACCCTCGAACAGCTCCGCATCCCCGAACTCTCGCTCGCGACGGCCCGCGACACGCTGCTGGTGCCCTACGGCCTCGACCTTGCGGCGCTGGAACCGGTGTTCGGCCAGATCATGAGCCACCACGCCGACTACGCGGACCTGTACTTCCAGTACACGCGCAGCGAGGGCTGGAGCCTGGAGGAGGGCAAGGTCAAGTCGGGCAGCTTCTCCATCGACCAGGGCGTGGGTGTCCGGGTGGTGGCAGGCGAGAAGACCGCTTTCGCCTATTCCGATGACATCAGCCTGCCGGCACTCGAATCGGCGGCCCGGGCCACGCGTGCCATCGCCCAACAGGGCGCGCAGCAACGCACCGCCGTGGCAAGGCGGGGCGTGGGCCGCGAGCTGTACGCGCCCCACGATCCGCTGGCGAGCCTGCCCGATGCGGAGAAGGTCGCGCTGCTGGAGCGACTGGAGGGCCATGCGCGTGCCATCGATCCGCGCGTGAAGCAGGTCATCGCGGGGCTGGCCGGTGAATACGAAGTGGTGCTGATCGCCCGCAGCGACGGCTTGACGGCAGCCGACGTGCGGCCGCTGGTGCGGCTGTCGGTGCAGGTGATCGCCGAGGACGGTGGCAGGCGCGAACAGGGTTCCGCCGGCGGCGGCGGTCGTTTCGATTACGCCTACTTCACCGACGCGGTGTTGCGCGAGTACGCGCAGAAGGCCGTGCACCAGGCACTCATCAATCTCGAGGCGCGTCCGGCCCCGGCCGGCACCATGACCGTGGTGCTCGGGCCGGGGTGGCCCGGCATCCTGCTGCACGAGGCCATCGGCCACGGTCTGGAGGGCGACTTCAACCGCAAGGGCAGTTCCGCCTTCAGCGGCCGCATCGGCGAACGCGTGGCGGCACCGGGCGTCACGGTGGTCGACGACGGGACCATCGCGCGCCGCCGTGGCTCACTCAACGTCGACGACGAGGGCAATCCGACCCAGCGCACGACGCTGATCGAGAACGGCGTGCTGCAGGGTTACATCCAGGATTCCCTCAACGCACGCCTGATGGGCGTGCCGGTCACCGGCAACGGCCGGCGCGAGTCCTATGCGCACATCCCGATGCCGCGCATGACCAACACCTACATGCTGAACGGCGACAAGGATCCGCAGGAAATCATCCGGTCGGTGAAGCGCGGCCTGTACGCCGTGAACTTCGGCGGCGGCCAGGTGGACATCGTGAGCGGCAAGTTCGTGTTCAGTGCCGCCGAGGCCTTCATGATCGAAGACGGCAAGGTCACCTACCCGGTGAAGGGCGCGACCCTGATCGGCAACGGGCCCGAGGTGCTGAAGCACGTCTCGATGATCGGCAACGACATGAGCCTCGATCCGGGCGTGGGCACGTGCGGCAAGGACGGGCAGAGCGTGCCGGTGGGGGTGGGGCAGCCGACGTTGAAGATCGACGGGTTGACGGTGGGCGGCACGGCCTGAGTTTTTCTCCCTCCCCCATGAACGTCAGTTCGTGGGGGAGGGTCGGGGTGGGGGCGGCCGTGGAGGCGATTGCGTATACGGGCAATGCTCAAAGTGACGTATCTAAGGTCATTTGCATCAACGGCGGCGGCATCTGTTGTCGCAACGTTTGTTAGCCTATGCATCACCTTGTTGGTAGCGTTGACCTTTACTCACGAAATTCATTTCGAGGGCGTGCAACCGACCCCGGTCGGAACTGTAATGACGTCGGAGGAAGCTGAACGCTCCGAGAGGTCCGCCATAGCTCGCGAAAAGCGGGTGCAAGCGGAGTTCGCAAGAAATCCTCTTATGGCCCTGCCGTACATAAAGAGGACCAGCAGGTTTGTTACTTGGTTTCCTTGGATCCTTGTGCCCGCATTCGTTCGGATACGGCGACCACATGATTGGTTAGTCTTGCTTTCGCTGCCGGCCGTGCTGATGATCACGCCTCTGATAAGCGTTGCAGAGATATTCCTGTTTGCTGTCGCCATCGCCGTGGGCAATGTACTTGCAACTGCATACAGGAAACGGGGGATTGCTCATGAGGAGCACCACAGCAAGCGGTGATGAGAGGGCAGGGCCTCGTCACGTCTGCAACGTCAACGTCTCGAACGCCGTACGTTCGAGTGTCCGGTCGGGGTGACTGCGAGCTGGCCACGCCCATTCAACTTAATTGCGTGCGGGCGCGTGATCCCGGCAGCGTTCCGGCATGAAGTCGTACACGAACTTGGTGGCGGAACGCATGCTCGCGAGATAGGCGTTCTGGATGCGGTAGGCCTCGTCCTCGCGCGCGAACCAGCGTTCGCAGGCGTCGAGCGCCTCGAACTTGCCGGTCTCGTGCTGCACGTGGTGCACGAGTTCGTGGAGGAGGATCGAACGCGCCTTGAGGTCGTTCAGGAGGTCGAGGTCGTCCCGGATGAAGATGCCCTTGCCGTCGAGATAGAAGGCACGGACGCCGCACGAGCCGTGGCAGAGCTGCTCATGCATCTCGGTCGCGGACAGGAGGTGCACCGCCGGCAATTCCCGGGGACCGGCATAGCCGGACAACTGCGAGACGGTCAGGAACAGGCTGGTGACGACTTCGACGAGGGCAGGGGCGGGCAAGGGGGTTCCTTTCACCTTCGGGGCCATGCGCCTGCAACACGCCGGCCACCCGAACGACGCCGGAAGCCGCCGGTGCGGCTTCCAGTCTTGCTTCACCCCTCGAAACGGCTTGTCCCGCGCGGTCTCCCGCCGCGCCCGGCCGTCCGGACCTGGATCCGATCGACGGTAGGATGGTGGCCGGAGGCAACCAAACCTGTCAACGAAATCGACACTTTTCGGCGGTCCGGCGCCCGAATTCCCGTGGATCAACCGGGAGTTGGGTGTCTCGGGGGCGCGCGCGGGAAGTTCCCAAACTCGCATCGCGTGGCCCATAATGCGCAGCGGGAACGGGTAACGTTCCAGGCCGCCGAAGAAGATCGAGGGGAGCGCAGGGACGTGGAGCTGGCAGATCGGCTTGTGAGCGAAGTGGAGGCGCAGAACTGGGCGCTGAAGACGCTGGAGCACATCGGGGAAGGCACGGTGCTCGCCCAGCAGATCTTCGACATGATCGGCCATTCCAAATTCTTCTCCGACTTCACGCGCAGCGATATCCAGATGCTCGCAAAGTCGATGGAGATCTATCGCGCCGAACCGGGCCAGACCATCATCCGCGAAGGCGACGTCGACGACTACATGATGCTCATCATCCAGGGGCGCGTGGAGATCGTGAAGAAGGATCGCAACGCGATGCTGCAACCGATGACCTCGGTGGGGCCGGGCGCCACGCTCGGGGAGATGTCGATGATCGACGGCGAACCGCGCTTCGCCACCTGCACCGCGGTGGATCCGACCACGTTCGCGGTGCTGACGCGCGACGCGATGGTGAAGATCATCCTCGAAGAACCGAGCCTCGGCGCGAAGATCCTCATCAAGCTCGTGACCTTGCTCTCGGCGCGTTTGCGGCAGACCAGTTCGAACCTGCTGCACTACATGGAACGCTGAAGGTTGACGTCGCGACTGGTCCCGCGCCCAGAGAATCTGGAAGCCGATTTGCGTGACCGGCCTCGCGGCCAGCGAAGCTGGGGCGCACGGGCCCGCGGTCGCCAACCGACGTAGTGGGTGGGGCGCACGGACCCTCCGGCGTGAAGCTGTGAGGCGAATCGAGCGATCGTGCTTCTTTGTGGTCAGATCTCGAGGCGGTTGCCGGAGTAGAGCACTGGCCCGGTGGGCAATCCCGTCGGCGAGCCGCGCTCCGGTTCGACACTCATCGCAAGGCCGGCGGCCTGGTCTAGCTTCGCCTTCATCTCCGGCGGCACTTCCACGTACTGCGTGTCATGCGTGGTGATGAGCCCCAGCGATTTCGGCGGCTGATTCTCGCCCGGCAGCATCCACAGTTCCCACGACGTGCCGGGCTCCATCTGCTTGTGGCCGATCACGCGGATGCGCAGGCGAGGTTTGCCCTGCTGCTGCGGGGTCCACGCCACGGTCATGGCCGGTTTCGATTGATCGTCCGCCATCACGACGACCATCGCGTTGTCCGGCGTGAGGGCGTGATCCTTGGGGGTCAACGCGATGTAGCCGAACATCAGTGCCGCGGCCACCGCGGAGACGAACGACGATCCGCGCCAGAACGCGAGGCTCCCGAGCCAGCTCTCGCGTGCGGCCGAGCCTGCGGAAATGCGCGCGGCAATACCGCGCCACACGCGATCGCTCGGCTTGAGTTCCGCCGCGGTACCCGACAGGGGTTCCAGGCGGCCCTGCCAGGCAGCCACTTCCTTGCGCAGCCCGGGATCGCTGCGCAGCCAGAGCTCGAAACGCGCGCGCGTGCGGCCCGTCATCGTGCCGAGCACGTATTCGGCGGCGAGCAGGGATCGGCCTCGAGGATCGGTGATTCTCATGGGTCAGGCGGCATTCCTGGCTTCTAGGCATCCGCGCAGTTTCTCGAGGCCGCGCCGGATCCACGTCTTGATGGTGCCGAGCGGCTCGCCGAGGTGGTCCGCGAGTTCGCTGTGCGAGAGGCCGTGCATGTACGCGAGGGCGATCGACTGACGCTGCTGGCCTGACAACTCGCGCAGGCAGTCGGTCAGCTGCCCGGCCTCGCCGGCCTGCTGGAGGCGCTGCGCCGGACCGGGCGTGTCGTCCTCCCAGTTCTCGATGAGGCCATCCATGACGTCTTCGTCGGAAGTTTCGTGCTTCGGCCGGCGCGCCCAGTCGAGCGCGCGGTTGCGCACGATGGCGGTCATCCACGTCATGGGGGCGCTCTTCGCACGGCTGTATTCGGTCACGTGATTCCAGATGTTGACGAAGCTCTCCTGCAGGATGTCCTCGGCCCCATCCCGGCGACGGACGATGCGCATCGCGACCGCCAGCAGGCGGCCGGACGAGCGGCGATACAACTCGGCGAAAGCGCGCTGGTCGCGCAGGGCACAGCGGGCCATCAGGTCGTCGAGGCTGTCCGCGGAGTCCATCATCCAACCCTGATACGCACGCTCGGGCTCAACCGGATGCACCCCCGGTACGGTCCTTGCGCCAGTAGACGTCGGATACACCGGCCCGACGGTTGCAGACCCGGCAGAGCACGAACAGCAGGTCGGAGAGCCGGTTGAGATAGCGTTGGCACAGCGGCGAGACCGCCTCGGCCTGCGCGAGGGCCACGACGCGGCGCTCGGCGCGGCGGCAGACCGCCCGCGCCACGTGGCACAGCGCAGCGGCGCGCGAACCGCCGGGCAGGATGAATTCCTTGAGCGGGGGCAGATCGTCGTTGTGACGATCGAGCGCGGTTTCGAGTTGGGTGACGTGCTCGTCGCGGATCGCGGTGTAACCGGGGATGCTCAACTCGCCGCCGAGATCGAACAGATCGTGCTGGATCGACGTCAGCAGGGCGCGCAGTTCCTCGTCGAGCGGTTCGGCAAGCAGCACGCCCACGTGGCTGTTCAATTCGTCCACCGCGCCGATCGCTTCGATGCGCGGGCTCTGCTTCGGGACGCGCGTGCCGTCGCCCAGGCCAGTGGTGCCGGCATCGCCGGTGCGCGTGTATATCTTCGAGAGTCGATTGCCCAAGGCCGCGGCTCCGCTAGAGGATGTGGTGGATTATAGGGCTCAGCCCGTGCCGGGCCGTGCCAAGCGGGCTGGCCCCCCTGTGGGAAGGGCCGCAGGCCCATCGGTGGGGGTGGCCACACCTCAGCGCTCCAGGTCCTCGACCTCCAGCTCGAGGTAGCGGGTGAGGGCGTTGCGACGATGGATCGTGGCGTAGCCGGCCCAATGCGAAAAGGCCGGCAGCGCGGCTGCATCCACCGCATCGAGCAGGCTGGTGCTCTGCGCATAGAGTTCGCGTATGCGTCGATCCAGGGCTGCCAGATAGTCCGCGGTGCGGCCGGCACCTGCGACATCCAGGATCGGCCCGTACCCGGGCACGATGGCGGTCGGCGCCATGTGCTGAACCCGGGCGACCGCGCGCACCCACGGATCGAGCTTGCCGTCACGCAGTTCCGGAATGCGATCCACCTGGATCACGCCGCCCGCGAACAGCACGCCGGTCGTGCGGTCACGCACGAGCAGGTCTCCGGGCGTGCTGGCCCATCCCGGATGCATCAGCTCGATGGCACGCCCGCCGATTTCGAGCACGGTATCGGCGTCGACAGTGCGCTGCGGAACGATCAAGCGCGTGCCGTCCATCGCCTGCTCACCTAGCGTCGTCCTGAGGTTCGCGAGGCAATGCTCGCAGCGCGCGCGCATCAGCTCGGTGCTTTTCGCGTGGGTGATGAATGCGGCGCCGTTTTCGGCGAACGCGGCCGCGCCGAAGATGAATTCCTGCATCGCGTGGGTGAGGATCACGGCCTCGATCGGCCGGTCGCTCACGCGGCGGATCGCGGCGATGCGTTCGAGGCCGTGGCGATACGACACGCCGGTGTCGATGACGGTAATGCCGGTGGGGCCGACGATGAAACCGCCGTTGGCGACGCGCCCGCCGTTCTCCGGGGCGACCTCGTCGGGTGCTTCGACGAAGGCATAGACGCTGTCCGCCACGCGGACCGGCTCGGTCGCCGCGGCAGCGAGCGACAGGCAGGTGAGCGCGAACACGGCGAATGCCTGCAGTGGTGAGACCATCGGCCGCACGGTAATGAACGCGCCACACCTGCGCAAGCGCGTTGCCCGGGGCATGGCGCGGCCGTATGATCCGCGCCCGCCATGGGTCGCCGCCGCATCGCTGCACTGCTTCTCGCCTGGATGGCCGTCGCGCCGGTCCGTGCGGCCGATGCGCTCGAGTCCTTCGCAGTGACTGAGATCGCCCCGGGCAACTTCGTGCACTACGGTCGCATCGAGGAACGCTCGCCCGACAACCTGGGTGATCAGGCCAACATCGGGTTCATCGTCGGCGGGCAATGCGTGGCCGTGATCGATCCGGGCGGATCGCTCGCCGTGGGGCGTGCATTGCGTGCCGCGATCCGGCGGATCACGGACAAGCCCGTCTGCTGGGTGATCTTCACGCACGTGCATCCCGATCACATCTTCGGGGCTGCCGCGTTTCGCGAAGACAAGGCGGTGGTGGTGGGGCACGAGAACCTGCCGCGATCCATGGCGCAGCGGGCGCGTCCCTACCTCAACGCGTTGAAGCGGGACTTGGGCGATCTGGCCGCCGGCAGCGAGGCGATCCCGCCGACCCGGCTAGTGGTCGACGAGACTGTCCTCGACCTGGGTGGCCGCTCGATCCGCCTCAAGGCGTGGCCGGTGGCTCATACCGACAATGACGTCACGGTGCTCGACGAGAGCACCGGCACGCTGTGGCTGGGCGATCTGCTGTTCGTGGATCACACCCCGGTGGTGGACGGGAAGATCACCGGCTTCATCGAGGTCCTGGATCGGCTCGCCGCCCTGGAGGTGCCGCTGTTCGTGCCCGGCCACGGCAAGACTGCTGTGCCCTGGCCGCAGGCCCTGGCGCCCGAGCGCGACTATCTCGCGCTTATCGTGCGCGAGACCCGTGCCGCCATCAAGCGCCGCAAAACCATCGAAGAGGCGACCGACGAGGTCGGCCTGACGGAGCGGGACAAATGGGTCAACTTCGACGATTACCATCGCCGCAACGTGACCACCGCCTACACCGAACTCGAATGGGAGTAGAGCGGCGGTATACTGCGGGCCTCGCGAAGGACGGGGGTGTCGCGCAATGAATCCGCTGTTCAAGGGCCTGCTGGCCGGCCTGCTCGTGCTGTTGCCGTTCGGCGTTGCCGTGGCCAACGAAAAGGCCGAACCCGATCCGGCGAAAAGCCAGTACTGGCCGCCGATCCGGCAGATGATGTTCGGCGAACGGGAGATCCTGGACGGCAAGGACGTGGTACGGGTCTACCTGAGCACGCGCGCCGACGATGCCTCGACGGTGCCGGTGGCGGTGAAGGCCCAGATCGACCAGACGCCCGGGCAGTACATCAAGCAGGTGTACCTGATCGTCGAGCGCAATCCGTCGCCGGCCGCGGGCATTTTCCAGTTCACCCCCGACAGCGGCCGTGCCCAGGTGGAAACGCGGTTGCGATTCGAGGACTTCAGCTTCGTGCGAGCGGTCGCCGAGACCAACGACGGCAAGCTCTACATGGCGTCGCGCTGGGTCAAGGCGGCGGGCGGCTGCTCCGCCCCGGGCGACAAGAACCGCTTGCCCGCCAATCTCGTGGGCACCATGAAGTTCCGGTTTGCCGACGACACTGTCGAGGCGCACAAGCCGGCGCTGGTGCAGCTCATGATCCGGCACCCGAACGAATCGGCGCTCGCCTCGGATTTCGACGAGAGCAAGACGCCGCAGTTCGTGCGCCAGGTCAAGGTCACCTATGCCGGCAAGACCGTCATGAGCGCCGACGTGGATTTCTCCATCTCCGACAATCCGAGTTTCCGCTTCTACTTCGTGCCGGAAAAGGAAGGTGAGTTGCAGGCCATTGTCGAGGACACCCACGACAAGCGCTACGTGCACAAGGAAATCATCGTCGAGGGCGTGCCGCTGCCGGGCGGTTGACCGGGACCGCGTCTCCCCTCACAATCCGGGGTTATTCGATCGCTCTAGAAGACCACCTACGCATGAACACTCCATTGATGGCGGTCGTCCTGGCCGCAGCGGCGTTCACGATCGGCGGCACGGCCCATGCCGAAGGCAGTGCCAGCAACGGCCAGAAGAAGACGCAGATGTGCGAAGGCTGTCACGGGATCGCGGGGTTCCGGACCGCCTATCCCGAGGTGTACACGGTGCCCAAGCTGGGTGGCCAGAGCGCCAACTACATCGTGGCCGCGCTCAAGGCCTACAAGTCGGGCGACCGCAGCCATCCGTCGATGCGTGCCATCGCCGGCAGCCTGACCGACCAGGACATGGCGGATCTCGCGGCGTACTACGCGACCGCGGAGAAGGCGGCGAAATGATGATCGTGCGGGGGATGAGTTCCATGAAAAGCGCATTCTCGATCGCAGTACTGGCATTGGGTCTGGCGGCGGTGCCGGCCTGGGCCGGTGGCGATGCAGCAGCCGGCGAGAAGAAGGCCGAAACCTGTGCGGCCTGCCACGGCCCCGGCGGCGGCAAGCCCCTGACGCCCGACTATCCGCTGCTCGCCGGTCAGCATGAGGACTACCTCAAGCACACGCTGAAGGCCTACAAGAGCGGCAAGCGCAAGAACGCCATCATGAACGGGATGGCGGCCCCGCTATCGAAGCAGGACATCGCCGATCTGGCGGCCTATTTTTCCAAGCAGCCGGGGTTGCAGAACAAGTACTGAACCCCGCGTTCTGGGTTTCGTGACGACGGCGCCCCCTGCGGGCGCCGTCGTCGTTTCAGGAGCCTGCCCGTTCGGTGAGGCAGTGCAGGTAGGCCGCCGTGTCGAAGGTGCCATTGCGGACCTGGGCGTCGCGCAAGGTCTCGACGAGGCACGCCATCACCTCGTGCTTGGCGTCGTGGGCAGATCCGTGCCGCGCTTCGAGTTGTGCGTAGGCGGCGCGGACCCCGATCGGCTGGTCGATGGACAACTGCTCCTCCACGGCGAGGTGGAGCGACAGGTGCAGAAACGGGTTCACGCGCCCGCCTTCGTAGTTCGCCTGCTTGTGGCGGTCGGGCCAGTCGAGCAATTCGTGATACTCGGGGTGCTCGGTCAGCAGCCCCACCACGAGCCGCTCCAGGCCTTCGAGGGGCAGACCAGCGCGGAACTTGCGCCAGGTATCGAAGAAGAGGTCGCGCGCCTGATCGCGTGAGGGAGCGAACACGGTCGATCAGAGCGCGCGAGGCCGGGATCGCGGCGGCGGCTTCACGGCGTCCACCGTCTTGTCACGGTACTCGCACAGGTCGGCGATGATGCATCGCGGACAGTCCGGCTTCTGCGCCTTGCATACGTAGCGGCCGTGCAGGATCAGCCAGTGATGCGCGTCCTGCCTGAACTCCTCGGGCACGAACTTCATGAGCTTGCGCTCCACCTCGAGCACGTCCTTGCCGGGTGCGAGATTGATGCGGTTGGCGATGCGGAAGATGTGCGTGTCCACCGCGATCGTCGGTTCGCCGAAGGCGACGTTCAGGACCACGTTCGCGGTCTTGCGGCCCACGCCGGGCAGCGCTTCGAGCGCGGCGCGGTCGCGTGGCACCTCGCCGCCGTGCTTGTCGATCAGTTCGCGACACAGCGCGATGACATTCTTCGCCTTGGTGCGATACAGACCGATGGTCTTGATGGCGTTCTCGAGTCTTGTCTGCCCGAGGGCAAGCAGTGCCTGCGGAGTATTCGCGATCGGGTACAGCCTTGCCGTGGCCAGGTTCACGCTCTTGTCGGTGGCCTGTGCCGACAGCACCACGGACACCAGCAATTCGAACGGGTTGGTGTAGGCGAGCTCGCTGCGCGGGTTCGGATTCGCTTCGCGCAACCGGCGAAAGATCTCGTGGCGCTTCTGCGGGTTCACGCTGCGGTGGCCCGGCGAGCCCGCGCGCGTGCCAGCGCCGCTTCGATGACGGCGCGCTTGCGGGCGCCGTCCGGATCGTTCGGGGGCAGGGATTCGAGCTTGTGCTCCGCCTTGCGCGCCAGGCGCGCATCGCGCTCGACCTTCTCGCGTTCGAGCCGCCGGCGACGCGATTCGAAACGCGTTCGCGCTGCGGTCGCGGCATTGCGCCAATCGGCGGGATCGCGCTCCTGCACTTCGAAGTGGTGCGAGCGCAGTTCCTTCACGGGCACGATGGCAATGCAATCGACGGGGCAGGGCGGCACGCACAGTTCGCAGCCGGTGCAGGTATCGAGCATCACGGTATGCATGAGCTTGGCCGCACCGACGATGGCGTCCACCGGGCAGGCCTGGATGCACAAGGTGCAGCCGATGCAGGCGGATTCTTCGATGAGCGCCACGCTGGGCGGGAGCTGCGCGCCGCAGTCCGGATCGAGCGACACAGGCGCGCGTCCGAGCAATGCGGCGAGGCGTGCGACACCCTCGTCACCGCCGGGCGGGCAGCGGTTGATGTCGGTGCGACCGTCCGCCACTGCCTCGGCATAGGGATGGCAGCCGTCGAAACCGCAGCGCGTGCATTGCGTCTGCGGCAGCAGCGCGTCGATCGCTGCAACGAGCGCGGCCGTCATCTCAG
>JAIEQG010000073.1 GCA_019747905.1 Burkholderiales bacterium
GGTGCTTTCGCGCCGAGGTGGTACACCGGACCCGAAGGCGGCAACTCCTCGCTCGGATCGCGCGCTTCGAAGCGGAACACCTTGTGCCCGTCGATGTGCGCGACGCAGACCCATTCCTTGAGGTTCCAGTCCACCAGCCGCGTGCCGACCGAAGCGTCGTCGTCACCCGTGGGCCAGGCGACCAGGATCTTGCCGATGGCGACCGCAGCCTCCTCGCGGCACGCGCGCAGTACCCGCTGGTACTTCGATAGTTCTCGCGTCCAGCCGCGGCCGGCATTCGCGATAGATTCCGGCGGCAGTTCGACGTTCTTCGCGACCGCTTCGCCGGGGTAGTCCGGACGCGATTCGAGCGCGGTGATCTGTCGCTCGTAGCGGCCTTCCAGGCACGCGATCGGCTCACTCGCCTTGCGACAATCGTTGCGGCTCGCCCACCAGGCGCGCTGCTCCGCTTCGAGCGACTTGCGGCCCGGGCCGCTGACGACCTTCAGCACGCGCGCATAGGCCACGGCGAGCTGCAGGTCGAGTTCGGACAGTCGATCGGAACCGCAGACGGTGACCTCGACCCAGCTCTTCGCCTTGGTGCACACGAAGCTCGGCGTGGCGGCTTCGGCCATGCCGCACGCGAACCAGGTTGCGATCACGCTCGCGACGACGGCGATTCGATGCATCGGAATGGTCTCCTTCAGGGTGCGCGGACGCGGTCGTTGCGAACGTACCAGCGGCCGCCGAAGCGCATGCCGAGGGGTTCGCCGTCCAGCGGCAGGATGCCGCGGCCCGGCCGCTGCGCATGCACGTGCAAGTGAGGCTCGTCCGTGTTGCCGGAGTTCCCGACGGCACCGACGATAGCGCCGGCGGCGATTCTTTGTCCGCCCGTTACCGTGACGCTGCCACGCTTCAAGTGGGCCAGCAGCACGGTGAAGCCGCCGCAGTCGATGATCACACGATTGCCGGCCGGATTGCGAGGGTCCGTTTGCGGTGGCGACAGGTCGGACAAGGTGTTCTCGATCTGCGACACCACCCCTGCGCATGGCGCATGCACCGGCCGGCCGAAGATGACGTAGCGGGCCGGATCGCCCGGCAGCGGAGCCGGCGCCCGCACGCCGAGAGCGTTCACTTCGACGATGTCGAGTGCATAGGACTGCCCGCGGACCGGTGCGAAGCGAGGATCGTCGAGCGTATCGACGTGAGAATTGACGAGATCCGTGCTGCCGCCGTTGGCCACGACGAAGCGACCGTCGCGCAGCGGAAACTCGAGCTCGACCGTCTCCGTGTCGGGAGCGCGTCGACCGGTGAGCGCTTCGTTCCACAACGCGATGCAGCCCAGCATGGCGATCGCGCTGACGACGAGACGCGCTCGTGCCCCGTTCCGCGCCGGCCACGGGGGTCGATGACGGGCGCGGGACCACGCTCGCGCCGTGCAGAGCACCCACGCGATGGCATAGATCCCCAGCAACCATTGCGGGAGGATGAACCAGAAGCCGGCGAGGCCGATGGCGACCAACCACGCGCCGGTCAACCCCGCTGCGGCAATCGTCTCCGCGCGGGTCGTGAACTTCGCTCGGCCGAGCCATGCCAGTGCGGCCACCGGCAGCGCCAGCTGCAATACCGCGACCAGGATCACCACGATCATGACGGCGGAGCCCGACGTATGATCGGGTCATGCAAGACCGACTTTCCGCGATGTCCCCGGGCTCGGGCGAACCGGACGTTCGTCCGTACGCCGGCGTGGACGGCTGCCGTGGCGGCTGGCTGGTCGTGCTCGCCCGCTATCGCGGCGAGTCGCGTCACCCTGCGGCAATGGACGTGCGGTTGTGCCGGCACTTCCAGGAAGTGGTCGAACTGGAAGATCAGCCCGTGATCACGGCCGTCGACATGCCTATCGGTTTGCCCGATCGTTTCGTCCCTGGCGGTCGCCGGTGCGACGGCGATGCGCGCACGCTGCTCGGGCCCGGCTGGACGTCGAGTATCTTCAACCCGCCGGCCCGCGCAGCGCTGGATGCCCGCGATCACGCCGAGGCCATGCGACGCCAGGGCGGCGGGTTGTCGATCCAGTCGTTCAACATCCAGCCGCGCATCCGGGAAGTGGACGCGATGCTGACCCCTGCGGTGCAGGATCGCATCTGCGAAGCTCACCCCGAGCTGGCGTTTCGCCACTTGAATAGCGGGCGCCCGCTCACGTCGCGCAAGCACACCGAAGCCGGGCGGCAGGAACGGGTGCGCCTGCTGCGGGAAGTGTTCGGCGAGCGCCTGCCCGATGCGATGACGGCGCGGTACGTCCTCGGCGGCACGGCAGTGGGTGTCGACGACATCCTCGACGCATGCGTACTCGCTCACGTCGCGTGGCTCATTCATCGGCGGGAGGCGTATCGCGTCCCGGCGACGGAGCCGCCGCGCGATGCGCGCCGCCTGCGCATGGAGATCTGGTTCTGAGCAGCGTCGGTTTCGGTTGTTTTGCGGCATCGTCGTATCGAGGCACCACGGGCGCCCAGGCTGCTTCGAATCCTTTCGGTTCGTGAGATTCGCCGCGGGCGCCTTGCGGCAATCGCGAGTCCGAACAATGGCATGTTCCGAAGGTCGCGGAAACGCGGCCGCGCCGACGCCGTCTGGCCCGATTTTCGCAGCCCGGACCGCATCGCATCCGTTTGGCGGGCACATGAACAAGGTACTCATCGGCATCGGACTGGTCATCGCTGCGGCCGGAACTTCCTGGGCCGGTGTCACGTGGTGGGGCGCGTCGCACACCGAAGCGAGCTTCCGCGACTATGCGGCGCAGGTGTCGGCCGACCCCGCGATGCCGTTCGATCTCTCCGTCGTGACCTACGAGCGCGGCACCTTGAAGTCGCATGCCATCACCCGCGTGGCAGTGCGGGGATCGCAGCGACTCACGTTCGAACTGGAACACAGCATCGACCACGGCCCGAGCCTCGCGTTCGGCATGAGCCGGATCGTCACCACGGTGCGCTGGCCGGCAGCGGCGCGTCCGGCCATCGCCTATTACTTCGAGGGGCGCCCGCCGCTCTCGCTGGTGACCGTCGTCGGCTTCGACGGTACTTCGCACACGGACGTGGTGTCGCCCGCGTTCGAGAAGTCTCCCCAGGACCAGTCGAGCGGCAAGGTGGTCTGGGGTGGTCTCTCCGGCAGCATCGGGCATCCCGCCGCGGACCAGGTACGCGGCATGGTGACGATGCCGCGCCTGGCTCTCGACACGCCCGCGGGCAGCGGTCACCTGGACGGGCTCAACGTCAACGTCGACTGGAAGACCACCGGACCGAACAGCCTCTACTGGACCGGAGCGTCTTCGCTCTCGATCGCCGAAGCGGGTCTCATCTCGCCCTTCGGCAGCTATGCGGTGCGCGACGTGGCGTTCGGCGGCTACCAGAAGGACCAGGGCAAGACGCTGCTCGCGGGTTACACCGTGCGTGCTGCCAGCGGCGAAATGATGACCGGAGAGCAGCGCCAGCCGGTGTTCCGCAACGCCAACCTCGACGTGGAATTGTCCGGCCTCGATCGCAAGGCGTTGTCGGACCTGTTCGACGGGACCACGCGGCTGGCTCCGGACATGCCCGCCGCCGAACGCAACGAGAAGACGATGGCGCTGGTGACCCACGCGCTGGAAGCGATCGCCGCGCAATCACCGTCGCTCGCACTGAAACAGATGGAGGTGGAAACGCCGCATGGTGCGTTTTCGGCCACGGGCGATCTGGGGCTCGGACCTGCCGGGGCGGGCGGCATGCCGCCATCACCGAGTGCCTGGGTCGAACGATTGCAGGGCACGTTCACGATCGAAGTCGCGCCTGGCCTGGCTCGCCTGGCGCTCGCGAAGCAGTCGATGCCGAAGGCGTATGCGGCGCTGTCGAAGCCCGGCGAGAAGATCGATCAAGAAGCGGTGAAGGCACTGGCCGATCATTTCGCCGATCGCCGGCTGAAGCTGATGGCCCAGCACGGCGCGCTGCGCATGAAGGGCGCCAACTACCTCATCGAGATCGACTTAAAGCGCGGGGAGGTGCTGTTGAACGGGCTCTCGCGCGAGCAGTTCATGGTGGCACTCGCGGATCAGAGCGCCGACACGGTCGCACGGGTCGCTCCAGGGGCCGGACCGCCGCGGTGACATGGTGCGAGGGGGCGCCGTTGGCACGGCCGACGCTCTACGGTGCGGCCTGTTCCACCTCCTGCAGAAAATCTCCTACCACCTGCAGGTAGCGTTCGGTCTCCTCCAGATGGGCGGTATGACCGCTGTGCTCGAACACGACCACGCGTGAGCCGGCGATGCCGCGGCGCATGGTCTCGGCGCAGACCGGCGGGATCTCGTCGAACCGGCCCACGGTGATGAGGGTCGGCACGCGGATCTCGGCGAGGCGCGCGATGCGATCCCAGTCGCGCAGGTTGCCGATCACGATGAACTCGTTCGGGCCATTCATGGTTTCGTAGACGGCATTTCCGTCGAGGTTGCGCACGCTGCGCAGCAGCGCGTCGGGCCACGGATCGAGGCGGCACAGGTGGCGTCGATAGAACTCCATGACGGCCGCTTCGTATTGCGGGTTGCGCCATTCGCCGGCCGCCTCGCAGCGCTGCATCACCGCCACCATCTCCGGCGGCAGTTGCGCCTTGAGGCGGTTCGCTTCGGCCACGAACTGCGGGATGCTGGCGGAGGTACTGGCCAGGGTCGCGCTGACGATGCCGCGCGGCTGCGAGAGCAGGTACTCGATGCCGAGCCAGCCGCCCCACGATTGCCCGAGCAGATGGATGCGATCGAGTCCGAGCGCGGCACGCACGGTGTCGATCTCGCGCACGAAACGCTCGATGCGCCAGAGCGAACGGTCGGCGGGCTGGTCGGAGCGGCCGCAACCCAGCTGGTCGAAGAAGATGACCTCGCGGTCGCGCGCGAGCCCTTGAAGCGGCTCGAGGTAGTCGTGACCGGCACCGGGTCCGCCGTGGAGCAGGAGCAGCGGGATGCCGCCGCTGCCGACGCGGCGGTACCACACGCGATGGCCGTCGACCGGGATGTAGCCCTGTTCGTCGTGCAATGTTGCCTCGCCCGTGCGCTTGGCTACGCCTTCCCCCGCGACTGCGGGGGAAGGTCGGGATGGGGGCCATCCGATTGACCGGCGATCGACTCGATCGACGCCGTTCTCTCCTTCCCCCGCGACGGCGGGGGAAGGCCGGGATGGGGGCCATTCGATTGACCGGCGATCGAATCGATCGACGCCATACTCTCCTTCCCCCGCGACCGCGGGGGAAGGTCGGGATGGGGGCCATCCGACTGACCGGCGATCGAATCGATCGACGCCATACTCTCCTTCCCCCGCGACCGCGGGGGAAGGTCGGGATGGGGGCGAAGAAACTCGCGACTCACCTCCCGAAACACATCGGTCCCGGCCCGGTGCAGCCACTCGAACGCCACCATCTCGCGCGAGACCACGTCGATGCCGTGCTGGCGGAATCGTGCGAGTGCCAACTCGCGATCTTCCGCGCGCCGCGAGCCGACGGCGTCGGCGACGACGAAGACCTGGGTGCCGAGAGTGGCGAGATCGAGTGCGGTCTGGAGTACGCAGACGTGCGCCTCGGTCCCCGCGATGACGATCTGGGGCCGCTGGAACACCTCCACGTCGTCGAAGCAGCCGTCGGCCACGCACGAGAAGTGAACCTTGGTCCGAACGCTGTCCGCCGGCAGCGCCGCTGCCAGTTCGGGCGCCGTGGGACCGAGCCCCTTCGGATACTGCTCGGACGCGACGATCGGCACGCCGAGCCGTTGCGCTACCTGCACGAGCCAGATGCAGTTGGCGAGCACCCGAGGCCCATCGTGGATCGCCGGGAGCAGGCGCGACTGCACATCCACCACCAGCAGCGTCGAGGACTCCGCGCTGATGAGCGGGCTCACTTGCCGAGGAACGGCGTCATCAGCTCGCGCATGCGCGGCAGCGTCTTCGCACCCCAGAGCCTGGCGCGCACGATGCCTTCGCGGTCGATGACGAAGGCGGTGGGCGTGGGATAGCTGCGTTCGAAGCCGCTTTCCTCGAGCTCTGCCGCCATCGCCCCCTGGAGATTGTAGGTGCTCAACGCGTGGGCGACGCGATCCTTGTCACCCGCGCGGTCGATCGCGATCACGAGGACTTCGAAGCCGCGATCCTTCATGTCGTCGCGATAGGTCTCGATGGAACCGATCTCGAGGGCGCAGTGGCGGCAGTAGCTCGAGTAGAAGTTCACGAGCACCACCTTGCCCTTGTAGGCAGCGAGATCGAACCTGTCGCCGGACAGCAGCGTGCCCTTGAGCGCTGGGGCCGGCTGGTCGATCTCGACGATTGCGCGCGCCTCGAGGGCGACCAGAACGAACAGTGCGGCCAGGAACGCGCGCAGCAGGGCCGCTCTCACGCGATGCTCGCCGGGTCGAGTTGGCCACGCGCCATGAGCGCACGGAATGCGGCGAGCGTGTCGCGCATGCCGGTTTCGAGCTCGACGCGACCGTAGTCGCCGAGGAAGGCCCGCAGCGGGTCGTCGGACAGATCCATGGGGTAGGGCAGGGCCTTGCCGGAACAGGTGATCTTCATCCCCGGCTCGATCTTCTTCAGCAAGGCGATCGAATTTTCCACCGTCTCGGAAACGCCGTTGATGTCGAACACCGGAGCACCTTCGCGCTCGCGCGATACGGCCTTCAGGAACGCGCTCGCGACTTCGCCCGCGTGCAGCCATGACACCGGACCGATGAACGGAATGTCGTAGGGTCGACCGCCGACGGTGGCGAGCAGGGCGACGGTGGTCTTCGACGTCTGGCCCTGGTCGCGGCCGACGCCGTACACGACGCCGGGCCGGAACCCGACGCTCGGTACTTTCCAGTCCTGCCAATAGACCTTGGCCGTCTGCTCGTTGCAGTACTTGTAGGCGCCGTAGAGCGTGGCGCCCCAGGGGCTGTCGGGAATGGCGCCGAGCGCGCCGATGGAACTCGCATAGGCCACGCGCTTGATGCCGAAGGTGCGTGCCGCTTCGAAGATGTTCACCGTACCGACGACGTTGACCTGCGCACCAGCCACCGGATCGGCCTTGCAGAACGGTACCTGCAATCCGGCCAGATGCACGATGGCGCGCGTTCCGGTGGACTCGACCACTTCGCGCACGCGCTTCGTATCGGCGATGTCGCCGGTCAACCAGCGCACCGTGGCGAGTTCGGCGTCGGACATGATGAGCTTGGGCCGGCGCGTGTCCTCCTTCAGGTCGAAAGCGAAGGTCGGCACGCCCGCGCGCACCAGCAGCGCAAGCGCCCAGCTGCCGATGCAGCCGCCGGCGCCGGTGACGAGAACGGGGCCGTCGTAGTCGGCGGCACGGACGGGAAAGTGTTCCAACATGTCAGTGGTGCCGGGCCGCCCCAAGGCACTGACGCGCCCCCTCGGGGGGCAGCGAGAGAAAGGAGCGTGGGGGTCGTTTCATTCTACATCTCCATGGGTAGCGATGCGTCGACTGCCCACTCGGACATGGAGGCGTCGTACACACGCACATCCGGATGACCGAGCATCGTGAGCACCAGCGTCGTGCTGGTCGCGGCGATGCCGCCGCCGCAGTAGGTGATGACGCGCGGTTTGGCGAGCGGTCCTTCGAACATGCGGTGCAACTCGGCCGCCGGCTTGAACAGGTTGTCCGCATCCACCACGTTGACCGCCGGCACATTGATGCTGCCCTTGATGTGGCCGAGGCGGCCGTAGACCGTGCCGCCGGTACCGGCGTGCTGCTCGGGCCGCAGGGCGTTCAGGGTGCAGACGTCGCCGGCGCCGATGGCGGCCAGCACGTCGTGCTTGTCGGCGACCAGTTCCGGCCGGAAGCGCGCCCGGAACGTCGTGGCCGCGCGAGGCTTGCCGGCCCCGGTTTCGACCGGCCGGCCTTCAGCCTGCCAGCGCTGGAAGCCGCCATTCAGGACCGCGGCCCGATCGTGACCGAACACGCGCAGCGTCCACCACAGGCGCGTTGCCCACCAGTGGTTCGCCGTGGCGTAGCAGACCACCATGGTGTCGTTCGAAATGCCGAGCCGGCCCATGGCGGCGGCGAACCGCTCGGCCGAGGGCAGCATGAAGTGCAGGCCCGGCGCCTGGTCCGGGTCGGAGAGCTCGTTGTCGATGTCCACGAACTGCGCCCCGGGGATGTGCCCGCGCTCGAAGTCGGCCCGGCCCGAAACCACGTTGTAGGGGGTGGGCGGGGGCGGCATCAGGTGGGTCGTGCCGTCGAGGACCACGACATCGGGGTCGGTCAGGTGGTCCGCCAGCCAGGCGGTCTCGACAATGAATTCGGGGTGCTTGAGGCGGTTTGACATGGCTGTGGCTCAGGAAGGAACCGCCATTCTCGAACGCGCGAGCCTGGTGCTGCAACCTGCCGGCCGCCCCGCCCTCACCCCCCGAAGGCGAGTGCCCACCGACTGATTCGGGTTCGGAAGGTGTCTGCTATTCCACTAATTTTTCAGGATTTTCGAACGGCGGAGTGGACAGCCCCCCGGGCAATTGGGTTCAATAACGCCTTTGCGAGATTGCCAAGGCGACGCGCCCGAGCAGCGCAGCCGCCGCAGTTCTATAAGAATTCGAGGGGATCCGGGCCATGGACGATCAAACCGCCGTATTCGAGAAGCGCTATAACAATCGCGCGGCGGTGACCGATTTCGCCCAGTATTTCGATCGTTGGGGCCGGATGTCCAAGATCGCCCGGGACGAGCTCGACTGTGACCTCGACGTCGCGTACGGCGACCACCCGATGGAGAAGGTGGACATCTTCCGGGCCGAAGGTCGCTCGCGCGCGCTGCTCATGTTCATCCACGGCGGCTACTGGCGGTCGCTCGACAAGCGCGATCACTCGTTCATCGCCAACGAGTTCGTGAAGCTGGGCGTCACGGTCGCCATGCCCAATTACGCGCTGTGCCCCTCGGTCAAGCTGGAGGAGATCGTCCGGCAGATGTTGAAGGCCACTGCATGGGCCTACCGCACGGCCAGCCGTTACGGGGCATCCGGCAACTCGCTCTACGTCGCCGGCCACTCGGCGGGCGGGCACCTGACGGCCATGATGCTGGCGGCCCAGTGGCCGCGCTACGGTGCGGACCTGCCGGACCAGATCGTCCAGGGCGGTCTGTCGGTGAGCGGAATCTATGACCTCACCGAGATCATGCGGGTGCCGTCGGTCAACGCCGATACCCGTCTCGACGAGGCGGCAGCGCTCAAGTCGAGCCCGGCGTTCATGCCGCCGGCCACTTCGGCGCCGTTGTACCTGACGGTAGGGGGCAAGGAAATCGACGGCTTCCACTACCAGCACCAGCTGCTCAAGTCGCGCTGGGGCTCGGTCATCGCCGAGGACGTGGCCTGTCCCGAGGACAATCACTTCAGCATCCTGGAGACCTTCGGCGACGGCAAGTCGGACCTGTTCAAGGCCGCGTGCCGGATGATGAAGCTCGGCTGAGAGGACATCCCCCCGATAGGCCTTCGGCCTTTCCCCCAAGGGGCCAGCCCGCTTGCGGGCTGAGCGCTGCTTGTCCGCCCCGTGCCTGAAGCCCCGCCCGTGCGGGGCTTCGTTGTTTCCGGTGCTTGCGTTCAGGGGTTGTACTGTGTATTAATACAGTATGTCGCTCAGAAACCACGATGGCAGTGCCGCCCGCCTCGCCAAGGGCCGGGGGGCTGCGCTCAACCCGGAGGGCCGGTTCGAATCGGTCCGGCGCGAGGCGGTGGACGACGGCTGGTTGCCGCAGGAGCCGGAGGCGGAGCCGCCGCGGCTCGATACCCAGGTGACGGAGGAGCGTGCGCGCTCCATCCTGACCCGCAACGATTCGCCCGACCTGCCGTTCACGACGTCGATCAATCCCTACCGCGGTTGCGAGCACGGCTGCATCTATTGCTACGCCCGCCCCAGCCACGCCTACCTGGACCTGTCGCCCGGTATCGATTTCGAGACGCGCCTGTTCGCCAAGGTCAATGCCGCCGAGCTGCTGCGCCAGGAGCTCGCGAAACCCGGCTACCGCTGCGATTCCATCTCGATCGGCGCCAACACCGATCCCTATCAGCCGGTGGAGCGTGACTACCGCATTACCCGCTCCGTCATCGAAGTGCTGGCGGCCTGTGACCACCCGTTCGCCATCATCACCAAGAACGCGCTGGTGCTGCGCGATCTCGACCTGCTGGTTCCCATGGCGCGGAAGAAGCTGGTGAAGGTGTTCGTGAGCGTCACCACGCTCGATCACGGCATCGCCCGCCGCCTCGAGCCGCGGGCGAGCAGTCCGGCTCGACGCATCGAGGCGATCCGTGCCTTGTCCGAGGCCGGGGTGCCAACCGGGGTGATGGTGGCGCCCATCATTCCGTTTCTGACCGATGACGGTCTCGAGCGCATCCTCGAAACCGCGGCCGAGGCCGGCGCCCGGTACGCGGGCTACGTGCTGCTGCGGCTGCCCTACGAGATCAAGGAGCTGTTCAAGGACTGGCTGCAGAACCACTATCCGCTCAAGGCCGAGCATGTGATGAGCCGTGTGCGGCAGATGCGCGAAGGCCGCGAGAACGATCCGGAATTCGGCTCGCGCCTGCGCGGCCAGGGTCTGCTCGCCGATTTGCTCGCCCAGCGGTTCGAGAAAGCGTGCAAGCGTCTCGATCTCAACGGCGAGCGCATGGGGCTCGACACATCGCAGTTCCGGGCGCAGAAGCTCGCGGGGCAGATGGCGCTGTTCTGAGCAGCCCACCGGTTGTTCCGCCCGGGCGGGGCTTGCGTAGAATCCGGGCATGCTGCGCCTCTACTCCGCCGCCACTTTGCCCGACGCTCACCTCCTGCGGCATTTGCTCGCGCATGCCGGCATCGAGGCCCACGTGTTCAACGAGAACGCGCAAAGCGGCATGGGCGAGATTCCGTTCACGCACGCGTGGCCTGAAGTCTGGATCGAGCGGGCGGCCGACATGGTGCGGGCGCGCGAGATCGTGGGATCGTTCGAGCGGCCCGTGGCGGTCGGGGCCGATGTCTTCTGTGCCGCCTGCCGGGAGCGCAATCCCGGCAACTTCGAGTTGTGCTGGAACTGTGGCGCACCACTCTAGAACGGATCTACAGTCGAGGCGGCGCCGCGAGCTGCTGCTCGGTGCCGCGGCCCTGGGCATGACCGGAGTCGAATGCGGTCGTGCCATAGCGGCGGAGGATGCACGCGTGAATCTCTACGTCGGTGAAGTGCTCGGCCGTTACGGATTTCTCGACGGTCATCCGCTCGGCATGGACCGCCAGGGCGCATTCTTCCGCGAGACCCAGGCGCGCGGCCTGGACAAGCGTGCGAAGGTCGGCGCGCCGACCAAGCCGGCAGCCCGCGAGGCAATCGAGCGCTTTCACACGCGCGCCTTCGTCGACAAGGTGGCGAATGCCGAACGCGACGGGTTGCAACTGCTCGACAGCGGCGACACGCCGGTCTTTCCGGACGTGTACGCGACCAGTGCCACCGTCGTGGCTGCCGCACTGGATGGCCTCGACACCATCATGCGCGGCGACGCGCTCCGCACCTTCCAGCCGATCGGCGGCCTGCATCACGCGGGGCGCAATCACGCCGCGGGCTTCTGCGTCTTCAACGACCTGGGCGTGGTCATCGAGACCTTGCGACGCACCCATGGCGTGCGGCGCGTGGCCTACATCGACATCGACGTGCATCACGGCGACGGGGTCTTCTATGCATTCGAGGACGATCCGGACCTGATCTTCGCCGATATCCACCAGGATGGGCGGTCGCTGTATCCGGGTACCGGGCATGCGCATGAGACAGGCAAGGGTGCGGCCGCGGGAACGAAGCTCAACGTGCCGCTGCCGGCAGGCGCGGGCGATCGCGAATTCTTCGAAGCCTGGAGCCGGGTGGAGGCGCATTTCCAGCAGCATCCCGCGGAGTTCTATGTCTTCCAATGCGGGGCAGACGGCCTCAAGGGCGATCCCCTCGCGAGCCTGGAATACTCGCCGGCCGTGCATGCTCATGCGGCGCGCAGCCTGCGCCGGCTCGCGGACGCCCAGGCGCGCGGCCGGCTGATGGCCTTTGGCGGTGGCGGTTACAGCCGGCCCAACCTGGCGGCGGCCTGGAACAACGTGGTTGCCGAACTGCTCGTCCCCTGATCGGGGGGGCGGTCGCACCAACATAGGGCGGTCGCGTCGCGGACTGCACCGAGGCTTGGCGTGGCCGGGTGGCGACCCCGCGTGTCCAACCTCAAGTCGTTGATGTGCAACGCGACGAGCATTGGCACATCGGTTGCTGACAGCAGACGCAAGCTCAAGGTTGTCCAGTGGCGATTCGGTCGGGGGGCGAAGCGCGAGAACAACATTTTCGAGGAGGCGTGGCCGACTGCCGGCCGCACTGCGTACACGATGTCCTTCACCCAGTACCTCAAGACCATCGTCGCAGGCGGCGATCAGCATCCGGGACTCACCGAAGCCGAGGCGCACGACCTGTGCTCCGCGATGCTGGACGGCGGGGTGCCCGACGTGGAACTCGGCGCGATCTTCGCCGCTCTGTCCATGCGCCAGGCGACGGCGGAAGAATTGATCGGTTTCCAGCGCGCCTGCGCCGAGCGTGTCTATGCGCTCGACATCGCGGCGGAGCGGTTGCGCCCCGTGGTGATTCCGGCCTATGGCGGGGCGCGAGAGAGTCCGAACCTGCTGCCCTTGCTGGCACTGCTGCTGCAGCGCCTGGGCATTCCGGTACTGGTGCATGGCACGCTCGAGGGCGGCGGACGCGTGGCGGCGGCGTACATCCTGCGCGAGCTCGGCATCATGCCTTCGGGGAACCTGCGTGCTGCCCGTACCGCGCTGGCGGACGACGGTCTCGCCTTCGTTCCCACGGCGGTGTTGTGTCCCGGTCTCGCGGAGATGCTCGCGCTGAAGGGGCGCCTGGGCATCCGCTCCAGCCCGCACCTGGTGGCGAAGCTCATCGATCCGTTCGGCGGCGAAGCGGTGCAGCTGGTCGGTGCGTCCACGGCCGAGCGCCTCGAGGTGCTCGCCGAGGTTCTCGTCTCGACCGGTGCCCATGCCCTGCTGTTGCGCAGCGCCGAGGGCGAGCCGGTGGCGAATGCGCTGCACCGGCCGCAGATCGACTGGATCACCGACGGCACGCGCACCGCGCTGTTCGAGGAAGAGATGGGGCCGGGCAAGGCCGTGCACGGGCTCCTGACGGCGGTGGACGCGCACGCGACCGCGGCATGGATCCGCCGCGCGCTGTCTGCGGAGACGCCGCTGCCCCACCCGATCGTGAACCAGCTCGCGTGCTGCCTCTACGCGTGCGGGTACACCGACAACATGAACCAGGCGAAGGCCATTGCCGCGGTGGAGGCCGGCGGCCTTGCGACCGGGCGCACGCCGCGTCGCGGCAGCCGCGGCATCGGGACGGAGCCAAGGCATGGCGATGCCCGATGACGCCGTGACGGCTACGGTCGCGCTGCGGTCGGTGCCCGCGGCCGCGCAGGCTTCGACCCGTCCGCTGCTGGCCGGGCCGATCCGCCTCGGAAGCGCTGCGGGTCCGGCGGGCCTGCAGGTGCGCGTCGGCCATGCGTCGCGCGGTGCGGGCAAGCCGAACGAGGATTTCTACGGCATCGCCAATCCGGGCACGGCCGCGATCGCAGCGCGCGGCCTTGCCGTCGCCGTTGCGGACGGCGTGAGCGGCGATACAGGGGCGCGCACTGCGGCAGAAACCACGGTGCGCTCGCTGCTCGAGGATTACTACGACACGCCCGCGCACTGGAACATCGGGCGCGCGCTCGACCGCGTGCTGCGTGCGATCAACGACTGGCTCGTGGGCGAGAACCTGCGCCGACCCGACGGCGAGGGCATGGTGAGCACCGTGTCCTTGCTGCTGTTCAAGGATGCCCGCTACTGCGTTGCGCACGTCGGCGACACGCGTGTGTATCGCCGGCGCGCGGGAGCTCTGCGACAGCTCACCACCGACCACACGTGGCCGCGGCGCGACATGCGCCACGTGTTGCGGCGTGCCATCGGCCTCGACACGCATCTGGTTGCCGAGTTCGCCGACGGCGAACTGCAGGTCGGCGACGCGTTCCTGATCGCTTCCGACGGAGTGTGGGAGGTGCTCGGCGAGCGCGCGCTGCACGACGCACTCGAGCGCGGTGTCGATCCCCAGTCCGGGGCGGACTTGCTGGTGAAGAGCTCCATCGAGCGCCAGCTCCAGTACATGGGGCGCAACGATGCGACGGCCGTGATCGTGCACGTGGAGGCCGTCGCGTAGGTTCGCGCGAGGTTTGCCGCCGTCGGGCGTGAGGTCGATGCGCTACAATCCGCGCCTGCCCGCACATCCCGCCTGGAGACCTCCCGATGGAACATAAACTGCCTCCGCTGCCGTACGCGATGGACGCGCTTGCCCCCAGCATCTCCAAGGAAACCTTCGAGTTCCACTACGGCAAGCATCATCAGACCTACGTCACCAATCTCAACAACCTCATCAAGGGTACCGAGTTCGAGAATCTCGACCTCGAGGCCATCGTGAAGAAGTCCTCGGGCGGCGTGTTCAACAACTCCGCCCAGGTCTGGAACCACACGTTCTTCTGGAACAGCATGAAGCCCGGTGGCGGCGGCAAGCCCGCCGGCGCGCTCGCAGCCGCGATCGACAAGAAGTGGGGCTCGTTCGACGCCTTCAAGGAGGCATTCTCGAAGAGTGCGGTGGGCAACTTCGGTTCGGGCTGGACCTGGCTCGTGAAGAAGGCCGACGGTTCGGTCGACATCGTCAACACGTCGAACGCCGCGACACCGCTTACCACCGCCGACAAGGCGCTCCTCACCATCGACGTGTGGGAGCACGCCTACTACATCGACTACCGCAACGCGCGCGCGAAGTTCGTGGAGACTTTCCTGAACGCGCTCGCCAACTGGGACTTCGCCGCGAAGAACTTCGGCTGATCGCATTCGGCGCCGCATCGAAGGGCTGCCGAACGGCAGCCCTTTTTCGTTGGGGCGCGCCGTCGCGGACCTACTTCGGAATGGACTTGAGGCCCTCGACGCGGTCGCCCGGCTTGATGCCGCGTTTCGCGAACCATCCCCGGTTCATCTCGAGCGAGTAGGAGGCTTCGGCCGTGGCGCCGTGCGCATCGAGCGTCTGCGGTTCCATGTCCTCGATGTTGATGATGCGCCCGTCGCGGTCCAGGAACGCGACCGACAGCGGTATGAGGGTGTTCTTCATCCACATGGCGTGCAGTCCGGGCTGTTCGTAGACGAACAGCATCCCCTGGTTCTCGCCCATGGAGCGGCGGTGCATGAGGCCGGTCCGGCGCGTCTCCTCCGAGTTGGCGAGCTCGGCCCGCAGCGCATGCCCCTTGATGCGCAAGGGGAAGGTCAGCAGGGGGTCGGCCAAAGCCGGGACGGGTGCCCACAGCAGGGCGGCGGCGAGCCCCAGGCCGATTAAAGCCCTGCGGGGCGGCGACGTTAACGGTGGATTGGAATTCTGGCGCTTCAAGCTCAAGTTCATGGTCCCGTGGTTTTCTTCGATGCGCCGGCCGGTTCACGGTAGGCCGGCGTTGCCGGCCTGGATGCGGGCGCCCGGCCCCTGGATCGTGCTTGCCCTCGGCCTGACGGTGACCATCGGCTGGTGGGGGGTCGAAGCCGACCGGCAGCGGGAGCATAACCGGGAGCGGCTCGCACGGCAGGCGGACGCGGCACGCCGCAGCCTGGATGCGGCGCTGGCGGCCTACGAGCAGACGCTGCGCGCGGCGACCGCCTGGATGGCAACGCGCGAGAGTGCCAATCCGCCGGAATGGCACGATTTCGTCGGCGAACTGGATGTTTTCGGAGCCCTGCCCGGATTGGTGTCCCTCGAATTCCTGCCGCGAGTGCCGGCGGCCGCCGTGCCCGTCCACACGCACCGCATGCGGCTCGCCGGGCTGGCCGACTACCGGGTCTGGCCGCGGTCGGGCGCCCGGGTCACCTACCCCGCAGCGCTGGTGGCGGTACCGCCCGGGCATCCGCAGCCCATGCTCGGCCTGGATCGGTTCGCGGAGGCGGTACGCCGGGAAGCGATGATGCGGGCACTCTGGACCGGACGGCCCGCCTATTCGTCCCGGGTACAGCTCGTGACCGACCCCGATCCGGTCAGCGGCGCCGGCGTGGTCGTGTTCCAGCCGGTCATGCCGCCTGGCCTCAACGAGGCCGGCCCGGCGTTGCGAGAAGTGCGCCATCGGGGATTCGTCGCCGCGGTCGTAAGCCTCGACGCGCTCGCCCGCGAAGTGTTCGGGCCGTTCGCCGACGTGCGCGTCGAACTCGTCGAGGGCAGCAACGTCGGCTCGTTGCCCGCGATCGCGACCGCCGGGCGCGCCGCGCCGGATGCGGCGAGCCTGCAGGCAGCGCGGCTCGTCGCGCGCGGGGACATGACCTGGGGCCTGCGGGTCACCCCCGGTGCCCATTTCGACACCGGTCGCGCGGTCAGCGGACCGCGCGTGCTGGCACTTGGCTCGGCCGCGTCCTTGATGCTCTTCCTCGTGACCGGCGCCGCGATCCGCAAACGCGATCGCGCCGGTGCGATGCACGCCCTGACCGGCGCGACCGCGACCGACGCGGGCGACTATCTCGGCATCGTCCTCGACGCCATTCCCGCGCCGCTCGCCGCCAAGGATCCGCAGCATCGATTCCGCTACGTGAATGCCGCCTACTGCGAGTGGATCGGCCTGAGCCGCGAGAAGATCATCGGCCGCACCGACCAGGAGCTCTTCCCCGGGCAGGACGTGAGCAGCTACCTTGCTTCCGATGACCGCGTGCTCGCGACCGGCAGGGCCGAGCAGTACGAAGGGTCCTACCTGATTCGCGGCCGCCAGCGCCACATGACGGTGAGCAAGTGCCGCCTGGTCGCGCAGAACGGCGAATCGCTGGTGTTGCTCAACATGCTCGACGCGGGCGAGGCGCGCGGTTTGCGCGAGGAGCTCCAGCGCCAGCGCGACTTCCTCGAGACGGTGCTCGACGCGATCCCGTTCCTGGTGTTCGTGAAGGACCGGGACCGCCGCTGGGTCGTCTTCAACAAGGCGGCGCTGGCCGAGCACGGCTGGACGCGCGAATACGTGATCGGACACTCCGATTTCGAACGCCACCCGCCCGAAGTGGCTGCCGCCTATGCCGCGCAGGACGATGCCGCGTTCGCTTCGGACGAAACCCAGACGAACGAAGAAAGCTTCCGATTCCCGGACGGACGCGAGGGCTGGTATCTCAAGTCGAAGAAGGCGGTGACGCTGCCCAACGGCGAACGCTTCATCATCGGCGCCAAGGTCGACATCACCGCGCGCAAGCGTGCCGAGTTCGAAGCCGAGGAGAACCGGGGTTTTCTCGAGGCAATCCTCGATGCTTCGCCCATGCCGCTGGTCGTGAAGGACGAGAACCACCGCTTCGTCATGGCGAACCGTGCCGTGCTCGCATTCCACGGCATCGAGGGGCAAGCCCTGATCGGCAAGACCGATCGAGACATCTTCGGTGCCCAGCAGGCCGAAATCAACTGGCAGCAGGACGAACGCCTGTTCGCGAGCGGTGGGAGCTACACTGCCGAAGAGCGCTTCGTGACCGCGTCGAACGAAGAGCGCTGGGTGGTGAAGGTGAAGCGCGTCGTCGAAATGCCGAGCGGCAAGCGCTATCTGCTCGCGAAGTTGCTCGACGTCACTGCGCTCAAGAACGCGGAGCAGGAAGCGGTGCGGGCCCGGGCGTTTCTCGATGCGGTGCTCGACGCTGTGCCGGCCGGCGTGTACGCGAAGGATCGCGAACATCGCTGGCTGTTCATCAACGAAGCCGGGCGCCGCTTCATCGGGCGGCCCGACGCGACTTTCGTCGGCAAGACCGATGCCGACTTTCGTCCGCCGGACGAATGCGCACGCGTGTGGGCCGAGGACGATGAGGTGTTCGCTACCGGACGCACGCTCGACAAGGAAGACATCTTCGCGGTCGACGGCAAGATGGTGCACGCGATCAAGCGCAAGCGCCTCGTGACCTTGCCCACCGGCGAGTCGTTCGTCGTGGGTGCGACCGTCGACATCACGGCGCGACGCGAAGCCGAAGAGCGGCTGCGCGAGATTGCCCGCCACGTGCCGGGGATGATCTACCAGTACCGGGTACGCAGCGACGGATCCTCGCACTTTCCCTTCGCCAGCGACGGCGTGCGCGACATCTACGGCGTCACCCCGGAGCAGGTGATGGCGGATGCGGATTGCGTCCTCCAGACCATCCATGGCGACGACGTTGTCGCCATGGTGTCGTCGATCCAGCGCTCGCGCGAGACGCTCGAACCGTGGCGGCACGAGTACCGTGTGGTGCACCCGGTCGGGCGCACGCGGTGGATCGAAGGGTATGCCACTCCGCGCCGGGAGCCGGACGGATCGACCAGCTGGTACGGCCACGTTTCGGACATCTCCGAGCGCAAGCAGCGCGAACTCGACATCGACGCAACGCGTGCCCTGCTCGCCGCCGTGCTCGAATCGGTGCCGATGGGCGTGGCGCTCAAGGACGAGCACTTCCGCATGGTGCTCGTCGGTCATGGCTGTCTGGACATCTGGGGTCGGCCACCGGAGTATTTCCTCAACAAGACCGACTTCGATGTCTACCCGGCCAGCGAGGCTGCGCAGATACGGGCCGAAGACGAAGGGGTGCTCGCTTCGGCCGACGGCAAGGTCGATTCCGAGATGCAGATGACGCGCCCGGACGGCCGCAAGATCTGGGTGATCAAACGCAAGAGGGCCGTGACCCTGCCCGGGGGCAAGCGGGGCATCGTGTCCGCGGTCTACGACGTGACGCCGCTGCGCGAAGCGGTACTGGAGGCCGAGCGAGCGCGACAGTTCCTCGACTCGGTGGTACGCGCCATGCCGGCGATGGTGTTTGCAAAGGATCGCGAGCATCGATGGGTGATGATGAACGAGGCAGGAGGTGCGTTCCTGGGCCGCCCGGAAACGGACTTCATCGGCCGTACCGACTTCGACTTCTTTCCGGAGGCGCAGGCTCGGGAATTCTGGGCCCAGGACGACCGCGTGCTCGAGCACGGCGAGTCCCTTTCGCTCGAGGAGGAGTACATCACGGCGGTCGGTGCGCGACGCTGGGTGCTCAAGAACAAGCAGATGGTCACCCTCCCGGGTGGCGAGAAGCTGCTGCTCGGTTCGCTGTGGGACATCACCGCGCAGAAGCAGGCCGAACGCGCGCTGCTCGAGAGCAAGCAGTTCCTCGACGCTGTGGTGGACGCGATTCCCCAGGGCGTGTATGTGAAGGACGCGGCGCATCGCTGGCTCGTCGCCAACAAGGCCATGACGGGCATCCTCGGATTCGATCGCAGCCTTGCCGTGGGCAAGACCAACGCCGAGATCTTCGGCCCCGAGAAGGCGCGCGTGTTCGACCGCGAGGACGACCTCGCGCTGGACGGGGCGCGGCCGGTCGTCTTCGAAGGCCCGCCGGTCAATGCGAGCCTCGCGGACGCCTGGCTGCTCAAGACCAAGGCGAGCGTGACGCTGCCGGACCGCAGCCGCTACGTGGTGTGCGTGTCGACCGACATGACGGACTGGAAGCGCGTGTCGCGCGAGGTCGAGCGCAGCCGCGAGTTCCTGGACGCGATGATCAACTCTCTGCCCAATCCGACCTACGTCAAGGACCGGGCGCACCGCTGGGTGATGGTGAACGACGCCTTCTGCACCCTCTTCGGGGAGTCGCGCACGACGTTGCTCGGCAAGTCCGACTTCGACATGTTCCCGCACGAGCTCGCCGCTGCCGCCTGGGCCGAGGACGATCGCCTGTTCGCTTCGGGCGCTTCGGCGCGCTCGGAGATCCACCTGCGCAAGCTGGGCGAGACCACCGGTCGCTGGATGCTCAAGACCAAGGCCGCCGTGCGCCTCGCGGACGGTACCGAGTACGTGATCGGCAGCACGATCGACATCCACGAACGCAAGCTCGCCGAACAGGAGCTCATCACGACGCAGGCGCGCCTGCGGGTGTTGAACGAGCTGGCGGCCGCCATGGCCCGCGGCGCGGGGCTGTCCGAGGTGGTGCACCATGCCGTGGATCTGCTGCGCGAGTGCTTCCCGGACAAACGCGTCGTGCATGCCGACGTGGACACGAACGGTCGTCTGGTCGTGAGCTATGCCGGCGTCGCGCCCTCGGGTCCGCCGCTGCCGGGATTCGAGGCTGACCTTGCCGTCCATCCCGAGCATCTCGCCATGTTGCGCAGCGGTTCCGTCGCGCCGGTCGACGAAGTGGGCTCGCGCTCGGGCGCTCGTACGGCTGCCGTGGAGACCGGGTGCATCGGTGCCGTGTTGGACATACCGATCCTGACGGGTGGGCGGCTGGTGGGCGTGATCTCGCTGCTCGATGCGCAGTCGCACAAGTGGACCGGCCACGAGATCGCGACCGCACAGGAAATCGCGGAGTACCTCGCGCTCGCCGCGCTCAATGCCGAAACCGAGAATGCACGGCGCGTGGCGGAACATGCGCTGCGTGACAGCGAGTCGTTCCTGCAAGCGGCGATCCTGGCGGCCGACGTGGGTCTTTGGTCGTGGGACGTCAGGACCAACGGTGTCGTGATGTCGCCCCAGAACAAGCGGCAGCTCGGCTACGCCGTGGACGAGATCGAAGACTCGTGGGAAGCGTGGCAGTCCCGCGTGCATCCGGACGATCTGCCGGGCGCATTGCGTCGCATCGAGCAATGCCTGGTGTCCGCCTCCACCTTCGAGGCGGAATTCCGCATGCGGCACCGGGATGGTCACTGGATCTGGATCCTGTCGCGTGCCAACATCGAACGCGACGCAGCCGGGCAAGCGCTGCGGATGCTCGGAGGGCACGTCGACATCACGGACCTCAAGAGCGCGCAGGAGGCCCTGCAGGTGCACCGCGACGAACTCGAACGCCTGGTCCTCGAACGCACGGCCGAGTTGCTCGCCGCGAAGAACGCCGCCGAAGCGGCAAACCGTTCGAAGTCGGAGTTTCTCGCGAACATGTCGCACGAGTTGCGCACTCCGATGCATGCGATCCTTTCGTTCTCGCGCCTGGGGTTGAAGCGCACCATCGAAAGCGGGGAGATCGCGCACAAGCTGCGGCAGTATTTCGATCGCATCGATCAGAGCGGCGAGCGGCTCCTCGCGCTGTTGAACGACCTGCTCGACTTGTCCAAGATGGATGCCGGCGCGATGCACTACGACTTCGAGCACGCCGATCTGCGCGCGACGACGCAGGCAGTGCTGCAGGAAATCGATCCGCTCTCGCGCGAGCGCGGCGTGAAGCTGGAACTCAGTACCGAAGCCGGCGACCACCGGGCGTGGTTCGATCCGGCGCGCATCGGGCAGGTCGTGCGCAACCTCGTGTGGAATGCCGTCAAGTTCACGCCGCCGGGGCGTCACGTGCGGGTGCGGATCGAGGCGACGGAGCTGCCCGCGGGCCGCCGTCAGGAGGATTCGGGTACGCTGGCGGGCTGGCGCCTGACGGTGACCGACGAGGGTGTGGGCATCCCGGAATCGGAGCTCGATGCGGTATTCGAGAAATTCGTCCAGAGCAGCAAGACCAAGAGCGGCGCAGGCGGTACCGGGCTCGGGCTCGCGATCTGCCGCGAGATCGTGACGGCCCACGGTGGCCGCATCTGGGCGCGCAACAATGCGGCCGGAGGCGCGGACCTGATCGTGGAACTGCCGCAGGAACCGGTCGGCGCCGACGCCGCACAAGACCAGGCAAGGAGGCAAGTCGCATGAACACCAGTGCCACCAGGCTGCTCGTCGTCGACGACGAGCCCTTCAATCTCGAGATCATCGCCGAGCATCTGGAGGCGGACCACTACGCCATCGTCACTGCCTCCGACGGCGAAGAGGCATGGGCGATCCTCAAGGAGGCGTCCGGGGATGACTTCGACGCGCTGATCCTCGACCGGATGATGCCGCGGCTGGACGGTCTCGAGCTGCTGAAGCGGGTCAAGCAGGAGTCACGCTTTCGACACCTGCCGGTGATCATGCAGACGGCGGCGGCGGCCAAGGAGCAGGTTCTGGAGGGCATCCGCAACGGTGCCTACTACTACCTTACCAAGCCGTTCGACGGCGAGGTTCTCGCTACCGTGGTGCGGGCCGCGGTAGTCGATCGCCAGGCCTGGCGCGAGATGGCACAGGCTGCGGCGGTGGAGCCGCAGACATTGCGGCTAATCACCGATGCGCACTTCAGTTTCCAGACCCTCGCCGAGGCTCGGCACCTGGCGGTGGCGCTGGCGGCGTGCCTGCCGGGCCGCCCGAACGCCGGCCTCGGTCTGCTCGAGATGTTCGTCAACGCCGTGGAACATGGCAATCTCGGCATATCGCTCGACGACAAGGCGGAGTTGCTGAAGGCCGGCCGCTGGGAGGCGGAAGTCGCGCACCGCCTCACGCTGCCCGAGTTTCGCGACAAGCGGGTCCAGGTGCATTACGCCCACAGCGGCGATGCGGTGACCGTGCATGTGCGCGACGACGGTCCGGGGTTCGACTGGCGTGCCTACCTCGATTTCGACCCCAAGCGCGCGTTCGAACCCAACGGCCGCGGCATCGCGCTCGCGCGCCAGCTCTGTTTTCCCGACCTCGAGTACATCGGGGCCGGCAACGAGGTGCGCGTGACCGTGCGCCTCGCGCAGTGACCGGCACCACGGCGGCGTCCCTGGTCGCCCCACCCGCCGCGTCGAACGCGAGCCTGCGCGTCCTCGTGGCCGACGACTCGGCCGCGGTCACCGCACTGCTGCGCGGGTTCCTCGTGCGCGAAGGCCACGAGGTGGTCGTGGCCGCGGATGGCCGGGAAGCGCTCGCGCAGTTCGAACGGCAGCGCCCGGACCTCGTCTTGATGGACGTGGTCATGCCGACCATGGACGGTATCGCGGCGACACGTCGGTTGCGCGAGATCGCCGCCGGCCGATGGATCCCGGTGATCCTGCTGTCGGCGCTCGACGCCGAGGACGACGTGGTGCGCGGTCTCGAGGCTGGCGGCGACGACTACCTGGTCAAGCCGATCAACCTCTCGGTGCTCAAGGCAAAGATCCGCTCGTTCCAGCGCATCGCGGCCATGCAGGCCCAGTTGGTGGAGCAGGCCGAGCGACTCGAGCGCCTGAGCAACGAACGCCAGATGGAGGAGCAGGTCGCCAACGCCTTGATCGGCAACATGGTTCGTCGCGAAGGACTGAACGACCCCCTGCTCGCATGGGAGGTACTGCCCTCGTCGCGCTTCAGCGGCGACGCGGTGGCAGCGGCCCGGGGCCCGTACGGTCACCTCTACGCGATGCTCGGCGACGCGACCGGGCACGGGCTGACGGCGTCGGTGAGCCTGCTGCCGGCCCTGCAGGTCTTCTATGGCATGGCACAAAAGGGATTGCCCTTGCGCGCGATCGCGCGCGAGATCAATGGCCGCCTGCGCGAGCTGCTGCCGGTCGGGCGGTATCTCGCGGCGGTCTTGATGATGATCGACGAGGACGCCAGATCCCTCGAGATCTGGAACGGCGGGATGCCGGCGGCCCTGCTGCTCGACGGTGCCGGCGTGCCGGTGTCGAGCCATCCGGCGGCCCACGTGCCGCTGGGCATCCTGCGCGAGGCGGACTTTGATCACCGCTGCGACGTGCTGCGGTGGGACGCGCCGGCGCAGCTGGTGGTCCACTCCGACGGCGTGACGGATTGCCAGAATGCGAGTGGCGAGCCGTTCGGACCGGAGCGCCTGTGCCGCAGCTTGCGCGCGGCGCCCCCCGAAGCGCGTGCGGCACGGGTGAGGAGCGATCTGAACGCCCATCTCGCGGGCGGCCCGGGGTTCGACGACGCTTCGATCCTCACCGTTTTGCTACGCTGAGATGTTTGCGACAGTGATTGGGCAGCGCCCAGCGTAGCTGGGGCGCACAGCCCGCCGATGCGTCCAGGGCGGGTTGGTGAACGCGGATGTGCGTGTCGGTCGGCAAGCGGATCCGTTGGACACGCAATTTGTCCAACGCGAGGCTTGTGCAACGCAATAGCGGCGCGGGTTTCCAGGGGGTCACCGAGGGCGGAACTGGTTGACAAGCCTACAGGGTTAACTTAACGTCGCGTCGCGCCGGAAGGCTTGATTCGCGCGCTTCTTCGGTCAGTTCATCAGTTCCAAGCAATACCAAGCAATACTCAAAACCAAGGGCCACCGTTCGATTGATCGCGGGCCCGACTTCGGGAGGTACTTCAATGGTGAAGCAACTGTTGCTGAATCGTGCAGCAGTCGTCGCCGCCTTCGCGCTCGCTTCTAGCGGCGCATGGGCGCAGGGTCTGGATGAAGCTGCTGCCAAGCTTTATCCGAACTATGTGACCGACGACATGCTACTCAACGCCGACAAGGACGCGCAGAACTGGCTCCTGTACGGCCGTGACTACCAGACCACGCGCTACAGCCCGCTGACGCAGGTCAACCAGTCGAACGTCAAGAATCTCAAGGCCGCATGGCAGCTGTCGTTCGGCGTGCTGGACGGCCAGGACAGCCAGGCCGTGGTGGTGAACGGTACCGTGTACGTGACCTCCTCGTACAACAAGGTCTGGTCCGTCGACGGCGCGACCGGCAAGGTCAACTGGAAGTACGAGCGCGAACTGCCCGGCGACGTGTTTCCGAAGCTGTGCTGTGACGTCGTGAACCGCGGCGTCGCTGTCTACAAGAACAAGGTCTACCTCGCGACCCTCGACGCACACATCGTGGCGCTCGACAACGCGACCGGCAAGGTGGTCTGGGACAAGAAGATGGGTGACTACACCTACGCCGAGACCTTCACGATCATGCCGATGGCCCTGCGCAACAAGATCATCTTCGGTACGGCCGGCGCCGAGTATGGCGTCCGCGGCTGGATCGCGGCGATCGATGCCGATACCGGCGCCCCCGTGTGGAAGACCTACACGATCCCGGGCCCGGGCGAACCCGGCAACGACACGTGGGCCGGCGAGTCGTGGAAGTACGGCGGTGGTTCGGCGTGGATCACGGGTTCCTACGACAAGGAAACCAACACGCTCTACTGGCCCGTCGGCAACCCCGGCCCCGACTTCGACCGCCATGTGCGCCTCGGTGACAACCTGTTCACCAACAGCAACCTGGCTCTCGATCCGGACACCGGCAAGATCCGCAGCTATTTCAACTACACGCCGAACGATCCGTACGACTACGACGGCGTGAATGAAATGATCCTGGTGGACGTCGGCGGCAAGAAGCTTTGGCTCCATGGTTCGCGCAACGGTCACATTTACGGTATCGACCGCGTCAACACCATCAAGAGCAAGGCTGGTCAGGAGCACAAGTGCGTCTGGGTCACGCCGCTGCAGCGCGTGAACTGGACCAAGCCGATCACTCCCGCCAACAACTGCAAGCCGATCTACAACTGGCCCGAGAAGGACGTCGTGTACGACAAGGTCACGACCGACATCGCCCCGTCCCTGGACGGCGGCAAGGAGTGGCACCCGATGGCGTACAGCCGCCGCACGAAGATGGTCTACGTGCCGGTGTATGACTTCGCGATGGACCTCCAGGCCAAGAAGATGGAGTGGAAGCGCGGCGAATGGTACCTCGGTGCCAAGGTGCTGAACTTCAA
>JAIEQG010000094.1 GCA_019747905.1 Burkholderiales bacterium
GTCACCGCAAGGCTCCCATCAACACCCAACGCCCCTCGCTACAACACAGTAGCCAGGGGCGTTGGCGTTTGGACGGCAAAGCGTGTCGATCCGCGCTTGTGGCGGAACCCGGTCGTCCCCATCTTCAGTTCCGGTAGCGAAAGTGACCGCCGCCGTCGAATCGCGGCGGGGCAATTTCTTTTGTGATGACAGTTTGTTATCATCGCCGCCGTGAAAAATACGAAATGGGCCGAGGCCCATTTTTTTGTTTGGGCGACCAACTCAACGTGGATCTGCACACGCTTATCGAACGAACCGTCGGGCAGCAGGGGTATGAACTGGTAAACCTCGAGGTGTCGGGGAAAACCAGGCTTCTGCGCGTCTTCCTGGACAAGGCCGACGGCATCAACATCGATGACTGTGTGAGCATGAGCAACCAGCTTTCGCGTGTGCTGGAAGTCGAAGGTGTCGATTACGGACGGCTGGAAGTGTCGTCGCCGGGCCTGGATCGACCGCTGCGCAAGCCGGCAGATTTCGAGCGCTTCATCGGTTCGATGGCTGCAATCACGCTGCGGTTGCCGCGTGAAGGCCGCAAACGTTTCGTCGGCAAGATCGAAAAGCTGGTCGACGGAACCCTGAACATGGAAATGGACGGGACGCGCCTGTCGTTCGCATTGAGCGAAATCGACAAGGCGCGCCTGGTCCCGGAAGTCTGACTGGAGGATGTCGTGAGCAGGGAAATCTTGTTGCTCGTCGATGCTCTCGCGAGGGAGAAGAACGTCGACAAGGAGACCGTCTTCGGCGCTCTCGAACTCGCATTGGCATCGGCCACGAAGAAACGCTTTCGCGAAGAGGCCGACGTTCGGGTCGAAATCGACCGCACCTCCGGTGACTACTCCGCGTTCCGCCGCTGGCAGATCGTGCCGGAAGAGGAATTCACCGATTCGGGCATCCACATGCTGCTCGACGAAGTGATCGGCGAAAACCCTGACGCGAAGATCGGCGATTTCGTCGAGGAACCGCTCGAGGCGGAGGAGTTCGGCCGCATCGGTGCGCAGACGGCGAAGCAGGTCATCCTGCAGAAGATCCGCGACGCCGAGCGCGAGCAGATCCTGAACGACTTCCTCGAGCGCAAGGAGCACCTCGTCACCGGCACCATCAAGCGCATGGAGCGGGGCAGTGCCATCATCGAATCCGGTCGCCTCGAAGCGGTCCTGCCGCGCGATCAGATGATCCCCAAGGAGAACCTGCGCATCGGCGATCGCGTCCGTGCCTTCCTCCTGAAGATCGACCGCGGCGCCCGTGGCCCGCAGCTGATCCTTTCGCGCATCGCGCCCGACTTCCTGGTGAAGCTGTTCGAACTCGAGGTGCCCGAAATCGAGGAAGGACTGCTGGAGATCAAGGCGGCTGCCCGCGATCCGGGGTCGCGCGCCAAGATCGCGGTCAAATCGAACGACCAGCGCATCGATCCCATCGGCACCTGCGTGGGGATGCGAGGTTCGCGCGTGCAGGCGGTCACACAGGAGCTCGCCGGCGAACGGGTCGACATCGTGTTGTGGTCGCAGGATCCGGCGCAGTTCGTCATCAACGCGCTGATGCCGGCGGAAGTGTCGAGCATCGTGGTGGACGAAGACTCGCACAGCATGGACATCGTCGTGGACGAGGATAACCTCGCCCAGGCGATCGGCCGCAACGGCCAGAACGTGCGCCTCGCGAGCGAGCTCTCAGGCTGGGAGCTCAACATCATGACCGAGACCGAGTCGAACGAGAAACAGCAAACCGAGATGGAATCGGTGAAGTCGCTGTTCATCCAGAAGCTCGACGTCGACGAAGAGGTCGCTGAAATCCTCGTCCAGGAAGGCTTCAACACGCTCGAGGAAGTTGCCTACGTTCCGATCAACGAGATGAACGAGATCGAGGCGTTCGACGAGGACACCGTCAACGAACTGCGCAGCCGCGCGCGCAATGCCCTGTTGAACCAGGCCATCGCCAGCGAAGAGCAGGTCGAGAACGTCGCCCAGGATCTGCTGACCCTCGAAGGCATGGACGACCAGACTGCCCGCGTGCTCGCCGCCAAGGGCGTGCACACCCAGGACGACCTCGCCGACCTCGCGGTCGACGATCTCGTCGAATTGACAGGCATGGACGCCGAGCGCGCCAAGCAACTGATCATGACGGCGCGCGCGCCGTGGTTTGCCTGAGTACAATAACGAACCCCCTATGGCGCAGATGACCGTCTCCCAGTTTGCAACCGAACTCAAGCTCGAGCCCGCTCGCTTGCTCGAGCAGCTTCGTGCTGCCGGCGTGGAGAAGGCCAAGTTGAACGACAGCCTGACCGAGCAGGACAAGGCCCAGTTGCTCGACTATCTGCACCGCGTGCACGGCGCCGCCGAGCCCCGCAAGAAGATCACCCTGACACGCCGTCAGACCACCGAGATCAAGCAGGCCGACGGCACCGGCCGTGCCCGCACCATCCAGGTGGAGGTCCGCAAGAAGCGCGTCTTCGTGAAGCGCGACGCTGCCACCGGCGCGGAGATCGAAACGCCCGAAGTGGCGGCCGCCCCTGCGGCGCCCGTCGCGCCGGCCATCGACGAAGCTCAGGTCGCCCTGCGTGAAGAGGAAGCCCGCAAGCAGGCGGAACTGATCGCCCGCCAGGCCGAGGAAGCGAAGGCGAAGCAGGCACGCTCGAAGAAGAAGAAGGCGGCGGAAGCCGAGCCGGCGGCAGAACCGCCGCCGGCGGCGCTGCCGGAAGTCGCCACGCCCGTGGCGGAGGCTCCTGCCGAACCGGCCAAGGCGGATGCCAAGGCAGCCCCGGCCGGTGCCGCCGCTGCCGCGACCGAAGGAACCTTGCACCGTCCCGCCGTCAAGCCGCCCGAGACGGCTGCCGACAAGAAGTCCGCCAAGAAGCCCGCGAAGACCGGCGGCACCTGGAAAGACGAAGCCGCGAAACGCCGCGGCATCAAGACGCGCGGTGACGTCGGCGGTGCCGATGGCTGGCGTTCGAAGAAAGACCATGCGCGCTCAGGCGGCAAGGGCGACGCCGGTGCGCACCAGTTCTCGCTGCCCACCGAGCCGATGGTGAAGGACGTGCTGATCCCCGAGACCATCACGGTAGCCAACCTCGCGCAGAAGATGTCGGTGAAGGCGGCCGAAGTGATCAAGGCGCTCATGAAGATGGGCACCATGGTCACGATCAACCAGGTGCTCGACCAGGACACCGCCATGATCATCGTCGAGGAAATGGGCCACGTCGCGAAGCGTGCGAAGCTCGACGATCCGGAAGCCTACCTGGTGGAAGCCGGGCCGCAGCAGGCCGAAGTGGTGGCCGAGCACCGCGCGCCGGTCGTGACCGTGATGGGCCACGTCGACCATGGCAAGACTTCGCTGCTCGACTACATCCGCCGGACGCGCGTTGCGAGCGGTGAAGCCGGCGGCATCACGCAGCATATCGGCGCATATCACGTGGATACCGCGAAGGGCACCGTGACGTTCCTCGATACGCCGGGGCACGAAGCGTTCACGGCCATGCGTGCGCGTGGCGCGAAAGTCACGGACCTCGTCATTCTCGTGGTCGCGGCCGACGACGGCGTCATGCCCCAGACCATCGAGGCGATCAACCACGCGAAGGCGGCCCAGGTGCCGCTGGTCGTCGCCATGAACAAGATCGACAAGCCTGAAGCCAACCCCGAACGAGTGCGCCAGGAACTGGTGTCGCATGGGGTGGTTCCGGAAGATTGGGGCGGCGACACGATGTTCATCGAGGTGTCTGCCAAGACCGGGCAGGGTATCGACACATTGCTCGATGCCATCCTGCTGCAGGCCGAAGTTCTCGAATTGAAGGCGCCGAAGGATGCGCCTGCCAAGGGCATCGTCATCGAATCCCGGCTCGACAAGGGGCGCGGTCCGGTGGCTACCGTGCTGGTGCAGTCGGGCACGTTGAAGCGCGGTGACGTGGTATTGGCCGGTGCGGTGTTCGGCCGCGTACGTGCGCTCATCGACGAGGCCGGTCGAACCGTGCAGGAAGCTGGTCCCTCGATTCCCGTGGAGGTCCTCGGCCTCTCGGAGATCCCGCTCGCCGGCGAAGAGGTATTGGTCGTCACCGACGAGCGCAAGGCGCGCGAGATCGCGCTGTTCCGCCAGGGCAAGTACCGCGACGTCAAGCTTGCGCGCCAGCAGGCCGCGAAACTCGACAACATGTTCGACCAGATGGCGGCCAACGGCGTCAAGTCGCTCTCGCTCATCATCAAGGCCGACGTGCAGGGCTCGTACGAAGCGCTCGCCAACGCGCTCGAGAAGCTGTCGACCGAAGAGGTCAAGGTCAACATCATCCACAGCGGCGTGGGTGCCATCACGGAGTCCGACATCAACCTGGCCTTGGCATCCAACGCCGTGGTGATCGGTTTCAACACCCGCGCGGATGCGACCTCGAAGAAGCTGATCTCGGCCCACGGCATCGATGTGCGCTACTACAACGTGATCTACGACGCCGTCGACGAAGTGAAGGCCGCACTCTCCGGCATGCTCGTCCCCGAGCGCAAGGAGAACATCACCGGCCTCATCGACGTCCGGCAGGTCTTCAAGATCTCCAAGGTCGGCACCGTCGCGGGCTGCTACGTGCTCGAAGGTCTGGCGCGGCGCAATTCGCTGGTGCGGATCCTGCGCGACAACGTCGTGATCCACACCGGCGAGCTCGATTCGTTGAAGCGCTTCAAGGACGACGTGCGGGAAGTCAAGGCTGGCTTCGAGTGCGGTCTGTCGGTGAAGAACTTCGACGACGTGCGCGTCGGCGACCAGATCGAAACCTACGAAGTAGTCGAGGTCGCGCGCACGCTGTAAGGCGGCACGGGTCCGATCCGTTTCCATGGCTCGTTCCGGACCCAGGGCATCCAGGCTCGCCGAACAGATTCAGCGCGATCTCGCCGAGATCGTGCGCCTCGAGTTGAAGGACAAGCGCGTCGGCATGATCACGCTGACCGGCGTCGAACTGAGCCCGGATCAATCCCATGCGAAGGTGTTCTACACCTCCCTGGTTGACGAAGGCGCGCGCAAGCACACCCAGGTCGCGCTTGACCACGCAGCGGGGTTTCTGCGCTCGCAGTTGGCGCACGCGCTCAAGACCCGAACCGTGCCGCAACTGCATTTCGAGTACGACGAATCCGTGGAACGAGGGTCGCGGCTCTCGCGGTTGATCGACGAGGCCGTGGCCTCCGATCGCCACGAGCCCGAGTGATCCGGTAGTCGAGTCCATGTCCGAACGCGTGCCGCCGCGCCGGGTGGACGGTCTGCTGCTGATCGACAAGCCGGTGGGACCCACTTCGAACGCCGTGCTCCAACGTGTGAAGCGGCTGTACAACGCTGCCAAGGCTGGGCATGGCGGGACTCTCGACCCGATGGCCTCCGGCCTGCTCGCCATCGTTTTCGGCGAGGCAGCAAAGTTCTCGTCCTCGTTGCTCGAGGGGGACAAGACCTACACCGGCGTCATTCAGCTGGGAGTTACGACCACCACCGGGGATGCGGAGGGGGAGGTGCTGGACCGGAAGGTCGTGAACCCGCATGCCATCGACCTCGAGCGATTGCAGCGTGACTACTCCGGCGTGATCACCCAGACGCCACCCAACTACAGCGCCATCAAGGTCGATGGCCGGCCGTTGTACGCCTATGCGCGGGAAGGCGCCGCGGTCACCGCGCAGCCGCGGCAGGTCCGGATCGAGAAGCTGGTTCTCACCCTCGAGCCGCCGGATCGGCTGCGCTTCGCAGTGACCTGCGGTGGCGGCACGTATATCCGGTCGCTGGCCGAGGATATCGGCCGCACCATCGGCTGCGGCGCCCACCTCACGGAGTTGCGCCGGGTGGCGTCCGGACCGCTGACCCTGCAGTCAGCCGTCGAGTATGGGGCGCTGGAAGCCTTGTCGGACCGGCAACGCATGGAGAAGCTGCTGCCGCCCGACGCGATGCTGTACGGTCTTCCCCGCCTTGAGCTGGACGCGGCGACTGCCGCGAACCTGATCCACGGTCGGCGGGCCGAGGCCCCGACAGGACAGCCCGCCGGAAAATCAAAGGTCTACGAACGTTCGGGCCAATTCCTCGGGGTCGCGGAAGTGACCGCCGACGGTCACCTCGTCCCGGTGCGTCTGATGGCCACCGGGGCCGCTGCGGCAGACGCTGGAAATCCGCACTAACCCGCTAACTACCTTGGAATATTGGCGGTCAGCGAGTACAATGCCCGCCTTTCGAAAAGGAGAAATTGCCGAAATGGCTCTGCCCGTCACGCAAAAAGCGCAGATCGTGAGCGACTATCAGCGCGCCAAGGCCGACACCGGCTCACCCGAAGTGCAGATCGCGCTGCTCACCGCGCGCATCAACGGTCTCACCGACCACTTCAAGTCGCACCTGAAAGATCACCATTCGCGCCGCGGTCTGCTGCGCATGGTAAGCCGTCGCCGCAAGCTGCTCGACTACCTGCGCTCCCGCGATACCGCCGGCTACCGCAAGTTGATCGACCGGCTCGGCCTGCGCAAGTAACTCGCCCTTGATTCTCCGTTCGTCCGCCGCTCCCGTGGACGATCGTCATCACCGTCCAACCAGGACGCCCCTGCGAGCAGCGCAGCGTCATCCCCCGACGAAAGCACACGGCCGCGAAACGCGGCCGTCGTGTTTGGGTGTCTACCTCCTCGAAGGATCGTCACCTTGAATCTCGTCAGGAAAACCATCCAGTACGGCCGGCACCAGCTCACGCTAGAGACCGGCGAGATCGCACGGCAGGCCTCCGGCGCCGTGATGGTCAACATGGACGACACCGTCGTCCTCGTGACCGTCGTCGGCAAGAAGGACGCCGCCCCGGGGCAGGATTTCTTTCCCCTGACCGTCGACTATCAGGAACGCACCTACGCCGCGGGCAAGATCCCCGGCGGCTTCTTCAAGCGTGAAGGCCGTCCTTCGGAGAAGGAGACCCTGACCTCGCGCCTGATCGACCGTCCGATCCGCCCTTTGTTTCCCGACGGCTTCTACAACGAAGTCCAGGTGATCGCGACGGTGATGTCGTCGAACGCAGAAGTGGACTCCGACATCGCCGCCATGATCGGCGCGTCCGCCGCGCTCGCGTTGTCGGGCATTCCGTTCAACGGCCCGATCGGCGCCGCGCGCGTGGGTTATCAGGATGGCCAGTACATCCTCAACCCCACGGCGACCGAGCTCAAGACCTCGCAGTTGAACCTGGTGGTTGCGGGCACGGCGCAGGCGGTGCTGATGGTCGAATCGGAAGCCAACGAGCTCTCGGAAGACGTGATGCTGGGTTCCGTCGTGTTCGGTCACCAGCAGATGCAGGCCGTGATCAACATGATCAACGAGTTGGTCGACGAGGCCGGTAAGCCGTTGTGGGACTGGCAGCCGCCGGCCCGCGACGAAGCCCTGGTGAACCGCGTGTCGTCGATGATCGAGGCCGATCTGCGCGACGCCTATCGCATCAAGCAGAAGCAAAGTCGTTCGCAGAAGGTGGATGAGTTGCGCAGCCGCGTCGTGAACGAGTTGGTGACGAATGCAGCGACGCCGGCGGACGATCGTACGGTCAAGAACCTGTTCAGCGACCTCGAAGCGAAGATCGTCCGCACCCAGATTCTCGACGGCGAACCGCGCATCGACGGCCGCGACACCCGCACCATCCGCCCGATCACCATCCGCACCGGCGTGCTGCCGCGTGCCCATGGATCGGCACTGTTCACCCGGGGCGAGACGCAGGCGCTCGTGGTAGCGACTCTCGGCACCGCCCGGGACGAGCAGATCATCGACGCGCTGCAGGGCGAGTACCGCGACCGCTTCATGCTCCACTACAGCATGCCGCCGTATGCGACCGGCGAAACCGGTCGCGTCGGTACGCCGAAGCGTCGCGAAATCGGCCATGGCCGTCTCGCGAAGCGCGCCCTGGTGGCCGTGCTGCCGACGCCGGAAGAATTCAGCTACTCGTTCCGGGTCGTGTCGGAAGTCACCGAGTCGAACGGTTCCAGTTCCATGGCTTCCGTCTGCGGCGGCTGTCTCGCCATGATGGACGCCGGCGTGCCGCTCAAGGATCACGTGGCGGGCGTGGCGATGGGCCTCATCAAGGAGGGCAATCGCTTTGCGGTGCTCTCCGATATCCTCGGCGACGAGGATCACCTGGGTGACATGGATTTCAAGGTGGCCGGTACCGAGAACGGTATCACCGCGCTGCAGATGGACATCAAGATCCAGGGCATCACCAAGGAAATCATGCACGTCGCGCTCAACCAGGCGCGCGAAGGCCGGCTTCACATCCTCGGCTTCATGAAGAACGCGCTCGCGACGCCGCGTCAGGAAATCTCCACGTTCGCGCCGCGCATGATCACGCTCAAGATCAAGCCCGAGAAGATCCGCGACGTGATCGGCAAGGGCGGAGCGGTCATCCGCGCTCTTACCGAAGAGACCGGCACCACCATCGACATCCAGGACGACGGCACCGTCACGATCGCGTCCGTGTCGTCCGAAGGCGGCGAGGCTGCACGCAAGCGCATCGAGGAGATCACGGCAGAAGTCGAAGTCGGTCGCGTCTACGACGGCGTCGTGCTGAAACTGCTCGACTTCGGTGCCATCGTGAGCGTACTGCCCGGCAAGGACGGACTGCTGCACATCTCGCAGATCGCCAATGAACGCGTGGCGAGCGTGGCGGACCACCTCAAGGAAGGTCAGGCGGTGCGTGTGAAGGTGCTCGAAGCGGACGAGAAGGGCCGGCTGCGCCTCTCCATGAAGGCGGCGATGGCGGAAGCCGAAGGCTGATTTTTCGTCCTGCCCCCGCAAGAAAAAGCCCACCTTGCGGTGGGCTTTTTTTGTTGCCTCGTTTGACTGTCGGGGCCGGGGGGGGCGCGGAGATTCGGGCAGCAAAGGCCTCAGGCCATGGCCTTCCTCGGCGTCTCCCTCGTCGTGCGGCCTGTTGCGTCAGTGCGCCCCAGCGCTGGCTACCCCGTGAACGACCAGCTCCGTGAACGGCGGCACGTAAGCCTGCAGCGTCACCACCACGCCAACCAGCGCTGCCAGCACGATGCTGTGCCAGAACACATAGCGCAGGATGTCGCCTTCGTGCCCGTACCAGCGCGTCGCGGTGGAGGCGACGACGATGCTCTGCGCATCGATCATCTTGCCCATCACGCCGCCGGAACTGTTCGCCGCTGCCATCAGTTCCGGGCTCAGGTTCAACTGCTCGGCGGTCACGCGTTGCAGGCCGCCGAACAACACGTTCGACGCCGTGTCCGAGCCCGTCAATGCCACGCCGAGCCAACCCAGCATGGTGCCGAAGAACGGATAGAGCACGCCGGTGTGGGCGAAGGCGAGGCCCAGGGTCGCGTCCGTCCCCGAGTAGCGCGTGACGAAGCCCAGTGCCAGCATGGCCGAGATCGTCATCAGCGAATAGCGCACGAGGACGATCGTGTCCCAGTACTTCTTGAACAGCCCGCCGAGCGAGTACCCCATGAACAGCCCGGCGACGATGGCCGCCAGGAAAATGCCGCTACCCGTGGCCGAGAGCCAGTTGAGCGAGTAGACCGCCTTCTCCTTGATCGGCTTCGCCACCACGGGCGGCACTTTCTCGATCAGTTCGTTCAATCCATTCAGGGGGAAGTCGAGCTTGGTGACGCCCTTCCAGGCGTAAGGCACCTGCTCGGTCTTCTCCTTGCCGTCGACGACCACGACGCGCTTTTCCTGCGACACGCCGTTCAGGAAATCCTTGACCGTCGGGAAACCCCACGCGAACACGAACACGGTCAGGATGAACCACGGAATCCATGCACGCAGCACCAGACCAGAGTCGTGCTTGGTGAAGGAGGTCGGTTGCGCTTCCTCGCCGCCGTCGGATTCGTGCCCCTTCAGCTTCGTGGTGTGCCAGACGTCCTTCGGCTTCCACACCTTGAGGAACATCGTCAGGCATGCCATCGACACCATCGCAGCGCCCACGTCTACCAGCATCGGGCCGTGGAAATTGGAGATGAGGTACTGCGGAATCGCGAAGCTCACGCCAGTCACGAGAATGGCTGGCCAGATGCCCATCATGCCCCGCCAGCCGGCGAAGGCCCAGATCAGCCAGAACGGCACCAGCAACGAGAAGAACGGCAGCTGCCGGCCGACCATCGCCGACAATGCCATTTCATCGAGGCCGGTCACCTTTGCCAGCGTGATGATAGGGGTGCCCAATGCACCGTAAGCCACGGGCGCCGTGTTCGCGATCAGGGAGAGTCCAGATGCTGCCAGCGGCGAGAAGCCCAGCCCGATCAGAATCGCGCCGGTCACCGCTACCGGTGTGCCGAATCCTGCCGCACCCTCGAAGAACGCGCCGAACGCGAAGGCGATCAGCAGCAGTTGCAGTCGGCGATCGTCGGTGATGTTGGCGATGCTGTCCTGCAGGATCTTGAAGTAGCCCTTGTCCTTGGTGAGCTGGTACAGAAAGATGATGTTCAGGACGATCCAGCCGATGGGCAGCAGGCCGAACAGCGCACCGTTGAGAGCCGACATGCCTGCCATGGATGCCGGCATGCCGTAGACCACCACGGCCACTAGCAAGGCGGCAATCAGCCCCGCGAACGCCGCCACGTGCGCGGAGAGGCGGAAGAAGGCGAGCCCGCCAAGCAGGACCACGATCGGTATCGCTGCACACAGCGTCGAAAGAACGGCGCTGCCCAGCGGGTCGTACACTTGCGACCAGATCATCTCGGTTCTCCTCCCCAGTCCCCTGTCTTTTCGGCGTCGTCGTGGGCTCGAGGTCGGCACCGACGCGACGGGTGCGGATTATAGCGGCATGCTCCGCCGCCGCGGCCCCCTATAATTCCGCGCGCCCGCTGCCTGCGGGTTTCCAACAAGCTTTTCGGGGATCTCCTCCATGACTGCAACATCCGGTGCCGCCCGCGGCGGCAAGCTCCTCGTCGACGCATTGGTCACCCATGGCGTCGATCGTGCCTTCTGTGTTCCCGGCGAGAGCTACCTCGCCGTGCTGGATGCACTCTATGACGTGCGCGACCGGCTCGAACTGATCGTCTGCCGACAGGAAGGCGGTGCTGCCTTCATGGCGGAAGCCTACGGCAAGCTGACCGGCAAGCCCGGCATCTGCTTCGTGACCCGCGGCCCGGGTGCCACCAACGCCGCGATCGGTGTGCATACCGCCCAGCAGGACTCGACCCCGATGATCCTGTTCGTCGGCCAGATCGGTGGCGACGTCGTCGAGCGCGAGGCATTCCAGGAAGTGGACTATCGCCGCATGTTCGGCTCGATGGTGAAATGGGTCGCGCAGATCGATCGGGCCGAGCGCATTCCGGAAATGGTGAGCCACGCATTCCATCTGGCGGTATCCGGCCGGCCCGGCCCGGTGGTGCTGGCATTGCCCGAAGACATGCTGATGAGCGAAGTCGCGGCCCCCGTGGCGTTTCCCTATCGCCGCATCGCTGCCAATCCCGGCTCGCGCGACATGGCGCAGATCCGCAACATGCTGATCGCGGCGACCAAGCCGCTGCTGATCCTGGGCGGCGGCGGCTGGACCGCCGACGCGTGCAAACAGGTCCAGCGGTTCGCCGAGCGCAACTTCCTGCCCGTCGCGTGCACGTTCCGCCGGCAGGATCTGTTCGACAATCGGCACGATCTCTACGTCGGCGAGATCGGCATCGGCATCGCGCCGGCACTCCAGCAGCGCGTCAGGCAGGCGGACCTCCTCATCGTGGCCGGTGCCCGGCTGGGCGAGATGACGAGCGGCGGCTACTCGCTGTTCGAGCTGCCGCATTCGGAGCAACGGCGCATCCACATCCACCCCGGCATCGAAGAGCTGGGGCGTGTCTATCAGGCCGAGGTCTACATCAACTCCGGCATGCCCGAGTTCGCGGAATGGTCCGCGATCCTCGGTCCGGTGGAAACCCAGAACTGGGAGGCGTGGACCCGCGCCGCCCGCGCCGACTACGTCAACAACGTGGCACCCGTAGCATCGCCAGGCGCGCTCAACATGAGCGAAGTGGTGACGTGGCTCTCGCAGACGCTGCCCGAGGATGCGATCGTCGCCAACGGTGCCGGCAACTTCAGCGGCTGGTTGCATCGCTTCTACCAGTACAAGACCTATCGCACGCAGCTTGCACCGACCAACGGGGCCATGGGCTACGGCGTGCCGGCCGGCATCGCGGCGAAAGCGACCTATCCGGGGCGTACGGTGATCGTGTTCGCGGGCGATGGCGACTACATGATGAACGGGCAGGAGCTCGCCACCGCCGTGCAATACGACCTGCCGGTCATCATCTTCATCGTGAACAACGGCATGTACGGCACCATCCGCATGCACCAGGAACGCGACTTTCCGGAGCGGGTGCACGGCACCGAGTTGCGCAATCCGGACTTCGCGGCGCTTGCGCGGGCGTATGGCGCCCATGGCGAAACCGTCACCACCAACGCCGAATTCGTTCCCGCGTTCCAGCGCGCGATCGCGGCGAACAAGCCTGCCGTGATCGAACTGCGCATCGATCCGGACGTCATCACCACGCGCACCACGCTCTCGGCGATCCGCGCGAAATCGCTCGAGGCGCAGAAGGCTGCCGCCGCACCCGCGGCGGCAGATCAGAAGCCCACGGCCTGACCGTCGCGTCGCGGTTCCGAGGCGGCCGCGTAGCCGCCGGGGAGGCGGTGAATCAACTGCGCGGCACCGAAGTCGAGGCTGTCGCACGGCATCACCACCACGCGGTGCCCGAGTGCTTCGAGCCCGCGCACGGTTTCCACAGGCATCGCCTGTTCCACCTGCAGCGAGCCATCCTTCGATACTTTCCAGCGCGGTGCGTCGGCGGCTGCCTGGGGGTTCTGGCGGTAGTCGGCAAGCCGCACCAGCATCTGCAGGTGTCCTTGCGCCTGCATATCGCCGCCCATCACGCCGAAGCTCATGATGGGCTCGCCCTGGCGGGTCACGAATGCCGGAATGATGGTGTGGAACGGACGCTTGTGCGGCCCGACCTCGTTCGGGTGGCCAGGCTCCAGGGTGAAGCAGGCGCCGCGGTTCTGCAGGCTGATGCCGGTGCCGCGCACGACCACGCCGGACCCGAACCCCATGTAGTTGGACTGGATGTAGGACACCATCATCCCGCTCCTGTCAGCGGCGGTGAGGTAGACCGTGCCCGACTGCGGCGGGACTCCTGGCCCGAAATCCTGGGCGCGCGAGGGATCGATCGATCGGGCCCGTTGCGCGAGATAGGTCGGATCCAGCATCTGCGCGGCGCTCGTCTGCATGGCTGCCGGATCGGCCACGTACGCATAGGTGTCGGCAAAGCCGAGCTTCATCGCTTCGACCTGCAGGTGCACGCTCGCGGCTGAGTCCACCGGTGTCGATGCGAGATCGAAATGCTGGAGCAGGCCGAGCGCGATCAGCGCCGCGATGCCCTGGCCGTTCGGCGGAATCTCGTGCAGCGAGTAGTCGCGGTAGCTCTGAGCGATCGGTTCCACCCAGTCGGCGGAGTGCGTGTCCAGATCCGCCAGCGTGATGCTGCCGCCGGATGAGTCGCTGAAGTCCACGATCGCACGCGCGAGGCGTCCGCGATAGAACGACTCCCCGACGCTGCTCGCGATCTCGCGCAAGGTGGCCGCCTGCTCGGGAAAGCTGAAGCGCTCGCCGGCCTGCGGTGCACGGCCACCGCGCAGGAACGCCTCGGCGAAGCCCGGTTGATCGCGGAATGAGCCCACCTGGCCCTGCCACTGGCGCGCGATGGTGGGCGACACGAGATAACCGTCCTGCGCATATTCGATGGCAGGTGCGAGCAGCTCTTCGAAGGGCAGCTTCCCGTGTGCCTTCCATAGAGCCGCCCAGGCGGAGACGGCGCCCGGCACGGTGACGGTGTCCCAACCCTTCACGGGCATGGTGCTGCGGCCCGCGAACCGTTCGGGTTTCCAGGTGGCGGGGGCACGCCCGGATGCGTTCAGACCGCGCAACCGCTGTCCGTTCCACACGAGGGCGAATGCGTCCGAGCCGAGGCCGTTCATTACCGGTTCGACCACCGTCAACGCGGCCGCCGTGGCGATGATGGCATCGACCGCATTGCCACCCTTTAAAAGCATGCGCAAGCCAGCCTGCGCGGCGAGCGGTTGCGACGTGGCGACCACGTTGGCTGCGAGCACCGGCATGCGGCGCGACGCGTACGGAAACTCCCAATCGAAAGCAGTCATGGCCGGCTAGGTTTCCTTGAACACTTCTTCGCGGCGCTTGCGCACCGATGGCGCGATCACGATGAGCAGCAGGATCGCTGCGATCACCAGGATCGTCGCCGAGATCGGCCGGCTCACGAACACCGCCGGGTTGCCCTTGGCGATGGTGAGGGCGCGGCGGAAATTGTCCTCCATCATGGGCCCGAGCACGAAGGCGATCAGCAGTGGCGCCGGTTCGCACTTCAACTTGATGAAGATATAGCCCAGCAGGCCGAAGCCGGCGGCGATGTAGACGTCCATCACGCTCGACTGCAGGCTGTAGATGCCGATGCAGCAGAAGATGAGGATGGCGGGGTAGAGGAGGCGGTAGCTCACCGACAGCAACCGCACCCAGAGACCGATCAGCGGGAGGTTGAGGATCACCAGGAACAGGTTGCCCAGCCACATGCTGGCGACGATGCCCCAGAACAGTTCCGGTTGCTTGGTGATCACCATGGGGCCAGGCTGGATGCCCTGGATGATCATGGCGCCGACCATCAAGGCCATCACGGGGTTGGTGGGAAGACCCAGCGTCAGCATCGGGATGAACGAAGTCTGAGCCGCAGCGTTGTTGGCCGACTCGGGTGCGGCCACGCCTTCGATGGCGCCCTGGCCGAAGCGCGACGGATCCTTGGCGATCCGCTTCTCGAGCATGTAGGCGGCGAACGACCCGAGCACCGCGCCGCCGCCCGGCAGGATGCCGAGCAGCGATCCGACCCCGGTGCCGCGCGCGATGGCGCCCCAGGCACGGCGCATTTCGTCGCGGGGTGGCCAGAGCTTGCCGATCGCCTTGGTGAAGATGTCGCGCCCGCCGGTCGCTTCCAGATTGGCGATGATGGGTCCGAACCCGAAGATGCCCATGGCGACGACGACGAAGCCGATACCATCGGAGAGCTCCGGTAGCCCGAACGTGTAGCGCTGGTCGCCCGTGGTGGTATCCATGCCGACCAGGCCCAGCAGGATGCCGAATGCGATCATGGCGAGCGCTTTCAGCACCGAGCCCTGAGCCAGCACCACCGCAGCGACCAACCCCAGCACCATCAGCGAGAAGTATTCGGGCGCACCAAACTTCAATGCGAGGTCCGACAGCGGCGGGGCGAAACCCGCCAGCACCAGGGTCGCGACGCAGCCTGCGATGAACGACCCGATCGCCGCCACGGCGAGCGCATGACCGGCCCGCCCCTTCCGCGCCATCGCGTAGCCGTCCAGGCAGGTAACCACGGACGAAGCCTCCCCGGGCAGGTTCACCAGGATCGCCGTGGTGGAGCCGCCGTACTGCGCGCCGTAGTAGATGCCGGCCAGCATGATGAGCGACGAGGTGGGCTCCAGCTTGAACGTGATCGGCAGCAGCATCGAGATGGTCGCAACCGGGCCGATGCCGGGCAGCACGCCGATCAGCGTGCCCAGCGCGACGCCGACGAAGCAGTACAGGATGTTGTCGGCAGTCAGCGCGACCTGCAGGCCGAGTCCCAGGTTGGTGAGCAGGTCCATGTCAGTGGCGCCGGGCCGCCCCAAGCCACTGACGCGCCCCCGAGGGGCTGAGCCCGGACACGCGGCAGGTCCTGCGGCCGGCGGCGTGCTTGGGCGTTGCGGCGGGCATGCAGGCCCGACCGTGGACCAGCGAACGCAGGGAGCGTGGGGGGCGTTTCATCATCATCAGCTAGCGCCGAACTCGGGCCACACCAGCAGCGGCATCTCGAGCCCTTTCACGAAGACGACCCAGGCAATGAGGGTCAGCAGCGCGGCGAGCCCGATGGCTTCAGGCACCTTGCGGCCTTGCTGGGCCAGGCAAGCGATCACCAGCAATGCCATCGATGCCACCACCAGCCCGAAGCGCTCGAGGCAGAAACCGAAGGCCAGGATCGCGGCCGTGATCAGAACGATGGGCCGCAGGCGCCAGGGTTCCAGGCGTTCGCCGTCGAGCCGCAGGGCCGCGATCGCGACCGCGAGGCCGAGCGCCGTGAACAGCACGCCGATGATGCGCGGGAAATACCCAGGCCCCATGCTGAGCAGCGTGCCTAGCCGGTACCCCCGCCCGATGACGAGCGACGCCACACCGACCGCGACGAAGATGGCGCCGGCCAGGAAGTCTCCCGGGGCGCGCACGATCCGGCCCATCTCCTCCCCACTTTCTTGTCGAATGGTGGGGCTATTGTTTCACAGCCTCGGCGGTTCAGCGACAGACGGGCAGGGCGCCCCCACGCCATCGTTTCCTCACTCTGTGGGCGCAGGTGGCATTTGCTATCATCCCCGGCTTCACGTTCAGCCGCCGACCTCGTGCCGCTCCCGACTCTGCCCGCGCACGCCGTACCACGCGCACCACGATCCCGCCGGATCGCAGGATGAGTTCCTGCCCATCGACCCAGAGCGCCTACGGGCATGGCACAGCTTTTCTCGGTTCACCCGCAGAACCCGCAGCGCCGCCTGATCGAGCAGGCAGCCGAGCAGGTGCGCACGGGCGCGGTGATCGTCTATCCGACGGACTCGTGCTACGCCCTGGGCTGTCATCTCGGCGACAAGGCGGCGGTGCAGCGCATCCGGGACATCCGGCAGGTGGACGAACAACATCACCTGACGCTGGTATGCCGCGACCTGTCCGAGATCTCGCAGTACGCCCGGGTCGACAATCGTCAGTTTCGCCTGCTGAAGAGCGCAACGCCCGGCAGCTACACGTTCATTCTCGAGGCCACGCGCGAAGTGCCGCGCCGCTTGCAGCATCCCAAGCGTGCCACCATCGGCTTGCGCATTCCCGATCACCCGGTGGCGCAGGCGCTGCTGGCAGCCCTCGACGAGCCGCTGATCTCCGCGACCATGGTGCTGCCCGAGGATGTGCTGCCGCTCAACGATGCCGCGGAAATCCGCGCGCGGCTGGAACGCCGCGTGGACCTGGTTCTCGATTCCGGGTCCTGCGGTGTCGAGCCCACGACGGTGGTCGACCTGACCGGCGAGGTGCCGGTGGTGACGCGAGTCGGGAAGGGCGATCCGGGCATATTCGGGCTGGCGCCTGTAGCATGAGCGCGGCGCCAAGGTCGTAACTCCACGCATTCGAATTCGGGAAAGTCACATGTTCGTCGATCGCGTACTGTCGGGGATGCGTCCCACGGGCAGCCTGCACCTGGGCCACTATCACGGCGTGCTCAAGAACTGGGTGCGGTTGCAGAACGAATACGAGTGCCTGTTCTTCGTGGCCGACTGGCACGCGCTCACCACCCACTACGACTCGCCCGAGGTGATCGAGGCGAACGTGTGGGACATGGTGATCGACTGGCTCGCGGCCGGCGTCGATCCGGCGCAGGCGACACTCTTCATCCAGTCGCAACTGCCCGAGCACGCGGAACTGCATCTGCTGCTGTCGATGATCACGCCGCTCGGCTGGCTCGAGCGCGTGCCGACCTACAAGGATCAGCAGGAGAAACTGGTCGAGAAGGATCTTTCGACCTACGGGTTCCTCGGCTATCCGTTGCTGCAGAGCGCGGACATCCTGATCTACCGCGCCAACCTGGTGCCGGTGGGCGAGGACCAGGTGCCTCACATCGAGTTCACCCGCGAGATCGCGCGCCGCTTCAATCACATCTTCGGCCGGGAACCCGGGTTCCAGGAGAAAGCCGAGGCCGCGATCAAGAAGCTCGGTTCCAAGCGCGGCAAGCTCTACGTGGAACTGCGCAAGAAGTTCCAGGAGCAGGGCGACGAGGAGGCGCACGCCGCTGCGCGCGCGCTGATCGAGGAGGCGCAGAATCTCTCGATCGGCGATCGCGAACGGCTGTTCGGCTACATCGAAGGCGGCGGCAAGATGATCCTGTCCGAACCCCAGGCGCTGCTCACCGAAGCGTCGAAGATGCCCGGCCTCAACGGCCAGAAGATGTCGAAGTCGTACAACAACACCATCACGCTGCGCGAGGATGCCGATAGCGTGACCCGGAAGATCCGCACCATGCCGACCGACCCGGCGCGCGTGCGCCGCACCGATCCGGGCGATCCGGACAAGTGCCCGGTGTGGCAGCTGCACCTGGTGTATTCGGACGACAAGACCAAGGAATGGGTGCAGCAGGGCTGTCGCAGCGGCAGCATCGCCTGCCTCGAATGCAAGCAGCCGGTCATCGACGCCGTGCTCGCGGAGCAGAAGCCCATGCGCGAGCGTGCAGAGATGTATGTCGAAGACCCGACGCTGGTGCGCAACATCATCGCTGACGGCTGCGAGCGCGCCCGCAAGCTGGCCTCGGAAACCATGCGCGAGGTGCGCGAGTCGATGGGGCTGCGATACGGCTGAAGGCGCGTGGCACTAAACCGCGGGTCCATGCTCTAATCGTGGCGGGGTGGTCCCGCCTTCAGGGGTGCAGGCGATGGAGATAGTCTGGTGGCATTGGGTGGTGCTCGGGCTGGCGCTCGTCGTCGCCGAACTCGCCATTCCCGCTTTCTTCGTGATCTGGTTCGGCCTGGGGGCTATCATCACCGGGGCATGTGTGGCCGTCTTCCCGACGATGTCGCTCGCCAGTCAGGTGTTCCTGTGGACCGTGGCGTCGCTCGTGTTCGTCTGGCTCTGGTTCAAGGTGTTCAAGACCAGCGTGTTCAAGACGAAGGTGGGCATGTCCACCGGGCAGTTAGTGGGCGAGATCGGCATGGTCACCGAGCGCACGCAGCCGTTCCAGATGGGACGCATCAAGTTCCAGAAGCCCATCATGGGGTCCGACACGTGGGAGTGCCGGTCCGACGAGGAATTGAACGTGGGCGATCGCGCGAAGGTGCTGGCTGTCGAAGGCCACATCGTGCGCGTCGCCCGACTCTAGCCTTCAGCAGTCTTTCGGGGGATCTCATGACAGCCGTTACCGTCGTCGTCATCGCGTTGCTCATCTTCGCGGCCATCACCATCGCCAAGGGCGTGCGGGTGGTGGAGCAGGGCATGGAATGGGTGGTGGAGCGGCTGGGCAAGTACCACAAGACGCTCGAGCCCGGCCTGCACATCATCATTCCCTACATCGACCGGGTCGCCTACAAGGTCGTCACCAAGGACATCATTCTCGACATCGAGCAGCAGGAAGTGATCACGCGCGACAACGCGGTGATCCTCACCAACGCGCTCGCGTTCATCAAGGTGACCGATACGGTGAAGGCGGTTTACGGCGTGACCGACTTCTCCGAGGCGATCCGTCAACTGGTCCAGACCACCTTGCGTTCGATCGTGGGGGAAATGGAGTTGGATTCGGCGCTTTCGTCGCGCGACCAGATCAAGGCGCGCTTGAAGGAGAGCATCGCCGACGAGGCGATCGACTGGGGGCTCACCGTCAAGTCGGTGGAGATCCAGGACATCAAGCCCTCCGAGTCCATGCAGCGCGCGATGGAGTTGCAGGCGAGCGCGGAGCGGGAACGAAAGGCGGCCGTGACCAAGGCCGAGGGCGAAAAGACCGCGATGATCCTGGAATCCGAAGGCCGGCTGGAGAGCGCCAGGCGTGACGCCGAGGCACAGGTGACCTTGGCCGATTCTGCGGGTCAGGCGATCCAGAAGGTGACGGCCGCGGTGCAGGATCGCGATGCGCCGATGCTGTTCCTGCTCGGTGAAAAGTACATCGCGGCCATGGAAAAGATGGCGTCCTCGAACAACGCCAAGGTCGTGGTCGTGCCGGCGGACTTGCAGGATGCGCTGCGGGGGTTGTTCGGGAAGCGTTGAGAGCGGGGTGCAGTTGGCCCCCATCCCAGCCTTCCCCCATCGGAGATGGGGGAAGGAGTGCCTTCGAACCGGGCACCGTCGCCAACAATTGCACTCCCTCCCCCATCTTCGATGGGGGAGGGCTGGGGAGGGGGCAAGCTACCGCTTGTTGCGCATCAGTCGCTGTTGCTCCCGCTGCCATTCGCGCTCCCGTTCCACGTCGCGCTTGTGGTTCCGGCCGCTGCGCTTAACCTCGGCCACCGGCCGAGGTTAGCCTCCACCGCAAGCTCCGAGGTCGATCAACGCTTGCTCCGCAACAGTCGCTGCTGCTCCCGTTGCCACTCGCGTTCTTTCTCGACCTCTCGCTTGTCATGCTGCTTCTTGCCCTTGGCCAGTCCGATCTCCAGCTTGATCTTGCCCTTCTTCAGATGCAGATCCAGCGGCACCAACGTGTAGCCGGCACGCTCCACCTGGCCGATCAGCTTGCGGATCTCCTCGGCATGCATCAGCAGCTTCCGGGTCCGGGTCGGGTCGGCCTCGACGTGGGTCGACACGGTCGGTAGCGGGCTTACATGCGCCCCGAGCAGGAAGACTTCGGCATCTTTCACGATCACGTAGGCCTCCTGCAACTGCACGCGGCCGGCGCGCATCGACTTCACTTCCCAGCCCTGGAGCGCAAGGCCGGCTTCAAAGCGCTCTTCGATGAAATAGTCGTGAAAGGCCTTCTTGTTCTGGGCGATGCTCATGGGGGCCGTGCCGGTTGGACTTCAGTTCGCTATTCTACCAACCCGATAGCGCGTACCACCCGGTATCGCGCGCCACAAGGAAGACGAAGTCGCGTGATTCGAGTCGAACGCTCGGTGCTGGTGCACTACACCCCGGAGGAGATGTTCGCACTGGTGGATGCGATCGAAGCGTATCCGGAGTTTCTGCCCTGGTGCGGCGGCACCACGGTGGAAGCGCGGGACGAGCAGCGCACGCGCGCTTCCATCCTGATCGACTACCACGGCGTGAAGAAGCGCTTCTCTACCGAGAACGCCAAGGCGCGGCCGCAGCGTATCGACATGAAGCTGGTGGAAGGGCCGTTTCGCCATCTCGACGGCGCCTGGAGTTTCCAGCCCTTGGGCGAGCGTGCGTGCAAGGTGGGCTTCCAACTCAACTACGAGTTCGCGAGCCACATTCTCGGCAAGCTCGTGGGCCCGGTGTTCGAGCACATCGCTGCGACATTCATCGAAGCCTTCGTCAAGCGGGCGGAGCAGATCTACGGTGCCCGCTGAACCCGGCACCATCGAGGTCGAAGTGGTCTATGCGCTGCCGCAGCGGCAATGGTCGAAGCGCGTCGCCCTGAGCGAGGGTGCCAGCGTGCGCGAGGCCATCGAGAAATCCGGGTTGTTCGCAGACTGCCCCGAGATCGATCCGGCCCACCTCAAGGTCGGTATCTGGAACCGTCGCGCCAGCCTGGATGCGACAGTGCGAGCGGACGACCGGATCGAGATCTACCGGCCGTTGACGGCCGATCCGAAGGAGGCGCGGCGCCGTCGCGCCCGTGCCGGGTGACCTACTTGCAGAGCTGCTCGGCTTGCCGCTTGGCTTCGGCCAGCTCCTTCGCGAGCTCTTCTTCCCCGAGGTAGTAGCGCTGCCCGTTCGCATCGAAGCGGGCGACGCGACCGCCGGCTGCAAGGCCGGCTGCGCGGTTGCGGGCGTTCTCGCAATTCTGGCGCTTGGCCTCTTCGTTCTGCTTCTCCTCGAGCGCCTTCTTCTCGGCTTCCTGCTTTTCCACGCGGCGCTTGCGAAACTCCATTTCCTTTTCCTGGTAGCTCTGCGGGGCTGCGGGTGCTGCACCCGAGGTCGCCGGCGGCGGGGCCTTGATCGTGCCTTCGCATTGAACGCCGGGTGGCGGTGCGTCGGAGTACTGCGTGCGTCCGTTCGCGTCCTTCCACTTGCAGATTGCAAGCGCCTGGCCCGCGCTGAACAGCAGCAGGACGGTAGCGATCGGGATGGCGATTAGACGTGGCGTCATGGATTTCCTCCGGTATTGCCGGCGCTGCCCCCTTGCGGGGATCGCGCTTCATGTTCCGCCTGGGTGATTCCCAGGCCGGCGAGTTCTGCGGCGCGTGCGCTCCAGCGCGCCGATGCTGCGTAGTCCTGCGAATTCCGGGTACGGCGTGCTTCCAGCAATGCGCTCCAGGCGGTGGACCACAGGGCGCCGCGCACGCGGGCCTTGGCCACGGCGACCTCGGCTTCACCCAGGGCCGCCTCCGCCGCTTCGGCGGTTGCATCGGCGCAAGTCCCTGTCGAAGCTAGCAATATGCCAGCGCACAGCAGTGTCGCCAGGGAGTAACGCTTGAACGCGTGTGGCGTTGAATCGGGGTTCGGTTGGCGGGGCTTCATCGGGCCTGAGGGATCGACAGGAGCATGAAGGGCGTCGTTCCGCTCGGAAAGTCGTTTCTGTATAATAGCTTTTTGTGTGAAGGATCAGAAACATGCAAGTGATCCAGAAGGCGCTGACCTTCGACGACGTCCTGCTCGTCCCGGCGCATTCGGAGGTCCTCCCCAAGGACGTCAGCCTCCACACCCGCCTCACCCGCAGCATCCAGCTCAACATCCCCTTGCTGTCCGCCGCCATGGACACGGTCACCGAATCCCGGCTGGCCATCGCGATTGCCCAGGAAGGGGGGCTCGGCATCCTGCACAAGAACATGCCGCCCAAGGCCCAGGCAGCCGAAGTGGCCAAGGTCAAGCGCTTCGAGAGCGGTGTCGTGAAAGACCCGATCACCATCTCGCCGGACATGACGGTCCGCGACGTGCTGAAACTGACGCGGCAATACCGCATCTCCGGCCTGCCCGTCGTCGAAACGGGACGTGTCGTGGGCATCGTCACCAACCGCGACCTGCGATTCGAAGACAACCTCGACCAGCCGGCGCGCAACATCATGACGCCGCGCGAACGTCTGGTGACGGTGAAGGAAGGTGCGACGCGCGAAGAAGCCATGTCGCTGCTGCATCGCCATCGCCTGGAGCGCGTGCTGGTCATCAACGGCGATTGGGAGCTGAAGGGCCTCATCACCGTGAAGGACATCCTGAAGTCCTCCGAACACCCGAATGCCTGCAAGGACACGTTCGGTCGTCTGCGCGTGGGCGCCGCCATTGGCGTGGGCGAGGGCACCGAAGAGCGCGCCGAGGCGCTGATCGACGCCGGTGCCGACGTGATCGTGGTCGACACCGCTCACGGTCATTCGCAGAACGTACTGGACCGCGTGCGTTGGGTGAAGCGCAACTTCCCCAATGCGCAAGTCATCGGCGGCAACATCGCCACCGCTGCTGCCGCCAAGGCTCTGCTCGATGCCGGCGCGGACGGCGTCAAGGTCGGCATCGGGCCGGGTTCGATCTGCACGACCCGCATCGTGGCAGGCGTCGGTGTGCCCCAGATCTCGGCCATCCAGAACGTCGCCACCGCGCTCGCGGGAACCGGCGTGCCCATGATCGCCGACGGCGGCGTGCGCTATTCCGGCGACGTCGCCAAGGCCATTGCGGCCGGTGCCGATGCGGTGATGCTGGGCGGCCTGTTTGCCGGCACCGAAGAAGCGCCCGGCGAGATCGAACTGTTCCAGGGCCGCTCGTACAAGTCCTATCGCGGCATGGGCTCACTCGGAGCGATGCAGCAGGGATCGAGCGACCGGTACTTCCAGGACGCGTCGGACGCGAGCGAGAACAAACTCGTACCCGAAGGCGTGGAAGGCCGTGTTCCCTACAAGGGCCCGGTGACCAACGTCATCCACCAGTTGATGGGCGGCCTGCGCGCCAGCATGGGGTACGTGGGCGCCGGCAGCATCGACGCGATGCAGACGCGCGCGCAGTTCGTCGAGATCACCTCGGCCGGCATCAAGGAATCCCACGTGCACGACGTGCAGATCACCAAGGAAGCCCCCAACTACCACGTGGACTGAACGCCTGTGTGAATCGAGATCCCGCAAGAGGCGCCCCACGAAGCGCCTCTTGTTCATTCCACTCCCGACATTTCGACGCATGCACGACAAGATCCTGATTCTCGATTTCGGTTCGCAGTACACGCAGCTGATCGCGCGCCGCGTGCGCGAAACCGGCGTCTATTGCGAGATCCATCCGTTCGACGTGACCGACGAGTTCGTGAAGGGCTTCGGTGCCAAAGGCATCATCCTGTCGGGTGGACCGAACTCGGTGACCGAGGGCGGTACGCCCCGTGCGCCGGAAGCCGTGTTCACTGTCGGCGTGCCGGTGCTGGGTGTCTGCTACGGCATGCAGACCATGGCCGACCAGCTCGGGGGCAAGGTGCACAACGGCCTCAAGCGCGAGTTCGGCTATGCGGAGATTCGCGCCCGCGGTCACTCGCGGCTGCTGCGCGACATCCAGGACCGCATCAACGACGAAGGCCACGGTTTGCTCGATGTCTGGATGAGCCACGGCGACAAGGTCGAGGAGATCCCGCCCGGATTCAAGGTGATTGCCAGCAACGCTTCCACGCCCATCGCCGGCATGGCCGACGAATCCCGCGGGTTCTATGCGATCCAGTTCCACGCCGAAGTCACCCACACGCTGCAAGGCAAGGCGATTCTCGATCGCTTCGTGCACGAGATCTGCGGTGCCGGTTTCGACTGGAAGATGCCCGACTACGTGGACGAAGCGGTCGGTCGCATCCGCTCCGAGGTGGGCAACGACGAAGTCCTGCTCGGATTGTCCGGCGGCGTGGATTCATCCGTGGCTGCGGCACTCATCCATCGTGCCATCTGCATGCAGCTTACCTGCGTGTTCGTCGATAACGGCCTGCTGCGCCTGAACGAAGCGGCGCAGGTCATGGAAACCTTCGCGAAGAATCTCGGCGTCAAGGTGATCCACGTCGATGCGTCTACCGAGTTCCTTGGGCAACTGACGGGAGTCTCCGATCCCGAACAGAAGCGCAAGATCATCGGTCGCGTGTTCGTCGAAGTGTTCCAGCGCGAAGCCGAGAAATTGCCCAACGTCAAATGGCTGGCCCAGGGCACCATCTACCCCGACGTGATCGAATCGGCCGGCGGCAAGACGAAGAAGGCGCACACGATCAAATCGCACCACAACGTGGGGGGATTGCCGGAGACGCTGCACCTCAAGCTGCTCGAACCGCTGCGCGAACTGTTCAAGGACGAAGTGCGCGAGCTGGGCCTCGCGTTGGGACTACCGCGCGAGATGGTGTTTCGTCATCCTTTCCCGGGGCCCGGGCTCGGGGTGCGCATCCTGGGTGAGGTGAAGCGGGAGTACGCTGATCTGCTGCGCCGCGCGGACGCGATCTTCATCGAGGAACTCCGCAACCATGGTTGGTACGACCGCACGTCGCAGGCGTTCGCGGTCTTTCTGCCGGTACGGTCCGTCGGCGTGATGGGCGACGGAAGGACCTACGAATTCGTGGTCGCGCTCCGGGCCGTACAGACGCAGGACTTCATGACAGCGCATTGGGCGGAGTTGCCGCACAGCCTGTTGGGGACCGTGTCGAACCGCATCATCAACGAGGTGCGGGGCATCAATCGCGTCGTGTACGACATCTCGGGGAAGCCGCCGGCCACGATTGAGTGGGAGTGATTCAAGGTGGTGCCGGGTCGTCCAACAGGATCCGGCGCCTTGGAAAAATCAGTCCCGGCCAGCGGCGATCGTTATCGAACATCTGCTGCGAGGCCGCCGGTCCGACCGGACGCGCACGAGATCGCTGGCCACTGAATCCGTAGAGGCCTCCATCATCCATGCTGGAACAGCAGCAATGCCCGATGGATGCGCAAAGGAGAAGAGCCAGCCCTAGACGCTCAGCTTCTCGAGCAAGTCCGCACGATGTGCCGCATTGGCCGAATCGCCCTGGGCCGTCACCTGGCCGCGCTCGATCAGGTAGTAGCGCTGCGTGAGCGCGATGGCGCGCTGCACGTTCTGCTCAACCAGCACGATGGG
>JAIEQG010000113.1 GCA_019747905.1 Burkholderiales bacterium
GCGGCGAAGGCGATCGGCTTGCCGCCCGCATCGAGACCCGCGCGCAGTTTCGCCACCGCTTGCGGTCGATAGTAGTACCCGCGCATGTCGTCCTCGCGCGAGTAGACGACTTTAACCGGACCGCCCGCGGCCTTCGACAGCAGCACGGCTTCGGTGAGGAAGTCCGGCGCGAAGCGGCGGCCGAATCCACCGCCGAGCAGCAGGGAGTTGATCTTCACCTGCTCCGGTTTGCAGCCCACGAGCTGCGCCACCGTCATCTGATTGGGGCCCTGCGCCTGACTGCCGACCCAGATCTCGACACCGTCGGCCTTGACCCACGCGGTGCAGTTCATCGGCTCCATCGGCGCATGCGCGAGATAAGGCACGTCGTAGAGCGCTTCAATCACCTTTGCCGCGGAATCCAGCGCGGCTGCGCCTTCGCCTTCCTTGCGGGCGGAGAGTGCGCCGTTGCCGGATTGCGCCAGCCCTTTCATTTCCTCGAGCAGTTTGTCGGTGGACAGGGAGGCTTTCGCACCGGCATCCCATGTGATCTCGAGCGCATCGCGGCCCTTCGTCGCCGCCCAGTAGCTTTCGGCGAGCACCGCGACGCCCGTCGAGACGGGGCTCGATACCGGCAGCACCTTGCGAACGCCGGGCACCGCGAGCGCTTTCTGCGCATCGAAGCGCGCGACCTTGCCGCCCACCACCGGTGATCGCGCGACTACCGCGGTCAGCAGACCAGGCAGCTGAGCATCCATCCCGAACTGCGCGCTACCTGCGACCTTGTCCGCGGTGTCGAGCCGCGGCGTCGATTTGCCGATGATGCGGAACCTGGCCGGATCCCTGAGCGGCACGTCCTTCGGCGGCGTGATCCTGGCCGCCCGCGTACAGAGCTTGCCGTAGGTGGCCTTCACGCCCATCGGCCCGATGACCGAACCGCGATCGGTGCGCAGGGTCGAGGCTTCCACTTCCCATGCCTGGGCCGCGGCCAACACCAGCATCGCGCGTGCCGTGGCGCCGGCTTGCCGCAGCGGTTGCCACATCGCGCGGATCGATGTCGATCCGCCCGTGCCTTGCACGCCGAACCAAGGATGCGCGTATTGCTTCGCAGCAGGCGCGGCTTCGATCTCGATCTTGGACCAGTCCGCGTCGAGTTCCTCGGCCACCAGCATCGGCAAGCCTGTGTAGACACCCTGACCCATCTCGGCCTTGTCGACGATGATGGTGATGCGGTTGTCGGGCGTGATGCGGATCCACGGGTTCGGCATGAACTCGTCGTTGCCTGCGGCCAGCGCGCTGCGGCCGATACCGATGGCGAAGCCGCCGCCGGCCAGCGCGGATACTTTCAGAAAATCTCTGCGATCGAGCGTCATGGTTGATCTCCTATGTGCGGGCGGTCTTGCGCGGCCGAAGCTTCGCGCCGTGCTGGGCCCGGAACTTCGCTTCCTTCTCGCGCATCAGATCGTCGTAGTGGTCGATCTTCCACTGCAGGAACGAGAGCATCTCCTGCAGTTGGGTAATGCGTTCGTGCAACTGACGGGCGTGCAGCTCGAGAATCCCGCGCCGCTCGGACGTGGTCTCCTCGCCTTCGCGGAAGAGATCGATGTAGCGCCGCACCGTCTCGAGGCTCATGCCGGTGGAGAGCATCTTGGCGATGAAGTCGACCCACTGGTGGTCGAAATCCGTGTAGCGGCGATGCCCGGTGGGCGTGCGGCCAATGGGCCCCAGCAGGCCGATCCGCTCGTAGTAGCGCAGGGTGTCTTCCGACAACCCGGTGATCAGCGTCGTCTGCTTGATGGTGTAGGTCTTCTCGCTCATGGCGGCAAAAAGCTTAAAACCTGGAGTCAACTCCAGGTCAAGCACTTCTTTGCCGCCGGGACGACTTTTCAGCAGCCCTGCGAAAGATCATCCTTCGAGGTTGGGCGTAACCATCACGAGAGGGAGGAGAACCATGAGCACCCGCCTGCACGCCGCCCTGTGCGGCCTGATCCTGCTTGGTGTCGGGGCGTCGTCCCATGCGGCCGACCCGATCCGCGTCGGGCTGGTGGACGAGACCACCGGTCCGGCGGCCGAAGCGGGCGTGCTCACCCTGCACGGCGTCCGCCTCGCGATGGAGGAGATCAACGCTGCGGGCGGTATCCTCGGCCGGCCGGTGGAACTGATCGTGGAGGACAATCAGAGCACCAACCCGGGCACCGTGCTCGCCTACTCCAAGCTCGTCGATCAGAAGGTGGTGGCGGTGGTCGGCCCGCTGCGCAGCACCCAGGTGCAGGCAGCTTCGCCCACCATCGCCAAGGCGAAGCTGCCGGCCATCATCGGCGGCAGCGACCCGAGCCTCACGCGGGTGAACAACCCCTGGATCTTCCGCGTCCGGCCCAATGACTTCTATTCCTCCCGCGTGGTCGCCGAGCACGGGGTGAAGACGCTCGGCAAGAAGAAGTGGGCGATCATCCATTCGACCGACACCTTCGGCGCCAACGGCAAGAACGCCCTGGTGGACGCGCTGAAGGCCCACGGCGTCGAGCCGGTGCTGGTCCAGGGCTACACCAACAACCAGCAGGATTTCACCGCCGTGGTGCTGGCGGTGAAGAAGTCGGGCGCCGACATCATCGGCAGCTACATGACCAACTCGCCCGACGTGGGCATCTTCGCCAAGCAGCTGAAACAGCTCGGCGTGGAAGTCGACTGGATCGGCTCCACCTCGCTCGCCACCGAGACCGCGCTGAAGCTGGCCGGCGACGCGTTGTGGGGGACCTATGTGGTGACCGACTTCTTCCCCGAAGCCAATGCGGAGAGCAAGGCGTTCTCCGCCAAGTTCAAGGCGAAGCACGGATTCAACCCCGACCTCTACTCAGCGTGGTCCTACGCCGCACTGCACCTGTTGAAGCATGCCATCGCGACGGCAGGTTCCACGGATTCCGAGGCCGTGCGCAAGGCGCTGCTGGGGACCAAGGGCCTCAAGGGCATCGAAGGCACCTACAACTTCGACGCCAACGGCGACGGCCTGCACGGCTACACCATCGTGCGCAACGAGCAGGGCAAGCTCGCCTTCATCCGCACCATCGAATTCGCCGTCGAGAACAACAAATAGAGATCTTGTCGCCATGAGCAACGTGCTGGAACCCGGCGTGACCGGGCAGGCAGAAGTCACCGCTGGCCCGGGTAACCTGGCCTCGGACCTGGGCAGCGGTTTCGTCAGCGTCTTTTCCACCCCGACCATGATTGCGCTCATGGAAACCGCGGCCGGCACGTCGGTCGAGCCGCTGGTGGGGGAGGGCAAGACGACGGTGGGCGTGCGGGTCGACATCCGCCATCTGGCCGCCACCCCGCCCGGGATGAAGGTGGTGGCGGGGTCGCGCCTGGTGAAGATCGACGGCAAGATCCTGACCTTCGAAGTGTGGGCCGACGACGAGCGGGAGCGGATCGGTGAAGGGATTCACGAGCGCGCCGTGATCGACCGCGCGCGTTTCGTTCAAAAGGTAGAGGCGAAAGCCTAGGCACTCCCTCCCCCGGGTTCAGCTGGGGGAGCGGACGTACACCCCTTCCCCCGACGAAGTCGGGGGAAGATTGGGATGGGGGCCGCTTCCGCCAATCTTCGACCCGACGCGTCAGCTGGCGTCGAGGAGTCGTCTCGTCCCACGACCGCTCATGCCGCCGTACCGACCGCTCGCGCCAGCATCCCGCCGCTCGCGCACCCGATTCGCCCGTCCAACGGAATTCACGCGAATCCGTACACCACCGGCACACGTATCGCGTTATTGAGCGTGCGCCCGGCTTCGGGGAACTTCCCCCCGTATCCTCGGACTCACCAGTAAGAACGGAAAGGAGAGCCCCCATGAACGACGAAATCGAAGCAGCGATCCCCGACGCCAAGCCCACTGGCATGACGCGCTCGGCGCTGCTCCTCGCCGCCATGCAGGCTTTCCTGGAACTGGAGCGCAGCGGCGAGAAGGCGGAAAAGGCCGAGAAGGAAGACAAACTGCTCGCGGAGTTCAGCGAGTTGGTAGTGGTGCCTGGAGTGCTGGCGGCGGAGTAACCCGCTCGCCTGACACTGCGACATCCCCTCCCCCAGCTTTAGCTGGGGGAGGGCCAGGGTGGGGGCAATCGCGCGCCTCCAATCCGACTATCCAAACCGGGTGGATTCATGCCCAATTTGGGCATACCCACGTACTGGCCCTACGAGGCCGGTTCGCGCCCCTTGCACGCTCTCCCGTACGAACCCGACTCCGATAACCTGCCGCAGCCGGAGGTGATCGGCCCGGAGATCTTGGAGGACCTGGAGGTCGCGTTGGAGCTGCTTCGGTAGGTTGCTAGGGATTGTTGCGGGGGTGGGGAAAGGCGAGGGGTAGGTGGGTGAGAAAGCCCTTCCCAGCAGGATACGATCGCAACTTGATGCGATATGTTCGATGGAGGGGAAGGCGTTGAGCAAGAAGGAGAACAAGAGCTATTCGCTCGACCTCTTCCCCGCATTTCCAGCTGCCGTGGGCGTCCAGTCCCTCGACTGGCCCGAGTCCGGCCGCTTTCCGCTCAATACAGGCGCTAGCCGAGTCAGGGACATCGTCCTTGAAGACTTGCGGACTTCGTCCAGCCCTTTGGTCGTTACGGGGTACGCCTCTCTAGATGAACTAGTCGATTTCCTCTCGGGGTGTACGTCAGCGGAGGCCGTCCGAGTCGTTCTTGGCGCCGAGCCGTTTCCTGGACGACGGGAAACCTATGAGGTTCGCGGCCACTCATTCCCCCAAGAAGTCACGAGTTACTGGCTCAAGCGCGGATTCTCACTTCTACTTAGTGGTAAGCTCATTCAGTGCATCAACCGGATTGACGCAGGCCACATCAGCGCTCGATATGTGTCCGATACCGGGAGCCGGCTACACGCGAAGATCTATGTTGGCGACGAGGCCGCGACAGTGGGTTCGAGCAACTTCACCGCGAACGGCCTGGGGAGCCAGCTGGAAGCCAACGCGCGCTTTTCGGCCAGCAAAGAGGCAGTGCGATACAAAGAGCTTCGTAACATCGCGGAGAATTTCTGGCGGCTCGGGACTGACTACTCGGCGGATCTGATCGAGCTACTCAACAGGCTGCTCCGAGCCGTTACGTGGCAGGAAGCACTGGCGCGCGCCTGCAACGAGCTTCTGGAGGGCAACTGGGCAGAGGACTACCTCGCCGCGGGCTACCTTCCTGGCGAGGGAGACTTGTGGCCGTCACAGCGCCAAGGGATTGCTCAAGCGCTGTATGTGCTGTCGCGGCAGGGGAGCGCGCTGGTCGCCGATGCCACCGGCTCGGGGAAAACCAGGATGGGGGTACACCTGATCCGTGCCGCCATCGACGACATCGTTCGCTCCGGCCGTCTTCGCCGCGGGAAAGCCCTGATGGTCTGCCCACCGGCCGTCAGAGAAAACTGGGAGCTGGAAGCGACGCGCTGCGGTGCAGCCTTGGAAGTTGTCTCTCACGGTAGCCTCAGCCGCGCCGTAAACGACGATCGCGAGCGAATCGTAGAGGCGCTGCGCAGGGCGCAGATCGTGTGTGTCGACGAGGGGCATAACTTTCTGAACCTGAGCTCCAATCGGACGCAGCAGTTGCTAAGGAACATGGCTGATCACGTGCTGTTGTTCACGGCTACTCCGATCAATCGGAGCGTGACGGACCTACTGCGGATTGCAGACATGCTCGGAGCCGACAATCTGGAGACTTCGACGCTCCAGGCCTTTCAGAGAATGTTAGGCGTCAACGACATCCACCGGACACTCACGGACCCTGAGATTGACGTTCTTCGCCGAGAGATTCAGAAGTTCACGGTCCGCCGAACGAAGAAGATGCTGAACGAGTTGATTGACGAAAATCCTTCAGCATTTGTCGACGCCAAAGGACGGCGCTGCAAATTTCCGACCCATGAGCCGCATGTCTACACTCTGAACGAGCCTCAGCACGACAGAGATCTCGCTGTGCGAATCCGGGCGTTCGCCGACAAACTGTGCGCGGTGACACACTTCGTCCAAACGATCGAGATGCCGGACGCGCTGAAGAAGAAGGGATGGTCTGAAGAGAGTTTCTTGAATGCCAGGCTCAACGCAGCCAAGAAGATCGCCCGTTACCAAATCATGGCGTCACTTCGGTCGTCTCGCGCGGCGTTGGTTGAACACATCGCGGGGACTGACAGAGCCCGAGAATCGTTCGGGTTGACGGGCTTCTCTAAGCACACATCTACGGGTAACCAGCTAGAGCGGTTGACTCGCTTCCAAGGGCATCCGCCGGAGAGCAAGCTATCGATCCCGTTGCCGGACTGGCTGAGCGATCGGCGCTTGCACGCCGATGCCTGCGAGCGGGACAGGGAAATCTACGCGACGATCCTCGAACTCGTCCAGAGAATGTCTGACAGTCGCGAGCGGAAGAAGGGCGAACACTTGGTGTCGCTTGCGAAGCGGCACCCAATGTTGCTTGCATTTGACAGTCGGCCGATCACATTGGCACAGATCCGTCGCCAGATCGAAACGCTTGTACCGGAGCAGACGGTGTTGATCGCCACTGGCGATCCTCGCTCTCAGCGAGCTACGCTTCTGGACAGCTTCAAGCCCGGGGCTGCCGCAATGACAGTTATGGGGCTCTGCTCAGATAGCATGGCAGAAGGCGTCAACCTTCAGCAGGCCTCATGCATGGTGCACCTTGATATGCCTAGCGTGGTTCGCATTGCCGAGCAGCGGGCTGGTCGAGTCGACCGCATGGACAGTCAGCACAGTGCCATCGAAGCATGGTGGCCTGAAGATGCTCCCGAGTTTGCATTGTCGTCTGACGAGCGCTTTGTTGAGCGTTACGAGACTGTAGAAGCCCTGCTTGGTTCCAACATGCCATTGCCGGAGAGAATGCAGGGCGAATCCAAGCCGCTGACCGCTGAGGCCTTGATTGAGGAGTACGAGAAGGCTGAGGAAGCAACGAGCTGGGACGGCATTCACGATGCCTTCGAACCCGTCAGGTCCCTTGTGCGTGGCGAACGCGCTGTGATCGACGGGAAGACCTATCAGCACTATCGGACGGTGACCACGCGGGTGTTGTCCCGCGTGAGCGTCGTAAGCGCGCATTCCCCATGGGCATTCTTTTCTCTGGCAGGTGGAAGTTTTCGTGCTCCGCATTGGGTACTGTTTCCCAAGATGGGTGCCGCCCCAATCACCGATCTTGCGGAAGTCTGTGAGCAGTTGCGCCAGCGGGTGGACGGCAAGGTCCAGGATCTGCCAATCGACGAGCGGGTCGCGCAGTACCTCGATGGATTTGTGAAGCGGTTGGGCGACGCGGAGCGTGGTCTGTTATCCCGCAAGAAGCAACGGGCGCTCGACGAGATGAAAATCGTCGTCGAGGGCTACGCAAAGGCAGCATCGTCCCGCCGCGATCAGGAAAATGTCGACCAATACAACGCCATATTGGCTATGCTTACGCGGACAGATTCAAAGCGGCAGCCGGATTGGGACGAAGTTGCAAGCCGATGGCTGGACCTTATCCGTCCCATTTGGTACGAACGACTCAAGCAGCCGCGGCACAAGCCACTTCTGCTGAAGGACATACGGAGGGATCTCCTAGCCCAGGAAGAACGGCTAAGGTCCACCATCGTTGGTCAGTTCCGAACCTTCCCGCTGATGCCCTCGCCCGACGAGCGCATCTCTGCGTGCATCGTTGGCGTTTCCTCGTAACCCAGAGGAGCGCAGAAAGACTTGTTCTGGTCGCTCGGAGGGCAAGGCGTACAACCGCCAAGGGTGACACTTCGTACATTTTGCCTCAGGTTCGCGCAGCACAAAGCGTCACTTGCTCTGGGCCGGGGCCGATTCTCCGCGGCCGTGGAAATGACCTCTGCCACGGGCTGACTTCCATGGTTGCTCATGCCCCGCCTCTCCAAATCTCGCCTCCTCGCCTCCCGCCAGTGTCCTAAGCGCCTCTGGCTGGAGGTGCATCGCCCAGACCTGAGAGACGAATCCGCCGCCGCACCGCAGTTCATCGCCGGTCAGGCCGTCGGCGCCGTCGCACGCACCCTCGTACCCAAAGGCCGCTTGATCGCCCACGACGACGACCTCGATACTGCTCTCCGCGAAACCGGCGAAGCGTTGCAAACCCATCCGGAGCAGCCGTTGTTCGAAGCCGCTTTTCGCCACAGCGACCTGCTGGTGCGTGCAGACGTACTGATGAATCCCGGCGGTGCGGCGACGTTGGTGGAGGTCAAGTCCACGAGCGGTGTGAAGGACTACCACCATGCCGACGCAGCGATCCAGGCTCATGTCGTGATGGGGGCGGGCGTCGATCTCGCGCGGACCTGCATCGCGCATGTCGACACGACGTGGGCCTATCCGGGCGGTGACCGGTACGAAGGATTGCTCGTTCAGGTGGACGTGTCGACCGAGATCGAGCCGTTCGTGCGCGAGGTGCCGCAGTGGATGGCGCAAGCGCAGTCGGTGGCGGCTGCAGGCCAAGAGCCGGACGTGCGTATGGGAGAGCACTGCGAGAAGCCGTTCACGTGCCCCTTCATGGCCTACTGCACCTCGCTCGCCGGGGCGCAGCCGGCGTACCCGGTGACGCTGCTCCCCGGCAACGACGGCAAGGCGCTGGCCCGTCGCTTGTCGGCGGAGGGCTTCACCGATCTACGCGACGTGCCCGCGAGCCGGGTGCCGGCCTCCGGCAAGCTCGCACGCATTCATGAAGTGACGCGCTCGGGTGTGGTTCATCGCGACGCAGGCGCGCAGCGGACGATGGCCAGGTGGGCTTACCCCAGGTATTGGTTGGATTTCGAGACCATCGCGTTCGCCGTTCCCATCTGGGCGGGGACTCGGCCGTATCAGCAGATTCCTTTTCAGTGGTCCTGTCAGGTGGAGCAGGCCAGCGGAGCGCTCGACCGCGAATACTTCCTCGATCTATCGGGCGCCGATCCGCGGCGTGCCTGCGCTGATCGGTTGCTCGAGGTGCTCGGGAGCCGCGGTGCCATTGTCGTGTATCACGCTACGTTCGAACGTGGTGTCCTCAAGGGTTTGGCGGAGGCTTTCCCCGGTCTCGCTCCCAGGCTGCGGGCGTTGCTCGACCGCGTGGTGGATCTCGAACCAGTGGTTCGCGACCACTACTACCACCGCGACATGCGGGGTTCGTATTCCATCAAGAAGGTGCTGCCGACCCTCGCGCCGCAGCTCGCCTACGAGACGCTGGGCGAAGTGCAGTCCGGCGATGGGGCGCAGGCAGCCTATGCGGAGGCGATCCGGCCGGAAACAACCCCGGCTCGTCGGGCGGAGATCGAACGGGCGTTGCTGGAGTATTGCCAGCGCGATACGGAGGCGATGGTGGCGGTGGCGCGAGTGTTGGCCAGCTAGTCTGATTTTTATCTAAGTATATGAAATTAAGTAAGAAGTCATGGATTGTTCAGCGGCCGATCATGGCGATCCCGGTTGATCTCAAGCTGGCCCGTCAAGCTGAAATGGCGTTGATCGACGCCCCGGCGAGGTGGTCGACGGGTGTTCATTTTTCGGGCGCGTACACAATTCGTGAACATCAGAAAATATTGAACATACACTCGGCTACGTTCATAATGCGCTTGTGTTCAAGAAATTAGAACGCACCGAAAAAATGAACAAACCGACAGAGTTCGACCTCATCCAGCAGGCCACGGCGGCTCTGGTTGGCCATGGCCTCAAGGTTGCCGATGCCAAGCGCCTACGCGGAACCCCCGCAGACCTGGGCGATGCTTGGCTTCGCATCGGCCGCGGCAAGACGACAACGGAGTATCTGGTCGAAACGAAGGGCGTCGTTACGCCGATCACTCTCGGGGCAATCATTGCCCAGTTGCGCGATCGGGCGGCCGCCGCGGGCAAGCCTGCGTTGCTCGTGACTCGCCACGTGACGCCACCGGTTGCTGCAGTGCTACGAGATCAGGGTCAACAGTTCGTCGATGCAGCTGGTAATGCATATCTGGAAGGGAAAGATCTGCTGGTCATTGTCACCGGCCAAAAGCCGCCCGAGCAGCGGGTCATCGGCCAGGGCGATCGCGCCGACACAGCCAATGGCATCAAGATCCTGTTTGCCTTGCTGTGCGATCCTCAACTGGTTGCTGCACCTCAGCGCACCATCGCGGCAACGGCGGGTGCTGCACTGGGCGCTGTCCCTGCAGTCTTGCGCGATCTCCAAGGGCAAGGACATCTGGTCGATTTCCGAAAGCGCCGCCGCTTGAACGTGACGAAGAAACTCCTGGATGAGTGGGCATTCGCGTATGCGCGACGCCTACGCCCGAAGACCCTGCGTGAGACCTATACGACGGAAGTCTTTGACGCGTGGCGCACCTGGAAACCCGATCCGACTCAAGTGATGTGGGGCGGTGAGCCGGCTGCTGCTCTGCTGACGGACTACCTGCGGCCGGGAATCCTCACGTTCTACACAAGGCAGTTGCCGCCTCGCATGAAGCTGGACTACCGGTTCGTCAGGACACATGGCCCCACAGACCAGCGTGTCGTGGAGATCCGACAACCGTTCTGGGGCGAAACGTTGCCGCCCGGACCGAAACCCGGAGTCGTGCACCCCATCCTGATCTACGCCGATCTACTCGCAACCCGCGACGGCAGATGTGTGGACACCGCGCGGGTTCTCTTCGACAACTATCTTGCTCGACCTCTCGGGTTGGCCTGAACTGAAGCTGCACGGATCGGTCCTCGCGGAGATCGCGGCAGCCGCGAGATCGCTCGAGATTGAACCACTGATCGTGGGCGCCTTTGCGCGCGACCTGCATTTGCAGTACGCGCATCGCATCGCGGTGGTGCGTCAGACGGCCGATGTAGACATCGCTTTGGCCGTTGCCGACTGGGCGGCCTTCCAGGCTCTCAAGAAGCGGCTGATCGATTCCGAGCTGTTTGGGGCGTCAGACCGGATTGCACACAGGCTCACCCATCGAGCGGGTTTGCCTTTGGATCTTGTCCCCTTCGGCAACTTGGAACGTAGCGATAGAACGATAGCCTGGCCTCCTGAAGGAGAGGTCGTGATGAACGTGTTCGGATTCCGCGAAGCATCTACCGCTTCCGTAACCGCTGTTTTCCCTGGCGGTGCACGGATGCAGATCGTGTCGTTGCCCGCCCTGGTGTTGCTGAAGCTCGTCGCTTGGGTCGCGCGAGGCCGCGAAACCGGAGACCGCGATGCAGTCGACCTCTTCCTTGTTCTCAAGAACTACTTGCGAGCAGGCAACGAAGCCCGCTTGTGGGACGAGTTCCCCTCCTGGGTAGAAGAAGTCGATTTCGACTACGAGCCGGCTGGAGGTCGCATGGTCGGCTACGATTTGCGAAGCGTGCTCGACGTTAACGGTCTCGACTTGGTACGGCAGCTAGTGGCGCAGCAGATCGAACTGGATCCTCCGGGCCGCCTGCCGTCTGCCATGAGCCCCAGAAATCCGGAAGCGGCAAGACGCCTCCTCCAAGAGATGCTGCAAGGCCTGGGCGACTGATCGGTCTCTCGGCTCCTGCCGTATGCCGCATGGAGTCCATACATCTGCGTTGAAGGAACCATCAGCATGACCATCTTCCTCGACACCGAAACCACCGGCTTGAGCCCGGCGCGCGGCGCCGCGATAGTGGAGCTCGCCATCGTCGATGCCGCCGGAAACGTGCTGATCGACTCGATCATCGACCCCGGCAAGACCATTCCGGTGGAAGCCTCCAGGATCCACGGCATCACCGATGAAATGGTCCGTGGCAAGCCGAAGCTCGCGGATGTGATGCCTCAGGTTCTGGAGATCATCCGGAACGACTTGGTCGTCATCTACAACGCGAGTTTCGATTCGCCGTTCTTCCCTGGCCGCCTCAAGCAGTCGAAGGGTGTGCGCTGCGCGATGACCGAGTTCGCCGATGAGCTGGGCGGTCCGTGGCGCAAGCTCGATGTTGCCGCTCGGCATGTCGGTCACCGGTGGACGGGAGCTGCGCACCGCGCACTTTCCGATGCACAGGCGTGCCGCAGCGTGTGGCTCTGGCTCGAAGCGCGGCGGCAGAGGGGTGGCGCCGCCTGGTAACGACCTACGCCAACGCCCGCGTGACTACCTCCGTCACGTCCTTCGACAACCCCGCGTGCTCGCGAATGCGGGTGAGCGCGGTTTTCGCGTGCACTTGCCGTCCGGCATCGAACTTCCGCCACCGGTCGAACGCGCGCGCAAGCCGCGCCGCCACCTGCGGGTTCAGTGCATCGAGCGTGACGATCTGCTCAGCCACCAGCGCATAGCCGGTCCCATCGGCGGCGTGGAAGCGCACCGGGTTGCCCTGAGCGAACGTGCCGATGACGGAGCGGACGCGATTCGGGTTCTTGATATCGAAGTCGGGGTGCGCGAGGAGCTGCTTGACTCGACCGAGGGTCGTGGGAAGTCGTGAAGTGGCCTGCACTGCGAACCACTTGTCCAGCACCAGCGCCTCGTTGCGCCAGCGTGCATGGAATTTTTCCAGTGCCGCGTCGCGCTCGCGGCATTCGGTGTTGGCCAATGCAGTGAGCGCGGCCATGGTGTCGGTCATGTTGTCCGCGCCCTCGAACTGCGCCACGCAGATGGCGCGGACCTCGTCGTCGTCCAGTTCCATCAGGTAGCCCAGGCACAGATTGCGCAGCGCGCGTCTACCGGCTGAGGCGGCATCGGGGCTGTAGCGGCCCGGTACGGCCATCGCGCGATAGGTGGCGAGCAGTTCGTCGCGCAACGACGCGGCGATCTTCTGCCGCACGCGTACGCGCACCGCATGGATGGCGTCGGGGTCGACCACGTCCATCTGTTCGCCGATGTACGACTCGGAGGGCAGCGAGAGCGCTTCGGCGGCGAACGCCGGGTCTTTCGATCCGTCGGCCAACACGCGCGCGAATGCGGCGATGAACTCGGCCGGCGCTTCGAACGCCTTGCCGGCCTTGCGTGCGGCCACGCCCTTCAGCAACAGGCCGAGCGCGAGGCGCTGTCCGGCTTCCCATCGGCTGAATGCATCCGAGTCATGCGCCATCAGGTGCGTGTATTCCGCTTCGGTGTATGGGTAGTCCAGGATCACCGGCGCAGAGAATCCGCGCAGCAGCGATGGCACGGGCTTCGCCGGCACATTCACGAAGACGAAGCGTTCCTCCGGCGCCTTCACCGAGAGCAAACGATCGGTGCCGACGGCGCCTTTCTCCCCTTCCAGTTGCAGAGAGAGATCCTTGCCATCGGGGCCCACGAGACCCATCGCCAATGGAATGTGGAACGGTAGCTTCTCCGGCTGGTCGGGCGTGGGCGGGCACGACTGCTTCACCGTGAGCGAGAAAGTCTTCTTGGTGGCGTCGTACTCGCCCTTCACATCCAGGCGCGGGGTACCGGCCTGGTCGTACCAGCGGCGGAACTGCGTGAGGTCCACACCGCCCGCATCCTGCATCGCCTGTGCGAACTCGTCGCAAGTGACGGCCTGACCGTCGTGGCGCTGGAAGTAGAGGTCCATGCCCTTGCGGAAGCCCTGTGCGCCCAGGAGCGTGTGGATCATGCGAACCACTTCGGCGCCCTTCTCGTACACCGTTACTGTGTAGAAATTGCCGATCTCCATGTATGACTGTGGACGCACCGGGTGCGCCATCGGGCCGGCATCCTCGGGGAACTGCGCGGCACGCAGTGCACGCACCTCCTGGATGCGCTGCACCGGTCGCGAATAGGTGTCGGCGCCATACTCCTGGTCGCGGAAGACCGTAAGGCCTTCCTTGAGCGAGAGCTGGAACCAGTCGCGGCAAGTGACGCGATTGCCGGTCCAGTTGTGGAAGTACTCGTGGGCGACGACGCGGTCGATGTTGAGGTAGTCGGTATCGGTGGCGGTGTCGCCGCGGGCCAGCACGTACTTGGTGTTGAAGATGTTGAGGCCCTTGTTCTCCATGGCGCCCATGTTGAAGTCGCCCACGGCCACGATCATGAAGCGCTCGAGATCGAGCTCGAGGCCGAAGACTTCCTCGTCCCACTTCATCGAGCGTTTCAGCGAATCCATCGCGAAGCCGGCCTGATCGAGCTTGCCGGGTTCCACGTACACCTGGAGCAGCGCGCGCTTGCCCGAGCGGGTGACGAAATGGTCCTCGAGCACATCGAGCTTCGCGGCCACCATGGCGAAAAGATACGAAGGCTTGGGAAACGGATCCTCCCAGCGGGCCCAGTGGCGATCCCCGGGTTCCGTTCCGTGGGCCACGAGGTTGCCGTTGGAAAGCAGGGCCGGATACTTCGCGAGCGGTGCGTGGATGCTCACGGTGTAGCGCGACATCACGTCGGGCCGATCGATGAACCAGGTGATGCGGCGGAAGCCTTCCGATTCGCACTGCGAGAACAGGCCGTCCTTCGACTGGAAGAAGCCCATCAGCTTGGTGTTGCGGAAAGGGTCGATGCGTACGACCGTTTCCAGCTCGAACGCAGCGGGCACGCGCGGAATCGTGAGCCGTGCCTCGGACACGTTCACCTCCTCGGCGGTCAGTTCGCGGCCGTCGATCGCGGCGGATTCGTGCATGAGCTCGTCGCCGTCCAGCATGAGAGGAGCGGTCTGGTCCTTGGAGGCCGGATTGCGGCGCACGGCCAGTGTCGAGCGGACACGCACAAGGTCGTCGTGGATGTCCACGTGCAGGTGCACGGTGTCGATCAGGAAGGCAGGCGGGGTGTAGTCCTTGAGGTGGATGATCTGGGGGTTGGCGTCACGCATGATGGCGAAGTCTCAAGTCAGGAAGCGGTGTTGCGGCCGACGGCGATGGCGTGGGCGATGCGCACCACGATCATCATGCCGTACGCAATGGCACCGGCGATGGCGATCTCGAAGGGAAACAAGTTGTGGGAGCCAGGGTCGGACATCAAGCCCAGCGTGATGTTCACGATGGAAAGTGTGATTGGCACCAGGCAGGCCGCCGCCGCGATGCGCCAGGCTCCCTGCCAGCGCCGGATCCAGCGGATCGGCAGCCAGTAGGCCAGGATCACCAGGGCGACGAACAGCAGAGAACCCGCGAAGAACAACAGGTGGCTGAACAGGCTGGGCGGGGGTTCGGCAGCGCGGGCCGCGGCGCGTCGGGCGTTGGCCTGCGCGCGGTGCTCGGTAACCCATGCCGGGTTGGCCGCTTCGTCGGCACTGGTGGCGACGGTCCACGTGGCGTCCACGGGCAAAACGTGGGTTTCGCCGGGCGGATCGGGGCTCGTCGTGCCTGCGCCCGCTTGCATGGTCTTCACCACGATCTCGTCCACGTGCACGTCGCCTTCCTTGGGTTGGAGGAAAGTGAACAGCACGGTTTCGCCGCTGCCGGGCGGCACGGATTCGATGCCGCTGGTGGCGTACCACTTCACCTTCTCGCCGCGGCTGCGCACCTCGAGAATATGGACGTCCTGAGCGGTGGGCGATTCCACGCGCAGGCGGAGGTTGAGCGTGTGTCCGTTGGCCAGGGTGGCGGGTTGCGGCGGATGGGTCTCGAGCAACTGCACGGTGGCCGCATTCGCGCTGGTCACCAGCCATGCAACGATGCCGAGGACCATCAGCCCGCGCATCACTTCTCCGGCAGCGGGATGAACTCGGTCTCTCCGGGCACGGCGGCGAAATCTCCACTCTTCCAGCGTGCCTTCGCGTGTTCGATGCTCTCGCGGTCCGAGGCCACGAAATTCCACCAGATGTGCCGGTCGCCATCCATGGGGTCGCCGCCCAGCAGCATCACCTGCGCGGCGGAGCGCGCTTCGATACGCACCGGTGCGCGCGGGTCGAAGTAGGCCATGGTCGCCTCGGGCAATGGGTCGTCATCGACCAGCACTTCACCGCTTGCTGCGTACACCGCACGCTCGGCATGTTCCGGCTCCAGCACGAACGCGGCCCCGGCGGCGAGTTCGAGCGCGGCGTAGAACATCGGCGAATAGGTGGTGACGGGCGACTTCAGGCCGAAGCCGGTGCCGGCGATGAGCCGCAGCGTCGCGCCCTGTTTGTCGAGCGTCGGTAGTGCCGCCTTGGGATGGTGTTCGAAGCTGGGAGCGATCGCCTCGTGCGCGCGCGGCAGCGCGACCCACGTCTGAATGCCGTGGATGCGTGAGCCGCTCGCTCGCAGATCCGGAGGTGTGCGCTCGGAATGCACGATGCCGCTGCCGGCCGTCATCCAGTTGACGTCGCCGGGTTCGATGCGCTGGACCATGCCGAGGCTGTCGCGATGCATGAACGCGCCTTCGAACAGGTAGGTGACGGTGGCGAGCCCGATGTGCGGGTGGGGGCGGACGTCGATGCCGGTGCCGGGCGCGAAGGCGGCCGGGCCCACGTGGTCGAAGAAGATGAACGGGCCTACCAGCTTCTTCGGGTGGCCCGGCAATACCCGACGGACAGTGAAATCGCCGAGGTCGCGGACGTGGGGCTTCAGCAGCATGGATTCGTGGGAGGATGTGGTGCGTTCACGCCAGGGGTCCGGTCAGCCGTTGCTGGATGGCGGGCCCGATCAGTTCGATCAGCTGCTCGCGTTGCAGCGCGACCACCGGCGGCAGGCGCAGGACGTAGCGACATAGTGCCAGACCGAGCATCTGGGTCGCGATGAGCCCGGCCCGGATCGGGATGGTCTTCGGATCGGCAATGGCGGGGGCGATGGCCGGCACCACTTGCGTGGCGAAGATCCGCTGCATGCGTTCGGCCGCGGCCTCGTTGGTGACGGCGGCCCGCAACAGCGCGAAGAAGTTGTCGCCGCTCTCCCAGACGTCGAGAAAGTGCCCTACCAGCACCTGGCCGATCTCCTCGCGCGGCAGGGCGGCGAGGTCCGGCAGGCGCAAGTCGAATTGGGCGGCTGCCGCGAACAGCCCCTCTTTGCTGCCGAAGTAGCGCATCACCATGGCCGGGTCGATCTCGGCCTGGGTCGCTATGGCGCGGATGGTCGCGCGCTCGTAGCCGTCGTGTGCGAAGCGCTCGCGGGCGGCCGCGAGGATGGTCGCCTTGGTCGCGTCGGACCGGCGGGCCTTGGGTATGTCGTCCATGTCAACAAGTATAGGCCAACAAGTGTTGACAAACCAGATCGGGCCGGATCAGAATGCCAACAGATGTTGACCAACAACTGTTGACGGAGGATCAATCATGGAAGCGAACATCGATCAAGGTACTGTTTCTACGGATGTTGTCATCGTTGGCGCCGGCCCTGCCGGACTGGCTCTGGGCATCGTTCTGGGCCGTGCCGGTGTGCCGTTCGTCCTGTTGGACAAGTTGGAGCAGGGTCAGAACACGTCGCGGGCGGCCGTCATCCACGCCCATACGCTGGACGTGCTGGAGGAACTGGGCGTGGCCGCGCGCCTGGAAGCCCTCGGTCGGAAGCTCTCGAAATTCTGCATCCGCGATCGCGATCGGTCGCTCCTGGATCTGCACTTCGATTCGTTGCCGTCGCGCCATCCGCATCTGTTGATGCTCCCGCAGAACCAGACGGAGGAAGTGCTGAACGCACGCCTGCTCGAAGTGGGCGGTTCGGTGCATCGGGGCTGGACGGTCGGCGCGATCGCGGACCTCGGCGATGGCGTCCTGGTGTCGGCTACGTCGGCGCACGGAGAGCAACGCTCGTTCAAGGCGCGCTACGTGGTGGGCGCCGATGGCATGCACAGCATGGTGCGCAAGACGGCCGGCATAGGCTTCACGGGCCACACATACGAAGAATCCTTCCTGCTCGCCGACGTTGCCATGGACTGGACCCATGGCAACGACGAAGTGAAGCTGTTCTTCTCTCCGGCGGGGATGGTGGTGGTGGCACCGCTGCCGGATGGGACGTTCCGGATCGTTTCGACGGTGGACAACGCGCCCGAGCTGCCGACCGTCGCCGACATACAGGCGTTGCTCGATGCACGAGGCCCGCGGACCGGAACGACCACCGTGACCAAGGTGGTGTGGGGTTCGCGCTTCCGGCTGCACGATCGCGTCGCTGATACCTATCGGCGCGGACGCTTCTTGTTGGTGGGCGACGCCGCGCACGTCCATAGCCCGGCCGGCGGTCAGGGGATGAACACGGGTCTCGTGGACGCGAAGGTACTGGGCGAGATGCTGGCCGCCGTGATCAGCGGCCGGCAGGACGACGCCTATCTCGACGGCTACGAAAAAGTGCGCAGACCCGCCGCCATGCAGGTAGTCGGGTTCGCGGGCCGCCTCACGTGGCTCGCGACGATGAGAAATCCGGCGAAGCGGTTCGTGCGGAACATGGTGTTGTCCCTGGTCAACCGGATGCCGATGGCGAAGCGCAAGCTCGAGATGGCGTTGTCCGGGTTGAGCCGCAGCGCGGCATCGAAGGCGCCGGTTGTCGAGCCCAGGAAACCCGGTGGTCCACTCGCTGCGCTGAGGCCTACGACTGTGTGAGTCGCGAGTGCCCTTCCCCGCGCGCCGGCGTGGGGGAGGGTCAGGCTGGGGCAACGGCTACGACTTAGCCCAGGAATCCCGCAACGTCACCGAGCGATTGAACACCGGTTTGCCCGGCTTCGAATCGCGCAGATCTGCCACGAAGTAGCCGTGGCGCTCGAACTGGAAGCGATCCTCTGGTTTCGCGTGCGCGAGTCCTGGCTCGAGCTTCGCGTGCGGCAGCACCTTCACCGAATCCGGATTCATCTGCTTCAGGAAATCCGCATCACCTGCCCCGGGGTTCGGCACGACGAACAAGCGGTCGTAGAGTCGGACTTCCGCTTCCAGCGCGTGCGCGGCGCTCACCCAATGGATGTTGCCCTTCACCTTGTAGGTGTCGGAGCCCGGCGTGCCGGACTTCGAATCGGGCATCACCTCGCAGTGCACGGCCGTAACGGCGCCGGACGCGTCCTTGTCGCAGCCGATGCATTTCACCACGTAACCGTAACGCAGCCGCACCATGTTGCCGGGATACAGGCGGAAGTAGCCTTTGGGCGGTGTCTCGGTGAAGTCCTCACGCTCGATCCACAACTCGCGGCCGATGGGAAACGTGCGCTTTCCGAGCTCGGGTTTGTGCGGATGCACCGGCGCTTCCGCCTGTTCGACCTTCCCCGGCTCCCAGTTGTCGATGATCAGCTTCAGCGGATCGAGCACGGCCGTCGCGCGCGGCGCCTTCTCGTTGAGATCCTCGCGCAGGCAATCCTCGAGGATGGTCATCTCGATGGTGGAGTTCTCCTTCGAGACGCCGATGCGTTCCGCGAACAGCCGGATGGACTCGGGCGTGAAACCGCGCCGGCGCACGCCGACGATGGTGGGCATGCGCGGGTCGTCCCAACCGTTCACGTGCTTCTCCTCCACCAGCTGAATCAGCTTGCGCTTGGAGAGCACGACATAAGTGAGGTTGAGCCGCGCAAACTCGTACTGATGCGGCAGCGGCTTCGCGAGCAGGCCGAAGCCGGTGAGCTTCTCGAGCACCCAGTCGTACAGCGGCCGGTGATCCTCGAACTCGAGCGTGCACAGCGAATGGGTGATGTTCTCCAGCGCATCGGAGATACAGTGCGTGTAGTCGTACATCGGATACACGCACCACGCATCCCCCGTACGGTGATGATGCGCATGCCGGATGCGATAGATGACCGGGTCGCGCATGTTGATATTGGGCGAGGCCATGTCGATCTTGAGCCGCAGCACGTGGGCGCCGTCGGGAAACTCGCCGGCACGCATGCGGCGAAACAGGTCGAGACTCTCGGCAACCGGCCGATCCCGATAGGGGCTTGCCCGGCCGGCTTCGGTCAGCGTGCCGCGCAGCGCCCGCATCTCCTCCGGCGTGATGCTGTCGACGTACGCGAGACCGTGCTCGACGAAGGCTTCGGCAAACCGGTACAGCGTCTCGAAATAGTTGCTGGCGTAGTACAGGTGCGGGCCCCAGTCGAACCCGACCCAGCGCACGGCGTCGAGGATCGAGTCGACGTACTCCTGTTCTTCCTTGGTCGGGTTGGTGTCGTCGAAGCGCATGTGGCAGACGCCGCCGAAATCGCGTGCGACCCCGAAGTTGAGGCAGATCGACTTGGCGTGGCCGATGTGCAGATAGCCGTTGGGCTCCGGTGGAAACCGGGTGCGCACGCGCGCCGGATCGGCCGGTCCGCCAGCCTGGTCGGCGGCGGCGCCGGGGTGTCCGCTCCAGCGGCGGCTCGCGTAGGTGCCGTTCGCGAGGTCGTGCTCGACGATGTTGCGGATGAAATTGGACGCGGGCGCCGGGGTGGCGCTGGGATCGGGCTTGCTCAACGGCGGGCTTTCGGCGGAGGCGAAAACCGCGATTTTACGGGGTCGCGACCGCTGCCGGCCGCGGGATCACGGAAAAGTCCGTTTCAGGCGCCCGCGGGAATGGTCGCGAAGCGGTAGATGCCGCGGCCGGCCTTCTTGGCGGCATACATCGATGCTTCCGCGCGTTTCAGCAGCGGGTCCACTTCGGTCCCGTCGTCGCCGTACACCGCGATGCCGATGCTCGCGCTGACCCGCACGCTCTGGTTCGCAGTCACGCGGATCGGTTCGTTCAGGATGCTTAGCACCTTTTCCGCCACCCGGGCCGCTTCGCGCGGACAGGCGAGATCGTTCACCAGCACCACGAACTCGTCGCCGCCCAGGCGCGCAATCGTGTCCATCTCGCGCAGGCGCGTCTGCAGGATCCTGGCGAAACTCACCAGCAGATCGTCGCCGACGTCGTGGCCGTGCTCTTCGTTCACGTCCTTGAAGTTGTCGAGGTCGATCACCAGGAGTGCCACGTTGGTCTCGTTGCGCTTCGCCGCGGAAACCGCCATGTTGAAGCGGTCCTTCAGCAGCGTGCGGTTGGGCAGACCGGTCAGGGCGTCGTGATAGGCCAGGCGCCGCAGCAGTTCTTCCGCGCGCTTGCGCTCGAATATCTCCGCTTCGAGAGTGCGATTGACCCGGGCGAGTTCCTGCACCCGCTCGGCCACCATGGATTCGAGATCGTGCTCCGCCAGGCGCGACGCTTCCAGCGCCTGTTCCTTGACCTGCAGCGCCGATTCCTTCGCCTGCAGGGCCGCCATCTGGGCGGCTTCCTTCTCTTCGCGCATGGTGTGAATGCGCTGCGCGAGCGCCTGCGACAGCAGCAGCGCCTCGACCAGCGATCCGATCTGGACGCCATAGATGGTGAAGAAGTTGCCCGGCAGGATTTCGAGTGCCCGGAGCGCGAAGGCGACCAGTCCGGCGATGAGCGCAGCCCACGCGAGCAGGAACACGCGTGCCGGCCGGTAGCCGCGCCGGATCGCCTGGATGGAGTTGACGATCAGGTTGACCGAACCGGCGATCGCGATGAACGGGAAGCAGCGCGCGCTCACCCAATAGGGCATCGGCGAGATCGTCGCGGCCGCGAGCAGCAGGCTAAGACCGATGATCGCCATCGCCGGAATGTCGTAGCGCCGACCGTGCTCCCACACGCGCAGGAAGCTGCGGCCGAACAATGCGCCCGTTGCGATCGTGAGGAAGCCGAAGAACATCGGTGCCCGGTTGTTCCACACCGGGGACTCGGGCCAGAAATACTGGTAGGCGAGACCGTTGTAGCAGGAGTACGCCATCGCGGTCATGCCGACGAAGGTCACGTAGTACAGGTAGCTGCAGTTGCGCAGCGTGAACCAGAGCAGCAGGTTGAAGATGCCGAGCGCCAGCAGGGCGCCGAAAAACAGAGCTAGCAGGAAGGACTCGCTCCAGCGCGCGCTCTCGAGCCCCGAGCGCGACAACAACCGCAAGGGCACGGTGACCGAGCTTTCCGAGCGCACGCGCAGGTAGATGGTCTGGACCGAGCCCGACGGCAGGTCCAGCGCGAACAGGTAGTTGTTCGACTGAATCTCGCGGGCGGCATAGGGCAGCAAGTCGCCGCCCTTGCGCACCTCGTAGCGCATGTCGCCGTTCGTGTCGCGCATCGGCGCATGGACTTCGATGACGTCGAGCGGGGGATAGTCGATCTCGAGGAACCACGCGCGATCCGGTCCGGGTGGCGACTGCACCGTGAATCGCAGCCAGATCCAGTTGCGGGTGAACCCGAAGTTCGGGTACCGGCCTTCAGTGCGTGCGAAGCGCGTCGCCACTGCCTGCGACATCACGTCCTCGAGGGTGAGGCTGCCCTCGGGGTCGTGCAGATAGAACACCTTCGCGCCGAGTTCCTCGACCTTCGTCACCGAGTTTGGCAGATCGATGGCGTCGCCCTCGGCCCACGCGGGTGCGGCGAGCGCAAGCGCAGCCAGCGCGGGGGCGAGTACGCGGTGCAGGAGGGTGATCAGTCTGGCGGCTGGGCCGCGGGGGGCGGGCACGGATGGCAGGAGGAATGTGGGCGTCCGGTCCCATAAGCAAGCCGCCTGCCCGCCGTTCGAGCCCCGCATTTCCTCCCGGGAGCCCGGGCGACGGGAAAGCCCGTGCCGGGGTGCGGCAGGGTGCGCCGCTTTGCGTCCCAGGCCCTGGCGAGCGGGTGTGAAAAACCCGCCAGGGGTCCTCAGAACCCTGATTTCACGTTTTTTTTACGAGCCTTGGCACGGCCGATTGACGCCCGGCGGCGATGCTTCTCACCGCCGCAAGCCAAACGGGCAATCAAGGCATCCCGCCAGCCCCAGCGGCCGTGGAAATCCAATCGAATCAACCTTCAATCTTTCAAGGAGAAGCATCATGACCAAGCAGATCACCACCTTCGGTACCGTCGCTCTCGTGGCCGCTTTCGCGACCCTCACCCTGTCTGCCCCGGCCCATGCCGGCCGCATGTTCGACCTGGTGGCGAAGCCCGTCACGGCCGACGCCGCGTCCATTGCCCGTGGCAACAGCTCGCCCCGTGCCATCGTTCCGACGTGGCAGGCCCAGGCCGTTGCGCAGTCGCGCACTGGTGTCGTGAAGTCCGGTGCGTTCGTTCAGCGCGAGGCGCGTTGCGACGTGCGCGATGTCTGCTCGTCCGGCGCCGTCGGTGCGGTCGCGACCGATCCGCAGCGCTCCATCCAGGCCCAGATCGAATCGCTCACCACGATCCGCTGAAGGTTCCACGTTGCAGGCCCCGGGACAGCGGGCATCTCATCGTCATTCGATGCGGATGCCCGCATCCCGCACCAGGGCGCCCCACTTCGTCACCTGTGAGCGCAGATGCAGGCTGAACTGTTGCGGGCTGCCGCCGACGGTCTCGACCCCCTGCAGGCGGAAGGTCGTTTGCACGTCCGGCAACAGCAGGATGCGATTCACTTCGGAATTGATGCGGTCGATGATCGCGGGCGGCGTGCGCACCGGCGCGACGATGCCGAACCAGACGCTCACTTCGAAGTCCTTCAGGCCGGCCTCGGCCACGGTCGGCAGGTCGGGCAACAGCGCGAAGCGTCGCGGTGACGTCACCGCCAGCGCACGCACCTTGCCGGCCTTCACCTGGGGCAACACGTTGGGCGTGTTGTCGAACATCGCCTGCACGCGGCCACCCACCAGGTCGAGCACTGCGGGTGCGCTGCCCTTGTAGGGCACGTGCACCAGGTCGATCCCCGCACGCGCCTTCAGCAATTCCATCGAAAGGTGGTTCGACGAGCCGATGCCGGCCGAGCCGTACACCAGCTCGCCGGGCTTGGCCTTAGCCAGCGCGATCAGGTCCTTGACCGATGTTGCGGCGACGTCGTTGCCCACTACCAGCAGGTTCGGCGTGGCTGCGCACAGGATGACCGGCACGAAGTCGCGCGCCGTGTCATAGGGCAGTCTCGCGTAGAGTGCCGGATTCGCCGCGAAGGCGAAGCTCGCAACGAGTAGCGTGTAGCCGTCGGGAGGGGCTTTCGCCACGGCCTGGGTGCCGAGCTGTGAACCGCCGCCAGGGCGGTTTTCCACCACCACCGACTGGCCCCAGGATTCGTGCAGCTTCTGCGCGAGTATTCGGCCGAGCTGATCGTTGAAACCGCCGGGTGGAAACGGCACCACCAGGCGGATCGTACGGGTGGGGTAGGTGTCTGCGTGCGCGACCCACGATCCAAGCGCCAGCGCAAACGCGAGCAGCCAGGTGGCTGCCCCGCCCCGATCACACATAGGCGGGGCCGTCGATCAGCGGATGCGCCGCGAGGAACTTCTCGTCGACCTCGACGCCGATGCCCGGCGCTTCTAGCGGGTACACCATGCCCTTCGCGTCCACCGTGTAGGGCGTGCTCACGAGTTCGTCGCGGAACAGGTTGTTCTTCGACACATCGGCTTCGAAGTAGCCGCCGTTGTCGATCGCGCAGAGGAAATGCACCGTTGCCGCCATGTTGAGGCCCGTCATCGACGTGTGCGGGTTGATCGGCAGCTTGTGCGCCGCGGCCATGTGGGCAATGCGCATCACTTCCGTGATGCCGCCGGACTTCGACAGATCGGGCTGCAGGATCGTGACCGAACGTGCGTCGATGAGCGGCTGGAACTCGAAGCGCGTGTAGTGATTCTCGCCCGCTGCGAGCGGCGTGCGACCGAGCGTGGCGGCGATGCGGTAGCTGTTGGCATCGTGCGCGGCGAACGGTTCCTCGAGCCAGCCCACGCCCAGAGCGTCGTAGTGCGGCATAGCTGCGCGTACCGCAGCGACGTCGTAGCCGGTGTTGGCGTCGGTCAGGACCACGAGATCGGCTCCGAAAGCCTTGCGCACGGCAGCGACCCGTTCGACGTCGCGCGCCACCGAGTCCCCCACCCGCAGCTTCACGGCGCGATAGCCGCGGTCCACGTGCACGCGCGCTTCCTCCACGAGCGCTTGTGGCGCCTGATAGCCGAGCGAGACACCGCCGGCGTAAGCCGGGATCGGGCGGCTCGCGCCGCCCAGCAACCGGCAAAGCGGCACGCCGAGCGACTTGCCGCGCAGGTCCCACAGCGCCATGTCGATGCCGGAAAGCCCGATGGAGGCAGCCGCCCCCATGCCGTGACTCGCGAGCTGCTTGTCGTAGACGCGCTTCCACACGCCAACGGTGTCGAAAGCGTCCATGCCCATCACGAGCTGGCGCAACGTGGTCTCGATCAGCTTCGCCACCGCGCCGGGCGCCCGGCCGTGATGCGCTTCGCCCCAGCCGACGATGCCGTCCTCGCTCCTGATCTTCACGATGACCGCGTCGCGCTTCACCGCGCGTCCCACACCCAGGGTGACGCTGTCTTCGGGACGGACCGGGAACGACACCGGAATGGCCTGGACTTCCACGATGCGCGACATGGCGAACCTCGGGTTTCAAGGAAACGGATCGGCGGCGCCGGCGAGACTACCGCGTTTCGACAGCATGCAGCGTGTCGACCAAATGCGGCATGGCACAAATCCGTCATCCAGGTCGAGGGAACTCCCTGGCAAGCAAGGCTTTTTTCCGCCACGGCGGCGACGGTTCACGGATCCTGGCCAGGCGCATCGCGTCACATGGTGCGATCCCTTCCAGAGCGGAAATCCGTGGCATGTGGCTTGCTTTTATCCCTACGAATCTAGCCGGCTCGTCGCACTGTCGCCTCTCGAGGCCATCTGCGCGGGAAGCTGCCCCGAACGACATGCGCTGCAATGCGCGAACCGCAATGACCAACCCCGACCTGCACGGCGTGCTCCGCACCGCGACGATCGCCGGAGTCCGGCCATGACCGCGAACGGCCTCACCGGCCTCAAGGTCGTGGTGGTGGACGACAGCAACACCATCCGCCGCAGCGCCGAAGTGTTCCTGAAGCAGGCCGGGTGCGTGGTCGCGCTCGCCGAGGACGGCTTCAGCGCCATGTCGGTCATCGTCGACCAGAAACCCGACATCGTGTTCGTCGACGTGATGATGCCGCGCCTCGACGGCTACCAGGCCTGCGCGCTCATCAAGCGCAACGAGGCCTTCCGCGCCACCCCGGTGATCATGCTGACCAGCAAGGACGGCGTGTTCGACCGCGCGCGCGGGCGCCTCGCCGGCTGCGACGACTATCTCACCAAGCCTTTCACGCGCGAGAGTCTGCTGGGCGCCGTCGCTTCGCACGCGAAGCGCGCCTGATCCATCCGCGCATTCAAACGCAAGGAGAACGCACATGGCGATCGAAACCGTTCTGGTGGTGGACGATTCCCCCACGGACCTCGAGTACCTGAGCACGCTGCTCGCCGGCAAGGGCTACCACGTCCTGCGCGCCGCGAGCGCGGAAGAATCCATGGAGCAGGCGAAGGCCCACGATCCGGACCTGATCCTGATGGACGTGATCATGCCCGGCATGAACGGCTTCGAGGCCACCCGCAAGCTCACCAAGGACGCGTCGACCAGGCACATTCCCGTGATCCTGTGCAGCAACAAGACGCAGGAGACGGATCGCGTCTGGGGCATGCGTCAGGGCGCACGCGACTACGTGACCAAACCGATCGACGAGACCGAGCTGCTCTCGAAGATCAGCGCGCTCGGCTGAGATGTCAGCGACCGTGATCAGGCAGCGCCCAGCGAAGCTGGGGCGCACAGCCTCTCGATGTATGGTGGGCGGTGGGTGAACACCGGAGCTTCCCCGAAGTCATGAAGGCGCGGCGCGATCTCGTCGGCTTCCAGCGCAGCCTCGTCGAGCGGCTGGACGCCGCCGCCACGCGTCGCATCGAGCACGCCCATCTCGCGCTCGACAGCGCGGGCGAGGGCTGGCTGGTGGAGCTTGCCGATGC